>CAYVNU010000007.1:15490-40314 GCA_964453265.1 uncultured Candidatus Saccharibacteria bacterium | reverse complement strand
TAAAATAAGTAATTTTATAGGTATGGTAAAAAATTTACACATTACAGTTAAAGGCAGGGTACAGGGGGTGGGGTTTAGGTGGACAGCTTATGAGAAATTGGTGGAGCTGGGACTTATTGGTAAAGCGGAAAATGGTAAGGAGGGCACAGTAGAAATTATTGTTAACGGTGAAGAAGCGGTAATTGAAAAATTTATAGAATGGGCAAAAGTCGGACCTAGTGGCGCTCAGGTAAGCAGTGTGGAAGCTGTGGAAACAACTGAGTCTGCTACTCACTTTGGTATGGAAACAAAAAATAGGCAGGTGCACCCCGTGGATAAAGAAGAATAAATTTAACACTAAATAATAAAAATAAATTTATTACTGCGTAACTATTTGCGCAATAATTTGAAAGGAAAAAAATGGGTTTTAAAGAAATGTTTGGGTTTAATGGACGAGTAGAGAATAAAGGACGAATTGATGAATATACTTCATTATTGCAGGAGCATGGAGGTGAACAAGAATTTTTGCAGAGAATGAGATCTCTTTCAGAGAATGGTGATTTTGCACAAATGCCTTTAGATCAAAGAGAGGAAAGCGTGACTATTTTAAACGGTTTAATGGGCAGGGCGGGAGTTACAGAAACTGCAAAAAGGGATTTAATAAAATTTAGAACTGAACTTGAAGAAGTTAAATAGCAAGAGGGTGCCCCTCTCGCGCTTCTTTTCAAAGATATATGAAATTTAAAAGCTTGGTTTTTTTAGTTTTGGTTGTGGTTTTATTGGCCGGCTTTTTGCTATGGAAAAATTTTAACAACAAAACTAAACCGGCTGCAAATACAGTTTCTGAAAATTCTAACCAACAGGTTTCATCATCAACTCCTGAGAGTCTAAATACAACCGGGCTTAATTTAAAATTGCCCAAAGGCTTTGCAATATCTACTTTCGCAAAAAATTTACCGGGCGCCAGAGTAATAGCATTTGATAGTTTGGGTAATATGTGGGTGAGTCAGACTAGCAAAGGCACTATTTCTCAAATAGAAATTAAAGACGGTAAAGCGGTTTCCGTAAATCCAATTTTCAAAAATTTAAAAAATCCTCATGGCTTGGTAATAGACGGTACGACAATGTATGTAGCTGAGGAAAATAAAATTTCTAAAGTTGCTTTATATACTGAAGATAGCTTGCATACCATTACAGAATTGCCTAAAGGCGGCCGGCATTTTACCCGTACGTTATTGCTGGTGGAAAATTTGTTTAAAGATAGTAAATTAAAAGAAGATAAAAAAAGACTTTTAGTTTCCATTGGCTCAAGTTGCGACGCATGTAATGAAACAGACTCGAGTTTAGCAAGTATTTTTTCCATGCGCCTGGACGGAAGCGATTTTAGACAGTACGCAAAAGGCCTGCGTAACAGCGTGTTTATGGCTTTAAATCCTTCTAACGGAAAGATTTGGGCGACAGAAATGGGACGCGATAATTTAGGCGACGAACTGCCGCCGGATGAAATAAATATTTTACAAGAAGATAAAGATTTTGGCTGGCCAATTTGTTATGGTAAAAACATTCATGACACTCAGTTTGATAAAAACACGTACATAAGAAATCCGTGCGAGGAGCCTTTTGAAATTCCATCTTTTATAGATTTACCCGCCCACAGCGCGCCTTTGGGTTTAGCTTTTGTGCCTAATTCCTGGCCGGCTGAATATGCAGGCGATTTACTTGTGGCTTTTCACGGCAGTTGGAATAGAACTACGCCCACGGGTTACAAAATAGCCCATATAAAACTATTAAAGGACGGAAAGTACGAAGCTGCTGAAGATTTTATTTCCGGCTGGCTTTTAAATGACGGTAAAACCTCGTCTGGCCGCCCGGTTGATATAGTTTTTGACAAAAATGGTATAATGTACGTAAGCGATGATAAAGCCGGAGTAATTTATAAAATTAATATAATTAAATAAATTTTATGAACGGAATAGAAACTTATTCAACTGAGAGTTATGAAGATAGCTTTGAAACTCTAACATCATTGGTGGATAGTTTGTTGCAAGTAAATAATCCAGTTATTGGGCATGCTCCTGATTTTAAAAGAGCTATTAAATTTTTAGATGACCAAATAAATAATTTAAAAAAGGCTTCTACTGACACAAGTCATGGAAATGGATCTTTAGATCAAGCACAGATTGAGAATTTAGAAGCTACTAAGAGACAGTTACAAGAAAAATTAGAAACACTTAAATAGAAATAAATTGATTTTAGCCGCCCCAAATATTTGGGGCGGTTTTGCTTAGTGGAGGTAATTTTAGTATAATTAATAAGTTAAATAAGTGTTTTTAATTAGAGTATAGAATGTCTTTTATAAAAAATCTTTCTAGGGAGCAAAAAACAATTTTAATTGTTTTAAGCTTGGTGAATTTTTTTAACTATGTGGACAGGCAGGTAATTTTTCCCTTGTTTGATCATATTAAACGCGAATTTTTAGTCAGTGATTTTCAATTGGGACTTTTAGGTACGGTGTTTATGCTGGTGCATTCTTTAGCTAGTGTGCCACTTGGGCTTATGGCTGACAAAGGGGCCAGAAGAAATATTATTGCGGTCGGAGTATTTTTTTGGAGTATAGCGACTTTTGCTTCTGGCATTGCGGCAAGCTTTAAACAGCTGTTAGGTATTCGTTCTTTAGTGGGTATTGGCGAAGCAGCTTACGCGCCCGCAGCAACCGCAATGATATCGGATAATTTACCCGAAGAATCTCGCGCGCAAGCCCAGGGCGTGTTTAACGCGGGTATGTTTATTGGCGGAACTATTGGCGCTATGCTAGGCGGGGTAGTGGCTTTTTATTTTAATAATTGGCGCTTGGCCTTTTTTTTAGTTTCTATTCCCGGCATTATTTTAGCTTACTTAAGTTCCAAGCTAAAAGACATAAGAGTTTTGCATAACAAAGAACAAATAGACCCAATGTCGCTGCTTAAAAACCGGCCGTTTATTTGGGTAATAATTAGCGGAACTTTAACTACTTTTGCGACAGGGGCTTTTATTTCTTGGGGCATTGAATTTGTTATGCGCTATAAAGGTTATAATTTAAAAGATGCCAGTTTGATTTTAGGCGCAACTATGATGCTAGCCGGAGTTTTAGGCGTGGTGGTGGGTAGCTATTTGGCTGATCATTTTCAGGAAAGATTTTCTGCCGGCCGGTCTTTAGTTATAGCCGCATCTTTAATGGTAGCCGCGCCGTTTATGTATTTGGGAGTCCATGGTACGGGCAATAGCCATTGGTTTTTAATATTTTTATTTTTAGGTACTGTATTTTTGTCTTTTTATCACGGCCCTTCCACCGCGGTTATTCACGATGTAGTGCCGCAAAATTTGCGGGCCACGGCTTTTGCGGTGTATTTGCTGGTTATACATTTGTTGGGCGATACTTTGGCTCCGGCAGTGGTAGGTAAAGTTTCCGATATTTACAATTTAAAAATTGCCTTAGAATGGTCAACATTCTTGGTATTTTTAAGCGGCGTGTGTTTTTTGGCTGTAGTAAAAATTTTGGGCGACTTGCCAAAGAAAGAGTTTAAAGAGCAAAGCGTGGTATAATTTAGTTAGAAAAGAGAACTTGAAATAAAAAATTGTGAAAAAAAATATTAAAGGTCAAAGATTAAATAAAAAATACCAAACAGGATTCACTCTGCTTGAAGCTTTAATGACTTTGGCGATTTTTGCAATTATCGCAGCCGGAGTTTTGGGTGCGTATTCAGCTTTAACCAGAAGTATAAAAACCGCGCGGGAGAAAACCGCATTGGCATCGCTGGCCGATAACTACATGGAAATAGTTAAAAATATGCCTTATAGCCAAGTGGGGACTTTAAACGGCAACCCACATGGAAATTTACCGGACTATGTAAACGCCATATCGGCAAAAATGGAGAGTTTTACGTACAAAATATATTACGAAGTAACTTATGTGGATGATTCGGCGGACGGTACTGTGCCAACCGATGCGGAAGGCGCGGACTACAAACAAGTAAAAATGTTTGTGCAAAATACAACTACGGGAAAAATAACTTATTTTGCTACTAACGTTGTGCCTAAGGGCTTGGAGGGGACTTTAAACGCCGGCGCGCTGCTTATAAAAGTATATAATGCCAATGGCCAGCCAGTACCCGGAGCTAGTGTTCATATTGAAGGTACGACGACTTCGCCCAGTATAATTTTAGACAGAAGTTCGGACAGTTCCGGTCAGTGGATTGAAGTGGGTTTGCCGGCGCGGGTAAACGGCTATCATATTGTGGTAACAGCGCCCGGATATTCAACCGACCAGACTTATCCGATTTCTGTTTCTAATCCAAACCCTATAAAACCGGATGCGACAATTGTAGACGGCCAAGTTACTACGGTTAGTTTTTTTATTGATCTGCTTTCCACGCTGAATATAAAAACTTTAAATAATTTATGCCAAAATGTCAGCGGTGTAAATTTAAATATAAAAGGCGCGAAACTAATTGGTACCAGCCCGGATGTTTATAAATACTTTATGAATTGGACTTCGGTAGCCGGTTTAATAGCTTTAACGAATTTGGAATGGGATACTTACACGCCGACACTTTTAACTGGCCAGTCTTGGGTGGTGTTGGGAACTTCGCCTATTCAAAAAATAGACGTACTGCCCGGCACGACGCAAACTTTTACTATGATACTAAATACTAATTCTACAGCCAACAGCTTGTTGGTTATTGTTAAAGACGCGGGTACCGGAGCGGCTTTGGAAAATGCTACAGTGCATTTGCGCAAAGGCGGGAGTGTGCCACAGGATTACTACGGTGTTACCGGTGGTAGCGTGTGGGTGCAAAGCGACTGGACTTCCGGCGGAGGTCAAGCAACCTGGTCTACTACTACGCCTGATAGATATTTTCAAGATGATGCTAATATAGATATTAACAGCGCTCCAACGGGAGTTAGATTGAAAAAAACTTCCGGCAATTACGCTGCTTCCGGCTGGCTGGAATCTTCTACTTATGACACAGGCACATCGGCTTCCAATTTTACAACAATTACTTGGCAGCCTACTAGCCAAGATGCGGCAGCAGCTTTAAAATTTCAAATCGCGTCCAATAACGACAATGCGACATGGCTATATTTGGGACCGGATGGAACTAGCTCTACTTATTACACAGTTTCCGGAACAAGCATTTCTTCTGCGCACGACAATAACCGCTATGTTCGCTATAAAGCTTTTTTATCAACAACAAATAACAAAAAAACTCCTGTATTAACTTCAATTAGCATAAATTATGTTTCGGGTTGTTTTACTCCGGGTCAGGTATGGTTTGGTAGTTTAACCCAGGGAAATAATTATGATTTAGATGTTACTCTTTCCGGATATCAGAACGCGGTTGTAAATAATTTGGATGTTGGTGGGAACCAAACTTTAGAAGTTTTAATGAGCCCGTAGGAGAAATTAAAAGAATGACAAGAATAATAAAACCAAACAGGGGGTCAAAGGACCGCCCAATTCTTGTCAATTTTGCTCAATCATGTCAATCTTGTCAATTAAATTCGGGGTTTACCCCGTCATCACTTTTCAAATAAAGTTGTTAAATAATCTAATGATTCAGAAAATACAAAATTTGAATAGTAGAAAAAGGCTATTTAAAAGTGAAGCGGGGTTTACCCTTATTGAAATGACTGTGGCGATTTTTGCCTTTGCTATAATTATGGTCGGCATGGTAGTATTGTTGTCACAAATTTTATCAGGCAGTCAAAAACAGTCCGGACTTTTATCTGACCAGGATCAGGCCAGGAAAACCGCATTCGGTATAATTAATGAATTAAGAAACGCCCAAACTGGTCTTAATGGGGCTTATGCTCTTGAAACGGCGGGTGATCAACAAATTACTTATTATAGCAACGAAGATAAAGACGGCGCCATTGAGCGCATTCGATATTATTTGCAAAACGGCAAATTGTATAAAGGTATAACAGAATATAACGGCAGTACCTATAACACCAGTACGGAAGTTAGCAGACTTATGCAAAATGATGTGGCTAATTCTTCCACCACTCCCTTGTTTTATTATTATGATGGAAGTTATATTGGCTCTTCTACTCAAGCTTCCTTAAGCCAGCCGGTAAGTGTGGTAACTGTAAAATATGTAAAAGTAAATTTACAAGTTTTTAATAAAGCCGGGGTAAAAAATAATAATTACTTTACTGTAACAGCGGGCGGAACAGTAAGAAATTTAAAAACAAACCTTGGAAACTAGTTAAATGACAAGATTTAAAAAATTTAAAAGATTGACAAGATTTAAAAACTCAGAAAATCTGAGGGGTAATTTTGTCAATTTTGCTCAATTACGTCGTTTTTGTCAATTGCAAAAAGGTAGTACCCTTATATTTACTGTAATTACTATTTTTGTTTTTTCTTTAGTTATGCTGGCGGTTTTAAATTATGCCACGACTCAGCTTAGGGTGGTAAGAAGTACGGTAAACAGAGAGCAGGCTTTTCAAATTGCTGAGGCGGGAGTAAATTATTATCAGTGGCGATTAGCTCACTATGCTACGGACTATTATGACGGCAATGCTTCAAGTACAAGTCCCGGGCCATATGTTCATGACTATTATGACAAAGACACTAACCAGAAAATTGGTCAGTATACATTAACTATTACGCCACCTAGCATTGGTTCAACAATTGTAACTATTCAATCAACCGGGTATTCGGTGGAAAATCCAAAAGTAAAAAGAACAATTACTGTGCGTTATGGCGTACCGTCTTTGGCAAAGTATGCGTTTTTAACCAACACTGATGTTTGGATAGGCGATACGGAAAGTGTGAGCGGGCAGATGCATGCAAATGGGGGAATTCGTTTTGACGGCACCGGCAACGCGCCAATTTCATCGGCCAAAAATACCTATAATTGCCAAAGTTGGTCAGGCAGTCCTTGTCCGGCAACTAAAAACGGCATTTGGGGCAGCGCTCCTGCATCGACAAAGGCTCTATGGCAATTTCCCCAGCCAAATGTGGATTTTGCCAGTATGACTTCAGACCTATCTTCCATAAAAAGCAATGCCCAGACAAGCGGAATATATTTGCCGCCTTCCAATGCACAAGGGTATTCTTTGGTTTTTAATTCAAACGGAACAATAAGCATATATAAAGTAACTTCGCTAAGGAGCACTCCGACAGGCTGGGATGTAAGCCGCAATGCGCATAACGAAGATATAGATTACAATGCTCGTACTAAGTTAGACGGGAATTCTTCTGTTGCCGGCGTGCAGGATTATGCTATGCCGAGCAACGGGTTAATATATATAGAGGATACAACCTGGGCGGAAGGTACGGTAAAAGGCAGGGCATTGGTAGCAGCAGCTAAATTGCCTTATAATGTAAATACTGCGCCAAGTATAATTGTACCGAATAATCTGGTGTACGCGGCTAAAGACGGGACTAATGTGCTAGGGCTAATTGGCCAAAAAGATTTTTTAATTTCTTATTTTGCGCCAAATACACTTGAAATTAATGCTGCAATAATTGCACAAAATGGCAGCGCGCAAATGTGGGATTTTGGCAGTACGAGAACTAGCTTAACTATTTATGGCGCGGTGTCCAGTTTTGGAGTTTGGACTTGGAGCTGGGTGAGCGGTAATACTTGTACTTCGGGTTACTGCAGCACTCAAACTAGTTATGACGCGAATTTATTGTTTGCTCCGCCGCCGTCGTTCCCACTTTCATCTGATGGATATCAGCAAATTAGCTGGAATAGTGATTAATCAATTAATTAAAATTTTGAAATTAAATAAAATTAAGTAAAAATTACTGCATTTAAATTTTATTTAATTTTACTTAATTAAGCTATGAAATACGTAATAATAATTTTAATATCATTTTTCTTTTTTTCTCACACTTTTGCGGCAATGTCGGTTAAAGGTACAGTGCCGGATATAAAACCGCTGCAGCCCGCGCCGGAGGGGATTTCACCCAACTATTCCGGCAATATACAATTTTCGCCGGACAGCGGAAGTAATGGGGAGAACATGGAAGAAAAAACTTCGAATGAAAAAAAAGTCGACGGACTTTTACAAAATAATTCAGAATTAAAAAATCAGTCTTCAACTGATACGGGGTTCTCTTTTGTTCGGCAATCAAAGAGTTTTTTAGTTTTGTTTTTGTTTATTTTAATTACAGCCGGAGGAGCTTACATTTTTTTCCGTGACAAAGAGTAAAGAAGTAAAACAATTTGCTGAAAAAAAAACTTGCGAGTACTGTGGAAATAATCCGGTACCGCATTTTGTCTATTGGTATTTTGAAAGCCTAAATTTGTTTTTAGCGCCTATTAGGCGGGTAGTTTTGTATAATAATTTTTCTTTAAAAATAAAAAAGTTTTTTGCTAAGATATTGCCGATTAATTTTTGGCTTAAAATTTTTGTTTTTTTTAGGGTAATTACTTTTAATACTAATATAGAAAAGTGTAAAGTCACTCGCGCGAAAGTTTTATGGCAGGAAGCAAACCAGCGGGGCATTGAATTTAAAGAGCTTTTGCTGTTTGGTAGGCCTTTTGATGTTTATGAAGCTGGCTATCAGGCGCCAACTAAAAGTTATAAGCTAGTTTTTAGCGGTTTGCCCAGACCAAAAAATTATGATGATAGAAATTTAGACAGAATGGATGACAAAGGCTGGCTAAAAAACATTTTACTTAAAAATAATTTGCCGGTGCCCTTAGGAGGTTATGCGTCTAGCTGGTTGGGCGCAAAAAAAATATTTAATAATATCCAAGATAAGTCAAAAGAGAATTTGCTGGTTATAGTAAAGCCCAGAGCCGGCAGCCGTGGTAGGCATAGTACAACTTTTGTTAGTTCGCTTGAGCAATTAAAAGAGGCTTATAAAATTGCCAAGCAGTTGTGTTTTTGGGTAATGGTAGAAGAGCAGTTAACCGGACCAGTTTACAGGGCGACTCTAATTAATTATGAATTATGCGGAGTGTTAAGAGGTGAGCAGCCTCAAGTTGTGGGTGATGGTTTTCATAATATTGCCCAGTTGGTTGATATAAAAAATCAACGCAGCCATTTAGGAGTAAGTGCTATTAAAATGGATTTAGCAATGGAAACTTTTTTGACTAAGCAGGGTTTAAAGTTTTCTTTTGTTCCTCAAATGGGCAGGAGTGTAACTTTATCTGAAAAAATAGGAGTAAATTATGGAGGTTCTTCAAGTGAAGATTTTGATATTTGCCACCCGGACACTAAAGACATGTTTGTCCGCGCGGCTAAGGTTGTGGGCGACCCAATTGTTGGTTTTGATTTTATAATCCCTGACATTACTAAATCGTACAAGCAGCAGCGCTGCGGATTTATTGAAGCCAATAGTTTGCCTTTTATTAATTTACATCACGAACCATTGCTTGGAAAACTGCGCAATGTGGCGGCTAAAGTTTGGGATATGGTTTTGCCTGTAATTAGGCAAAATTAAACAGTGAGTATATAATACGTAGTAATAATAATTTTTAAATTTTATGCCAATAGAAAGCGGAACTAAAGACTCTGGCGAAAATAAAGTTAAGTCGGGTACAAATACAGACAGAAGAGAATTTTTAAAGACCTTAGGCTTTGCTGCGGGTACTCTTGGTCTTGCTTATACAGCTCGGGAAATAGCATTTAAAATAAGTGATGAAAATAAAGTTGATAATTTGAAATCGATTTTAGATGCAGTAGAAACAGGAGAAAAGTTGTCGGAAACAGAAAAACAGGAACTAAGAAACAAAATTGCATACTTAATTAATGAATTGGATCAGAATACAATTTCACTAATACTTAGTGAGCATGAAAAATTTAGTAAGTTTAAAGAAAACTCTTTAGAAAGCGTAAAAGGTTTTGAAAAATTAGGTTTAACAGAAAAGCAGGTTAGGGATTTGTTAAAATTTTATCCGGCTCATGCAGTTGCTCAGGTTAGGTCTTTAGAATATTCAGATCAAATGAAGGTTGACGAATACAATACTAGTTTTTCCGGAGATGCAGGCAATTTTAATGATATCCATGTGCATAAAGACCCACAAAATACCCAGCTTGTTTATTTATCACAAACTCTATCGCATGAATTGGCTCATGTGGCAGATTGGCAGCGTACCATAGGACTTAGTTTGAAACAGAGGCTGGAATTTTTGTATGAAGCTCTTAAGGTATACGAAGTTACAAAATTTATTAAAATAGGAAGGAATGACTTATCGCGCGAGAGCATTGGCAAAATGAAAATAAAAAATCATGAAACTAGACGATACAGGCTTTTGGTGGAATGGTGGGCCAATTTATGCATGGAGGCACAGGAAAATCCTAAAGAGTTTTTTAAACCGGCCAATAAAAAGGAAGTGGATTTAGTTAAAAAGTATTTGGTGGGACAAGGAAAGGACTTTAATTTTGAGGCAGCGTTAAAAACGCGTAAAAGGTACGCGGCAAAATATTTTCAAAGACAGTAATAATTGGCAAAGAAATAATTTTTGATTTAGAATTTTATATGAGTATTAACTCATAGCGAATAATGTGCCATTACGAGACCCAAAATAGCATCGTGGCTATCTCGTAAATACATAAACTGCTTCCCCCTTCGCCCCTCCTTCGCTGAAGCTTCCAACGTAGTCCCGACCAGTCGGGACTACGTTGGACGAGTCGGAGGACAGGCAGATGCGTTCGCAATGACAGGAAAGAATAGTAAAAGAATTATTACACATTTGTTATATGAGAAAATCTACATCTTGGGGTAAAGTGGCCGGGTGGTATGATACTTTGCTGGAAGACAGCGAAGACACATACCAAATAAAAGTTATAAAGCCGAATTTATTTAGAATGCTGGGAGTAAGGCCGGGTACGGAAATTTTAGACGTGGGTTGCGGCCAGGGTTTTTTTGCGCGCGAAATTGCTAGTTTGGGAGCTAAAGTTTTAGGTATAGACGTGGGCGGGGAATTAATTAAAATGGCGAAAAGCCGTGCTGGACAAAATGAAACGTATTTAACTTTGTCTGCTGAAAATATGAAAGGGCTTTTAAGTGGCAGGTTTGATGCGGCAATATGCGTTTTAGCGCTCCAAAATATAAAAAATTTTCAGGCCGCGCTTAGTGAATGCTTTAGGGTTTTAAAACCAAAAGGGCGGTTATTGTTAGTGCTTAATCACCCAAGTTTTAGGGTGCCAACTGCCAGCGCCTGGGGGTATGATGAAAAAGCCAATGTTCAATACCGTAGAATTGAAAAATATTTATCCCAAATTACTCAGGAAGTAGACATGACCCAAGGTCAAAAAGATGAAAATAAAAAAAAGTTTACTTATTCATTTCATCGCTCAATGCAGGATTATTTTAAAACTTTTAACAAGACCGGTTTTTGTGTCAGCCGTTTGGAAGAATGGATTTCACATAAAGAATCGGACAAAGGTCCGCGAAAAAATGCCGAAGATAAAGCTAGAAAAGAAATCCCGCTGTTTATGGCTTTAGAATTAATTAAGTACTAGGTATATGACAGACTACAAAAAAGAGATGGGGGGAGAAGATTGGGGCTTTGCTGAAATAGAGTATGAAAATCAGTCTGCCTTGGTTGCCTTGGATTGGTATTTTTCATATTCACAGCTAAATAGTCAACAAGTTATGAACCAATATGCGCAGTTTCCTAATATTGTTAAAGTAATTGCTAAGATGCCTCAAGCCGATTTAATCTCATGGGCAAATTTAAGAAGTATAAACGATAAAAATAAATCGGTTCAAGATTTTATTTTTGCAGCTGAAAAAATTCAGGCAGAATGTCGCGAACTGCTTAAATTGCCTGTGCCTAAACAAAAAATAAATTAGGATATGAAAAATTTTTATAGACATTCTAACAGGGGCAGAGATTCGGCGGAGATATATAATAATGCTAAGGAAGTAGAATATAAAAGTGAAATAGCAAAGTTTATTAGAGAAGAAGTATCTAATTTAAAAAATGATTCCGCGGAAGAATTAAGGGGTTTTTTGGAAAAAGTAATTGACTGTGTCTTGGAGCAGACTTTGAAGCAGAAGCAGAAAATAGGTTTAGAAATTCTTAAATTTTGTAAGCAAAAAATCGCTCAGGTATTAAACCGGGATTTAAAACCCGTAGAGTTAATGCAAATTGAAGACTATTTTGAAAGAAAGTTTAACTGCATGATTTATTTAAGCTGTAAGAAATGCGGTGAAATGGTTTTAAGAGAAGAAGTTTTTTGTTCAAATTGCGGCGACAAAAACAAAAAATTTAATCCGGCCGCGTTTGAAAAAGATTATGGAACTACTTTAGAGGCACAAAAAGAAAAAATTGGCTGCAACACAACTCACACAGAAATGTTTAAACATAATTTTTGTGATTTGTGCGGGAAAAAATTAGTTTAGGAAATAGTTTGATTTGCAGTTAAAAAAGACTAATTTTAGTAATAAAACAAAAATGATAATAAAAAACTTTGAACATTTGGCGCATTCGGGTTTGCGGAAACAGCTTTTAAGCATTGCCGAAGCGGGGTTTGAGGCGGTGAATACTAGCAAAGCGGTTAGAAGGTCTTTTAGGTTTGATAGCAAAAAAAATTTATTAGTAGTAGAAAAACAAAAGCTTGAATTAAATGCATTTAAGCGGATTTTTGTTTTATGTTTTGGCAAGGCAGCGCTGGAGTCATCGCGAGTAATAAAAGAAATTTTAGGCGAGCGGGTAGAGCGCGGAGTTGTTATTGACGTTGCTTGTGTAACCTCCCCTAACCCCTCCTTTGAAAAGGAGGGGGGTAAAATCTGGTATTATTTTCAAGCAACGCACCCGAATGTGTCTGAGCAGAATGTAAAGGCCGCCAAAGAAACTTTGGAAATTATTTCCGATTTAAAAGCAGATGATTTAGTTATTTGCAGCATTAGCGGCGGGGGTAGCGCGATTTTTGAAATGCCTTACAATATAGATTTTGGGTCAGCTGCCAAAATTTTTAAGGCCATGACTAAAGGCGGAGCAACTATAAGTGAGTTAAATACTGTGCGTAAGCACACAAGTTTAGTTAAGGGTGGGCAGCTGGCCAAACATTTTTACCCGGCAACCATAGTAAACTTAATTTTTTCCGATGTGCCCGGGGACGACTTGTCGGTTATTGCTTCTGGTCCTTTGGTAAAAGACCAAACTACTATACGGGACGCGCAAGAATTAATAAAAAAGTTTGATGTTTTAAGTATTGCGGGTTTAAATAAAGTTGATCTTTTGGAAACTCCCAAAGAAGAAAAATATTTTAAAAATATTTTTAATCATTTAGTGGCCGCGCCAAAAGTAGCTTTAAAGGCCATGCAAGAACAGGCGGAACTTTTAGGCTGGGATGTAAAAATTTTTGATGATAAATTTCAGGGTGAAGCCCGTGTGCTTGCCGGTAAAATCATCGCCGCTAGTAAAAAAGGCCAATGTCTTTTAGGTGCAGGGGAAAGTACAGTGAAAATTTTAGGGAAAGGCATGGGAGGCAGAAACCAGGAAATGGCTCTAGCCGCATTATCATCAATTTCCGAAAAACAAGCATTTGGTTGTTTTGCTAGCGATGGACATGACTTTACTGACTGTGCGGGCGCGATTGTAGATGCCTCAACTTTAGAAAGAGCAAAAAATCTTAATTTAGACTACCAAAGCTATTTAAACAATAACGATAGCTTTACTTTTTTTGATGCCGTAGGCGACCATGTACTAACCGGTCTAACCGGCAGTAATGTGGCGGACTTTTTTGTTTGCTTAAAAGAATAAAATATGTTTTAATGAAAGTAAGTTAAAATATTTTGAGAAACAAAAAACTGTGAAAATCGCGTTTTACGAAATCGAGGAGTGGGAAAAAGCGTATATTGAGAAAAAATTAACCGGACATAGCCTGGCGTTTTATGAAACGCCGGTTAACGAACATCATTTTCCCGAAACTGAAGCGGAAATTTTGTCTGTGTTTGTGAATTCCCGAGTAGATAAAAAAGTTTTTAGCCGGTTGCCGAATTTAAAATTTATTGCAACCCGCAGCACGGGTTTTGACCACATAGACATTGCCCAGGCTGAAAAACAAAAAATTTTAGTTTCCAACGTGCCAAGTTACGGTGAAAATACCGTTGCCGAATTTACTTTTGCCTTAATTTTAGCTTTGTCGCGTAAGCTTTATCCGGCCATAAAAAGAGTTCATGAGCAAGGCCTGTTTAGTTATGAGGGCTTAAGGGGTTTTGATTTAAAAGCTAAAACTATTGGCGTAATTGGCACAGGGAAAATTGGCGCTAGGGTTATAAAAATGGCAAAAGGTTTTGAAATGGAAGTTTTGGCCTATGACCCGCATCCGAGAGAAGACTTGGGAATTAAATATGCATCGCTTGAAGATTTATTAAAGCAGTCGGACATAATTAGCATACATGTGCCGTATATGCCCGCAACGCACCATTTAATAAACGAAGAAAATTTAAAATTAGTTAAACCAAGTGCCATACTAATAAATACCTCTAGGGGCGGTTTGGTGGATACTATGGCGTTGCTTACATCTCTCAAACAAAAACAATTGGCCGGAGCAGGTTTAGATGTTTTGGAAGAAGAAGGTTATATAATAGATGAGCTGAATTTATTGAAAGGGCATCCTAACGAAGAGCAGTTAAAAACTATGTTGGCTGACCATGAGTTAATGCAAATGGACAACGTAATAGTAACCCCGCATAACGCTTTTAACACCCAGGAAGCTATGGAGAGAATTTTAGATACTACCTTGGAAAACATTTTAGCGTATATAAACAGCAAGCCTATAAACGTGGTTAAAATTTAAACACTTTCATACACGACTGTATGAAAGTGAGGTTTAGACAAGTTATTATGAAAGTAAAAAAACATATGGAGAAAACAAAAATTAAGCGAGTGCATAAGCATAAACGCAAAATTACTACTAAGGAGAAAATTTTCGCCGGGCTTGGGCTGGCTAGTAATTTGCTGGGTGGCGGGGGAGGAGTGGCTGCGCAAAAATCTGCCACGCGGATAGTGGCGAAAAATACGCATTCTTCTGAAAATAGTTTGGTAAACAAAGTTTTTGGCATTAAAACTGCGCACGCTTCTTTAAATGTGCAAACCGCAGCGGCTGATGCTGCAACTTTAGGCGTAGACGAAATGCTTTCTAGGTATGCTCCAGACGGCGACAGTACCGAACTTTTTACTTCTTTAGGTAACTATTTTCAGGACTCACGCAATATTCCATCCGTTTTTTCCCAAAATAGTTTTGCCTCTTACATACTCGGCCTGCAAGGTATGGAAAACTCCGGCCAGGTTGGGAATTTAAGATTTAATGGCGGACAGTGGATAAATACTTTAGCCGCCAGTTCTTTAATTACTCAAAACCCTCAAAATGTAGGTTTAGTTTCAGAACAACCTTCTGGTAATCTGCCACCCGCGGGATCTGGGTATGAAAATTATGAAAATGAAAACGAAAATAACGGTGGTGGTCCAAGTACCACAAATAGTCAAGGTGGAACGGTTAGCAGGGTTTTGGTTGATTCGCAAAGTTTTGATTTGCGAGTTGGCCAAAGTGCTTCTACCAGAGTTTTTGTCGATTACTTGATGCAAGATGGCACTTATGCTCAAGATCATCGAGTAAATGTAACTTCTTTAAATCCTAGTATTGCATCTGCTGGTATTGGTTCTGAAGGTCAAATAAATATCTCGGCTGTTATGGCAGGACAGACCGTTATTACTGTTCATCCATTAGGAATGGGGAGTGATAACTCAAAAGACGCTAGAATTTTTGTTAGAGTTTCAACAGAAGATACATCAGTCAGCAGTTTAAAAATTTTGGACTCTCAAAGTAGGCAAATTAACGACACTATTTCCGTTGCAAATAATACCAGCTTAAATTTAAGCGCTCTTGTCGAGCTTTCAGATGGTACAAGAAGTCCGAATGTGGTAGTAACCCCGGAAGATTTAAGTCAGAGTAATATAGCCACTATCTCGTCTGATGCAAATGGGCTTATTCGTGTACAGGCTTACGACCCATTCGTTTCTTCAGACTTGGAAAATCAAACTTTTTCTGCAGCATTTAGGATACATCCAGCTGCCGCAGGTAATGATTCTTCGAAAGATAAAATTTTAAACGTTGTTGTTTATAAAGAAAGTACTAATAGGGTTTTGCCTACAAGAACAGTAACTCCAGCATATATTTCAGAATTAGCAGGACAGCATACGCTTAACACGTTAAATGATTCGGATTTAGCAATTTTAGCTGATTATTTTTCGCAACAAAATTCAGTTTTGCCGGAAAATTTCATTCCAGGTAGTTTTGCTGCATCGGCTATTGGTTTTGGCGAAGAAATTCCTTCTTCTAGTAACGGTTTAGTTTTGTATGCAATGACTTTGGGTTATAGGTTTCAGAATGGGAGGTATGAAAAATCTTTTGACTTACCGAATGTTTCAGATACTGCAACTATTAGACTACGAAACCCTTCCACCGGCCAGTTTATGGACAATATGTTAGTCGGTGATTTAAAAAAATCAGTATACTTTGCCGGGGGGATTGGGGCTGTAGCTGCTGCGAATCAAATTTACATTTATTTGCATGCCGCTGTGGGTTCTGCAACTAGGGCAATTATTGTTGCTAATGGAGGTCTTGCTGCTATGTCTGCTGGACATGCGCTTGCTGCAATTTGGGCTTTTGCTACTAACCCGGCAACTATTGCAATAACGGCGGTTGAAGTTGCAATCTTGCTTGTGAATAAATACGAAAATTGGAGGAGGAATCAGCACTATAAAATTGACGATACTAGAGTTATTGAAGACGCAATGCCAAAGATTATAGAGATTGTTGATACTTATAACAACAATCGTTCAACTAACCCAGAAGATGAACAGGAAATGTATGATACTTGCACCCAGTTAATATGGGCTATATTTAACGGCAGTGTCCCGTATTTTAAGAGACCGGCTTCTATTGAAAGCCAAAGAGTATATGTACAGGCTATGATTGAGGGGGGAACAGTTCCGGTTGCAATTCCGGGCACAAATAATTATCGGCAAGAAACTTTAACCGGTATGAGGTCTACATTAAACCAGCGCCTAAGTAGCTTTGATCAATGGTATAACAGTTTAGATGTCTATGTTGACTCTCAAGGCAACCGTCAAACATTAATTGATATTAATGACACTGCTTTTAAGCATATTGTAGTAAGTCCTTCAGGTGAAGTTAAGTCGGAAACTGGAAAAGCTGTTCCTCAAAGTTTGGTAAATTCAATTAAAAACGCAGAAGGAGGCAGGCTTCACCAAGTCGCTGCTTTAGATTGGAATCCTTTTTCAAATTCTGTTTCAAGTCCAGGAGCAACGCAAACTTTAATGTTAACTTCAGAATATGCGTTAACTGCCAGGGTGGGGGAAAATTACAATCATCAAATTGGTTTTACCGGCGGGGTAGGGCCTTTTGTTTGGGAGTTAGCTAACGGCAGTTTGCCCAGTGGTTTAAGTTTTGACGTAAATAGCGGGAGAATTACCGGCATCCCAGCCGAGGAAGGACAGCAAGATATAAATATAAAAATTACAGATAGCTTAGGGCACACGCACACACAGCAGTTTACAATTTTTGTAGAAGCAGGGGAAGATGTTGGGGTTGGAGCAGCTGAACTTAACATAACCTATCCGCAGTTAGTTTCAGGCACAGTGGGGCAAATGTATCAGGCTGTGCAAATAAATGTTACGGGCGGCAGTGGGCCTTATAGTTTTGCAGTGCCTTCCGGTAGTTTGCCGAGTGGTTTAGTTATGTCGCCAGAAGGAATAATTTCCGGTACGCCAACGCAAAGCGGCGTGTTTACTTTTTCTATAGAAGTAACCGACAGCGCGGGCGCGATAAAAAGATTAGACAACATAAGTATTGCCATAGCCCAAGGCCAAACTCAAACGCCGCCTGTTGTGGGAACTCAAGTATCTGTACCAAACGCGCAAGGCAGCCCCATGCAAATTAACAATGCTCCGGTAGGCTATACTTTTAATACCCAAATGGTAAACGGCCAAAAAGTATTTAATATTTCTATAAATAACGGCTCAACTTACACTAATTTAACTTTGCAAGATTTGCTTAGTCTAATTCAGCAAAAATTAGCTTCCGGGGACGTTTTGCAGCAAACCGAAGCCGCAGCTTTGCAGCATTTATACTATGCTCAAAGTTATAACAGTTCTTCGTCTTACAACGCGGCTAATAATTTACAAAACGGCAGCGCAGTTACCAACAGGGCAAATTTAATTCAATCTAGAAATCCGAACATGTCTTGGGAAGCAGCGCTTTCGCAAGCTAGGGTGGAAATACAAGCCGAGCAAAGTGCAACTAATTATGCCGGCGGCAGCATTAACAATCAAACCGGCAGAGCAAGCGCCAGTTTTGTTAATTTAAACGGCTCAAATAATGCCTTTAGAGACGGGCAAAGCTGGAAACTTTCGGTTACAGGCGCCGCACAGAACCAAAACATATATATAGACGGCACATGGACAAAGCCAAACGGCCAGGTTTTAGATTTACACGAATTAGTAGGTAACACCGGTAGTACAGGCTCGGCCGATGTTATTCGCCAAATTTCTAGCTATCACACAGGTACTTGGAACATAAAAATTATGGTAGACGGGCAGCAGGTAGGCGGAAATATTAATTTTAATGTCGCGGGTTAATTATTATTATGCAATATTAGTCCATAAATGTTAGTTATTTTTGCTAGCTATTTAGTTTAATAGGTATTATTAATTGCCAATTATATTTTATAGTTAAGCCTTATGAGTTACTATAAATAACTTTTTTGATTAATTTTTAATTTTGAGTTTTTTATGGTATAGTATAAAGGTATATTTTACTGAAATATAGGGTCTGTTGCCGAATGTCATTTTGTTTAAAAATTTATAATTTTGGCCATTTGGCCAAAAAAATTTCTCCGCTTAACTCAAAATTAAACATCAAAATTTGTTTTGACCGCCTGTCTCAAAATTCTAAATTTTTACCTTAAAAGCCCATTCGGCAACAGACCCGCAAAAACATGGCAAACAAAAAAACTCATAAAACTACAAAAAGTAAAAGCATGGACAAAGTTAAAATAAAAAGAGTAAAGCGCGTCAAAAAACAAATTTCCACCAAGGAAAAGATTTTGGCTGGTTTAGGCGTGGGAAGTACTTTACTTGGAGGAATAGGCGCGGTTAGTTCACAAAGTCCAAAAACTCAGTTTGTAAGAACTGTAGATGACGAAACTTTGGCAAAAGCGAAGGATCCTGGAAATTACCCAGCAACAGACTATGATTTTGAGCATGATAATCGGGAAGTAGCTCAAAGTAAAACTTCCAAACTAAAACAAGCTTTGGCAAGTGTTTTTGGTGGTGGAATTAAACAGGCTGAGGCGGCAGTAGGGAATTATACGGTTAGTATACAACCCAATGGTTCTGCTACGGCTAATGGAATAAATGGGCAAAATCCTACCCCTGAAATTACTAATTTGATTAATGCTTATAATTCACTTTATGCCAATGGTTCTTTAGTTCCAAATGCCAGACAAATTTTTGACAGTGCAGTTTCGACGGCTCAGCAAGGTAGTTTGTCAACTCAAAATGCGGTAGATTTAGCATTGGTTGCAGATGCATTAATGAATCAAATAAGGTTGGGTGTAGATAAAAGTATTGAATCGGCTACCGCTCCTATATTGCTAAATTCTTTGCCAGTAATGACGTTAAATCAACGTTACAGCACTGGCGTGATTTCTTCAGGTAGTATAAGTGAGCTTAGTGTTTCGTCCGGTCAACTTCCTCCCGGAGTTTCTTTGGCTGGAAATGTAGGAATAGACGGAATTCCAAGAACGCCAGGTACTTATACTTTTACTTTAACTGCTGTTGGGGAAAATGGTGAAAGGGATAGCAAGTCTTACACCATGACTGTTTTAGGCAGTCCTTTAGTTACTAATTTTACTTTAAAAGATTTACGGGGCAATGCAGCTAGAGACAATGCCTTAATGCCCGGCTATGCAGTTAGTTTAGAATTAGGCGACCCAGGCGCTGTATATACGGGAGTTAATTTAATTCTGCCAGGCGGTAGAGTGGTGAGCGTGCCGGGAGCGCAAATTTCCAGACAAAGAGTTAATTTTAACTTTCCTGATTTAACAAATATAAAAGATACATTAGGAATAACAGATGTTCGGGTTGAATTAACCGGTGGACCAAGTGGTTTTCCTTCTACTATGCGTCTTAAATGGGCACAAGGCGCGGATTTAAGTTTTTTTGCATGGGGACAGTTGTCTACAAGTATGATTTCACAGGTTAGAGACGCTGCCGGAAAACCTTTATCGCAATTAACAGATAGAGAAATTGCCACTGCTGTTTTAAGAGCTATGGGCGAAGACGGACAAAATGAAAAATTATTTGGAAATTCAGACGCCGATGGTTTAGATTTTATTCATCAGGGTGGCGGCAGTACTCAGGCGTTAAGATATATTTCCCAAGGCGTGCCTCAAGCACCGAGTTTGGCAGACGTAGTTGGCAGAAGTTTTTATCAGGCTATGGTGGCAGATGGCGCATCGGCTACTACGCCACAAATTACCACAGACAGTTATTTAAGCCAATTTACTATAAACAATAACCACTCTGTTCATTACGAGAGTAGTTTTTTTGCCACGGGTTTTCCGGGTGCTATAACCTGGACTGTGGAAAGTGGAAGTTTGCCCCCCGGACTTAATTTAGAATCCGGCACAGGAAGAATTTATGGTGATCCGACTACTCCAGGAAACTATACTTTTGTTCTTAAAGCTACAAGTGGCCAAGCAAGCGCGACAAAAAGCGTTACAATTTTAATAAATGGTCAAAATGTAGTTGCCACAAATCCTCCTTTGGTTTCGGCGGTAGATAATAATCAGCTTATGGCAGGCGGAGCACCAGTAAATATTCGTATGACAGGTAGCAATTTAACCGGCGCAACTATTGCTGCTACGCAAGGTTTTTTAAATATTACAAATGTTCGCGTAGTTTCCGACAACGAAATAACCGCCAGTATTTCTGCTTCAGCTTCCGCTACTTCGGGGCTTCATATTTTAACCGTAACGGCCAATGGCCGAAGTATGCCGGTAAATTTTTACGTAACTGCGGCTGAGGCTGGTTATATAACCGGTTCTACTACCCATGCGCCAATAAACGAAGGACAAACTTTTGATTATAGCTATACAACAAACATTCCTGGAGCTACATGGTCAGTTACATCGGGCCAGTTGCCTCCAGGATTAACATTTACAAATGGCAGACTTTCTGGTACGGTCACACGCTCGGGCGATTATGGTTTTACAATCGAAGCAAGGAATGGTATAGGAACTGTAGCCAGTAAAAATGTTGCATTGCAGGTTGTGCAGGTTACGGCTGTAAACCAACCTTATGTTAGTAATGTAACAGGCAATTCTGCTGCTAAGGGGCAAACAGTTATCCTAACAGTAAATGGAAATTATTTAAATGGGGGAGTAATAAGTTCTCTTGATTCAAATGTTTTTACAGTTACTCCGGGAGCGTCTACTGCTAATTCAGTAACCGCGACAGTGGCTGTAAGCAACAATGCAACGCCCGGGAATTACAATTTAAGGTTTTTAGTGGGTGGACAAGTTACGACTATAGATTTTACAGTTACTCAAACTCAAGTAGCAAATACCTTAACTATTTCAACACCTACTTTGCCTGGCGGAAGAGTCGGCACGGCTTACAGTCAAACTTTAACAGCTACCGGAGCGACTGGAGTTACTTGGTCTTTGGCGAGTGGGAGTTTGCCTGCGGGTTTAAGTTTGTCGTCAGCTGGTGTTATTTCCGGAACGCCCAGCGCAGCCGCGACCTCTACTTTTACAGTTAAAGCTTCTGCAGCAGGACAAACATATGTAACTAAACAGTTTACAATTATAGTTAGCACGGCTACTACCACCGGCGCAGCGCCAACTATTACTTCAGCAGCTACTTTGCCTTCTGCTCAGGTTGGGGTGGCTTATAATAGGACTTTAACCGGAACAAATGTAAGCTCTTGGGCTGTTACGACCGGTACTTTGCCTGCGGGTTTAAGTTTGTCATCAGCGGGTGTTATTTCCGGTACTCCCACAACCGCAAAAACAACAGCTACAACTTTTACAGTAACAGCTACCGGCAACGGACAAACTGTTAATCAAGCTTTTACCATTCCTTCCGTTATTCCTGCTGCCAGCACTGGTAATCCGGGAGCTACAACTACTACCACTTTAGGCAATACTAATTTAAATACAACCACGCCTTCTAATCCTTCCGGTGGAACACCGACTTATGTTACTAGTACTTTATTTAATACCACAACAGGTGGCGGCGGAGGTGGCGGAAGTACAACAACCGGGGGAGGAAGTTTATTTAATACCACAACCGGAGGCGGTACTGGTGGTGCAACAACTACAACAAATGGTACAACTGGCACCGGCTCTCCCATATCAAACAATTTAGACACATCAACAGGTAACGCTAGTATATCCACAGCAGGAACTTTGCCTTCAGGCAGAGTTGGTGAGTTTTATCAGAATGGTAATTTTAAATTAGTAGCAATTTGTCCGACATCAAATATATTTCAGTGGAGCATAACTGAAGGCAGATTGCCGGCTGGTATGACCTTAGCGTTTACCGGCGAACTTAGGGGAACCCCGACCCAGTCCGGTACTTTTACTTTTAGAGCGCAGGCTACTTCACAAATTGGCCTGGCTTCAGCTTCACGAGTATTTACTATAACTATTGCTCCCGAATCGGCAACATCAAATGGTGGCGCACGCGATTCTGTTTCAAATATTGGTAATGACGACGGGAGTTTAGAAACCGATGAAAGCGGCGCTACTTTAAGTACCGGCGCGCGTGATTCAGTAAGTGGAATTGGCAACGACGATGGCAGTGTGGAAGTTACCGAAGACGGATCCGGCGTTGGTGGAACAACACTTTATCGCGATTCAGCCAGTAATATTGGCAATGACGACGGTAGCGTGGAAGTTTTTGAAGATTCAGGTAGCGGCAGTAGCGGACAATCCAGTTCTTTAGGTTCGGGTAGCGGCGGTTCTACGTCAACTGGAGGAGGAATCAGTAGCCAGTCTACCTCAACAGGCGGAGGGATTGCTTTTGGTTCGTCCGGATCAACCGGCGGTTCTTCCTCATCCGGAGCGAGTGCTTCGGGTAGCGGAAGTTACTATTCCGGCGGCTCGGGCGGAAGCAGTGTTAGAACTTTTGAAAATGCAGGCACTGGCGCATCGGGTAATTTACTGACCTATCAAAATGGAAATGTACAAGGCAGCAGCCAAGACGGAGTTTTAGATATTTATACTGTTAAAAAAGGTGATACTTTGTGGGAAATTGCCAGAAGCTATTATGGCGACCCGACTTTATGGTTTAAAATTCAGGAAGCAAACCCGGGTAAAGTGCCTAATGTCAGAACCATGAGAATTGGTACACAGTTAATTATTCCGAATTTAGGTGTTCAAGGTAATAATGGACAAGCGCAAACCTTTGATAGGTCAAGTAATTCTTCTAGTACTGTTTTAGGAACAGAAACAGTTTCTCCGCGGGGCACTTACACGGTTAAGCAAGGCGATAGTCTTTGGTCAATTGCTCAAAAAACTTATGGAAGTGGTAGTAATTGGCGAAAAATTTTAAGTGCTAACCCGAGAAGTTTGGCCGTTTCCGGCGATGTAAAAACTTTAAAAGTCGGATTTGTTTTAAACTTGCCGGATGTAAGCGTACAAGCGGCGACTGAGCAAGATACGCAAACTAACAATATCCAAACTTTTGAAAGAGCAGCAGAGCAAACAAACAATGTTTCTAATATTAGTACCGAAGCAGCTTCAAATGTTCAAACAGCAGCAAGTACGGCAAATCAAACCCAAAGCGCCCAGCCAATTTACAGAGATTCAGTAAGTAATATTGGAAGTGATTTAAGCAAGCAGGATGGGGAAGTGGAAGTTACCGAATAATTAATTAGAAAAATTAAAAAATAATTTATTTTAAAATATATGAATAAAAAAATAGTTTATGTTATTGTTCTGTTGCTGGTAATTGCAATTTCCGTGGTCTATATTTCAAAGAAAAAAGAAAAACAAATAGCACAAAGACTAACACCCGGAGCAGAAGCTCAGCTCTCGGCAGATAAAGAAATGGAAGGCGATGAAAGCGCTCAAATTTTTCCTGGAAAATAACTTTAATATATAAAAGCATTAATTTACTAACTAACTTATGATAAAAAAATTACTATTGCGGCAGAAAAATTTCAGCCGTTTGGGCAAAATAAAAATAGCCATTGGTTTGGCGGTTTTGCTTTTGCCGGCTGTTTTAATAACCTCTTTTAGCAAGGCGCAAACTAGTGGGGTAATTTACCGTCCATCTAAGCTAACTTCCGACAGCAATATTACTTTGTCGGTTAGTATACAGGCTTTAGATTATTCTAACGGCAAATGGAATTATAAAGTAACCTGGAGCCGTACTTTGGAAAAAGCCGGGAGCATATATTTGAGCCCGAAAGTAGACAGAACCGCGACTTTGTCTATGACTTGCGCAAGCGGCGGCACAAACGCGCAAACCGGAGCGGCTGACCAAATAATAAACAGCGGTGGGACAATTGGCAGAACCGGTCAGTGTACTGCTGGGTTTAATCCGGCAACGCGATATCGTTTAGAATTTTATTCAGAACCGGCTGCGGGCGGCAAACTTTTGCTCCGCAAATTTTTTAATACTTTAGATCAAGACGGTAATTCGGTTTCTACCGAACAAATCCCGGCAACACGAGGCGGGACTTATACAGGAACTTCATCAACCGGTGCAACTTTGGGAGGCGTGGGTACTTCTGGTACTTCTGGTACTTCTGGTACTTCTGGTACTTCTGGTACTTCTGGTACTTCT
>CAYVNU010000007.1:0-15390 GCA_964453265.1 uncultured Candidatus Saccharibacteria bacterium | reverse complement strand
TGGTACTTCTGGTACTTCTGGTACTTCTGGTACTTCTGGTACTTCTGGTACTTCTGGTACTTCTTCAGGTGGCAGTACCTCGGTTATTACAGTAGACAGTAATTTTAGAGGGTATTTACTTACCAATAAAACTTATAGAGTAAAATGGGATGCTTCGAAAAAAGCGGCTGACGGTAGTACGCCGCAAACTGTCAATGTTTATTTAGTTAGAAGCGATTGTTTAGACACAACATGCGTGTTTGGCGGATATCCGAGCGACTATAATTCTGCGGATGTAATTAAAGCTAGGGCAATTACTTACCCAATTTCCGGAGCCGATGCCATAATGGATCAAGTTCCAAAAGACATTCACGCCTCCAGACCACTTTACCCAATTACCAATGTTCCGACTTTAGATATTTCCACTGACGGAATTAATATTATGAATGATCCTTTAACCGGCAAGCCAAAAACTTCCGGCCAGGTTAACGGTATAGCGGGTTTAGGTATTAATTATTTTATTCCGGTTAAAAAAGGTATTACAAAAATGGTAGAAAATGTGCCGTTTAGTCAGGGCTACGCGGATTTTTATTTGCCGGACCCGGCTAATGTAAGTTACAGCGGCAAACAGGGCGGTAATTTCCCGGATTGGGGACCGCTGGATTTAATTGTTTTAGACAGTCAGGAAAGAACTTTGGAAAGCTTTAATACCGCGGCTACTACTTTTGCTGAAGGCAGAAGACAAGGAATTCCGTTAGGTAATTATATGCTTAGCGCATTATGGACTAAAAAGTTTATTACCGGCGTGCCTTTGGAAGTTGGAGTGTTATCTGATTTAAGTAGCAGGGCTTTACTCATGCAAATGCGTGATAATTCAAATGATCCGACCGGACTTCAAAATACGCCAGAGCCATTGCTTGTTATTAATCCGGGTCACGAAAGCGGCCAATTTGATAACGAAGCCAAGAGCGAAAGCTGGCAGTACACCAGTTATGCCAGTAAAGAAATTTGGGCTTACGCCACAGTTGGTAGACCGTTTAATTCGCAAGTTTTCTTTTATGACCAAGACAGGGCAAAAATTCAAAATTGCACAGACCCTAAGTTAATTAAAATTGACAGAGCAATACAACTGCCTCCCGGTCTTAGTTATAATCAGAAATGTCAAAAGGTTACCGGCGGAACTGTAGACGGAGAAATTACCGGTACACCTAGTTCACCGGGTGTATATTTAGCTGAGTTTAAAACTCAGGTTCGGGTAGGCGACGCTGTGGTTGAAGGAAAAACACGCATAAGGTTTATTGTAGTTAAGACAAATAATTTTAGCAGCACAGTGCAGGTTGGAAATAACTATCAGCCAAACGGCACGGCAGCTTCGGGCAGTAATCCGGTTTTAGGCGGCAGGTCGCAAATTTTCTGGAATCAAAGTGGTCTAACTCAGGGAGTAGTTGCCTGGAAAGATATGGACATTTGGGTTGCGCCTGGCAGTCAGGCTGGGGTACATCCGGACAAAGTCACAACCAAATATTTAGTCGCTACAGTTAGCGATGATGTTCAAATTTGTAATAGCAGCACAAGCAGTGCAGAGAGTAAAGATACTTTAGGTTGGGGATGCAGTCGCTACAATTGGCTGGTGGGCAATACCAACGGACCGAATTTAGTCTCCGGTGATTATACAATTTTTGTAACGCCACATTTGCCTGTGGTGGACAAAAATCGTTCGGCTATTGGACTTTTGTATTTAAACGGCGCGGCTCCGACCCCAAACCCTTCAAACGGCCAGCTTATTCCTTCGGCTGATGGTTTTGGCTACGGCTATGGCGCCAAAGTAATTCATATAGACCCAACTCCAAGCGGACAAAGCGGACTTTCTACAGTTAATGCCGGAGGCTTTGGCGACACTTCTTTCTTAAAGGGTGGCATTGAGTACGTAGTTAAAAACACCGCGGGTGTTGTAAAAACCCAAGGTAAAGTTCAGTACGGTAGCGGCGCCGGCAACGAAACCGGCGGAACCGTGGCCGGACAAACTATAAACATAGATCCGGGTGATAGTCTAGAATTAAAATGGAGCGCGGTAGACGCCCAAGGCAGGCCATATGGCACCAGCTGGGATTCTGAACTAAGAGTTACAAACGGAGTAACTAGTTATGAAAATGCGCCTTCGGCCGCGTTAAGACAAAGAACTTCTGTGCTTGTGCCGGGCGGATTTGACTGGAGAACTTCTGCCGGGTTTATGAATTCCTCAAGCGGACAGTTTACTGTAACTTCAGAAATGACCCAGAGCATGCAAGGTTTAGGCTTTAGCACGCTCTATAAAACGAATTTTTACGGCTGCGGAAATTTAACCGGCGGAACTAATTATGATGCTTCTAGTAATTCAAGTTTACTGCTTGAACAAGGCGCGACAAATTGCCAATTAGCAGTTTGGATGGGAACTGTTTTGTATGTTAACATCGGCACAAGCAACTTAGGGCACGAAATAGCTTTAGGCAATGTAAATAGTTCTGGATTTACAACAAGCGCCGGAGACTTTAATACCGACACTTGCCGTTTGCCTGACTCAAATAATATAGCAGCAGTGGTAAACCCCTCAACCAGCAATTACGCTTTAAGCAGTGGGCTTAATGAAGGCAGTGGTTATGATTCCTATACCGCGGTATTTAACGACATAAGAAAGTATAACGATGCGGCAGGCAAACCGTATAAATACACAACCGCCATGTTTATGGTTGGAACGACTAGGGAAGCGGTGGCTTCGGGCTGTTCTACTGCTCCAGGCGCAGCCGGGACAACTCCGAGCGGAGCTCCGGGCTCCTGTGTTACCGGCACGGTAAGAGGAATTTCCGATTCCAATACCGGACCGAATAGGTTTGATGCTCAGTTTGTAGAAAACTTACAGCCAAATACCAACTATTATAACAGAATAGAGTATCGCTGCGCCGGCGTAAGTGGTTCGCGTGATGTAATTTGGCAGTCTACTACTTCAGGTTCTGGTACATTCTAAAAATAAATGTTTGCAAAATAAATAATAGACATGTTGCTAAATAATTTTTAGCAACATGTCTAAAAATTAAAAAAATATGAATGAAGTAAATAATACAAACTCAGAGCAACAACCAAAGAAAAATTATTGGCCAATAATAATTATTGCCGTAGTAATATTACTTGGCGCTTACTATGTTTTTGCAAAAAAATCGCAAAATAAAGTTTTGCCTGTTGCAGAAAAGCCTGTGAAAAAGGTAGATAAAAATTCTTTGCCTGAATTTTTCCCTAAAGATTTCCCAATAGACGTTACCGCCGATTTAATTCAAGACGGTGTGAAGAGTGGTGCTGCGGGCAGAGCCTTGGTGGTTTTTACCAGCAACTTAACTTTAGACCAGGCTATGTCGGTTTATACGGAATATTTTAAATCTCACGGCTGGAAGACTTTGCAGCAAACTGACAAAGATTACGCTAAAACTTTGAGTGTAAAAAATAAAGCCGGCGATGTAATAAACTTAAATTTAAATCCAACCCAAAGCACTAAAACTACAGTTAGCGCGACCTTTATAAAAGCAGCTAGTAAATAATTAATTTATATCATGGAGCACAGACAAAATATGGAAATTGAACAAGAGGGAGCAGTACACAGTAAAAATAAAATGTTTTTTAAGTTAAGCTTGCCTTTAAGCATTGTTTTGGCCGGAGTATTAATTGCCGGCAGCGTGCTGTATAACGGCAAAAAAATTGTGGAATCTTTGGACGCGGGATTTGTTAAATTATCTCCGCCATTAACCGGCAATCTTCAGCAGGCAGGTGCGGGTCAAGCTCAAGCTCAGCCTACGCAAACAGGGCCGGTTACAGTTAACGAGCGAAAAGACGCGGCTGTAAAAGGAGACGCAAATGCCAAAGTTACAATATATGAATTTTCAGATTTTCAATGTCCATTTTGCAAAGCTTTTTTTGAACAAACCGAAAGTCAGCTGTTAAAAGAATACGTGGACACCGGCAAAGTTAAAATTGTTTACAGACATTTCCCGCTGCCGTTTCATGTTAACGCGGAAATTGCCGCTGTGGCAGCTGAATGCGCAAACCAACAGGACAAGTTTTGGGAGTATCATGATTTGTTGTTTAAAAACGGCCAGGCAGACGGCAAAGGCCTTGAAGCTGAAAGCTTAAAAAAATATGCCGATTCTTTAGGTTTAAATTCGGGAAAATTAGGTTTTGGAAAAAACAAATTTAACCAGTGTTTAGACAGCAAAGCGACTTTAAGCATAGTAAAGCAAGATGCGGCAGACGGCACAGCTGCCGGAGTTAGCGGAACCCCGAGCTTTTACATAAGCGGCAAACAAATTGTCGGAGCTCAACCGATTGCAGTTTTTAAGCAAGCCATAGATGAAGCATTAAAATAAAGTTTGTAGGCTAATTTTGACTTGAGTCAATTTTTGCAAAGAAAAATAAAACAACTCAAATGATAAAGAAAAGTTATTTATATACCTTAGTTGCCATAATTCTTGTGGTTATTGGCATTTTGGCTTATAAAAGTTTTAATAAAAATTCCAATAAACCGGCCAATGTAAAGCAAGAGCAGGGTAAAGTTGTTCCCAATGAAGTTACTCAGCTGGAAACCAAGCAGGTGCCTAAAGGCTTTCCGGTAGATTTTCCTTTTGAAAGCGGCGCGCAAGTTGTGCAGAACTATGAGTCAAAAGGCCAAGAAAGCGTTCAGTACACCAGGCAAATTTTGTCTGTGAAAAAAATGGCGGAAAATTATTCCGGTTTTTTAAGCTACTTGTCCGGCAAAAATTGGCAAATTGTAAGCAAGTCTGACCAGGCGGATATAAAAATAATTACCGCCAGTTTGGGCAATAAAATTTTAACCATTACAATTACGCCCGACCAATTAAGCAAGAAAAATTTAGTCAGCGTAACTTTACTGGAAAAAAATTAAATATTATAAAATGAAAAAAAGTTTAATTTTAATTGTTGTTTTAATTTTAGCAATTGTAGGTTTTCTTGGTTTTACTAGGTACAAGAAATTAAAAAAGCAAACCGCACCAAATAGTACCAGAGCTATTGTAGAGCAAAAAAGGCTGCCGCCGGTAAAAGTTGAAGTTAAAGAATTACCGCAAGCGGAAACTCCTGCCGGATTTCCAAAAGATTTTCCTTTTGAACAAACCGCGCAAATTATAAAAAATTATCAGGCACAAACCGAAACCGGCACGCAGTTTACCAGAAATTTTTACAGCGCAAAAAGCCCGGACGAAAACTTTAAGCTTTACGAGAAATATTTTTCGGAAAAGAAATGGAATATTTTGCTAAGTATAAATTATCCTAATAATCCGGTTAAAAGCCTATCCGTAAAAGACCCGGAAGGCAATGCTTACGACGTAAGCATAAGCAAAGACCAAGGCAGCTTAAAAACCATAGTCAACACCTCAGTTACCCAAATAAAAAAATAAATTTACTAGAGTACTAGAGGGGCACCCTCCTGCAAAACAGGAGGGTGCCCTCTTTAAATTAGACATTATTTGTCGTCCAAAGTTTAGCAAATTTTAGCCAGCATGAAAAAATTAACCAGTTTGTCTTTATAAATAATTTTAGTTATAATGTGTATGCTAATATAAAAATATTAGTATTTCAGGAAAATATATTTAAAGACGCAAAAGGTATATACGAAAATCGTATATAGTCCGCATGCTTTAAAACGTCTTAAGCAAAGAAGAATACTAGTAGCGGAGGTGCTTAAAACTTTAAAAAATCCTGATAATGAATTTGACTTTGCTAGGAACAGAAAAATAGTAAATAAGCGTTTTTCCAGAAGAACTTTAGAAATTGTGTACGTTATTGAAAATAGAAGTTTAATTATTATAACTTTATATTATTTATGAATTCCCCATTAAAAAAAATTGAATACGATAAAACCGTCGACGCTTTGTATGTTTATTCAGCTAAAGGTAGTGCTCATAAAACTTACAAATTGAGCCCGCGTATTTTTTTGGATGTAGACAAAAAAGGAAAATTAGTAGGAATTGAAGTTTTAGACGCTTCTGAACCATTTTCTTTACCAAAGATTACAAAAACATTTTCCGGCTCAAGAATTTCTAAAACTTAAGATTGATAGAATTTATAAATAATTATTTTGAATTTTAAAACACTTTCATACACGACTGTATGAAAGTGTTTTTGTTATGATTTATAGGACAAGAGAAAAGTGATGGCGGGTTAACAACAATGGGCATCTTTGCGCAGCGCAAAGATGCCCATTGTTTATACTATTTACGAAACCAATTTGCATCCGCCAACTGGCGGATAAAAACGGCTTTTAAGGGACTCTTCTCTTCGCTCAGAGTGGTTAATTAAAAGAAAATTTTATAAATTACTAACTGAATTACTTAAGGGTGTTAGTGGTAAAAAGAAAAGACGCAATCCTGGTTGGGAATCGCTTATTTTATGTTTTGTGAAGCGGAATATGGGTAGATGAAATAAAAAAAGGAACCAGAGTAGCCGCGCGAGAGGAGGAGCGCGTGCTAACAATGGTTCCTGAAAGAAAACTTTACCATGAGAGAGAGGTGCCCCGCGGTTTTGCGGGGCTAGAAGCCGGTAAACCGAATAGGGAACTCAAGGTTCCCAACGCGAAGCGTAGCTTCGCGTTCCGTCGGGTTTTCCCCGACCGGAGTATATTCGGGAACAACGACTCTGAGGAGGAAAACTCCGGGCTGTCCTTCGACAGCCGAAATCTCTACCTTTCCACCCTCAAATGCCCCCATGGCAATGCCGGCAGGGAGGCCGGCACTCATGCCGGTTGCGAGCAGAAGCACAGTCTCACCGGGCGATACCGCCGAGTGAGTTTCTTCACCCGCTTCATTGTAAATGAGCGGTGAAGAGCCGTTGCCTTCTGCAAGGCACGGCGCGGCGGACAAAACCTCGATTTCCAGCTCTTGGCTGACGGCCGTTAAGCCGTCTTTTGTTACCCGAACTGAAAGCTTGGTCGAACCAGGCTTCATCTCAAATAACAAGAACTGAATTTCGGTGTCGGCCACCGTGAGTGGCGCTACTGGAGTGCCATTTACCAACACCTCGCTGTTAGCGAGGTTGGTTCCGCTAATTTTTATTAGGGAACCTGGGGCAAAGTGCCCCTCCATTGGGCACCCGGTGAAGGGTGTCGGGGAGGACACTTTTTCGATGATGGGTGTGGGCGGGGCGGTCGCTTCGACCGTCACCTGGACTTTGTTCGACGGCACGCCGTCGACTTCAATCCATAGCGAGTGGTCGCCTGCTCGCAGGGAGCAGGAAATCACGTCGTCCGCTTCGCGCCGGCAGTCCGTTTCTTGGAGGCGCGTGCCTCCATCGTAGACTGCCCAGACGTTTCCAACCGTGGTCAAGTTCTGTCCGCGCAGCATTGCGCGTCCAGTTTCGACCTTCGAGTCTAGGACACACGGCACAGCCAGGCTGTACCAAGCTTCCGCCGGGGTGTCGGAGGAGCGGCGGGTGCCGAACACTACGCTACAGCCGCTGATGGCTGCTAGGTAGTAAGAAATGTTCAATCCACGGATGTTTGCGTCGCCGTTGCGGGCGACTGACTTCCATGGTTGCCCATCCAACTTATACCACAGCGAGTCCGGGGCACTCCCATACTCGCGGTTTCTAACCGCGATGGTCAATGGCCCGGAGGCCTTGACCAGTTGAACGTCCCAACCGGGAATCGTCTCGGATTCCGGGCCAATTAGTTGTTTCATGGACCCTTGAAGGTCCATTACTACCAACCTATCGGGTTTGAATCCTGCCAGTCCTTCACTCGGGGCGAAGTAGGGCATGTAAGGAATTAACACTCTGTCTCCAGAGTAAAAATACCTCCAATACCCATATTTGTCCCCTAAGAATTTCCCGTCGGGAGTAAATAAATCGCGGGTTTTTCCGCTACCGAGATCGGTCTCGGTAACGGACGACAGCGCCTTGAGCAGTTTCGTGGGGGACACAAAGTCCCAACCTTTCCCACTTAAACTGCTGTCAGCAACCGTTTCCAGGACGGTTTGATTTCTTACCGCAGCGAGTCCGCTTTGGTAAAAAATAGCGTCATAGCTCGCCATGAAGGACACCACAGGGGTGTCATCAGGGGGCATTGGACGAACGCCGTCTACTAGGACTTTTATGCCTGGGAACGTTCCCCTGGCATTCTTTAGGGTTAGTGAGTCGCCGTTGCCTACAAGACGCTCCAGCGTCTTGTAGTCTCTCATCCTCCATGCAACACACGGCCTGAATATTGTTGCGGTTGGCTGTGTCTGTTGCACTGGACACAGAGTGCTGAAGTAGAGGCTTTTTGAGCCTAACTCCAACCCCGTGTGCGGGTACAGCTCCCCGTTGTACGGGGAAGTGTACTCGGCCGGGTATTGCACCGGCGGTTTAACCAGAGTTGTCCGCTCATCGAACTTTTTAAGGTCCGACTCGCAGAATAGCAAAGTCCACGACGACGTCGGTCTTTGCTGCCAGACGCAGCCTCCGGAGGTAAGGACAACAAGTCCCTGTTCCTCCGATGACCATATGTCGACGGCGCCCGAAGGTACACCTTCAACATTGGTCAAAAAGCCGCGACTAGGCAGGAGTTGTTGAGCTGGGGCTTGAAAAGCCGCCAGCATGGAAACCAAAACTAGGGCGGCTATTAACCGTCCCTTTCTCTCTTTCATGGTAGTCCTCCTATTACTTGGACTAATTTATTTATAACATAAATTTTGATTTTTGTAAAGTTTTTTGTTTTTGACTTTTTTCATTTAAAAAATATTTTATATTGCAAAATTAAACCCCAGCTCTACTTTATGTACCTTTTTTGTGTTCCAAAATTGACGAGTAATGTGATAAAATTTTAAAATTTTAAGTTTGACTTGAGGATAAAAAGTTGGTACTCTTAATTTAAGAGTGAACTCATAGTGAGTAGATTGTCACTTAGGAGACCTAAGTAGCATCGTGGCAATCTGGTAAAAAAAGATTGCTTCCCCCTTCGCCCCTCCTTCGCTGAAGCTTCGGCGGGCAAGCAAGGCTTCCTACTTCGTCCCGACCAGTCGGGACTACGTCGGACGAGTCGGAGGACAGGTCGGCGGATGCGCTTCCTGCCTACCGCAGAGAGGCTCGAAAGTGACCAAATAAATAATTGACGATTTAACTTTTTGAGAAAAAATAAAAATAATATTTAAATAAAAAAACATGAATAGAAATACTTTTTTAAAATTTACTTTTGCATTTTTAGCAATTGTTTTTTTTGTTTTATATAGTAGTCAGGAATCTAAGGCTTATACACCGAGTTGCACATCCCCTTATATTTCAGATCCAAATAGTGTAAATGGTTATGGTCGTTATGTTATTGGGAATGCCACTCCTAGTACTGCTTTTTCTTTTGGAAACCCTCAGACTGGCGATAGTTCTGGTTGTTTTATTTATTCATCTATACAAACTCAAACCTGTTCAAGTTGTTATAATCCAGCAACTCAGGCATATCAGAACCAAGGTTGTGTACCTGATACAAATCCTTTAGTGGTAAATCAAAACCAGGTTTCCTGCGGTTCGTGTTCCGCAGATAGTGACTGCGACCCTCATACTTCTGGTTGTAGCTTTTCCTGTGTTACTGGAGGCTCAGGCTACGCGGCTGGTTCTAAACACTGCAGTGTGAGTTGTCCGGTCCAGGCTTGTACAGGTGCTAATCAAGTTTGTGATGACGGAAACCCTTGCACTATAAATGACAAGACAATTTGTGGGGGAGAATGTCAAGGAAGTGATACAGGCACCGGTACAATTACCAGAAATGTTTGTCAGAGTGGTGCTTGCACAGCGCAAACACAAACTGTAACAATAGATGGTTCTACAGATCCAAATTTTTGTAATGGACTTGTAAGTGAGTGTGGCGCGGGTTCCCCTGGTAATTCTGAATGTCAAACAGATTTAAGTATAACTGCAACGCCTGTTCAACAGGATGTAACTCAAGGTAATTGGGCAGTATATACTGTAACAGTTCAATATAATAAAACTCATGCAAACGGACTGATTTTCCCAACTGCGTATTTATCAGCCTCATGTTCTGGTTTTGATAAATGTGTTTGGACAGGAGCAAATTTTTTACCTGACTCTGGATATACAGACAGAGGCAATGTTACTATGGTAGGTAACACCGCGACTTTGAGGCTTACGGTTTATAGTTCGGCGGCGACGGCTATTGCCAATTTGGGAATTAGTTTGCAGGCTTTTGCCGGCGGCTTAAATAATTCTAATTGTTACGGCTATAACGCGGCGCCAAGTCAGGGTAGTTGTCAGCCGGGAACTACCGTGAATTTAAATGTGGTTGGAAGCGGCGGGGGGAGCGGTGTGCCCATAACTTGTGATTTAAATTGGCATTCTATTCCTGGTAGTATGAACACTCAGTATCAGCCGGTAGGGGTTTATGTGCCTGCGGCCAGTCCGGCAGGTGCTTTTTCCGACTCAGTGGTGTTAGCCATAACCGGCAGCGATAATAGAGTTTACTATCAATCCGGACATTTGTCAGGCAGCAATAAAACAACTCCGGGCAGTTGGCAGGGCACTTGGTCTGCTTTAAATGTAGACAGAAGCTTGTGGGCAGGAGCGTATTTAACCACGCCTCCTTCGGGTATTTTAAGCGACGCGGCTCCTTACATAAGCAGCGCGGGCAATTACACAGTGGCGGTTTATGCTAAACAAGCCGGCGGCAGCGCGTACATGAACCAAATTAGCAACCTTTCCGGCTGGCAAGGATGGTATAGCGGAGCTAACCAGTCTTGGGGTACACCTTCTAATTTTAGAGACAATCATTCCGGCATTGGCAATAACTGGAATTTTAGGCAAAACAACGGCGTGCCGGAATATATGTGTGGAACCGATGTCGCTCCTCCTTGTAACACTTTAACAACCAGGGACCTTTCGGCTTTAAGCTGTACACCGGGACAAAACAGTTTGGCACTTTCTTGGACAACAGCGCAGAACCCAAAACTTAGCAGGCAAGTAGTTAGAGTTAGCACAGACCAGGCTTCTACAGTAAATGGCGCGTGCGCGAACTTAGGCGATGTTAACTATGACCCGGCAAATTGTAAAGATACCGCAACTACCGGCACCAATACTTTTACCGCCACAGGTTTAACAGCGGGGACGACTTACTATGCTAGAGTTGCTGCAATTTGTACCAATGAATTAGGTAGTGTAACTTTATCTCCTGCTATAACAACTTCTTGTTCAACAACCGGCGTAACGCCGCCGGCTTGTCCGGCTTTAGGTAGTGCGCCGACAGTTACTGTTAACCCAAATCCATTGCTGACCGGTAGCGGCGGGCAAGCGGCTTTGAGCAACGCCTCAGGCTGGACTAATGTTACTTATAGCTATGTGCAAAGCGGCACCAATGCCACGGTGAATGCTTCTACCGGAGTTGTATCGGCTCCGAGCACAACCGGCTCTTTAACAGTTTCCGCAGTTGGTACAGCTGCAAACGGCGCGACAAACTGCGCGACAAATTCAGTAACTGTTTCGGTTAATGCTTCGGCTTCTTGTGGCGCAGGTAATATAACTTTTAGTCCGGCTAGTCCGGTGGTAGGTAATACAGGTTTTGCATCTTTGCCTGCCGGTTTTAGTAATTGTAGTTTGTCAGTTTCAGGCAGCAGTATAACTTTAAATTCTCCGGCTAATTCCGGAAACTTTACAGCTTCGGCTGCGGGTTCATCTACTGTTACCGGTACAAATTGTACTTATTCCAATGGCAGCGGTAGCGTTACGGGTTGTAGCGTTTCAGGCAGCGTAAATGTTACTTCGGGCGCCAGCTGTCCGGGTAGCCAAGGTATGGTGCAGGTCGCGCCGAGTGTTTCTGTGGGCGGTTCTGTGCAGGCGCAGGCTCCGGGCGGTTATGTTTGTAGTAGTTTTGGTGGCGGCGCGGGCGGAAAAGTTAGTGTAGCTTCTAACGGGGTAGTAACCGGACTTTCCGCGGGCAGCGATACAGTTACCGCAACTTGTACTTACAATGGTGTGTCTTGTCCAGTTTCCGCGGGCAGTATAAATGTAAGTAATCCTCCGGCTAGCGGTAACTTTAGTGTTTCTCCAATTGACCTTTACTATACTTTAGCTCCAAATTCATGCTCTAGTCAGCAAGTTACTTTTACTAACACCGGTGGAGTGTTGGTGGTAGTTAAACCAATTACCGCTTGTGAAAATACTTGGTGCGGAGACACTGGCAGTGGTGCTTACTATTTAAGTTCTCCGGGCAGTTCTGATAGTACAAATGTAAATGCTTGTTCCGGCAGCTTTCCGCCGGGAACTTACAACGGCATTGCCACCTGGGGCGGGTATGATAACAGTAACAACAAAATTACATCGGATAGAAGCGTAAATATTCATATGACGGTAACGGCTCCGGTGCCGCCGCCAACTTATACTTACAGTGTAAGCTCAACTTTGAATTTTTCCGCCACACAAAATTCCGCAACATCTTCGGTTTTGCCCGCTAATCCGCAATATATAACTATTACCAATACCGGTAATCAGGCGCTGGATTTAACTATTACTAGCAGCAATATGGCTGCTTGGGGCACAATTGGCAGCAATAATGTGCATTTAAATCCGGCCGGACAGGCAGGTTACAGCCAAACATTACCAATTACTATTACCAGCACTAGTATAAGCGCGCAAACTTATACCGGAACTGTTAGCTTTACCAATGCGCAGGCCGGCAATAAGTCTTCAACTATCAATTACACAATTACTCCCAGCGGAGCCGGGGGAGTCGCGCCGCAGGTTACTTTAACTTGTAATACTCAGGCTAATCCGACCATAGATTACAACGGCAAATGTACTTTAGCTTGGGACACTCAAAGTACGGCGCCTACAACTTGTACGGCTTCGGGCGATTGGTCCGGCAGTAAAAATATTAACGGCGGCAGCGAAATTACCGCGGCAATAACTACGGCAAAGACTTACACTATAACTTGTACAAAGGCAGGTTTTGCGGACGCCGTTAGCACGGTTAATGTTTCTATGGGACCGCAGTCTCCGGGCGGCGGCAGTGGCAATACCAGTGTAGACAACACCGTAGCATGTAGTAGTGTGAAAGTTTCAGTTACGGACAAATCTACCAATGAAGATGGTTTTAGAGTTTATAGGTCTACCTCGGCCGATTCTTCTACGGCGGTAAAAGTGGGGGCGGATATTCCTTCTACTAATGTGGCAGGTACGGGCAAGGTGTATTATGTTACTGATACAGGTTTAACCGGCGGCACGAATTATTTTTATTGGGTAACCGCTTATAAAGGAGCTTACGAAACGCCGAAGGATACAGGCAAAGTAAACAATTTCCCAATTACCGCCATACCGTGTACAGCCAATATGTCTACTTCAGATAAAGACATTGTTGCGGTTAACAGTAGCGCGCTTGCGGCTAATGCGTGCAACGGTTCAACCGATCCGTTGCCAACTGGCATGACCTTAGGCGTGGGTAGTGTACTAACTTTCTCTATTAATTTGTGTAATCAAGGCGGCCAGGGCGATGCTACACAAATGACTATTGTAGATAAATTTATTAATTTAAAAATCCCAACCGCAGGCAACAATTTTGGTTTTTGCTTTAACGGTATGGCTGGTAATTGTGTGGCTACAGGCGGCAGTTTGCTGACTAGAGCCGGTGATTGTTTAGGGGTAGGCAGTATAAGCCCGGGACAATATTCGGTTTGTACTTCTTCTAGCCCGGGAACGTTTACTATTAATTTAAACAGCAATACATATAAAATTCCGGCCGGCACCAATACATATAAACTAACTTTCCAGGCTGAGTTAACCGCACCGGCTTCCTGCAGTTCTTTGAACATTTGCAGATTCCAAGATTTTGGTACGATTACTTACAATGACGGCGCAGTAAGCGTAAACAGAGCATATAGCACGCCACTCCTGCCTTTCTTAAACGGCAAGAGTACACCGACTATTAAGGAAACTAGGTAGTTTTTTAGGGTATAATGCTTAAAAATAAGCAAAATAAAAAATTAATTCTATTAATTAAAACTTTTAAAGCCGCTATTTAATAGCGGCTTTTTTATGTTAAAAAAGGAGAAAAATGACAAAAAAGCAAAAAATTTTAGTATTTTTAATACTAACACCGGTATTATTAATTAATTTATACAGTAAAATATTTAATTATAGTTCAAATTGGTTTGAGTATAATCAAAATTTTATTAAAATTATATTTTTAGTAATTGCCACACTAAGTTCTTTTTGGCTGATGGTAATATCCAAAAAAGAATCAAATAAATTATGGTTTTCAGTTTCGCTTGTTATGGCTGTTATTTTATTGGTTTATCTTTATATTGCTTACTCAATTAGCAGTATTACTTTTTAATTTTTAAAAAAGGAGAAAAATGACAAAAAAGCAAAAAATTTGGTTAGGGATATTTATGGCCATGGCCATTGTGCCGGAGGTTTTTTTTGGGGGATTAATTAGTACATTTTTTAAATTAAAATTTGTGCCATTATTAAATACTTCTAACTTTTTTGTATCGTTACCAATATTAGGACATTTAAATTTATGGCTAGAAAATATAGGAGTTATGGGATTGATTTTGTTAAATCGAAAACTGTATTTTCAAAGTAAGTTTTTAAGATTTTTAATAATCGGGATTTTAATAATAATTTTAGCTTGTCTGCTAACAATAACTTATTATTATTACGCTTTTAATCCCAGTCTTCCTTAACTAATTTATCATTAAACTAACCAACTCCCATGAAAAAAATTATCCCCTTAATTTTATTCATAGTCTCTTTTCTATGTTATTCCCATGCTAAAGCAGAAACTTTGTTCTCTCAACCCAATTCAGACGGCTATTTCTATTATGAATACGCTCCATTTGGTTACCAGGGCTTTATTTATACCACAGATACAGGGGTAGTAAACAAGCTTACTAATCTGCTTGGTTCTAACATGCCCTCATATATAGCTAACTTTAGCTATCCTAATGGCCAAATCCCAGAATATCCCATAGCTACAACCACTAAACCAGCTTATGTCAGCGACATTATTCTCAATATAAGGGACTCAGACAAGCAGGAGAACATAGATTACTACCTAAACTTTAGATGCCTGGGGTTTGACGGTACATACCACGGCTCCTTCTTCTCACAACCAATAAACTCAAGCAACTTTTCCACGGATAGCTTTACGCCCGTGGATTTTAAATTTAAAGGACCTAATTGCGACTTAAGTAAGTACCAAATTCACTGGATAGTCTGGGCCTATAGCCCGCTAACAGGAGGTATTGGTGGAAGTACCATACAAACCAGAGTCCAACACATTAACTCCCTACCAGGTTATGGAGTTTCCAATGAAAACAATGACATTACTGAAGACTATGAAGCTCAGATTACTATTAAGTATGAATATGTAGATTCTAGGGATCCGGTGTTGATTGTGCCGGG
>CAYVNU010000006.1:0-41359 GCA_964453265.1 uncultured Candidatus Saccharibacteria bacterium | reverse complement strand
AGTAAGTAGTAAGTAGTAAGTAGTAAGTAGTAAGTAGCCTAACAGCTAAATGCTATTTACTCTTTACTTCCTTATAGTTTTTAAAATAGCGGATTAAAAATAAAATTATTAAACATACTACAATCCAAAAAAGTAAATTTGTAGATATTAATACATAATAGAACTTGGGAAAATTTACTGCTCCATAGTCTGTATAGATTACCGTGTACCAAATAGGCCATCCAAATTTTACTACTCTGCTCCAATGGTCGAGGGGATCTTGCAATACTCTTGGATAAAAAGTAAAAAATAAACTAATAATTATCCCCAAAACTGCGCTCCACCCCACCAAATGCTTTTTTGTTTGTAAGGAAAAAATTGACATAGATTTTGTAAAAGGAAAATGATTGTAGTTTAGTTCCCTCTCCCATTTGGGAGAGGGTCAGGGTGAGGTTACAAATGTTGTAATATCACCAAAACTACGCCTTCGAGATTATTTTCGATTTCATTATTCCAAAATCTTAAAACTTTATAGCCTTTATTTTCTAAAAACTTTTGCCTTTGTTCATCTTTTATTTTTTCTTCCGGGTTATTATGATGACCGCCATCTAATTCTATTATTAGTCGGGCATCCAAACAAATAAAGTCTACACTATAAGGCGGGATACTAAACTGTCTTCTAAATTTTGCATTTTTAAGTTTTCTGTTTCTAACCAGATTCCACAATTTTCTTTCCCAAGGAGTTAAAGTTTTGCGTAATTTTCTTGTAACGTGTATTTCCATAAACTATTACCTCACCCTAGCCCTCTCCGAAAGCGGAGAGGGAACCTGCTACTAACCTTTCCTCTTTATAACTCTCCTCACCGCGGCAATTACAGCATCTTTGTCCATCCCATATTTCTTTATAAGTTCTTCGGGCTGGCCAGACTCGCCAAAGCTGTTTGGCATACCTACCATTTCTACGGGCAAGGGATAATTCATTGCAAGCACTTCGCACACAGCACTGCCGCAGCCTCCTTGAATTTGGTGTTCTTCTAAAGTTACCACTGCTCCACATTTTTTTGCCGCGCTTACGATTGTTTCAACATCGATAGGCTTTATAGTATGGTTGTTAACCACCATAACACTTATTCCTTCTTTCTCAAGTTCTATGGCAGCTAAAAGTCCGTTGTATAAAACCGGGCCACTAGCAATAATAGCCACATCTTTACCTTCCCTAAAAACTTCTGCTTTGCCTACCTTAAATGGTGTTTCTTCTGTCGTAATAACCGGAGTTTTAGACCTTCCAAGTCTAAAATAAGCCGGCCCTACCATTCTTCCTAAAGCAACAGTAGCTTTACGCGCTTCTATTGAGTCGCACGGAACAACAACAGTTAAATTAGGAAGTACTCTAGTTATAGCCACGTCTTCTAGAGCTTGATGTGTTGCTCCGTCTGGCCCCACAGAAATTCCAGTATGTGCGCCCGCAACTTTTACGTTTGCCATACTGTAACAAACACTAACCCTCAACTGATCCCACGACCGCCCCGGAGAAAATGTAGCATACGATGATACGAATGGAGTCTTGCCATAAAGCGCAAGTCCCGCGGCCACACCCATCATATTCTGTTCTGCCACCCCGCACTCAACAAACCTTTCAGGATATTTTTTTGCAAAATCTAAAACCATTGTGCTTTCTGTAAGGTCCGCAGTTAAAACCACAACATTCTTGTCTTCTTCCCCCAAATCCAAAACCCCCTGCCCGTAACCTTTGCGAGTAGGCTCTTGTTCAATATCTTCTTTGCCGATTTTAGGATTTAAGTTAATCATCTTGTTTTATGTTGTATTTTGCTTCAGCTTTTTCTACTCTCATTATTATTTTGGCAAAATCTTGTTTGGTTTCACACTTTGAAACAGCTATGCTTAAATCCAAATATGGTTGTGTACCTGTTTTAAATAATTTACCAATTCTTCTTACTAAATCTGACTCAATAGCAACCTTCTGATGTTGTAATAAATCTGGTTGTTCCCCTCCTCTTTTTGACAGCTTTTCTCCCATAATTATGAGTTTTAAATTCTTTTTTTAAATATCTTATATCCTAGATCTTACATCTCTTTACTGATGTTCACTCTCTATTTTCCCTCTTAATGTCCTAAGCTCGTTTAAAGCAATTTTTGCCTGTTCTTTGTTGGGCGGGTTACCATGCCACTTGTAGTCGTACTCCATAAAGTCCACGCCTTTGCCCGGTATAGTGTGAGCGATAATTAATGTAGGTTTTTCGTAAATTGCTTTTGCTTCATTGCAGGCGTCTAAAATTTGCTGGTGGTTATGCCCGTCTACTTCAAGTACATGCCAATTAAAAGCTTCGTACTTTTCTTTCAGTTTTTCTAAAGGCATAACATCTTCGGTGTAACCATCTATTTGGATGTTATTACGATCCATTATTGCGGTAATGTTGTGAAGTCTATATTTACCGGCAAACATAACCGCTTCCCAAGTTTGGCCTTCCTGCTGTTCACCGTCGGACATAATTAAATACACACGCTGACTTTTTTTATGGTCCATCATTAAACCATAAGCTATACCGCAGGCTTGACTACTCCCTTGCGCCAAAGGCCCACTAGATGTTTCTATGCCAGGCAATGCTAAATTATGCGGGTGCCCATGAAGCCTGGTTCCAAACTTACGCAAAGTTAAAAGTTCCTCTTTTGGAAAATATCCCGCTTCACCCAAAGCCGCGTAAAGTACAGGGTTTATATGGCCGCAAGATAGCACTAAGCGGTCGCGTTCTTCAGCTTTTGGATCTTCAGGATTATAATTCATGACATTAAAATACAAACACGCAAAAACGTCCGCCATACCTAAAGGCCCGGCACTATGCCCGCTTCCCGCGGCAAGCAACATTTCTATTATGTCCTGCCGTATGTCATTTGATTTGTATTTTAGTTCGTTAACCGAAAGTTTTTGCATTTTGTGTTTTTACAGTTTCTCCCTCCCCTCTTAAGGGGAGGGATTAAGGGAGAGGCTGTTTCTTCCAGCCCCATCTCCCCTTTTAAGGGGAGATGCCCTTTAGGGCAGAGAGGTTGTATTTAAACCCCGCATGCTTCTTTTATTTTACTTAATACTCCTTCAATATTTTTATCTATTTCATTATTCCAAAATCTTAAGACTTTATAACCTAACTTTTTCGCAAAATTTTGTTTCAATTCATCATTTGCCGATATTTTACTTTCGTTATGCTGACCACCATCAGCCTCTACTAAAACCATTTTTTCCCGGCAGCTAAAATCATAAATATAATTTCCTATCTGAACTTGGCGTTTAAATTTCAACCCATAAAATCGTCCGGCCCTTAAATAATACCAAAGTTTTGTTTCCCAAGGTGTTTGATCCTTTCTCAAACTTCGCGAGTTAGTCAAATATGGTTCGGGGATGATTCTTTTTGTACTATCCATACTTTTGATATTTTCTCCCTTTTAAGGGGAGACGTCACGAGTGCGACCGAGTGATAGAGAGGTTATCTTCCTATAACCACAACCTCTCCCTAACCCTCTCCTTAAAAGGAGAGGGAACCTGCACAAAATAATTTCAGAATCAACTAATTTCTTTTAATAACTTTTCATACGCCACATTTAAATTCTCGGCCTTAACCAGCGCGCTGCCTACGCATATTAAGTCAGCGCCGGCTTGTTTTATACTTTTTATATTGGTTTCGTTTACTCCGCCGTCTACCTCTATTATAGCATGCGGGTAAAGGCTGCGTAATTCCTTTAGTCTGTCTATTGTAGATGGTAAAAACGCTTGACCTTGCTTGCCGGGGACAACCGACATAATAAGATACTGATCCGCTGCAACATCAGCCAAAACATTTACTTTTGTGTCCGGATTAATTGCAACACCCACTTTAAAACCCATACTCTTTATAGAAGCCAGTGATGATTTTAATTCATCAACAGAATTAAAAGCTTCGTAATGTACGATTAAAGTTTTAAACCCACAAATTTGGTAGTCTAAAAAATCGCTTGGATTTTTCACCATTAAATGTGCTTCCCATTCAAAGACCGGGTTTAAAGTATCCATGCCTCCTGCTTCTAAAAGTTTATTTTCAATAAATTCCCCGTCGCCAAAGTCTACCTGAATTCTGGTTATTCCCGGGATTTTACAAACTAAATTTAGCTTTTCTTCAAAAGCTTCTTTGGTTTTTTCTAAAATTGCGGGTAATATTATTGCCATATTATTTTTCGCCTACAAAATATTTGCGCGCAGATTGGTAATCCTGCGGATATAATTTATAACGTGGGTGCTCGGGTATTTTTTTTCTGCTTTTTATTGTTCTAATATTTTCTATACCAAAAACATGTTCAAGCACAGCTTTCCAAACTTTATCTGCTTTTTCGATATTATTCTCACACTTTTCTAACAAAGTATCAAAAAATTCTTTTCTAATGCGTCTTATTTCTTTTACTTCTCCCATATATGGAAGAAATAAAAATTGATATTCATTTATAATACAATCAGACATTTGCTCATATTTAGGGTTTTCTATATTTGCAGCTAAACTCGTTAAATCTTTTCCGAGCCTGCTTTTATTATAAGTACAAGATTTAGTTCCCTGATAGCTATAATCTTTACCAAAAACAATGTTATTATTTTCAGCAAACTTATTAAAAGCATCGTTTACAAGAGTTATTGGATCTTCTGTATTGCCATTTGGGGTTTTTTCTTCATCAAAAAGTAAAACCAAATCCCAATCGCTTTCCGGTTTAGCATAACCTTTAATTTGCGACCCTATAAAGCCAACGCCAATAAACTCTGGGTAAAGTTGATGCTGTGTTGTATAAAGCTCCCTAATACCCTTTCTTATTTCTCCGCCGGTTTCAGGAAGTCTAAAACGATGACTTAGCAACCTCTCGGGCGTAAAATAAGAAAGCTCGCGCCTCTTTTTTTCTGCTTCCAGTCTTTTAAAACCGTTAGTCATTTTCCAGCTTGTTAATTTTTCCCAGCCTGCGCTCATGCCTACCCGCTTCAAATCCGGTTTCTATAAACAAATCTACGGCACGCTCCGCCTGTTCCCAAGCTATAAACCTGGCACCTAAAGACAGTATGTTGCAATTATTATGCTGGCGGGAAAACTTAACAATGTCTTCATGTCCGCCGTAATATACCGCGGCTCTAATTTTTTTAACTTTATTGGCAACAATAGCTTCACCTTGTCCGCTGCCTCCTATAACAATTCCAATACTACCCGGGTGCTCGGACACTTTTATTGCGCAAGGATAAACAAAATCCGGGTAATCATCTTGGCCGTTAAATTCAAAAGGCCCACAATCTTCAACTTCTTGATCTGTTCTTTTTAAGTGCTCAATAATTTTATTTTTTAACTCAAACCCTGCGTGATCGCTGGCAATGTAAATCATAGTAGTAAGTAGTAAGTAGTAAGTAGTAAGTAGTAAGATAGCTTCGCTACTTTTCTACCTACTACTTGCTTATCCCTAAAAGTTAATTATCTGATTAAAATAACTGGGCAATAAACTGGCTCCGCCGACTAACAACCCGTCTACATTCCGCTGACACAAAAAACTTTCTGCGTTTAACGGATTGACACTTCCGCCATACAAAACTTTTGCAACTTTAAATCTATTTTTTATGTAAATGGCAATTTTTTCCGCATGCTCAGGCGTTTCCACTTTTTTAGTTGCATAAGGATCTCCGGTAGAAATTGCCCAGACAGGTTCGTAAGCCACCACAACTTTAGACACATCTATTCCTTTTAAACCTATTTCTAACTGGTATTTTAGCACATCTACGACTTCCAAGTCGTCCTGTTTTACATTAGTGCCAAAACCCACGCACAGGACCGGAATTATTTTATTTTCAATTAAAATTTTTATTTTGGCATTGGCCATTTCATCACTCTCCCCTAAACTTCTTCTTTCACTGTGAGAAACCAAACAATACTTGATTTTAAAAGATTTTAACTGCGCCGGCGAAGTTTGGCCGGTATAGGCACCCTTTTCTGCCCAAAAACAATCTTGCGCGCCCAAATTAGGATATTCGATTTGAGATAAAAAAATAGTCGGCGGACACAAAACCACCGTATTTTTTTTTGTGAGCGATATTGCCGCAGCAAGTTTCTGCGCTTCTTTTAAACTAGTTGGGTTTAACTTCCAATTTGCAATAATTAGTTTTTTCATAGTTTAAACTTTTTGATTTTTAAAATATAAAACAATTCTACCAATAATAAAAATTAAAATATAAGAAAAAAATAACACTACTAACACCCAATTAATCTGGGTTCTAAAAGGTTCTACAACAGCCAGGGGTTCACAATCATACGGACCACAATCAACTGACATTGGACGCGACGAATAGCCGTAGATTAAAAAATTTACAATATACCACAATGCTACCAAAATTACTTCTGTAATAATAAAAACTTTTATTTTTAATAGTTTTTTCATTTGTTTCAGTTATCAATTATGAATTATCAATAATCAATTATTTCTTTAATTTCCTCATCCCCTTTTTTAATTCCTTAATATGTTTCTCCGCAGGTAAATTTTCCGGCATTGTGCCGCCTAGGTCTTTTATGGTTTGGCGGACTTTGGAACCTACGTCAAAATGAGTTGCACTAGCGTCGTCCTGCCCGTGAATATTTTCTCTTCTAATTTTACCTTCAGTTTGGGTAATTCTAAATAAATTCGCTGCTAATTCTTCTGAACCTGCGCGGTCAAGCAACTCGCCTTTCTTAATGTCTTTGTATTGTTCAACGTCTTTTACCTTCATTCCATACAAACCTAAATAACCAGCATCATTAAACGAACCAAATTTTGTTACCCCTGCGCGCTTTGCTGTACTTGCAAGCTTTTTGTTTTCATCTTTAACCTTTTGGCGGATAAATAAGCGCTTTGCATCACCATTCATTTGTTCATGCATCTCCTGCTTGCGGGTTTGAATGGCAAAATAACTTTGAGCTTGTGCTATTTCTTGTTTAGCAGAGTCACCATTTTGGGCGATAAGATAACAGGCATATCGGTCAAGTTTAAAATCTTTAATCTCTCTAACAGTATTAGACCCTAATTTAACCATTTTGGTCAAGCTAACAAAATGGTCGTCTACTGTTTGACCGCTCCTAAAGCACGCCTTTTGTGCTTTATTTACAACCTCTTCAAAATTTCTCCATTCTGTATATTTTAAAAGCGTCATTAATTCCCGCGCAGTCCAAAATTCCACTCCATTTTCATCGAGCTGTTTTATACCTTCAAAGTCCTTATGCGGACCAAATAATGTAAGATTTGGGTTCATTGGAAATTTTGATTATCGATCATCGCCGATAAATCCGCATCGGCTCGCCGGCGAGACTGGTCGGCACGCTATTCCCCCTTTAAAAACTTCGCGGTTACTTCCGGCGGGATGGGGTTTACGGGTATACCGGTTGCGTATTCAAATCCTGCCCAAGTGGTAATTCTAGGAAAAATTGTAAGGTGCCAGCGGTATGCGTGTTCATTGTAGGTTTTACTTTCACGGCCTAAAGGCATATTGTGAATGTAAAAATTCAGGGGCGGGTCAGAAAGTTTTGTATAAAGCTGGCCTAACGTAACTTTAAGTACGAAAGATAAATGTTTTATTTCATCGGCAGTCATTTCTTCAAAACGCGCAGACTGTCTTTTTGGAATTATCCAAGTTTCAAAGGGCTGTCTGGATGCGTAAGCGGACAAAACTACAAAATGATCGCTTTCATACAAAACCCTGTCTCTAACTTTTAATTCTTCTTTGACTATATCGCCATAAATGTCACTGCCGTGCACACCGTAATAATGTTGACATCCCATAATTTCTCCGTGAATGTGGGGCGGCACTATGGGAGTTGCCATTAACTGATAATGCGGATGAATTACACTGGCGCCGGCATCGCGCCCGTGGTTATGGAATACTTGTACATAAGCTAATTCCGGATACTTACTTAATTCAATAATTCTATTTTTAAAAACTTTTAAAGTACTTTCCACAATCGCAATAGACTGCAAGGCCACCGGTTCATTATGTTTTTTGGTAATTATAACTTCGTGATCGCCATCGCCGCTATGAGAGATATAAAATTCTTTATGTTCATATACAGTTGAGTGTTCAAGAGAGGCAAATTTATTTGGGATAATCCGAATTTCCCAGTCATCTCTTTTTTCCGAAATTAAATCGCCTTTAAAATCAAATCTTTCAATTTCCGGATTCAACTTTTCATTGCCAGGACAAAAAACACAAGTCTTATCATGCTCCGGCACGCCGCGCATAACGCTATAAGTCTTATACTCATCCGGCCGCTTATTGCGCCCCGGCGCAATAAGCACCCAAGATTTAGTTATTGGATTTTGACGAAATTCAGACATTATTTACTTTCTGCTTTTATTTTTTCGTAAGCTGCTTTTATGTATGGTAAATTTTCTTCTCCTTTTGTTAAAATAGCATCTTTATATGAATGAGTATATACTTCATCTAAGCTCATTTTTTTTGTTTTCATCATTTGCAAAAAGCCAAGCACATAAAATTCAATAATTTTAGGTTCAGTTTCAGACATATTGTTTTTTTAAATAATTATAAAGAAATATTTATGCGGATAAACTGTCTAAACTTTAATGTCTCGGCTGTATTTTTACCAACATCGTTGTTCTTAGAAGGCAAACTGGCTAATACTTATTTTTGTGTTTTTCAATTTTGTGCAAATCTGTTCTGGAATAAGGAAATGTCATGCCTGAAATTTCAATATCAAATTTTGAAGATAAATTCTCTAAGACAGAACGCACACAATTTTGAACATCGTAATTTAAATATTTTGCCCCTTTACTGACGCGTTGAGTCATGAAATCCGCCATTTCGTTATCTGGTTTAAAGCCTTGTAAAATTTTAAACATCATTCCGCTTAAAATTATTTTTCTTGCATCTATTTTATTTAGGGTTCTTATAAAATCAGACCAATTTTCATTATCATATTGCTTACTATTTATTTTAGGCTTTGGTTCGGAAGTTTGCAAATGAGTAGGCACATAATACAAAGGCGATGTTAATGCTAAGTTCCAAGAATTTATACACTCTTTAGTTCTCTGTAGCGAGGCATCTTCTTCCATTATTAAAACTGGCGGAGTCCCCAAACCCTGCTTCTGCAATGTATTTTTAAAACCCAGCCTTATTCTATTGGATTTTTCAGAGTCATACCAATATGGCAATCTTTCCCCTGGCCTGTTTTTAATTGTATGAACATCAAACAAAGGATGTACCGCCAAGCGAACAACGCCCTTATTCCTATCTACCCTCTCTCTTAACTCGCCCAAAGCTTTTTCGTCCAAAGCAAAAACATTTTTCCATTCAGGTTCTTTAAATTTTTCTACTGGATTAATTATTTGTACTTCTCTGCTCATTATTTTTTATTTAAATAATTTTGCAAGAGTATTTGTGCGGCTAAGCTGTCTAAGTTTTTCTTGCTGCCGCTTATGTTTTCGGCCATTTTTGATGACAACCTTTCATCCATAATTTCAACTAATACTCCTGTTTTGCTTTCAAGTTCTAACTTAAAATTTTCAACTTCCTTAGTTTTTTCTGTCATTTCTCCACTCATGTTTAAAGGCCAACCAAGGACAATTTGAGATATTTGGTTCTCTTTAATGATATTTTTTATTTGCCCCCAAAATTCTTTGGGCGACAAAATATCAAGCTCTCTTGCAAAAGTTCGAGACTCGTCGCTTATAGCCAAGCCAATCCGCTTTTCTCCATAATCAATTCCTAGTATTTTCATATTTTAAGTTCGAATCTACAAATTAATCCAAATCTACTAATCAACTATAAATACTTCGAATGAGAAAGATTAATAGCCTATTGGCAGGATTCGTCAATTCGTAGATTAGAAATTACTTACTATCTTCAAGCTTTATTTTTAAAATTTTCTCATCGCCTTTGTGATAAACTTTTAAGGTAACTTCATCTCCGGCGTTTAAATTTTTTAATACCGATGACAAAGTTGTTTTATCTTCAATTCGGCTGCCGTTAGCTTCTAAAATAATATCGTTTTCCACAATACCGGCTTTATCTGCCGGACTGCCCGGCAAAACCGCAAAATCGGCAACAGTTTGCCCACGTAAAACCAAAGCGCCGTAATCTTTAGGAAGCTTTTGCGCTTTGGCAAAATCTTTAGTTATCATTATATATCTAACTCCTAAAAACGGCCTGGTAATTTTTCCATTTTTTGCGTAAGAAACCAAAGCTTTACTGGCGTCGTTAGACGGTATAGCAAAACCCACCAGTTGACCTTGCTGGTCTATTGCAGTATTAATTCCAATAACCTGACCTTCAATATTCAGCAAAGGTCCGCCGCTATTACCGGGGTTAATTGCCGCGTCAGTTTGTATCACGCCTTCTAAAAGTTCACTGCCTTCTTGTCCGCCCGCGGTAATACTGCGCCCAATGCCGGAAACTATACCAGAAGTAACAGTGTTTTGATACTGACCAAGCGAATTGCCAATGGCAATTACGCGCTGGCCGATTTTGGTTTTTAAAGAATCCGCCAAACTTAAACTCGGCGCGTTTTTTATATCAATTTTTATAATTGCCAAATCATTTATTGGGTCTCTGGCTAAAACTTTGGCTTCATATTTTTTTCCTTCACTGGTAATAACCATATAACTAGCCTGTTCGTCTAAAACCACATGCCTATTGGTTAAAATAGTTCCATCGGCTGATACAAAAAATCCACTGCCAGCACCGACTTCCTGAACATTAGGTGAAGAAGACTGCTTTTGCCTGCTATTTTGCTGGCCAAAAAAGTTAAAAAACGGATCGTCACTAAAAGGGTCAAAGCCATAGCCTTGCATTTGACCTAAATCTTTAGAGGCCACGATTGAAACTACAGCTGGCGAAACTTTTTGAACCACATCTATAATGGAAGACTCCTCTACCAATGTTTGCCTTGCCTCATTAAAACCGGGATTTTTTGAATTAAAAGATGAATTTTTAGCATTTTGGCTTTTTGTCATTAAAAAACTAAAAGTCGCGCCGCCAAGGCCGCCGAATATTAAACTAAAAATTACTAAAATAAACAAAGTTTTTTTAGTTACTGCAAAAATATTTGGGTTTAGGTTTTGATTGTTTTCTGTTTCGTTCATAAGATTAAAAATTAATTTTACGCGGTATTATATACAAATTTCCGCAAAAAATATTACCTTAAAAGTCTTTTCCAAATGCGGTTTTAACTATAATTTCAAAATTTTGTCTACTTGAACAAATTCTGAAATTTCGCCTTAAACTGCATTTCATAATAGACATCTTATTTATAAATTATACCACAAAAAGCCTAAAAAATTAAAAAATCCGCCCTAATATTAAAGGGCGGATTTAGTTTGGCTGAGTGGGTGCTGGAGTCGTACAACCTCTGGGCAATTTGGCACATTCTGAGTCAATTAAATCGCCGGAATTGGGGGGCGCCTGCGGGTCAACATATGGTGTTTCCGAAACCGGCAAAACCGGCTTAATTTGAGCTGCTGCCAAACAAGCTGATTGCTCAGTTAAAACTCCCAAGGTATTACCATTTGCCGTAGCGCCCTTAAAGACAAACTGAGTAACTAAAGTTTGAGTTAAAGTAGAAATAAATTTGCTAATAAAATTTTTAGCACTGGAAATTCCTAGCTGCATAATAGAACCAAAACCGGCTCTTTGCGCGCTGACAATACTATTTACAGAAACCTGTATAGAACCGCTTAAAGTGTCCCTCGGACTCTTAAGCCCAGGACTAACAAGCTCTCTTTCCGCGGCTTTTTCCGCTTCACTAGTAACTTGATTTGCTACATCTTCATAATAAGTTTGCCAACCTTGAGAAGTCGAGAGAAAACTTCCAACTTTATTTAATTTTATGTAATAGTCCGGATCATTTACGCTTAAATTTGTCGGATCAAAACCTAAATATTCCTGCGCTTTTGCTTCAAAAAATGGTTTTAAATCTAAATTATCTTTGCCGCAGCTTAGCTGAGGTATAAAACGCTTAATTATTTTTTTATCTAGGGAATTACTAACATATTTTTTTAAATAATCGTCTGTGTATTGGCCGGCCACTAAGGCGTCAGTGTAATACAAAAAGTTGGAAATTTTATAATTTTCTTCTATTTTCGCCAACATTTTGTTTAAAAATTGCCCCATAAATTGGGTAAATGCCGCGGTCAAGCCCTCTTCTACTGCTTGGCGAATTAAATCGGGAATATTGCCGGCTATAATAGTTACATCACCAACACCTAAAAATGCATTTGCTTTAGGAATTAAAAAACCACTTTCTGCTAATTCAGAATTTTTGATTTTAATTGGCAAAAAGGCGATTTTATATTTTTCTAACAAACTTAAATATTCGCTATTAAAATCAGAAATATGCTTATTAATTTTAGCGTAAGATTTATAAACTTCCGGCCAAACATTTGCGTCCGCAGGCGAAGCATATTTTCCTGACGCCGAGATTGTGTCCGAATAACTACCAACTGCCAAAAGCAAAGACTTATGGGCATTTACAGCTTCTGCGGGCACGCTAACGGTATTTAGCTTTACAGCTAAAGTCTGACGAAAGCGTTCAAGCTCGTCGTCTATTGCGGGCTGCTTGCTAAATAAACCCGAAGCCAATACAGTTGAACGAGCATTAAAATTAGCCAAAGGCGTGGCAATTTCCGTAATATAATTTTCCAAAGCCTTTTGCCCTTTCTCTTTAGAAATTTTTATTTGAGAATCGGGAATTTCCTGATAATCAATTTTTTGATTAACGGAAAGTTGGTTTTCCACTTCAGCTTTTACATCTTCCTCGGAAAGAATTTTTTGAAAAACTTGCTGACTAGCCTGCTTATCGATTTTTAAAGAATTTAAATAATTCAAATACGCCTTAGACTGGGCTAAAGCTAAATCCGGATTTTTGTTAACCGGTTTTTCGACAAATTTAAAATTCGCTCGGCTAAATAAATTAACAGCCAAAAGCAAAACCACCACCCCTATAACTGTTCCAAGAATTTGTTTTTGTTCTTTTGTTTCTAACACAATTTAATTGACAAAATTTAAAAGATTGAACAAAATTGTCAAGAATTTAAGATGAATATAAATAGTATATTCTATTCTTGTCATTCATGTCAATCTTACTCATTCCTGTCATTTATTTTATTCTATTACTTCCCCACCAAAAATTTTTAAAGCGTCGGCTAAGCTTAAATTTGAGTCTTCTTTAGCTTCATTTTTAGCCACTTCCGTAGCAAAACCTAAATTTTTACCGAATACCGAGGCAATGGTCTCCAAAATAACGGCTTGATTTTTTTGATTGTCTAAATTTTGCTTATGAAATAAAAACTTCACTCCAAAAATTATTCGATTTTCTACCACACTTAATAACTGTCCGCTTCTTAAAGTATTAGCCAAAGGAGAATTTATATTTTTTATTTTTGCAATTACCTTAGGCCAGTTGAGTTCTAATTCACCAAAATCAATAGTTTGGAAATTCTCCGTATTGGAAACCGGGTTTTTCAACTGAGCAACAGAATCTATTTTTGCCTGCAGATTTTGAGTTTCTGTCTGAATCTCAGGCTCTTTTTCTAAAACAACCGGGCTACCAGACTGAGGCGGATTTGGTTTTATGGTCTTTTGCCTTAACGCGCCTTCAATAGCACCGAGCAAAAGCGGAATTTCTGGACTTGGACTTATGGCAATTTCTTTATAAGATTTTATAAACAGCCGAATTATGTAAATAATATCCTGAGGGGTTTTAAAACTCTGACAAATTGCTTTGAAATTTTCTAAATAATTATCTTCTAAAAAAATAAGCTTTCCGTTGCTGGTAATTTTATAAATCAAAACTTTTCGCAAATATTCTAAAAAGTCTTTATTGTAAGTGCTAAAATCCGTTCCGTTTTCCATTAACTGGGCAAAAAAATCAGGAATTTTTTCCGCGTAGCCAGCCACAATCAACTCAAGTAAATTTTGGCATGAAGTAATATCGGTTATACCTAAAAGCTCTTGGGTATTTTTTAAATTTGCCTCGCTGCCCAAACTCAAAACTTTTCCCAATAAAGACAGCGCGTCGCGCAAACTGCCTTCGGAATTTTGAACTAGCAGCGCAATTACCGCATCTTCTAATTCCTTACCTTCTCCGCTTAACACGACATTAATTTGTTTTTTAACTTCCGCATCAGACAAACGCTTAAAATCAAAACGCTGAGTTCTGGAAACAATTGTAACCGGAACTTTGGCAATTTCCGTAGTTGCTAAAATAAACACGGCATGTTTGGGCGGTTCCTCTAAAGTTTTTAAAAGCGCGTTAAATGCGCCCTTAGAAAGCATATGCACTTCGTCAATAATAAAAACTTTATACTTGCCAATTGAGGGAGCAAATTTAACATGTTCAATAATGTCTCTAATATTATCAACCCCGGTATTGGAAGCCGCGTCAATTTCTATTAAATCTATAAAATTACCATTTTCAACTGCCTTACAAATATCGCACTGACCGCACGCATCACCTGCTGACTCGCTTACTTGCTTATTAACTGATGTGCTGTTAATGCAATTCACGGCCTTAGCAAATATTCTCGCCACGCTAGTTTTACCGACTCCTCTGCTGCCGGTAAACAAATAAGCATGAGCAATCTGCCCTAAAGCAATTTGATTCTTTAAAGTTTGAATTACGTGAGTTTGGCCAATTAACTCAGCAAAAGTTTGAGAACGGTATTTCCTATACAAAACTGCCATAAAATATATTTACTTAATTCCTAATCTTTACTTTATCGAGCGGATAATTTTGAAATGAAACCGACTTAAATTTAACCTGTGATTTTGTTTTATTTTCATTCTCAAAGTTTTCCTGTAAAAATTCAAACCCAACTTTTGAAAACAAACTATTGGGAATTTTACCCAACTTTTTACGCGCTGCTTTAATAGCATGTTCAGATTGATCAATTCCTATCCAGTTCCGTCCTAATTCTTCCGCAGCAACTAAAGTTGTTCCTGAACCGCAAAAACAATCCAAAACTAAACTACCCTTATTAGAAGAAGCCGATATTATTGATTTCAATAAATCGATATTTTTTTCAGTAGGATAATCTGGATACTGTGGATCTTTAAATTCCCAAATATCCTGCATTTTTTTTCCTTCTCTCTCATCAGCAAAAATTTTCTTCCTGGGAACACCATTACTTGACCATTCTATTAAATTATTTTTATCCCAATCCTCTAAAATTTTAGGTTCAGTTCGCCAATGTCTACCCTTAGGGGGTTTTACCCCTCTCCATTCTTTTCCAGTATTACCGTTTAAGGTTTCCCCTGGCGCATGAAGTGGTATTGTCGTATATTTTCTACCACTACCATCAACTTTTGTAAATAACCTATCAACATCCGCGTCAGTAAAAGAAACCACAGGATCGTTCCAAATTGGATTTTCAGTTTTTGAATAAAAAAGAACTAAATCTTTAATATTCCCATATGCCTTACGTGAAAAATTTTTAGGATTACATTTTATTCTTGTAATATCATTACGAAAATTTTTTATTCCAAAAATTTCGTCCATTATAATTTTTACATAATGGCCAATTTTATAATCTATATGTAAATAAATTGAGCCCTCATCGGACATAAGCTCACGAAGTAAAATTAACCTTTCGCGCAAAAATTCCAAAAATTCTGAACCTAACAAAGTATCACTATAAGCAACTTCATCCTCAATACTACTACTAATACTATTAGCTCTTGTATTACTAATTTTAAAATTATTATTTGTTGCAAAAGGAGGGTCTATATAAACAAGGTCAACTTTACCAGCGAGTTTAAAATCCACTAACAAATTTTTTAAGATCAGTAAATTATTACCATAAATTAACTTATTTTTAGTACCCGAACCAAAAACTAGACTCAAATCTGTTTTATGAGTATTTAAAATTTCCTCTTCTGTTTTTTTTCCAGGATAGTCCAATAACATATTTAAATTGAGTATAAAAATTCTCTTAAAACCAAACTACTCATTATATTTTCTTTCTTGTACTTAGTTGTAATATCTTTGTACATTTTATTATTGCCTTTTATATACAAAACACCATCCAAAATAGCAATTTTTACAGCCTTCACATTTTTTGCTTTTATAGTAGTTATCGCGTCATTAAATTGTGCGTTCTGATGACCTCCAAAATCTGTTAAAAATTTCGCTTCTCCAATAACATATTTTCCATTAAAACGAGCGACAAGATCCAAACCCTTATTATGTTTATAGTTTAAATATTCTTTTGCAAAAGCCATCATACCAGCGTCACCAGCATCAAGTATTGCATTGCCCTTGGTCTTTAAAAACTCCTGCAACTTAACAGGCTGTATTCCAAGTGATTTTTGATTTAACCAGCGCCTAAATAAAGGACCGATTTGCCTATTGGTTTCCTTAGGCTCGCTTGATTTTGCATAGATTGTTTTTAAACCCATTTCATACAGACGACCTGAAAGTCGCGAGGCGGTTGCTGGATTTCGACTTAATGCACTCTTATCTCTTTTTAAATAAGCAACATATGAATCTTTTATAGGGAATAGGTTAAATTTCAACAAACTTTCTAATAAAGCGGTATTATCCTTTCTTTTAAAAGCCTCCTCAACATTTCTCCAGAGTTTTTTATCAATATCTCTAATACCATCAGGCACTGTAGGATAAACGCTAAATAAATCGTCCAAATAATTTCTTTGGCTCGCATACTCTATGCTCATTTTGATCCAATCGTTCATATTTTGTATTCTAACATCTTTTTAAAAACAAAAAAAGCCTTAAAAAGGCTAAATAAATCAATGTTTTATACTTTGACTATTTTTTAAACACCACGACCTTGTACCCAATAAAATTCCATACTAAAGAAGCTAAAGTTGCAGCAATTTTTGCTAGATTTTTGTTTAAATCTAAATTTGCTGACAACTGAACATTGTGGGTAATAACAGCTATTAAAGCACTGTTAATAAGTAAACCAACAATACTTACTACTAAAAAAGCAATAAACTGAGAATGGTTACCATTCCCCATAGAAGATGAAAGCTTAAACTGCGCCCAAAGAATTAACTGAAAAATAATATAAACAACTAAAAGTAATAAATAAATATTACCGGTCGCGGAAAGTTTGGCAGCAACTAAGACTAAAATCATTGTTAACCCGCCGAGCAAGCCCACCAAAACCAACCTAATAAAATTCTTTAATAAACTTATAGCTTCAGTATTAAAAGCCCAATACCTGTTCCAAAAGTAACTCTGAATTAAAGCCAAAACAAACCCTATTATATTTAATTCACCTAATTTTAAACCCGAAGTAATACCAAAACTTTTAGAAATATAATTTAAAATCAAAAAGTCTAATGCCGTATTCATGACACCTATTGCCACAAACCTGCATAATTGCAAAATTACCGGAAATTTTTCTAACAATCCGGTAATTTTTTGCTCTAGTGATTTTGAATTTTGAACTGCTTCCATGTAAAAAAGTTTTTGGTGTCTGTTTTATAATTCTTCGTCTTCGTCTAGCAAAATCTTTCCACCGGACTCGCCCATTTCCAAATCTGAATGTGAAGCTGACGCGCCTTTTTTAATTACATTTTCTACAGCCGCCCACTCAGTCGGATGACCTTCAGGCACAATAATAGTTACTTCATCGCCGACTTCAGACTTAAAGTAAGTTAAACTGGCTAATAAAACTTTATACGGCTTGCCGTCTGCCATAACTCTAAAGTCACCTTTGTCGTCTACAATTAACATTCCGAGCATTTTCTTTCTATCAACCGGTCCAATTTGTTTGTATATAAACGAACCGTCTTCCGAAATAGTCAGTTTCAAAACATCACCTTCCACTAGCTTAGATTTTGAAGCATAGTTTGCCGGTACCGGGTACTGCTTTTTGTCCGGCCCAATCATATTTTGACCGTCAAACACGCCTTCAATAACCTTACCACCTTCAGAAACGGAAAAAGCCGCAGCTTTTTCAGAAAGTTGAGTTAAATTAGAAAGTGTTGGTTTTATTTCTTTTCCGCCAATAATATCTTTAAGCAGCTGCTTGGCTGCCTGAACATTTTTTTCAGCAGAATCTATCATTTGCACTACCAGTGCTAAATTGGAATTATTATCTTTGTCCATATTTTTATTTTAAAACTTATTTTGTTTTTTGTTTCAAATTATACTTTTTGATACGTAAAAATTATAACACTTATTTAACTTAAATGCAATTAATGAGGATGTCCTCCGCCGCCTCCGCCGGATGGCTTACCTGTTTTTACTATATCTTCCAAAGCTTTAAGCCCACCACGCGCAGCAACATCTATTGGTTTAGTAACTTCCGAAGCAGCGCCTTCCAAAAAACTCATTAAAAAATTTCCTCCTTTACCGGAAGATTTTGCATGGCTATGAGATTCGCTGTGTCCGCCTGACATAAAATTATATAGTTATTGCTTATATATATTAATACTAACAAAAAACTGATTTTATTTCAATTGGCCTTTTAAAGGCCTCTTTCTATATCGGGTAAAGCTTCTGCCATGCTTTCGGCTACCTGCCCTGCCTCAAGCAATTCCTCTTCTACTTCTGCTCTTGGCCGGCCAAATTTAAGCCTAGAAAGCTGCCTTATGGCCTTAGCCATTTCCGGGTTTGTTTCTTTTGGTAAAGCATTGGTTGCCATGTTAAAAGGCTTACTGGCTGTACCATTGACCATAAGCTTAAGGTAGGTGTTATAGCGGTCTATATTTACTAAATCAAACTGGTTAAATGTCGGACTAAATTCTTTTGCTAAAAATTCCGCGTCTTCAGCGCCGGTTCTAAAAGTAATTAAAGTTCCCGCGTTGCCAAAAACCGCGTCGCGTAAATCTTTACTCCCCGCTCCTTGCGCTCCGGCTGACTGCTCTAACTGGCCTAAATATTGGTGGGCAATAATTAAATTTAATTTATATTTTCTGGCCTCGGAAAGAATTGAAGAAAAAGCGTCAGTAATAAAGTTTTGAAATTCGTCTACATATAGATAAAAATCTTTACGTTCGCTTTCCGGAATGTCCGCGCGCGACATGGCTGCCATTTGAATCTTACTAACAAAAATCAAACCCAAAAGCTTGGCATTTATTTCCCCGGTGCGGCCTTTTGAAAGGTTGACTAGTAAAACCTTGCCTTCATCCATAACTTTTCTAAAATTAAATCCGGAAATAGACTGCCCAACAATATTTCGCATCATGGCATTTTCCACAAAACGCCCGACTTTGGAAATTAAATACCCAAGCATTTCCGATTTATGGAAATCGGAAGTCTTAGCCATTTCTTTTTCCCAAAATAATTTAACAACAGGGTCTTTAACTTTATCCACCTTATAGCGTTGAAATTCCGTGTCGGTAAAAATCCTCGGTATATCGGTAATTGTCCCGGGATGTTCCTCGTCTGCCATAAGTGTAAGCATGGCATTACGCATATTATGCTCAAACATGGGACCTAACATAGCGGGATCTGTAACCAATTTATAAAAAATGGAAATCATTTCCTGAACAGCAAAATCTTTTTGCTCTTCACTGTCTACCTGAAGCATATTTAACCCTACCGGTCTGTCCATATCAAAAGGCTCGAAGACTATTATGTCTTCAGCACGTTCTTTCGGCGCGCGTTCTAAAATATCCTGGACTAAATCGCCATGAGGATCAACTACACAAACCCCTTCGCCATTTTTTATATCCTGTATAGCCATATTGGCAAGCAAAACCGATTTTCCACCGCCCGTACGCCCCAAAATATAGGTATGTCTTCTGCGATCATCGCGTGACATATAAACCGGTGTTTCCTCTCCGCGATAAATATTTCTTCCAAGCAAAATACCGGAGGTAGGCAAACTAATTGGAGGCGGAGCTTTTTTGCTCTGAAGCCACTTAATGTTTGGAGTTTCAATATACGGCGTTGGTAAATGCCATAAACTAGCCAACTCTTCTGTATTTAAAGTTCCGCGTTTTTTATTTTCCCGGTAGACCCGAAAAATATAATCTTTTAAAATATCATTCTTATCGCGTTTTTTTATTTTAAGGCCGTTAAAAGGCGGCATGTTAAATTGCAAAAAACTTGCCAGCAAATTGCGCATATGCACGCTAGCACTGCCCGGCGAAGTCGAGGAAGTTACAATTCTAATATTTGTTCTATATCCCGGCCTGCTGGCTTTTTCTTCCAATTTTTTTACAATCTCCTGCTGCATTGGGGTTAAAGAAATTGGTGAAGAATATCCCATTAAATCTTTATGGGCATGAGATGCTTGTTGGCCACTGCCTTTACCAACTCCGGCCAAAGCTCCGCCCATTGCCCTAAATAAACCAATTATGGCTCTATGAAAATGACCTTTTTCTACCATTTCCGGATTTTTGCCTTGCTGAATTTCTAAAGCCATGCGCCTTGGCTTATATTGCCAAGCAGTGCCCGCCGGACTCATTACAAACTGCACAGCCGCACCTTCACCTTCACCCAATTTGCTCATAGCATTGGTAATGGCATTTAAAGGGTCAGACTCAGTTGTTTTATAGGTACGAAAAGGATATACATATTGCTTTGTTAATTCAAGTTCTTCCACTTCTAATTGCCCACCTTTTACAAAAGGATTGTAGCCTTTTACCTGCTCAATAAACGCGTGGGGATATTGCGCCTGCACTTGTTTTTCCACCAACTCCTGCAAATGTTTAGGGCAGTTTATATAAAAAGAGATTTTTTTATTGGTACAGGCAATTTCAAAACTATAATAATCTTTACCCAAAAGCCAGCCTTTATGATGCGTGCTTTCCGACAAAGTTGTAAACAATTGCTCAGCCACGGCAATTAATTGTTTTTTTTCGTCATTGCTTTTTGGCTTGTCTTTTTCATCTGTACTGTCTTTCGGCATCTGGATTTCTAAAAATACCCAATCTAAAGTTCTCGGGATAACGTGTTTTTTATGGTATACATGGCGCTTAAAAAAATAAAATCCAACAACAAAAAAAACTATTACCAACACCGGCAACAGCAAAAGTGCAATATTGATTGCGTTTAATTCAAACTGCATTTTTTGACTTTTATTTTAACTTCGATTTTTTATTTCTAAAATTCTATTTGCTTAAAGATTCAAGCAAAGCTGAAGCTGCATCGGACGACTTATTGTCTTTATATAAACTAGCTTCTTGTAATGCATGTAGAAGCTGCAATACATCGTTAGTGGAAGTTTCGGGATTTGAATTTAAATCAGGGCTAGTAATTTGTGTCTTTGCTTTTTCTACTTCAACATTATCAGCCAAATTTTCATTTGGATTTTCTTGCTTAACAACACTATCTGACTGAGTAGAAACGTTTGGCTTTTCTAAACTCTTAGCCTTTTCAGAAATTTCAGCCAACGCAGCTTTTTCAGCTTCACCGAGCGGCTCACCACTTTCCACTGCTTTTATTAAATTAGCTAGACTTTCTTTATTTACAGTCATAAACACATTATACCACAAAAACTAATAAATTGAACATATATTATACACCTTTTTTAACTTTTTGTCAAGTTTTGCACAGAACACCTTATTTCTACATCATGTTCTATAGTTTACCCTCTTTTAACCATTTTGCCTCAAGTTTGCTTACACCTTCTTCATCAAAGCCAAAATGATGAGCAATTTCATGCCAAACCACCCGCCTTACAAGCGAGGGAATATTTTCCGGCGATGTTGCAAATTTTTCTATTGTGCCTTTATAAATAGTTATCTTGTCCGGTAAAACCTGGCCAATACCATAAGACCCACCTCTTTTTAACTGAGAAATACCATGATAAAGCCCAAATAAACTATTGTTCGGACTCTCGCCTTCTTCCATAGTAATAGAAACATTGTCTAATTTCTGACGAATATTCTCCGGCAAAGCCGCCACCGCCTCTACAATTAAATTTTCAAATTCTAAATTTTCCATTGTTTTGTTAAATTTTAAGCATTTACTTGTTCTCTGATATGTTTAAAAATTTCAATTAATTTTTGTCTTTTTAAAACTATATAATCGGTTGTTTTTTCTTCTGTATTAGAACCAATGTATTCATTTCCCTGCCTGACCAAACTAACTTTTGCAGCATTGTACTCGCTAGATAACTCTTTTGGCAGAAAAACTTTTTCCAAATTTTGGTCAAAACCAAGTAAGCCTCCTGCGCCATAAATTTTCTTAAATCTTGCCTGTTCTTTGGAAGATCTAAAAGCCAATAAATTCAAAAAAGATTTTTTTTCAGAATCTTTTTCTGCTTGAGCTTTTTTATTAAATGCCTCTAGCTGATCTAAATTAGTATTACTTACAACCCATCTAAGCGGCTTTTGCAGTTTACTTGATTCAGACTGCATAATTCTTGTGGCAGCGGCTTCAATGGGCATTGCCACCCCTTTACCTCTTTCTCCAACAGAGATATAGCCTTTTGATATGATTTCATTATTTCCTTCATTAATTATTTGCCTTCTATGACCCAACACATTACCTTTTTCATCTAAAGCAATAATAAATGCGGTTTTAACATCGCCACGCCCGGCCACAGCGGAAAAAATAGTCAACTCAATATTTGCAGAAGTTTTTACTTCGTAGCTAGGGGGGAAATCAAAACTTTTAATTCCCAGTGCATTTTTTAATTCGTCATAACGCTCTAATATTTCAGCTAAACTAATTCTATATCGGTTTTTTTCATACTCTAAAAGTGCTGGCTCTAAATGCCTTTCCAATTCCGCCATATCTTCAAAATTATAATTACTCCCCGCCTCTAACGTCATAGGTTAAATTAAACTAATTAAATATTTCTTTAGCATAATCCATGCTAATCAAATCTCATATTACTCCAATTCAATTTATAAATATTTTGGATTAAATTTGTTTCCCCTTCGGAACTGGTTTTAAAATTCTCCAAATTTAACAGTTTAATTGCTTCCATAATACCTGCTTCACTCTGGCTTTCAATCTCCAAGTATACCGGCATATTGGGATACTTATCTAAATCAAATTGCCAATTTTTATATTTCCACGATGTTCTGTCTTTTTCTTGATGAGCATAAAGTTCTAAATCTAAATTTGTAAATAAATCAAAAACCGATTGCTTGTCTGAAACTGTAAAATTTATTTCTTTTTGACTGCGGGCTATGCCTAAAACTTTGCTCTTGCTTTTCCAAGTAACCTCTATCTTTCCGTCTGAATAACTTCTAACTCTCAAATACCATGGGTCATCGCCTTTATGGGTAAGACCTTTTGGCCCAAACCAATCTACAACCAATCTAGTTTTTTGCTTTTTTTTTGCGCCCAGCTTATCCAACTTTTCCGATATTACAAATTCATCAACATTTAAAATTTTTGTTTCTATTTCATTCATATAATTTAAAACCTGCCCGTTTAAAAGGCAGGTTTATTGTAACATTCCTATAATCTAAAAGCTAACATTTTAAGTACTCTCTTTAGCATCTGCTGAAAGTCTTAGATATTTGTTTCAACTAATGCAAAGCCCTCATCCGTCCCGCCAAAGGCGGGACACCTTCTCCCAAGCCTGCTGGCTGGGAGAAGGAAGATAGATTTTTGCCTCAGCAAAATCTAAAAACCTTCGTAATCATGCATGGTTAGCTGAGCTTCGATTTTCTTTATAACTTCAATAACTACGGAAACTACGATCAACAGTCCGGTACCACCAAAAGTTAAAGCCTGGGTGCCTGTAAAAGATTGTAATAACAGAGGAAGAATTGCAATTAAAGCCAAGAAAAAAGCACCGGCCAAAGTAATGCGGTTTAATACGGAAGCCAAAAAGTCTGCTGTCTGGGCGCCTGGTCTTAATCCGGGCACAAAACCACCATTTTTCTGGACATTTTCCGCAATTTCAGTTGGATTGAAAACTACAGCAGTATAAAAATAAGTAAACACCATAATCAACAAAAAATAAGTTACGCCGTAAAACCAGCCTTGAGAATTAAACAAAGCAATAGTTTTGTTAGCATAAGTCGCTATAAGATGCGATTTCGCATTTACAAAAAACTGCGCAATTAATGCCGGAAAAAGCATTAAGGAAATAGCAAAAATAATTGGAATAACACCGGCTTGGTTTAGCCTTAAAGGCAAATGAGTATTAACTCCGCCAAATAATTTATTACCCCGAACTCTTTTTGCATAAGCAACCGGAATATTACGCTGTGCTTCTGTTACTAACACTACTCCGGCTATAACTATTAATCCAACCGCTAAAAAACCTAGTACAACCGGCAATTTGCTTGCATCATACCATCCGCTTATAAAACTGAAAGAGGCCGGAAGTCTGGCAACAATACCGGCAAAAATAATTAAAGAAATTCCATTACCGATATCAAATTCAGACATAATTTCACCAAGCCACATAATAAGCAAAGTACCTGCGGTTACAGAGAGTAAAACTAAAAACCAAGTAAACGGGGTAAACTGTCCTAAAATCGCACTACCACCTTGAGACTGAAGTAATCTAATAGTTCCAAAACCCTGTAAAAAAGTCAGCGGGATTGTAATGTATCGAGTATATTGATTAATAGTTGTTCTACCGGCTTCTCCGCCTTCTTTAGACATCTCAGCAAGCGAAGGAATAACTATTGTTAAAAGCTGCATTATAATAGACGCGGTAATGTAAGGACCCACGCCGAGCATGGCAATCGAAAAATTAGTTAAACCGCCCCCGGAAAAAATATCTAATAAATTGAAAAATTGGGACTGTTGTAAAAAATTCTTAAGTCCGGAAGAATCAATACCAGGAATAGGTACATGAGCCAAAACACGAGTCAATAATAAAAGACCTAACACAATAAAAATTTTGTTGCGCAGGTCCTTTGTTTTCCAAATAAGATATAATTTATTCATAATTTGGCTAAAATATTTATCAAATTTAGCAAGCTATTTTAGCTTGATAGCTTAATAATTTGATAAACTAAATCACTGTTCCGCCGGCTTTTTCCACTGCCAACTTTACGCTTGCAGATACAGGTAATTTTATAGTTAATTTCTTTTTGATTTCACCATTTAAAACTTTAACTTTCAAAGCATTTACATCGACTAAATTTTTCTGCTTTAAAGCCTTTAAGTCCACGGTTTCACCGTCGTTAAAAACATTTAGTTTAGTTAAAGCAATAACAACATGTTTGGAATTTAAGGCTTTAAAACCTCGTAATTTTGGCAATTGCCTAACTAACGGTTGACGGCCACCTTCAAAATTCACCGGCATTTTACTATGACCAGTTCTTGCAGTCTGACCTTTTCCACCGCGGGTAGAATAAGTACCATGACCACTACCAAGACCACGACCGACGACTTTACGTCTGTGAATAGATTTAGGATTTTTGCGAAGTTGATGTAATTTTAACATATCTTTACTAAATACTAATTGATACTAATATACTAATACAAATTATTAAGGCTTGGTTCTAGAAGTATAAATTTGTATATTGGTACAAATTCGTACTTCGTAAACCTTATTTCCTAATTCTTGCTAATTCTTCCTTACTCTTCATTTTTACAAATGCTTCAAAAACTGCTTTTACATTGTTAACTTTATTATTACTGCCAAGCATTTTACAAACTACATTCTTGACTCCGGCTAAATCCATAACACTTCTTACTGCCCCACCGGCAATAACACCGGTACCAGGTTTAGCTGGCTTTAACATTAAAGAAGAGGACTTATACTTAACATTCATTTCATGAGGTATGGTTTGATTAACTAAAGGCAAAGTAATCATATTCTTTTTAGCCTGATTAACTGCTTTATTTACGCTTTCCGATACATCAGCACCTTTTCTTAAACCCATTCCAACTTTACCTTTATGATCTCCAATAACAACCAAAGCGCGGAAGCGCATGCGTTTTCCACCGGCAACTACACGAGTTACGCGCTTAACTTCAACGACTTTTTGGTCGAATTCGCTGCGTTCTCTTTCGCCTTCATTATTAGATTGTCTTCGTCTTTTTTCAAAAGCCATAATTAGTATTATATGTCCTATAAGACCTAAAAGTCCAATAGAATTTTGTTAATTAAAATTTGAGACCACCTTCTCTAGCACCTTCTGCCAAAGCCTTTACGCGTCCGTGATATTTATAACCACCTCTGTCAAAAACCACTTCAGTAATTTTATGCTCTCCGGCTTTTTTTGCTAAAAGCTTACCAACTTCCAAAGCCTGTTCAGCTTTTTTAGCTTTAGTTTTTAGTTCCAAAGTAGAAGCGGAAATTAAAGTCTTGCCTAAAACATCGTCTATTAACTGAGCATAGATATTAGAGTTAGCTCTAAAAACAGCAAGTCTCGGCTTTAAAGCGCTGCCGGAAATTTTACTTCTTACTCTAGTATGCCTAATGGTTCTTTTTATTCTTTTGTGCTTGTTCTTGTCCATAAATATAAGTTTAACAAGTTATAAAGTTCTTAAAGTTTATAAAGTTGAGCAAATCCACTTGATGAACTTGCGTGCCCGCCGAAGCTTTAGCAAAGGAGGGATAACTTTATGAACTTGATGAACTATTTTCCGCCTCCGACTACTTTAACAACTTTACCTGCTTTTCTTAAAATTACCTCATCGGAATATTTTATACCTTTACCTTTATAAGGTTCAGGTTTTTTTAACTCTCGAATTTCAGCCGCAAACTGTCCGACTTTTTGCTTATCCGCGCCGCTAATTGAAATAGTATTTTTATCTACGGTAACCTGAAGTTCTTTTGGAATTTCAACTTCTACCGGATGGGAAAAACCCAAAGCCATGACTAATTTCTGGCCTTGAGTTGCAACTTTAAATCCAACGCCAATTACTTCTAATTTCTTTTCAAAACCTTTGGTAACTCCGTCTACCATATTCTGAACTAGAGAGCGAAACAAGCCCCAAAGTGCTTTCTGTCTTTTATCTGCCTTATTGCCAACATCAACAACTGCTTCTTTTTCAGAAATGGTTAAGGTAACTTTAGGATGAACTTCCAATTGCAAAGCACCCTTAGCTCCGCTAACGGACAAGATATTACCCTTTTGCTCGAGTTTGACTCCTGAAGGGATAACTATAGGTTTTTTTCCGATTCTTGACATAGATTTAAATGATGAATTAAGAATTCAGAATGATGAATGTTTTGCAGTAATTCTGCATTCTACATTCTCAATTCTGCATTTTTTTGATTACCAAACTTGACAAATTACTTCTCCGCCAACTTTACCTTTTCTCGCCTGTTTATCTGTCATCAAACCTTTTGGAGTTGATACAACTGTAATTCCATATCCGCTATTAGTTCTAGGAATTTTAGAAGCCGGTAAATAAATTCTCTGTCCAGGTTTGCTTACTCTTTTTATTCCAGCAATAACAGATGAGCCGCTTGAATCATATTTTAAATTTATTTGTAAATTTTTATGTTTACCTTTTACTTCGGCAAAGCCAGCTATAAAACCTTCAGTCGCAAGTAAACTTGCCAAACTGGCTTTAAAATTTGAGTATGGCAAAACTAGATCAGCCTTTTTTGCTGAAGCAGCGTTGCGAATCCGGGTTAACATGTCTGCGATTGGGTCTGTAAACATAAATTAACAAATAACTGATGAGTAATAACTAATGACTTTATAAAAAATTAATTGTTTTAAATTACCAGGAAGCTTTTACAATACCGGGTATTTCCCCTTTTGAAGCCAATTCTCTAAAGCAAATTCTGCACAAATCAAAATCTCTCATGTAAGCCGCTTTGCGTCCGCATTTCCAACAGCGCCTAATTACTCTGGTGGAGAATTTGGGATTTTTCCTACTGCGCTTTGCTTTTGCTATGTGTGCTTGTGTGGCCATATTAGTTGGTAGTAAGTAGTCAGTAGCAGTCAGCCAAACTATTTAGCTAAACGCTACCTACTACTTACTAAGTGCTAAGTAATTACTTCTTAAAAGGAAAATTTAATAAAGTTAAAAGCTCTCTGGTATATTCGTCTTTTTTGCCGTTAGTAACAATAGAAACTTCGAGCCCAAAAACATTTTCTAAAGATTCGCTGGAAATTTCCGGAAAAACTAACTGTTCTTTTAAGCCTAAGTGATAGTTACCTCTGCCGTCAAAACCATCTTTATTTACACCTTGGAAATCTCTAACTCTAGGCAATGCAATATTAATAAGTTTATCTAAAAAGCTGTACATTCTAAAACCCCTTAAAGTACACATTAATCCGACAATCTGATTTTCTCTAACCTTAAAACCGGAAATAGACTTACGAGCTTTAGTTTTTACCGGAGCCTGTCCGGTAATTTTCTTTAAATCTTCATTAAAAGCTTCAATCTTCTTTTTATCTTCCTTAAATTTTCCAATACCCGCACTTACAACTATTTTGGTAATTTTCGGAACTTCCATTACATTCTTAAAACCAAACTTTTTTTGTAAAGCCGGGACTATCTGTTTATTGTATTGTTCTTGTAATCTTTCCATAAAAAAATTTTACTAAGTACGAATCTTTACGAACTTACGAATAGGAGGTTAAAGAAATAAATGAACGTTTCGTACGTTCGTACCTATTCGTACTTCGTAAACTTATACTGCTTTCCCACTTGCCTTAGCTATTCTTTGCTTGCTGCCGTTTTCTAACTTTGTAAATCCAATTCTTGTTGTATTACCTGAATTACTGTCTATGAGCATTACTTTAGAAACTGTTAATGGTCCGGAAAAAGTAATTTTCTTACCAGGCTGCCCGGCTTGCTTGCTCTTTTCAAATTTAGTATGAAGGTTAACGTTTTCAACTACAACTTTGGAGATTTTAGGCATAACCTGCAAAACTTTGCCGGTCTTACCCTTGTCTTTTCCAGAAATAACTTTCACCGTATCACCTTTTTTTATTCTAAGTTTGTTCATAATAATTAGTAATTAGTGCTTAGAGATTAGAGATAAGGATAAAACAGTTCTATCCTATTCTCTATTCGCTATTCTCTTACCACCTTCTTTATATTACTTCCGGAGCTAATGATACAATTTTCTTAAAACCGTCTTCAAATTCACCCAATGCTTTTTCACGAATTTCTCTTGGGATTGGACCGAATATACGTGTGCCTTTTGGCTCACCCGATTCTTTGCTAACCAAAACTCCTGCATTCTCATCAAAACGTATATAACTTCCGTCTTTTCTGCGAATCTCTTTTCTTAGTCTAACAATAACAGCATAAACTTTATCACCTTTTTTTATAGTAGAGTTAGGGGCAACCTGTTTGACAGAGCCTGCGACTATGTCGCCAATTCTGGCAAAACGATTACTGTTCTTGCCATTCACGCTGAAAAGGTTAACGATTTTAGCGCCAGTATTGTCTGCTATTTTAATCCAAGATCTTACTTGTAACATATATTAGTTGGTAGTTGGTAGTTGGTAGTTGGTAGCCAGAATTTGCTTGGCTACTTACTACCCACTTCTTACTACTATGCCTTACTTATTACTTTAAATTTCTTTTCCTTACTCATTGGCTTAATTGACTCTATAATAACCTTGTCGCCAACATGAAAATCTGGAGTTTCCACATGAGCTTTATACTTTTTTGAAACAGTATAAGCTTTATGGTACTTCGGATGTCTTTTTCTGGTATCAACCTTAACAACCACGGTCTTCATCATTTTATCCGATACTATAATTCCAATTAATTGTTGCTTTTTTGATTCAGATGTCATATATTCTTATATTTACTCTTTACTACTTACTGCTAGTTTGTTATGTAAAAAGGTCATTATTCTGGCAATGTCTTTTTTCTTGGCTGATAAAACTTTTGCATTCTTTAACTGATTTAACTTCAATTTTACAGATAAATCGTGAACTTCAGCTTTCAATTCCAAAAGCAGGGCCTTAACTTCATTCTCTGATTTAGTTGCTAATTCTTTAAATTTCATAGAAAATCGAATTTACAAATTTTTTACCAATATACGAACTTATTAATTTTTACGTACTTAGGAATTATTCGTAAGTTCGTAACTGTTCGTACTTCGTAAAGTTAACCTTGCTTTTCTTTAACTAAAAATTTTGTCTTAACCGGCAATTTATATGCTGCGAGTCTCATGGCTTCCTGCGCCTGTTCTCTGGTTACTCCATCCATTTCAAATAAAATTTTGCCTTTTTTTACAACGGAAACAAAGTGATCAACAGCACCCTTACCTCCACCCATAGGACTTTCATTACCGTGCAGTGTAACTGGTTTGTCTGCAAAAACTCTAATCCAAATTTTTCCACCACGTTGCACATAGCGTGTCATAGCGCGCCTAGCTGCTTCGATTTGCCTGGCAGTAACCCAAGAACTTTCAATTGCCTTTAAAGCAAAAGTTCCAAAGTCTATGCTGTTACCGGCAGAGGCTTGTCCGTAAGTATGACCGCGATGGTGTTTGCGGTGTTTAAGTTTCTTTGGAATAAACATAAATTAGTGGTTAATAAATGGTGCTAGTTTCTCTATTTTTTTATCTCTTGCTTAATCTTTTCTTCAAAAACATCGCCTTTATAAATCCATACTTTAATTCCAACTGTTCCGTAAGTAGTATAAGCAGTGGAACGAGCAAAGTCTATATCGGCTCGTAGAGTATGAAGTGGGATTTTGCCGCTTGCTAAATGCTCAGTTCTTGCAATATCAGCTCCATTTAATCTTCCGCCAATTGCAACTTTTGCACCTTTTGCTCCGGCATTCATTATTTGCTCAAGTGACTGCTTCATTAATCTTCTAAAAGCTGCGCGTTTTTCTATTTGTTCGGCAATGCCGTTAGCTATAACCTGTGCTTGTAAATTAATATCTCTAACCTCTTCAATATTAACTTTCAATTCCTGTTTAATACCGAGTTTCTGCTTAATTTTTTTCTTCAATTCTTCAATACCAGCCCCGCCTTTACCAATAATTAAACCTGGTTTTGTAGTCTTTATTATTACAGTAATAGTGCCGTCATTTAAGCGCTCAATATCGATTCTAACCAAACCGGAATTTTTTAAATGCTTGCTTAAATATTCTCTAATAATAACATCTTCTTTGAGCTGTTTCTGGAATGCGCTCTTTGAAAACCATCTTGATTTCCAAGTATCGGTAATGTTAAGTCTTAATGATGTAGGGCTTATCTTATGTCCCATATTTAGAATTATGAATTAAGAATTTTGAATGATGAATGTTTGCAGAAATTCTGCAATCTGCATTCTTCATTCTGAATTAATTTATTCTCCAGCTTTTCTATTAAACATTCTTCTTTTGTTAGCAACCTTGCTCATTTTCACCTGTTCGTCTGTTTTAAATACCTGGCTTTTCTTAACCTCGTCTTTTAAAGGCTTGCTAACTGCATCTTTATGATCAACTCCGACACCTTCTTTTTCTGACTTGTTCTTAAACATTTCAAAACGAGACTTCTTTATCTTACCGGTCTTTCGTTCTTCAAGTTCAACATTTACATGGCTCATTTTTCTCTTTATAACAAAAGCGCTACCACGGGCTCTTGGAAAATAGCGTTTTAAAACTTTTCCCATATCTGCCGTAATACTCTTAATATATAAATTATTTATATCCATGGCAAAGTTGTGTTGCGCGTTGGCAATTGCCGACTTTATAACTTTAACAACCATAGGAGCAGCTTTTTTGTTAGTATGAGCCAATTGGTTTAAAGCATCAACTACATGCATATTATTTACCAAATTAGTAACCAAGCGAATTTTTCTTGGAGAAATTCTAAGATGATTCGCGTAAGCGGTAACAATTTTTGGTGATTCAGTTTTTAATGCTTTTGTCATAAAATAAATCTATGTAAAATAAATTACTACTTCTTTTCAGGTTCTTTTGCAGCATTTAATTTTGCTTTTTCTGATGCCGCAGCTGCCGCTTCTTGATCTTTGGCCATTTTACCACCATGTCTAATAAATTTTCTAGTTAAAGAAAATTCACCTAATTTATGTCCAACCATATTTTCAGTCACAAAAACTGGGATAAATATTCGGCCGTTATGCACTTCAAAAGTAAAGCCCACCATTTCTGGAGAAATGGAACTATCTCTTGACCAAGTTTTAATTCGGTCTTTTCCGGCCTTGCCTTTTAAGACTTTCTTTAAAAGCTTTGGATCTATAAACGGACCTTTTTTTAAGCTTCTGGACATAGGTTTCTTTACTAAATACTAATTACTACTAATATACTAATGCGAATTATTAAAGTTTGATGATAGAAGTATGAGTTCGTATATTGGTACAAATTCGTACTTCGTAAAGTCTACTTAGTTCTTCTCTTTACTATCATGGTGTTAGAATATTTTTTCTTGCTTCTGGTTTTAACACCAAGTGCATGTCTTCCCCAAGGAGTTTTTGGATATTTAAGACCAATCGGGTTATGACCTTCACCACCACCGTGAGGGTGATCTACCGGGTTCATAACTTTTCCTCTAACTGTCGGTCTCCAACCCATAAGCCTACTTCTTCCGGCTTTTCCGATTCTTACATTCATCCAGTCAGCATTTGTAACCTGTCCGATACTGGCCAAACATGTTTCTCTAACCCTTCTAATTTCACTGCTCGGCATTTTCAGCAAAGCGTATCCTGCTTCTAAAGTCTGTAAAATGCAGTAACTACCAGCACTTCTTGAAATTTTTCCACCTTGCCCGGGAACTAATTCTATATCATGGACCAAAGTTCCAACTGGAATATTTTTTAACATTAACCTATTGCCCGGTAAAATTTCTGCTGTATCAGAATAGACGACTTTATCGCCAACTTTTAAACCACCAGGCGCAATGATAAATCTTTTGTCACCATCTTTATAAGCAACTAAAGATATAAAAGCGCTGCGAGTTGGGTCATACTCTATAGTTTTTACAATAGCTGGAATATCTTTCTTATCTTGTCTTGAAAAATCCACAAGTCTAACTTTACGAATTGCTCCGCCACCCTGATGTCTTACTGTAATTTTCCCACTATTATTACGGCCAGCTGGTTTAGCTTTGCTAAAAACCAAACCTTTTGGGGTTTTTTGGGTTTTATGCAAAACGGAATAGTCAGTAACGCTCTGTATGCGCCTGCCTGCCGATGTTGGTTTGTAAAGTTTTACAGCCATGTAATAAATTCAGAATTCAGAATGATGAATGGTTGCGGAAATTCTGCAATTTGCATTCTACATTCTACATTTAATTATATTGTTTCAGTTGCACCTTCTATTTTATCGCCTTTTCTTAAGGTGACTATTGCTTTTTTAAAGCCTGCTGTCTTACCTGCGGTCTTACCAAAATTTCTTGTCTTGCCTTTATTAACAACAATATTTACTTGAACAACTCTTACTTTATAGGTAGTTTCTATTGCTTTTTTAACTTCTACTTTATTAGACTTACCGGTAACCACAAAAACGTATTTTCCACTATTGGCTAACGCAGCTGATTTTTCAGAAATTCTTGGCTTAACTAAAACACTTTGCAAAATTGGAGTAGAAACAACTACTTTTGCAGATGTCTTAGTTTCAGTTTTTTCAGTTTTATTGCTTAATATGGCCATAAATAATGGGAATTGATTTGCCTCAACTATATACTTTGTTTACTTTTTTCTCTTAAAAAAGTTTTTTCTATAACTGCTAATGAATCTTTTGTAGTAATTATACTGTCTGCTTTTAATATATCTATTATGCTCAAGTTAGAAGCCTGCACCTGTGTTACAGAAGGAATATTTCTAGACGCTCTGCTAAGTCCGGGTTCACTTTTCGGCAAAACAAATAAATGTTTTTTTCCAAAAGTTTTTATAGACTTATGAAATGCTTTCAAAACTTCAGTAAATTCTTTAGTCTTATTTTTATCTAAAATAATTTTATCTACAACAACAAATAAATTGTCTTTAGCTTTATCGGATAAAGCCATAAACAGCGCCTGTTTTTTTGCCTTCTTGTTTAACTTTAATTCCCAATTCTGATTTGCTCTCGGACCAAAAGTTATACCACCTTTTCGCCAAATAGGGCTTCTGGTACTTCCTGCTCTGGCTCTACCGGTTCCTTTTTGCTTCCAAGGTTTTTTACCACCACCGCTTACTTCTCCGCGGGTTTTTGTATTGCTTGTACCCTGGCGGGAGTTAGACAAAGAAATTCTCGTTGCTTCAGCCAATAAGTGACTGTTTGGTTTAACAGCAAAAACTTTTGAGTTTAACTCAATATCCCCGATTACTTCAGCTTTTTGATTGTAAAGGCTTGTCTTCATTTCTTTATTAAATACTAGTAACTATTATTATAGTAATGCTTTATATTGAGGATTAACTTTAAATTCGTATATTCGTACAAATTCGTATTTCGTAAAGTCTATTTTTTCTTCTTCTCTTCCTTAATTTCTTCAACTCTTACCAAAGGCATAACCTTGCCGGTGGAAACAATTTTTATAAAACCGTTTCTGTGTCCTGGGACAGCGCCTTTTAAAGAAATTAAATGTCTAGATAAATCAACTTCTACAACTTGCAAATTTTTAACAGTAACTTGCTGTACTCCCATATGACCGGACATTCTTAAGCCCTTTCTGGTGTGCTGAGGAAAACGTTGCCCAATAGAACCAACACTTCTTGGTTTATTATGACCATGACTTGCGGGAAAACCTGCAAAACCATGGCGCTTCATAGCACCTGCAAAACCACGGCCTTTAGAAATTCCTACTACATCTACCATTTCTCCAACAGAAAAAGTAGAAAGATCTAATTTTTTGCCACGTTCTAAATCTTTAGTTTCTTTGACTCTAAATTCAGCTAAAACGGAAAAACTTCCCAAATCCTTCATGTGGCCCTTTAAAGATTTAGAAAGTTTTTTCTTTTTGCCAATACCAACTTGCACAGCATTATATTTATCTTTGCCTTCGGCTGATTTAACCTGAGTAATGGTCATAGGAGCAGCTTTAACAACAGTTACGGGTATAACTTCCCCGGACTTTTCATCAAAATACTGACCCATATTTAGTTTTGTTCCGATGGCAAAATTCATTTCTTTACTAAATACTAATTAATACTAATGTGAATTATTAAAATTTGATGATAGAAATATGAATTCGTATATTTGTACAAATTCGTACTTCGTAAAGTAACAAAAAAACGGGTCATTCACCCGCATCAATAAACGAAAGCAAAACTTTCTTTTACTTATGTAGATGAATCGTTTTCTAATATCTTGATCGTTCTATACGATTTGGGATAAAAGAACTAACTCATTTTAGTTTACGAAATATGAACGTAGGAATATAAATCAACAAGCTTTTGGTTCGTAAGTTCGTAAAGATTCGTACTTCGTAAATTTACGACATTTTAATCTCCACATCCACACCAGCCGGTAAATTTAAATTGGTCAAAGAATCTATGGTTTTCGGAGTTGCGTCTAAAATATCTATTAATCTCTTATGGGTTCTCATTTCAAATTGTTCTCGGCTGTCTTTGTGAACAAAAGTTGAACGCAAAACTGTATACTTTTTATTGTCTGTAGGCAATGGAACAGGACCCAAAATGCGCGCGCCGGTTCTTTTGGCCGTTTCTACAATTTGCTTGCAGCTCTGGTCAATAAGCTTATGGTCATAAGCTCTGATTTTTATACGTATTCTTGGCGGTTTTACAGCGTCCTTTTCCATTTGGAAAGTACAAAAAATTAATGAATACAATAAGGATTTTATAAATCCCAGCTAAACTTATTTAGCTACTTTGCATATTTTATATGAAGTATTCAATAATGTCAAATATATTAGGACAGATTATTAAATAATTTTACACAAAAACAAACCTAAAAAATGACTTAAATATAGGGGTAAACAATTTTTACTGCTTAAATAAAAGCATAATTATATTTTAAATTGACAATTTATTAAAATTGTGCTATAATAAAGGCCTTATAAAAAAGGCCAAATAAAACCTTTCTTACAGGGCTAAGAATTATAAAACTCTACATTATTCGACCCCATTATTAGTACCAGACAAGCGATTAAATCTTTATGGCAAAAAGTCTTTTATTTCTGCCGGAATTTACTAGACAGATTTTGTAAATTTGTCCCGGTTATAGAATTTTTATGCCTATGATAAATATAGGTTTTTTTATTAATTTTAGTTATTTTTATATTTTTCTCTTTAGCTCTGTAAAAAAAATCCGTATCCTCACCATACTTTAGGTTTTTAAATTTCCCAATTTTTTTAAATACACCTCGCTTTATAAAAAAAGTCGACCCTAATACAATTTTACTAATATGAATTTTCTTAGACTGGTTAAAATAGTCCGGAACATACTGGCTTCCAACAACTTTAAAACCGCCGTGTAAAATTTCTATTTGGGGATTTTTAACTAAAATTTTAGCTCTCACTTCTAAATGCTGGGCTAAATACTCATCATCACTGTCTAAAAAAGTAATGTACTTACCGGCACATTTAGACAAGCCGAAATTACGGCTTTTCGCTAAACCGGATTTTTTTCTAAAAAAATATTTTATATTCTTAAATTTTTTTACAGCCTCTCTTGTAGCATCTGTACTGCCGTCATCTACTAGAATAACCTCAAAGTTCGTAAAGCTTTGTTTTTCCAAAGACTTTAAAGCCCGTGTAAGCAATTTTGCCCGGTTGAATGTACAAATTATAACGGAAAAAAATGGCGCTAATTTCTTCATAGATATAAATCTTAACAAAAAATTTACCAAATTTAAACTCCTCTGCCCTTTTAGGGCAGAGGAGTTTTTTGTATAAGCTATCAGCTAACAACTATAAGCTTATTTTATTATTTTAGTAACTACGCCCACCTTCGCTAAAGCTACGGCGGACTGCGTTACTATTTTATTATCTTGGTAACTACGCCGGCGCCTACAGTGTGTCCGCCTTCTCTAATAGCGAACTTGCCTTTTTCTTCCATAGCAACCGGGGTGATTAACTTAATAACTAATTTTAAGGTATCACCAGGCATAACCATTTCCTGACCTTCCGGTAAAATAACTTCACCGGTAACGTCAGTTGTTCTAACGTAGAATTGAGGTTTATAGCCTTTAAAGAAAGGAGTATGTCTACCACCTTCTTCTTTGGTCAAAATATAAACTTCAGCTTCAAATTCTGTATGAGGGTTAATAGAACCAGGCTTACATAAAACTTGTCCGCGTTCAACTTCATCTTTTTTAGTACCGCGAAGTAAAATTCCCGCGTTATCACCAGCCATACCGCTGTCTAACTGCTTGTTAAACATTTCGATACCGGTAACAACAGTTTTAGTAGTTGGTCTAATACCAACAATTTCAATTTCTTCGTTGATTTTAACTTGTCCGCGTTCAATTCTACCGGTAACAACTGTACCACGTCCTTCAATAGAGAAAATATCTTCTATTGGCATTAAGAACGGCTTATCAGTTTCTCTAACCGGGTCTGGGATATATGTATCTAAAGTTTCAACCAACTGAACTATGGTCTTTTCATATTCCGCATCGCCTTCCAAAGCTTTTAAAGCACTGCCACGAATAATTGGAGTGTCTTTGCCTGGGAATTCATATTTGGTCAAAAGATCACGAATTTCTTCCTCAACTAAGTCTAGAAGTTCTTTATCTTGAACCATATCACACTTGTTCATATAAACAACAATGTAAGGAACACCGACTTGTCTGGCAAGCAAAATGTGTTCTCTGGTCTGAGGCATAGGACCGTCTGTAGCGGATACAACCAAAATAGCGCCGTCCATTTGAGCAGCACCGGTAATCATGTTCTTAATATAGTCAGCGTGACCAGGACAGTCCACGTGAGCGTAGTGTCTCTTGGCGCTTTCGTATTCTACGTGTGCGGTGTTAATAGTAATACCGCGAGCCTTTTCTTCAGGAGCATTGTCAATACTGTCGTATGCTCTAGCTTTTGCACCACCAGTTTTAGACAAAACGGTGGTAATAGCTGCAGTTAAAGTTGTTTTACCGTGGTCAACGTGACCAATAGTTCCCACGTTAACGTGAGTCTTGGAACGATCAAACTTATCTGCCATTTTATTATGGTCTTTCTTCCCGATTATATCGAGATAGCCCGAGACCCCCTCACTACTGCATCTATCGATTCACGATGCAATGCCGAGGGTATCTCTTTCTTTCCTTGTCCTCCATAGCTTTATGCGACGGACGGGTTTACGGAATCCAGGGCTGATTATTAATTATTTATATATAAAAGTTAGACTTTTAAAATAAAGTCCGACAAAATATATTTTAAAGATATTTAACTCTTCTGTCAAACCAGACCAAAAAACTCTTAAGAAGACTGGGAGTTCTAAAAACAGCTTTTATAAATCATCAAAATCCATGCGCGGGCCTTCAAAATCAAAGCTTAAATCTATTACCTCTTCCCGCAAATCTTTTTTAACAGGCTCGGGCTTATAAGACAGATTTTTTGGGCCGTGACTAAGGCTTGGTAAGACAGCCGGCTCTTCCAGCTGCGCTTTTAAAATTTTGTTATTTATTTCTTCAACTTCATCAGTCGGTTTTTTTTCTTTGCCCAGCAGCATATGCTGATACTCGGCAACCGGCAAAATAACCAGTTTTAAATCCCCTTTTTCATCAATAACAAAAACCTTGCCTCCATCCGCCTTCGCCAGATTTATAATGTCTTGTAAATTAGCCATTGCTGATATTTATTTCTCGCCTCCAGATTATCACGATTAAGCTTCGGCGGACAAGTCCGCTTTAGTTAAGTTTAGCTAGCTGATAATTTAAACCTAAAATTATTGGTAATCCAGGGTAAAATTAACACCTGCTAATGAATTTTCATACTTACCCAGATTCCAAAATGTATTATGCCATTGACTTAAATTTATTCCACCTTCACCCTTGTCAATCGGACTAAGATTTTCAGTTTTCTTTATTATAATTTGCTTTAGTGCGCTAATTTGTTCTGCTGTAACCTTTAAATCGTTTAAGATTCTAATGAATTTAACTCTATCAATATGGTTTCTAAGAGGTTCATTTTCAGGTTGCGCTTCAAAAGCCTGTAAAAGTTCGTCAAAAGACCCAACAGAACCTTTTTGAATAATTTCCATTAAAGGATAGGCTTGTGAATTTTCTTTTGTTCTTTCGTCGAACATTTCTAAATTATTTTACTCTAAACCCTGTATACCCAAAAGTTGGATATACAGGGTTATATTCTATTCTCAAATTAGCCTAATAACCTTAAGAGCTTGCTTGTCCGCCGTAGCTTTAGCGCAGGTGAAATAACTTATAACTGTTTTTGCTTACTACATGCTACTTGCTACTCCCTACTTACTACATACCCTTTCTAACATTAATACCCTGTCTGCTTTCAATAATTGTAGCTGCTACGTTTTTAGGTACTTCTGCGTAGTGGTCAAATTCCATAGTGTAGGAAGCCTGACCTTGGGTCATACTGCGGAGAGAAGTGGCATAACCGAACATTTCAGACAAAGGCACAAAAGCGTCTATAACTTTTAAGTGCAAACGGTCAGTCATCTCATTAATTTGCGCGCGCTTAGAGTTAAGGTCGCCAATAACATCACCCATGTTGGTTTCCGGAGTAATAACTTCCACTTTCATAATAGGCTCTAAAATAATCGGATCGGCTTTTTTCACAGCATCTTGTAAAGCCTTACTGCCGGAAATTTTAAACGCCATTTCACTAGAGTCAACTTCGTGGTAGCTACCATCAAACACTACCGCTCTAAAGTCTACTAACGGATAACCGGCAATAACTCCATTTGCAGCACTTTCCTGAATACCTTTGTCGATAGGTTTAATATATTCTTTTGGAATAGCACCACCAACAACTTCGTCAACGAACTCATAACCCTTACCTCTTTCAAGCGGCTCAACGCGAATCCAGCAGTGGCCGTATTGTCCACGTCCGCCAGTCTGGCGAATATATTTATTTTCCGCTTCCGCAATCTTTTTAAAGGTTTCTTTATAAGCAACTTCCGGCTTACCAACATTGGCTTCCACTTTAAATTCGCGCTTCATTCTATCTACAATAATTTCCAAGTGAAGTTCGCCCATACCGGCAATAATAGTCTGCTGAGTTTCTTCGTTGGAAGAAAGTCTAAATGTCGGATCTTCTTCAGCAAGTTTTTGAAGTGCAATGCCCATTTTTTCCTGGTCAGCCTTAGTTTTAGGCTCAATAGCCATAGAAATAACCGGCTCAGCAAATTTAATTCTTTCAAGCTGAATTGGTTTTTCTACGTCGCACAAAGTGTCACCAGTAAAAGTATTTTTAGGTCCTACTAGCGCACAAATGTCGCCTGCAAAAACTTCTTTAACTTCGTCACGCTGGTCAGCACGCATACGAACAATACGTCCAACGCGTTCTTTGTCGCCGGTTCTGGCATTAAGCACATAACTACCGGCTGCCAATTGGCCCGCGTAAACGCGGAAAAAACAAAGTCTGCCCACAAAAGGGTCGGTTGCAATTTTAAATGCCAAAGCTGTAAACGGCTCTTCGTCGTTTGGCTTTCTCTCTATATCTGCATTTGTCTTTAAGTCATGACCCTTTACATTGCCTCTGTCTACCGGGTTTGGTAAGAAGTTAGTAACGGCGTCTAAAACTGTTTGTACAATAATTCCGCGTCCGTCGCCGCCGAGTACTGGGAAAAATTTAGCGCTTTGAACTGCTTTTCTAATAGCAGTTAAAAATTCTTTTTCTGTTAGTTCGTTACCTGCTAAATATTTTTCCATTAAAGCATCATCACTCTCTACTACTTTTTCAAGTAAGCGGTGGCGGTATTCTTTTGCTTTTTCTAACATATCAGCCGGAACTTCACCAATCGTAAATTCTTTGTCTGTAAAATCTTTATAAGTGTAGGCCTTCATATTAATAAGGTCTACAACACCGTTGATTTCTTTTTCAAAACCAATTGGTAATTGAATAGGAAAAGCGTTTGGGGAAAGACGCTTATGGATTGAATCTAAAGATTTATAAAAATCACCACCAGTTTGGTTGATTTTGTTTATAAAGCACATGCGAGGCACGCCGTATTTGTCAGCCTGGCGCCATACAGTTTCAGACTGTGGTTCTACGCCCATCTTACCATCGAAGACGGTTACAGCACCGTCCAAAACACGTAAAGAGCGCTCTACTTCTACAGTAAAGTCTACGTGGCCTGGTGTGTCGATAATGTTAATTTTGTGCTTAACGTCACCGGCCAACTTAATAAAGCGAGGTTGCCAGTAACAGGTAACAGCGGCCGCAGTAATAGTAATACCGCGCTCACGCTCTTGTTCCATCCAGTCAGTGGTGGTTTCGCCTTCGTGCACCGCGCCGATTTTATGGATCATACCGGTATTAAACAAAATACCTTCTGTAACCGTGGTTTTACCGGCATCTATGTGCGCAATAATACCAATGTTACGGGTTTGTTCTATAGGATATTCTCTAGGCATAAGTTAGATAATTTTTAATTTCCAATTTTTAATTTTTAAATAAAATTTTAAAAATTATAATTTAGGAAATTTTTTAAAAATTTAAAATTTAATAATTACAAAATTTTATTTTAATAGCCTTTACAAA
>CAYVNU010000005.1:0-45968 GCA_964453265.1 uncultured Candidatus Saccharibacteria bacterium | reverse complement strand
AAGGTTTGGCAGTTTACGGTAACGTCGGAATTGGCACCTCAACCCCGCTTGCTTCACTTTCAATTTCTACCACTTCCTCATCATCAATCATCTTAAATGTTTCAACTTCCACTAACCAAAATATATTTAATGTTTTGGCAAGCGGTAATGTAGGTGTGGGAACAAATGCTCCGGCGCAGAAATTGGAAGTTAATGGCAATATTAGAATTCCGGCTGGTGACAACTATTTGCAGTTTGGCACAGGCAATATGAAAATTATGGGCGGCAACAGCGGAGCCGATATGAATTTCTATCTCGGCACTTCGGTTTCCGCAGCCGGCAGCAATGGCGCAGCAATAAGATACTGGAATAACGCGGGTGATGCAATTTTAAGTGAATTCGACAGCGCCGGCAGTTTGCAATTAGACGGCAAGCTTACAGTTTCTTCCACCACCGGCTCAAGCTACTTTGGCGGTAACGTAGGTATTGGCACCACAACTCCAATTGAAAAGTTAGCTGTAACTGCAGGAAATATTTTACTTTCTAACCAATACTCTTTAAGAGGCCTTACTACTACCGGCGCTAACGCTGCTTTAATTCAAGTTGACTCGGCTGACTACAACGCTCTATATTCACCTTTGTCCACCAGCGGAGTAAAAATTAAGAGCGCTACAGCGGCCGACTTAATGACAATATTAAATGGCGGCAACGTGGGTATTGGCACAACCACTCCGGGCGCAAAATTTGTTATTGCAGGTTCTTCGTCTGATACTCACGCAATATTTGGTGACGGTACACGTGATGTTGGCATTAGTATGAATGCAAATGTTTTAAGAGAAGTGCTTCGTTCTACAGGCGGAGGAGCATTAATAGTCGGAAGTTCGGGAATTAATAACGATATTTCATTCACAACATCAGCGGGTGAAAAATTAAGAATCTCAAATGCAGGCAATGTAGGAATTGGCACCACAACTCCACTACAGAAGTTAACTTTGCAGGGTGGTAGTATGGAAATTGATAATAATCAATATTACAAATCTCGTGATACTAGTGGTACCGAAATTAATTTAATTGGATTAACTTCAGGAAATAATGCGCAAATTGTTGCCGGAGCAGGTGGGGATATTACTTTTGCTCCAAATGCAGGAAATCAAGGCACGCAGGTTACTATAAAAACTACAACTGGCAACGTTGGCATAGGCACCACAACTCCGGGACAAACTTTAACTGTTGCAGGTAGCGCAAGAATAACAGGTAGCTTATATGACTCCACTAATTCTGCCGGTACTTACGGAATGGTTTTACTTTCTACATCTACCGGCACAACTTGGGTCGCAACTTCTACACTTGGCATAACCGGCGGCTCTGGTGTTAGCGGCGGTACTAACGGCTATGTTGCCAGGTTTACTTCTGCCACAGCTTTGTCTACCGGACTGCTTTTGGACAACGGCACTGTTGCCGGCGTTAATGCTACATCTTCCAGTTACACCTTTAACCTACAAGGCAGTAGTGGAAAAGCGCCTTTGCAAATTTCCTCTTCTACCGGAACACAACTCTTAGTTGTAGACCAAGACGGTAACTTAGGCATTGGAACAACAGCCTTAACAGACAAATTAACTATTGGTACAAATTATGGTATTGGCAGTTTCCGTCAGGCTATAAGAATAAATAACGACGGATTCGATGTGCCTTCCGCCATTAACACAAATTCTTACGGCGACAAATTGGTTTTATGGAATGACGCGGGAACCAAAATGGCTTTAGGTATAGATTCAAGTAAGCTATGGATGCAGTCTAGCGCTAATATAGGTTTTTATACTTCCAGTACTCCTGTTGAAAGGTTAAGTATAACTTCCTTGGGAAATGTAGGGATTGGAACTACAACTCCAGCGCAAAAATTAGTTGTTGTAGGGACAGCCGGCAATAACGATATATTAGACATTGCTTCTTCTAGCGGAACTTCTATAATGCGCGTAAGCCAAACAGGCAATGTTGGTGTAGGCACCACTAGTCCAATAGCTAAATTAGCTGTTGTAAGTTCTCCTTCCTTAGGAACCTATTCAGATTATTTGGAACGCTACAATCAATTTGGCCTATACACTCCAAGCGCAAGCTTAAGCAGTACAACTAATGTCGGTATGATTTTTATAGGTAGTAAAGACCAGGTAAATACAAACAATATAACTATTTCTAACGGCGGCGGCAGAGGTACCGGAGCAGAATACGCATTCTATGGCCAATATGGAATTGTAGATGGCAGCCCGGCAATTACCAACACCAGTAACGGAACCAACGCGATATTCTATGGTGTTGTAGGAAAATCTAATATTACTTCAACTATTAGCAATGTCGGCGCTTCTACAAATATTACAGATGCAGCTGGTTACTTTGCAAACAGCAGTCAAAATAATGGCACCAGTACTTTAGCTTACAATAGTTATGGCATTTACGCTCAAAACACTTCAAACTTAATGGGTAATAACACTGCCGGCGCAACCGCAGCTTACGGCGCTTACATTACTAACAACAGCGCTTCTGCTACTACGACTTACGGTACTTATATACAAGGCAATAACAACGGCGCTTTAAACTACGGTTTGTACTTAACCGGCGTAAATGCCGCTTCCGGCAACTATTCAATTTATTCCGGTAGCGCCGCACAAAGTTACTTTGCGGGGAATATTGGAATTGGCACATCTACCCCAGCTCAAGCTCTCTCGGTTGCCGGCAATATGCGATTAACCGGAGCTTTGTTTGATAGCAATAACGCCAGCGGAACTTTGGGCATGGTCTTACAAACCACCGGCACCGGTACACAGTGGGTTGCAACTTCTACCTTAGGCATAACCGGCGGCTCTGGTGTAACTGGCGGTACAAACGGTTTTGTAGCCAGGTTTACTTCTGGGACATCTTTGTCCTCTGGTCTGCTCTTAGACAACGGCACAGTCGCGGGTGTTAACGCTACATCTTCCACAACTACATTTAATGTTCAAGGTACAGCCGGCAACAATAGCGCATTTAACGTAAGTTCTTCCACCGGAGCTTCCATCTTTAATGTTTTGCCAACCAATGGCATTAAGTTAGGTATTAATGCTTCTTCCAGTACTTCTAGCTTAACTGCCGCTAGTAGCGTGCCGGTTTTACAACTTGGCTCTTCCAGTTTAGTTTCTCCAAGTAGCGACGGTACTTTCCTTGGCATAAATGCCCCAAGTAACTTTACCGGCGACCTTATGAATTTACAGGTTAATGGTAGTAGTAAAGCTAGATTTGATTATCTTGGAAATCTTAATTTGGCTAACAATATTTATGCTGGAAATGGTCAATTTGGTTCTGCCGGTGTAAACAGCGCAGGTGTATTAGGTTACGGCGGCGTACAATTAGCTGGCTGGGACGGTTCTACCTATGCTCCGGGCGTAAGTGTTATTGGTGGTGGCAATCCAATAGCCGTTGGTATAAACACTACTTCTGCTCCAACTACTTTGTTTGTACAAGCAACGGCCGGCAACAATCCGTTTGCTATAGCTTCTTCTTCGGGCGCCAGATTCTTAACTGTAACTTCTGCCGGTAATGTAGGTATTGGAACTGCAACTCCTTCCGCTATGCTTATGTTGCAAGGTACTGCGTTAAGCGGTGACTTGTTAAAAGTTGCTTCTTCTACCGGCGCGAATATGATATTTGTTTCTAAGTTTGGCGGCTTTGTGCAAGACATATCTTCTTCCACTGCCTTTACTATAAAAGACGGTTCAGGCAACCAAGTCTTTAATATAGACACAACACAGTCCGCAACCAACGCCGGCTTAGACATAACCGCAGGTGGCAGCCAAACCGGTAACTTACTAAACATTTATTCTAGCGGCGGCAGTGTACTCTTAGGCGTAACTAACTTTGGTGGCTTATTCCAAAACGTTGCTTCTACAACTGCTTTCCAACTGCAAAACGGTTCCGGTTCCATGGTCTTTAACGTAGACACAGTTAACAGCAAAGTCGGTATAGGCACCACCACCGGTATGTCTGCCTTAGACATAATTTCCACTATTAGCATAAACGAAACCGGTAATCCTTCTAATGGTTCTAGCACAGCAACCGGCCTTAGAGTAATAACTTCTGACGACGACTCCCCAAGCGTACTTATAAAAAATTCTTCAGGCGTGCCGTGTGTAGGTCAAGCTTCGGGCTGTTCTTCTGCTGTTGCCGCCGGAAGTGCCGGTATATTAACCATAGAGTCTTCCACTAGTAGCAACACCAGCTGGTATAACTTAATAACCGCCTTTAGTGGCACAGCCCGAAGTGGCACTTCTGCAGTCTTTAGAGTCAGGGGCGATGGTAATGTATACGGCGAAGCTGCCTTTAACGCCAGCGGAGCTGACTACGCGGAATACTTTGACACTTTTGACACAGGAATGGAAAGTGGCGACTTAGTAATTGCCACAACTACAGACGCTAACTTAATGAGAGCCGCGTTAACAGAAGCCGGACTTTCTTCTTCCTCTACATCTACCATAATTTCCGCGCTTGCAACATCTACTCCGGTATCTACCAGTTCAGTAAATACCTTAAAAGAAAATTCTCCTTTAGTTAGCGCTGTTATGAAGTCGCAAAGACCATATGACAACAAAATTATTGGTATAGTTTCCAGCCAGGCTGCCTTTATTGGTAACAACCCAAGCGGCAGAAGCGACAGCAATAAATTTAAAAAGATTGTTGGTTTGGTTGGTCGCGTACCGGTAAAAGCCACCAACGAAAATGGTGAAATTCATGTTGGTGACTTTGTAACTTCTTCCGGCCAGTTTAATGGTTACGCTATGAAAGCTAACCGAAGCGGTTATGTCTTAGGTATGGCGCTTGAAGACTTTAAACCAAACGCATCTTCCACCAGTGTTAGCGGAACAGTTGGCGGCACAGTTTTAGTCTTTATTAAACCTGGCTTCCAAGCTGTAAACAACACCTTTGTCTTAGGCGAAAACGACGGACAAATTGCTAATGCTACATCTACTCCGGGTGTGGTAAGTGGCGACTCGTTTATTATTAACCAAAAAGGCAGCGGCAATATACTACAGCTTCAAGCAAACGGTATGGACAAGTTTGTAATAAACAATTCCGGCAGCGCTGTACTTTATGGCACCGAAGGTTCAAGCGACGCTGTACTTTCTGTAGTAACCGCATCTACCACAATGTTTAGCATAAACAGCAGAGGCGACTTAACTGCCAAAGGTATAATTACTGTGGGTAAAAATACCGCCGGGACTGCTATAATTAAATCTGGCGACAACAAAGTTACTGTAACCTTTACCAGCCCGTATCCAATGGTTCCAAAAGTATTGGTAACAGTGCAGGGTATGCCAAACTTCTTCTACGGAGTTACCGAAAAAACCGCAACCGGATTTACCATAACCACCAGCGCTCCTGTACCGGCAGACTTTAGCTTTGACTGGGTTGCCTTAAACCAACCGGAAGATAACGGCAGCGGCCAAAGCGGACAGGCGAGTATATCTGTCCAGTCTAGCCCTACAAGTCCTACATCGCAGGGCGGAGGCAGTTCATCACCTGCGCCGGAACCGGCGCCAGCACCAGCAGACGGGGGAGCAGTAGCAGGAACAAGTACTCCTGATACAACTACCGACGCCGGAAATGTAAACACTCCGCCGGTGCCAGAACCAACACCCGAGCAGACCCCGGCAGATAATTCTACGCCTTCAACGCCGCCAGTTTCCGATGCAGGCACCAGCCCCACAACACCGTAAAAAATAGGACGAATAGGACTAATACGACCTATAGGTCCTATAAGACCAATTCGTCCTATAAGACCTATAAGACCTATAAGTCTTATACGACTTATAAAACCAATTAACTAAAATTTATGGCAAACATTATTGCGCCTCACGGCGGTTATAAAAATTTAAAATCATTTCAAATGTCAGAAATTGTTTTTGATTTAACTTTTGAATTTTGTAACCGTTATATAACATCGTTTAAGCTACGCGAGCAAATAGAAGGCGCGGCCAGAAGCGGCAAACAAAATATTAGCGAAGGTTCGCAAACTAGCGGCACATCGAAAAAGTCGGAATTAAGGCTGGTAGATGTAGCAAGAGCAAGCTTAGAGGAATTAAAGTTAGATTATGAAGATTTTTTAAGAACTAAAAAATTAAATCAGTGGACTAAAGACGACGATCGCTCAGTTGAAATTCGCAAACTAGCTTATAGGACAGATAGGACTTATAAGACCTATATGACTTATATGTCAGAGCCCGAGCCCGCCGCGAATTGTTTGCTGTGTTTAATTAATCAAGCTAATTATTTGCTTGACCAACAGTTAAAAGTTTTAGGAAAAGATATTGTAGAAAAAGGGGATATAAAAGAAAGATTAAACGAACAAAAGAAAAAACAAATTGCAGGAGTGGACGACAATTTCGATGAATTTTTAAAGAATTTTGGTTTAAAGCGTTTAGAAAACGGGCAAGTGGTAAAATTAAAAGACGAAGAAAAATAGCATAAGACCTATAAGTCTTATTAAGACCTATAAGACCTATAAGACCTATAAGTCTTATACGACCTATACGACAAATATGACCTATAAGTCTTATAAAGTCCTATTTAACCCACAATTTAATTTTAATTTATGACTTACAAAAAACTTATCATCATCGTCTTAATTTTGCTCGCCGCTTTTGCGGGGTTTTTAGCTTATAGGTCTTATTCGTCCAATAAGTCAGATAGGTCTAATAAGACGAATGAGGCAAATACGACCCTGCTTCGTCAAGACTTCGCAGGGCAAGCCAATACGTCCAATAAGACCGACGCAGTCAGTGCGCCGTCAGCTGAATCTAAAATTTACAACAACCCTGACCATAACTTTTCTTTAGAACTTTTGCCAGGGCTTACTACAACTGCGTTTGAAGAAGGGGACGGCGATGTAGTTTTAATAGGACAAGATAAGTCGTATAAGACTGATACGACAAATGAGCCGAATAAGTCCAATACGACAAATAAGTCTAATACGTCTTATTCGTCCTATGAAATGCAAATTACTATTCGTCCGTTTGACGAAGAAACCAGTTTAACTGCCGCGCGTATACAAAAAGAAGTGCCGGAAATAAAAATGCAAAACGCTGTAGCAGTAAAAGCAGACGGCACAGACGCGGTAAGCTTTGTTTCTTGTTCCCCCTCCTCTCCTTCTGAGGAGAGGATGCCCGCAGGGCAGGAGAGGTTGAATTGTTTTAGAGAAATTTGGTTTGTGCAAAACCGCGAACTTTACCAGATTATCGCGCCATCAAGTTTCGACAACGTAACAGGAAAATTAATGGAAAGTTGGAAATGGAATTAGTCCTATATGACCTATAAGTCCTATAAAACCTATTTGACTTATTTTGTTGTGCTTTGTGCAGCGCTGTTTTTTGTTTCGCCTGTTGCGCACGCCGCAGTGCTCTCCAAGGCCCCAAACAATCTAGGTTTAGTAGGCTATTGGCCGCTTAATGACTCTGCAACAAATAAAGCCGGCGACCAAAGCGGTCAAGGCAATGTAGGCACCTTAAGCAATTTTGCGCTGTCCGGCGCATCATCTAACTGGGTTTCGGGCAAACATGGCGGAGCTTTAAGCTTTGACGGTAGCGATGACTATGTAAGCGTTGCTAATTCATCATCTATTCAGCCGCTTTCAAACAGCTGGACGGTTGCTTTTTGGGTTAATCCAATAACATACGGGACAGGGGATTACCCGCAAATAATCGGCTCAAGGCCTTGGACTAATGGCACAGATAAAGGTTGGGCAATTTCTTTAACCAACACAGGGCCTCAAAATGTTCATAAAATTACCGCTCACTTTGCGGATGGTAGCACAGGTTGGGATGTAAACAGCAGCACTTCTTCTGCTTCTTTAAGCGATGCGCCGCTTAATACTTGGTCGCATTGGGTTGTGGTTTTTGACAGAGCAAACTCTAAACTTAATTATTATATGAATGGAGTTTTAGATACGCAAAATTCTCCGTCGTTTCCTTCTGGAAGCATAAATCAAAGTAATTTACTTTATATGGGGCGAGAAATTGAAGGTGCTAACGGTAGAAAGTTTAATGGAAAGTTAGACGACGTGCGTATTTACAACCGCGCGCTTTCGGCGAGCGATGTTAGCGCACTTTATAGAAGTGGTCAGGCTACCGCTAAAATTGTTTCAGCCAGAGGCTTAGTTGGCGCCTGGAGTTTTGACGAGGGCAGGGGAGGGCAAGTAGGGGATGGAAGCGGTCAAAGAAATACCGGAACTTTAATAAACACGACTTGGGTTGATGGTAAGCGCGGAAAGGCTTTAAATTTTAACGGAGGCAGTAGTTATGTTAGGGTAACAAACAATCCCTCATTTAATTTTCCCAGTAGCCAGTCAAGAACAGTTTCAACCTGGGTTTATTGGAATGCTTCAACAGAAGCTTATAATAATATTTTGGCTCAAGAAACGGCATCTGGTGGTTTGGGTTATACTTTGTTGTTAAAAAGTAATCAAAAAATAGCTTTCTATGTTCAAGGAACAGGACTTTGCAATCAAGATGGTCTTAGTGGAACTGTGGGCTTTGGCGGATGGCATCATATTGTTGCGACTTATGACAGTTCTGGTCCAACAATAACAACTTATATAGACGGAGCACTATCGTATAGTGGAAGTGTTTCTGGTTGTAGTAGTGCCGCAGCTTCCTCTGATATGTTTATTGGAGGTAATTCTATTTATGGAAGCAATCGCTGGTTTAACGGAAAAATAGATGACGTCCGTATTTTTAACAGAGCTTTGTCCGCTTCGGAAGCCTACGCGCTTTACAAAAACGGTGCGGTGCAGGCTGCGGTTTCGCAGAATAGTAGGTTAACAAACGGACTGGTTGGAATGTGGAGTTTTAACGGGCAGGACTATAATTCTGCTTCTACCACCGCCGAAGTCCTAGACCGCAGCGGCAGTAACAACAGCGGCGACAACATTGGCGCCACTAGAGCCGGCGGAAAAGTCGGGCAGGCACTACAGTTTAATGGCAGCACAAATTATGTTTCAGTAAATAGAAATATTTCCGATGATTTTACATTAAGCGCTTGGGTAAATAAAAATACTTCATTAACCAATAATATTGCTTGCTCTTCTAACCTTTGGTATTGCGGTTTTGGAATTATTGACGCGGAAGTGGCCGGGGTGCTTAATGATTTTGGTATGGGTATTAAAGATAACAAATTAATTTTCGGTACAGGAAATGCCGATGTGTCGATTCTGTCTACAACAACATTAAGCAGTAATGTTTGGTATCATGTTGTGGCAACAAGAGTAAAATCTACGGGAGCTTTGACTATTTATATAAACGGAGTTGTGGAAAACGGGGGAACCGGTAGTACAAATTCTTTAACAACCCCGTCAAAAATATATATTGGTGAAGACGGCGACGGCAACAGAGGATATTTTAGCGGAAAAATAGATGAAGTGCGTATATACAACCGCGCGCTTTCGGCTAGCGAAGTTTATCAGCTTTATAATTTAGGCCGTTAGAGACAATTATGTACTATATTTACGTTTTACGAAGTTTAAAAGACAAACAATTTTACACAGGGTATACGGATAATCTACGGAATCGTTTTAATATGCATAATAAAGGGTTGGTAGGGTCGACTGAGCATCGTAAACCATTTGAATTAATATACTATGAAGCTTGTATTAATCAACAAGATGCTACTGCAAGAGAAAAGTTTTTGAAAACCGGCATGGGTAAAAGATTTATTCAAAACAGGCTAAAACGATTCCTGTCTCTAACGGCCTGAATGGGACGATAATACAAATGACAAAAACGACGGAATTGACCCTCCTTCGCCAAGGCTATGGCGGACAGGCAAAAATGACAAAAATAGGCTGCAGCCCGCAGCCATATTTTTGTCATTTTTGTTCATTTTTATTATTTTTGTCATTTATTCTGCTTTTCACTTTTTTCTTCGCGCCGCGCGCTTCGCTCGCCGCCACGCTTTCTAAAGCGCCGAATAATTTAGGTTTAGTAAATTATTGGCCGCTTAATGAAGGAGTAGGGAGTAAAGCGGGTGACTTTACCAGTAACGGTAAAACCGGCACGTTAACCGGTGGCACGTGGACAAACGGGAAAAAGGGTGGCGCTTTAAGTTTTAACGGTACTTCGGACAAAGTTACCGGCGGGAGTATTACGGTTGGAACAAATATGACAATTTCCGCTTGGATTAAAAAAAATACATCAACCGGACAGAAATCTTTTTTTAGCAATCGCTCCGGCGGGGGAACTGTATATTTAGGGTTGTCGGGAACTCAAGTATTTTTGTACGACGCCCCGGCAACGCCTGCGCCTATTTACTCCGGTTCGGGAGCCGTACAAATTGGCCAGTGGCAACATATAGTGGCAACCAGTAACGGCTCGACTACGGTTTTTTATGTAAATGGAAATCAAGTAAACACAGCTTCGCAAACCAGAACTTCTTCGGCCGGTTCATTTGGCATTGGCTGGGATCCGAGTATTGGCACAGAGTACTGGGATGGACTTATAGATGACGTTCGGGTGTACAACCGCGCCCTTTCCGCCACCGACGTGTATAATTTATACAAATCCGGCAACGTAGTTCGTAAAATGGTTTCTAACCAAGGCCTGGTCGGCTATTGGCCGCTAAACGAGGGAGTGGGGAATAAGGCAGGGGATTTTAGTGGTAATAGATTTTCAGCTACTTTAGCAGGAACACCATTGCCAGCTTGGTCAACAGGAAAAAGAGGAGGCGGTTTAACTTTTAATGGTAGTACAAACTATGCAAATTTGGCAGGTCAGGCAGTTTTAGAACCCACGTCAATTACCATATCAGCCTGGGCAAAGTATACAAACACTAACGGAATACAAATGGTCATGGATTCAACTCATGGAGTTGGCGACAATAAAGGCTGGGTTATGCAAATACGCGGGGACACCAACCCAAAAAGAATAGATTTTGGCTACGGTAATAATTCCACTTTTCCCGTAGCTTCATCTACTTTAAATTATGGCGATACTTTATGGCATCACTACACTGGCACATTAACCGGTACCGCAATGAAGTTTTATGTAGACGGTAGCTTAGCAGACTCCATAGTCTATAGCGGCACTCCTACCCCAAGCAACAGGACTATTGAATTTGGATCTTGGCAAAATGGTTCATCAAGATTCTTAAACGGCTCTTTAGATGACATCCGCATTTACAATCGCGCCCTTTCCGCAGCAGAAGTTTTGGCTTTATACAAACAAAACGAAACTAATATTAACCATTCGCAAAACTCGCGGCTGACAAATGGGCTTGTTGGGCTGTGGAGTTTTAACGGGCCGGACTACAATTCAGCATCCGCCACAGCGGAAGTTTTGGAGAGGAGTGGACAGAGTTATAATGGCGATGCTAGTAACAGTCCGGTTACTACAATAGGAAAAGTCGGACAGGCTTTAAAGTTTGATGGTATAGACGACCACGTGGTAATTCCGGCGGACGATGCGCATTTAGTTACCGGTGCTACTGGCACATTAAGTTTTTCATTTTGGATTAATCCTACCACTTTAGGCGGAACAATTATTTCGCGTAGGCACCCATGCAACAACGACGGACCATTTACTATCCGACTTAGCGGCGGCGGAGCTATAACTTTAATTTTTTATTCTAACTTGGAAGTTGCCGGTTTTTCGTACGCAACCGGAAATATAATTAATTATGGGCAATGGCAACACGTAGTAATAACCAAGCAGTGGGGTACAGCTAACGCGACCAAATTATATTTAAATGGAGTTAGTCAGACGTTTACGCCTTCGGGCAGCGACAGCGCCCAAGGTACCACCTATACTACTTTACAGGAAATTATTGGCGCGGAAGCTTCCGGTATCGGTTGTAATAGCAATAATGGTCCAAAAAGCAGTTTCTTTAAAGGCTCAATAGATGAAATGAGAATTTACAACCGCATTCTTTCGTCCGATGAGGCTAAACAGTTGTATAATTTAGGCCGTTAGAGACGTTTATGTATTATATTTACGTTTTACGAAGTTTAAAAGACAAACAATTTTATACAGGTTATACTAATAATCTACGAAATCGTTTTAGTCTACACGATAAAGGTTTGATTGCTTCAACAAAAATTCGCAGACCGTTTGAATTAATATATTACGAAGCATGTTTAGACCAGCAAGATGCCACAGCAAGAGAAAAATTCCTAAAAACCGGCATGGGTAAAAGATTTATTAAAAACAGGCTAAAACGATTTCTGTCTCTAACGGCCTGAATGGGAAGATAAAAAAATAGAAAAATAGGACGAATAGGACTTATGTGACCTATTTGACCTACGCGTCCTATACGACCTATAAGTCCTATAGGTCAAATACGACTTATAGGACTTATACGTCCTATTCTAAATTTATATGACTTACAAAAAACTCTTTAACCGCTATTTACCTTTAACCCTATCCGTGCTTTTATTAGCCGGAGCGGGTTTGGTATATTTATTTTTAAATAACAACGCGAAGCCCGCGGACGCGGCCTGGTACAATGCTTCTTGGGGCTACCGAAAAGCCATTACCATAGACCATAACAAAGTTTCCGGCACAGCTAGTTCCACCATTAACTCCTTTCCTGTTTTAATAAACGTAACAGACAGTGACCTAAAATATACCGGCAGCGGGGGAAAGGTAGGCAGGACAGATGGGCTAGATATTCTATTTACCTCTTCAGACGGTTCTACCAAGCTAGATCATGAAATAGAAAAATATGCTTCCACAACCGGCGAAACCGTTGCCTGGGTGCGTGTACCTGTGCTTTCCGCAGTAACCGACACTACAATATATATTTATTTTGGCAACTCAGGCGCCAGTGATCAGTCCAATAAAACCGGCGTTTGGGATAGCAGTACTAAATTAGTACAACATTTAGGCAATGGCTCAACTTTAAGCGTTTCCGATTCAACAACTTTGAATTCGCCTACAAACAATAGCGCAGCAGCGGCAACCGGCAAAATTGATGGGGCTGCAAGTTTTAATGGCAGTAGCCAATATATAGATGATGGCATGACCATTAACTACGGCCAAATTACAGTTGAGGCTTGGTTTAATAGCAGCAATGTTAGTAATAACAATTCGCGTATTGTAGGTAATTCCCACACAGACATAGACGGAAAAGGTTTCCAGTTAATGTTTAATTCCGGAGGCACAAACGGATTTTTTGACATAGGTAATGGCGCAGATAGGGCGGCTAGTTGGACGCAAAAAATTTCCAATAATACTTGGTATCATTATATAGGCACTTATGATGGTACGAATGTTAAAGCTTATATAAATGGCATTTTGGTCGGCACTAGCGCGGCTACTTCTGGTTCTATTACCGCTTCCGGCTCTAACGTGAACGTGGGTCGCGCAGTTTACGCGGGCGATTATTTTGCGGGTACAATTGATGAAGTTAGAATTTCAAACACAGCCAGAAATTTTGACTGGATAGCCACGGAATATAACAACCAAAATTCGCCAAGTACTTTTTACGCTTATGGGGCTGTGAGTATTCAAAACCGTGCCGCAACTACGCCGAGCGCGGGTTTTTCCAGCCGAGGAACTTCTTCTTTAGGTTGGTACAACGCTTCTTGGACTTACCGAAAACCTATTACTATAGACCACAACAAAGTTTTTGGAGTTTCATCTTCCACTATAAATTCATTTCCAATTTTATTTAGCGTAATTGATAGTGACTTAAAATATACGGGCAGCGGAGGGAAAATGGCTTCATCTACCGGCGGAGATTTGTTGTTTACAGCTTCGGACGGAACCACTAAATTAGATTTTGAGGTGGAAAAATACGCTTCGACTACCGGGGAAACCATAGCCTGGGTGCGTATACCAATACTTTCTTCCGTAACCGATACAACTATTTATATTTACTTTGGTAATAATAGCGCGACTAACCAGCAAAACCCAACGGGGGTTTGGGATAGTAATTTTAAAATTGTTCAGCATTTGGGCAACGGCACAACACTGTCGGCTACCGACTCAACAAGCAATGCGGTTAATGGGACTATTTCTACCCCCACTGCAACCACTGGACAAATTGACGGAGCCGGTAATTTTAACGGGAGCAGCGATATAATTTCGTTTTCAACAACAACAGTTTTTGCCACCACTGGCGCTGGTTTTTCCGCCAGTTTTTGGGGTTTAATTTCTACTTTTGCCTCTAACTCTTATCAACACGCTTGGACAATTAAAAGCAATGGAGCAAGTTCGCGTCCGTGGGAGATGGCAATAAGTAACCAAAGTAGTTATTTAGGGTTACTTATAGGTTCAAGCAACGATTGGGCTGGAGTTAAGAGCGATAACTTACCTCCTACTAATACCTGGCATTATTATGTCGCCACTTACAACGGCAGCGGAGCAAGTACAGTCGCAAATTACAAACTATATCAGGACGGAGTTTTACAGCCAAATAATTTGCCCAGCGGCTTTTCCGCGCTTACAAACACCACTCAAATCGGCCCGACCAGCGGCGGCGGTTCTAACTTCTGGCAGGGGAAATTAGACGAAATGAGGTTTTCTTCCACAGAAAGAAATGCAGACTGGGTAAAAACAGAGTATGGTAACCAGTTTTCTCCTTCCACTTTTTATTCCTACGGGGCTTTGCAAATTAACGGCCGCCAAAATGCTGCCGGTTCTACCCAGCCGGCCATAAAAACCCGCGGGGGAGTGAAATTTAGGTAATTTGTTGTTTCATTATAAAATTAATATTCGTCAAAAGAATAAGCGCTTTACAAATATAACTGTTTAAATTTAAGTATTTAAAATTTAGTCTTTTTTATAAAGTTGTGTTAGAATATAGTCATAAAATGACTTAGACAGATACTTTAAGAGTTAAACATGAAAACAGAAAAAAATAAAAATATAACCAAACGTGAAAGAAGAATTAAGCTTTACGAATTAATCGGATTTACTTTAATTGAAGTTTTGCTGGTTATTTCAATTATCACGCTTCTTTCTTCTATTATTTTATCTTTTACAGTTACAGCCAGAGTGAGTGCTAGAAATACAACTAGGGCGGCAAATGTTTCGCAAGTGAGCAAAGCTTTAGAAATATACTATAATGAAAATAATGCTTATCCTTCCGGTACTTATTTTAGCGCATGGGATATAAGTGGTTCTTCGAATGCCGACGGGTCATGCTGGTGTCAAGATCCACAAACACAAAATGATTTAAAGCAGGCTTTAGTTGGGGGGCGTATATTGTCAAAGTTGCCACAAGACCCTGCTCCGAGAAACTCAGGTGCGTACTTGTCTGATGGTAACAGCAACGGATTTTTGTATGTTTCAGACGGGCAAAATTATGTTATAGGTACTTATTTGGAAAGAGTTGCTACCGCAGTCCCTACTACTAATTCCACCTCAACTTGCGTAGGGGCGGGTAATTTGCAGTTAAGTTCAGGTACTTTAAATCCTGCTTTATGTCCGGCAGTCTGTCCGCCCGGCTCAACCTTGCTTGCGAATAATACATGTTCTATTCCCGTAGGAAGATCTCGTTAAATTTTTTCTCTCTATATTTTAAAATATAGAGAGAAATATACATAATTTTATTTTTAAAAAATACTCTTTGACCTTCCTCCAGAGGCGGACAAATGTGGAGAAGGTGTTTTTTTATATAAGTTAGGTGTGCAAAGAGTAATGGGTCATACATAATAGTTTCAATAATTTTACTTTATCATCCCGACCCGCTTCGCCGCGAAGCGAGGCGAGCCGAATGAGTGCATTCGAATGAGCGGAAGCCTGCCTGCGGGCAAGGCAGGGATCGGGTCATACGCAATAGTGGGTGAGCAAGGTGGTGCAGTATTCCCCTCCTCTCAAAGGAGGGGTGGCCGCGTTAGCGGACGGGGTGGTATTATCTAAGCATTTCTACCACCTCCCCCCGCTTCCACCTTCGTCCCGACCAGTCGGGACTTCGTAGGACACAGTCGGCTCGCGGTATTGCTTACGCAATTCTGCTCGCCCGCAATAATAAACTTACCATTGGTTAAATTATATTTGATTCAGAGCATTGCCCGACGTATTTTTTAGTGATATTATAGCTATGTATGTCTAGAAAATATAATCAAACCAGTATTGAGGTTTTAAAAGAATTGTCAGAAAAACCGACTGTCAGCATTCGGTTGTTGTTTGATATTTTTGGTAAAGACAAACCGTTTAAAGATTTTTATAATTTAATTTTTCGTCTAGAATCCCAAGGCCTGCTTAAAAAAGAAGGTAAAAAATTAGCCAGCATAACTCCGGAAGGAACAAATCTTTTGCTTAGGCTTGCGCCAAAAACTGACGGTGTTTGGAAAATTGTAATTTTTGATATTCCGGAAAAACATCAAAAGGTTAGAAATATTTTACGCGGTAAATTAAAGCAGCTGTATTTTAAAAAATGGCAAAATAGTATTTGGATTTCGCCGTATATTTTGCCGGAAGATATTGAGGAAGAATTTAGGAGTTTAGGACAGAAGTTTTTTATTCGATTGATTAAAACTTCGGACATAAACATTGTCGAAGATTTAAAAAATATGTTTAAAATTTAGTTTGCTTGTGGATAACAAAAAGACTTTTTTAGATAGTAAAATTTAGCCTTATTTAAAGCTGAATTTTTATATTATTTTTTTGAAATAAAAAATAAAAAAGTGCTATAATTATTTAAGGAACGAACTCATATTGGGTTGATTGTCATTGCGAGCCCGAATGCATCTGAGGGCGAAGCAATCTTTAGAAAATATAGATTGCGTGGCTTTACTCACTATCACTTAAATGAATTTATATAGTAGTGCATAAAGTAATTTAAAATAACTTTCATATAAAAACTTTCAATTTCTATTCGGATAAAATGAAACCAGAAATAAAAAAAATAATATCAACTTGTTTAATTTACAGTCTGTTGGGTTTTTACCCTGTTTTGGCTTTTGTTTCCTCCTCTTACGTTCAGCCGCATAAAACAGTTGTAAATTCAGTCAGTCAGCCAGTCGTGGTTGTGGATGTTTTTAAAACCACTCAGCAAATTATTCCTTCTGGCCAGAGTCAATTGTCTGTTAAAACTTCTTGTCAGGCTGGTTATGTTTTAGAACAAAATTTAATTCAAAACACGGGCGCGGTTAATTTATTTCAGCCCGCGAATTGTTTAAGTTTGTCAGAAGCCGTTTCAAAGCCTTTTGTTAAAGCAGTGGCCTTAAAGGTTTTGCCGGCCATGCATTCATATGTGAATGTTGTGGTATTGGATCATGTTGGAGAAATTAGCAGCCGCTGGCAAATTCCTAAAACTGCAAGCATGCCAATAAATTTAGTTTTGCTTGTTACAGTTTTTTATGGATTGATGAATTATTTTTCTGCTAAAAACTCCAAAACTTCTATAAATTTAGTTAAAAATCCTTTTAGATTAAATAAAAATATTTTTGAATTGCAAATGATGCGTTGTTAAAAATTTCAAGCGAATTCTTAATTTTTTATTTAATTACAAATAATTTTCATATTTGCATTTCTCAAAATTGGGAAAAATAATATGAATTCAATTGAAAGGGATTTTAAAATGTCAGAAGTAAATAGAGGTCCAGCCATGCAAGCCAGTCAGCCAACTTATGCCGAAGCTCCAAAAGCTTCCAAAATGCCATGGGTAATTTTAGGCGCAGTAGTAGTTATTTTATTGGTTGTTGGAGTTTTGTTTAGAGAGAAGCTTTTTGGTTCTGCTATGAAAGAAGGCGGTAAAGCAGCAATGACCCAAAACAGCGCAGATAAATCCGAATATCAAGCCGTGTTCTTAACTAATGGCCAGGTTTATTTCGGTAAAATAAGTGACTTAGATAAAGAATTCATGACTGTAAAAGATATTTACTATTTGCAAGTTATTCAACAGCCGCCATTACAAGGCAGTACTCAGCAGCCTGGACAGCAAGCACCGGCCGCAGCTCAGCCTCAAATTTCTTTAGTAAAGTTGGGTAATGAACTTCATGGTCCAATAGACGAAATGCATATTTCTAAGTCTCAAATTTTATTCTATGAAGACTTAAAGAAAGATGGTAGCGTTGTAAAAGCCATTAGCGATTACAAAGCTAACCCGTCCGGTACTCCTGCAGTCCCAGCTAAATAAGACTACAGAACTACAGAACTACAGAATAAAATCCCCCGATTAAACATCGGGGGATTTTAAATTCAAATTTATTTAGCCACATCAGGCGAATAAAATGGTTCGGTATAGTTGCTGGGTAGTTCGAAGACTTTGTTTATTTCAAAATATTTTATTAGAACCGGTTTGTCTAAAGTATTAATTTCCTCAAGCGGGTAATTTATAACAGTTTTAATTATTTTATTTTCAATATCATTTTGAATTTCTGGGAAAACTTTTTTTTCATCTGAGGCAAAAAAAGTAAAGTAAGCGGGTTTTGGTTCGTTTTCTCCGGTTGGTAGCTTTATTGTAACTTCAGAAAATTCAGATTTAAGAGTATTGTAGAGAACTTTTTCATAGGCCGGGCTGGCTAACTGTATCCAAACAGCTAAAATCCCGCCTGGTTTTAAAATTCGTTTTATGTAAGCAAAATACTCTTTAGTATAAAGTGGTGAAGAATAGGTAATAGTAGGTTCTTCTATGTCTATAATAACTGCGTCAAAGGTTTGTTTGCTGTTTCTTACAAATTCTGCCCCGTCTTGATTTATAATTTTAACCTTTTGGTTTTCCAATAAATTGTGGTTTTCAGTTTTAAATTCTTTAGCTGCTTTAATAACCACTGGGTTAATTTCAGCCACAATCAGGTTTTTTACTTTTTTATCACCCGCAATGGCAGCTGCTGTAAAACCGCAGCCTAAGCCAATATTTAAGACCTCAGAGTCAATGGGTAAAATGTCCGCAGCTATTTTACCAAGCGCGCTTTCAGAAACGTGGCCTTGACTTTTGCACATATCACGGTAGTTAATAAATAAAGCCTTATTGTTTTTTTCTTGACCTACGGTTACGAGTCCAAAAGGTGAATTTTCCTGAAAAAGTATTTGTCCAAAACGCTGGATGAGTTCCGGATATTTGTTTAGAATTGTTTGCTTTTGGTTGTTAGAAGGCAAGCCGGGCAGGGTCTTATTGAAAAAAGAAATGTAAAAGACTAAAACTAAAATTAGCAGAGCGCTTAAAATTTTTAGAGTTTTATGTTTACTTATTGCGAATGCAATAAGTAAATTTATAAAGCAGCCAATTAAAGCTGTAGTGTTAAAACCTAGAAAAGGTAAAAAAACAAAACCCGCGGCAAAAGCCCCAAATATTGCGCCTAAGGTGTCCCAAAAATAAACAACGCCTTTGTCAGGGCTTTTTTCTGCCTGCAAATACAAACTGTTAATTAACGGGAAAGCGCCGCCAATAAAAAAAGCAGGCATAAATAAAAATGCCCACATTATGCAAAATTTAATTAGTGTTAGGAGCTGATTGCTATAGCCGGAGTTCTTAAAAAAATCAAGAATATTGGGAATTTGAACAAAATTTTTGAGTAGAAAAAAACTATAGATCGCGGCGGCAATTTGCATCCAGAAAATTATTTTTAAATTATTTTCGGTGTTTTTTGAAATTTTAGGAAATATTAACGAGGAAAAAGCTAGGCCCGCCAAGAACGCGCTAATAGCTATTGTTAAGGCTTGGCTGGTTTCTGGAATGAAAAAGAAAATTACGCGGCTGCCGTAAATTTCGTACATTAAAGAAGAAAAGCCAATAAAGAAAATTATGCTTAAATAGGAGAGTGACGGTTTATTTTCCGGGGTTAATTTGAAAATCATAAAATTAGTGTAACATGGAAATATTTAATCGGCCAAATAAAAACCGTCCCGATTTAATCGGGACGGTTTTAAATATATTTTTAAGCTAGGCTTTTTACCATTTTATCGAAAGTTTCAGGGTGAAGGACTGCAAGTTCAGATAGCATTTTTCGATTGATTTCGATTTTATGCTTTTTTAAGACAGCTGCAAATTTGCTCCAGGTTGTGCCATTTTCTCTTAAAGCAGCATTGGTTCTTATAAGCCACAGAGCTCTAAAATCGCGTTTGCGGTTTTTACGGTCTCTGTAGGCGTAAGAGTCAGCTTTTAGTAAAGCTTGTCTGGCATAAACAAAATTTGTGGAGCGGCGGTTGTCAAACCCTTTGGCTCTTTTGAGTAAATTCTTTCTTCTCTTGTTAGCGGCAACGCCGCGTTTGATTCTGGTCATATATGGGTCGTATAAGACTTATGAGTCGTATAGGTCTTATTTGTAAGGTATTAATGCTTTTAATTTATTAACAGTCTTGTGGAGTTTTAAATCACGGCGCTTGTTCTTGGTGGTTTTGCCGGTTTCTCGGGAATTAAAATGGCTTTGTCCGGTGGCTCTTGCGATTAATTTGCCGGTGCGGGTTTTTTTAATTCTCTTGGCTGTTCCTTGGTGGGTTTTGACTTTAGGCATAAAGTTTATTAAACATTTTATCATTTTAATAAGATAAAATGTTAGTTAAGATAAAATGTTACGATGTTAATATGTTAAAATGTTACGATGTTAATATGATTATTTGCTTGGAGCGACTGTTAGAGACCAGGTGCCGCCCATTCTTTTTACGGGAACTTCAATGCGGTGCGGAACGGTAATTAAGGTGGTAAATTTTACCAGCTGCTGTCTGCCTAAATCTCCGTAAGCTTGTTCGCGGCCTCTCATGCGCAGTTCAATTTTTACTAAGTCACCGTCTGTTAAGAATTCCATTACTTTTTTGGCTTTTATGCCCATATCGTGGTCGGAAATTCTTACGCTAATCCAAATAGTCTTAACTTCGGTTTTTTTGGCATTCTTTTTTTGCGCAGCTTCAGCTTTTTTTTGCTGATATTTAAATTTAGCAAAATCAATAAGCTTAGCTACGGGCGGCTGGGCATTGGGAGCTACTTCTATTAAATCCAGGCCATTTTCAATAGCCAAGGAAAGCGCTTCCGATGTCTTCATTACGCCAACCTGCTCGCCGTCTTCATTAATAACGCGCAAAGTAGGGGTTTTGATTTGGTGATTAACTCTGGTTTTTAGCACTATATTTTTTTAATTAGCTTGATAATTATAGCTTTTATTGAGAAATTTGTCAAAGGCGTAGGAAATTGACTAGATTTAAACGATTTACCTGCCCGCCATAGCTTTCTTGTCCGACGTAGCTTTGACCTTCGAAGCCTTGCTTGCCCTCCAAAGCTTCAGCGAAGGAGGGGCGTAGGAGGTTAACGAAGTCGGAAGCGATGGCGTCTTCAATCATGGTCATTCTTGTTATTGATCGTCAATCTTGTCAATCACTCTATGGTACTATAATAGCCGCTATAGTTGCTGTGCCTACTAGTATCATGAGCACTGTTACTATCCACCCTAAACTTTCCGTTTTTTTGCTATTTGCCCACTGACCCATTATTTTTTTGTTACTGCTTATGGCCACAATAAGAATTAACACAATTGGCGCTACCAGACCATTTAGTACCGCGGAATAAATTAAAGCTTTAATCGGATCAAGTCCAATAAAGTTTAACAATATTCCCAGACCCATGGAAATTATTATTATGCCGTAGAAAGCGTAAGCTTGCTTTAATTTTTTGTACAAGCCTTGTTTCCATCCAAAACTTTCAGCTGCGGCATAAGCAGCCGAGCCCGCTAATACAGGTACGGCTAACAGGCCGGTGCCCACAATGCCTAAAGTAAATAGCAGGCTGGCATAAGGTCCGGCTAAAGGTTTTAAGGCCAAAGCCGCGTCTGCTGCAGTTTGTACATTGGTAATCCCGCTTTTGTATAGGACTGAACCGCAGGTTAGAATAATAAAAAACATGACTAAATTGGAAAAAAACATGCCTGTCCAAACATCTACCCGCATTTTTTTTATATCTTTTGGGGAGGTAATTGCCACACGTTGCTTTAAACTGGTCTTTCCGTTTAGAATATCTTCTTCCACTTCCTGAGAGCTTTGCCAAAAAAATAAATATGGAGAAATGGTTGTGCCCAAAATCCCACATACTAAAAATATCGCATCTTTTGTAAATGAAAAGTGTGGGATAAAAGTGTAATTTAAAATTTCTAAAAAATTAGTCTTTATGCTTAATGCGGCAAAAATGTAGGAGAAGAGAATTAAGGTTAGCCATTTTAAATATTTGGCATAGTTGCCATAGCTGGTAAAAATTTGTAAAAAGAGGCTAATTAGAGCGAAGAAAAAAACCAAGCTGGAAAATCCAAAACTTGGTAGTAAAAGTCTCGTTGCCGCGGCCATAACGCCCAAGTCCGCGCCAATATTAAAAGTATTGGCAATAAACAACAACGCGGCACAGGTATACAAAACTTTTTTGCTGAAATGTAGTTTGATGTTGCCGGCGAGTCCGCGGCCGGTGACTATACCAATGCGCGCGCACATTTCCTGGACAATGGCCATAAAGGGAAATGTAAAAACCGCTAACCATAAAAAGTTAAAGCCGTATTGACTACCGGTTTGGCTGTATGTTGCAATGCCAGAAGGGTCGTCGTCCGCAGCTCCGGTAGTAAGTCCTGGACCTAAGTTGTCCCAGTATTGCCCGGCTTTTTTTAGTCCGGTTTTTTGGCTTAAAGTTTTAGCAACGAATTCCGAAGCTTGTATGCTTTTTTCCAAAGTAACAGCCGGTGCACTGACAATTTTTTCAATTATTTTTGCTGACAATTTTGTTTCTTTTTTATAGGTGTTGATATCCATAAATATTTTACCATATTTTGGCGGTTTTGACTAGTTGACGGTATTTTATTCTTTTGTTAATTTTAAATGGATAAGTAACGAATCAAATGCCAAAAATAAATAATTCTACAACATCTTAAATATAAACCCCACCCTATTTTAGGGAATGGGGTTATTTTTTTGCCCCAAATATGATTAGTATTGAAGGAAATATTGTAAATATAGATAACACCCACCGCGGCCGGGTGGAAATTGGTAGTGACGGTTTAATTTTATCTGTAACTAAGGAAACAGGTCACGCAGATTTGGTTTTAAAAGATGAATTAATTTTTCCCGGGTTTATAGACTTACACGTCCACGCTAGGGAGTGCGCGGACCACTCTTGGGATTACAAAGAAGATTTTATATCTGCTTCGGAGGCGGCTATTAACGGCGGTGTAGTATGTTTTTGCGATATGCCAAACAATCCCGTAGCTCCGGTTACAGACTTATCGTACAATGAAAAATCCAAGCTCGTACACAAAGCCAAGGTGGAAGTAGTTTTATATGCTGGCATTGGTCCTAAAACCAAACCGCTTTCTAAAAATGTCCCTTATAAAGTTTTTATGGGTCCCTCGGTGGGGGACTTGTTTTTTTCCCAACTAAAACCATCTACTAATAGTAGACGGGCATCCGACGAAGCCTTGCTTGCCCGCCGAAGCTTTAGCGAAGGTGGGGCGAAGTCGGATAAAAATATTTCACTGGAAGAAGTAATAAAAAACTACCACGGACAAAATATTAGTTTTCACTGCGAAGATCCGGCAATTCTGGAAGCAAATAAAAATCAACCAACTCACGAACAAAAGCGTCCCCAAAGTGCGGAAAATTCAGCCGTAGATTTTGCTTTAAGTATTATTGAGAAATATAATATTACTGCAAAAATTTGTCACTGCTCAACCGTTGAGGGAATGCAAAAAATTATTGCCGCTAAAAAAAGAGGAGTAAAAGTTACTTGCGAAGTTACCCCACACCATTTATTTTTCGATGAAACACTTTTAAATAACGCGAATCATCAGGTCCTGCAAGTTAATCCGCCTATTCGCCAAACTAAAGACAACCGTTTAGCTTTAATTGAGATGCTAAAAAATGGCGACATAGACTACTTAGCCACAGACCACGCGCCTCATACTTGGGAAGAAAAAGAAAAAGGCACTTCTGGTATGCCGCATTTAGATACTTATGGCAGTTTTGCAACTTGGCTTATAAAGGAGCATAATTTTACCGCTAGCGATGCAATGCGAGTTTGTAGTTATAATCCGGGAATGTTTGTTAATCAGTTTACTAGTGTTAAATATGGGAAGATTGAAGTAGGATATGTTGGATCTCTGTCTATTTTAGATTTAAACCAACCGATAAAGATCGAGAAAACCGTTTTAAAGACCAAATGCGGTTGGTCACCGTTTGAAGGAATACAATTTCCGGGCCGGGTAATAAAAACAATAGTTAAAGGAAAAGTTTATGAAAACAATTTGATTCCGAAGTCTTTAATTAAAAGTCTATAGTCTTTAGTCTATAGTTTACAAAAATATGCCTATACAAAGTTATAAAGATTTGGTAGTTTGGCAAAAGTCTATTGAGTTGGTAAATGAAATATATACTATTACTAAACAGTTTCCCAAGACAGAAATGTTCGTGCTCGCTTCTCAAATGCAGCGTTCAGGGGTTTCAATCCCTAGTAATATAGCGGAGGGTTTCGGCCGGAAAGGCAGTAAGGAATTCGTTCAATTTTTGTATATAGCCTATGCTTCATCGCTTGAGCTAGAAACGCAAATAATTATTTAAAAAAAACAATACCCTGACATTAGTTATAAAAAAGCTGAAGAGTTATTGATTGAAGTTCAAAAAATGCTAAAGTCATTTTGTAAAAAAGTAGAAACTAACACAAGACCAACTAATAACTAAAGACTGTAGACTAAAGACTATATATGTCAAAATTAATTTTAAAAGACGGCAGCAGCTTTGAAGGCGCATCTTTCGGCTTTGAAAAATCCACAACCGGTGAAGTCGTCTTTGCTACTGGCATGGTGGGCTACCCCGAAAGCCTTACCGACCCTTCTTTTAAGGGGCAAATTTTGGTTATGAGCTATCCACTTATAGGCAACTACGGCGTCCCAAAAAAAAGTGAGTGGGAATCGAGTAAAATCCAAGTTTCCGGCTTAATTGTTTCTAGTTATATAGACAAGCCTTCCCACCATGCGAGCGAAAAAACTTTGTCACAGTGGCTTAAAGAACAAAAAATTCCTGCTTTAGAAATAAAAGACACAAGAGCACTTGTACAAAAATTAAGAATGAAAGGAGCGATGCTCGGAAAGATAGATTTTTCATCTGTACATCCCAATAAATCTGTAATCCATAGCCCTGAATTTGAAGACCCTAATTTACGAAACCTTGTTGCCGAAGTATCTACTAAAAAAGTTTTAAAGTATGGTAGCGGTCGCAAAACCATCTGCTTAATAGACTGCGGAGCAAAGCAAAATATTGTTAGGGATTTAATCAAAAGAAACGTAAAAGTTGTAGTTGTGCCTTGGGATTATGACTTAAGCAAAATAAAATATGACGGACTGCTTATTTCCAACGGACCCGGCGATCCAAAACAAGCGACTAAAACAATAGCAAATGTTAAAAAAGCCTTAGAAGGTAAAAAACCAATTTTAGGAATTTGTTTGGGCAACCAAATACTTGCGCTAGCTGCAGGCGGCGACACTTATAAATTAAAATTTGGACATAGAGGGCAAAATCAGCCCTGCCAATTAGTTGGAAGCAAGCGTTGTTATTTAACAACGCAAAACCACGGTTTTGCGGTGGGTAAAATCCCAAAAGGCTTTAAAGAGTGGTTTAAAAACGCCAATGACAAAACTAACGAAGGTATAATTCACACCAAAAAACCTTTTATGTCTGTCCAGTTCCATCCCGAGTCAGCACCGGGGCCTTTAGATACAGCTTGGATATTCGATGAATTTATTAAGAAGATTTAGTTTATACAATGGTCATCATTAGTCAGAGAATATCTAAGTCCAATGATGATCATTGTAAAATTGATTTAAATAAGTTTTTATGCAAAAGTACAAAAAAATCTTAATACTTGGTAGTGGAGCGCTTAAAATCGGCGAAGCCGGGGAGTTTGACTATAGTGGCTCACAGGCCATAAAGGCTTTAAAAGAAGAAGGTATAAAAACGGTTTTAATTAACCCTAATATTGCGACGATTCAGACTTCCAAGTTACTGGCCGATGAAGTTTATTTTTTACCTGTGAATCCTTATTTTGTAGAAGAAGTTATAAAAAAAGAAAAGCCGGACGGTATACTGCTTTCTTTTGGCGGTCAGACTGCTCTCAACTGCGGGTTGGCTTTACAAAAATCCGGCGTGCTTAAAAAGCACCACGTTTCTGTTTTAGGTACACCCACCAAAGCCATAGAACTTACCGAAGACCGTCAATTATTTGCGGATCATCTTAGAAAACTTGGAATTCCAACCCCAGAGAGCGCGGCTGCCACTAATCTTACGGACGCTCTAAAAATCGGCGAGAAAATCAAATATCCTTTAATGGTGAGGGCGGCTTTTGCTTTGGGTGGACAAAAGTCGGGTGTGGCACATAACAAAAAAGAACTAATAGATTTAGTAAATGGGGCGCTGGCAATTAGCCCTCAAGTATTGGTGGAAAAATACTTGCATCATTTTAAAGAAATAGAGTACGAAGTTGTGCGCGACTCGGCAGGGAATATTGTAACTGTTTGCAATATGGAAAATATGGACCCGCTTGGTATCCATACCGGAGATAGTATTGTGGTTGCACCTAGTCAAACTTTAAACAATTTTGAGTATCATGGTTTGCGTGAGGCTAGTATAAAAATTGTTCAGTCTTTAGGAATAGTAGGAGAATGTAATGTCCAATACGCACTTAACCCAAATCCAAAAAAAGGCGAGCTGGATTTTTATGTTATAGAGGTTAATGCCAGACTTTCTCGTTCATCTGCACTTGCTTCCAAAGCCACGGGATATCCTTTAGCCTATGTGGCGGCCAAGCTTGCTTTGGGAAAAACTATGCAAGAAGTGCAAAACAAAATTACGAAAGTCACTCAAAGTTTTTTTGAGCCGGCTTTAGACTATTGCGTCGTAAAAATGCCGCGTTGGGATTTAGAAAAGTTTAAAGGCGCGGAAGAAAAAATCGGCAGTGCTATGAAGTCAGTAGGCGAAGTTATGGCCATAGGAAGAAGCTTTGAAGAAGCTTTGCAAAAAGCAGTTCGAATGCAATCTGGTAAAACGGAGAGCGTTACTGACAATGGTTTTTTAGACAAGAAAGAAATTAAACATTTTTTACAAATTCCGACTCCAAAACGCGTCTACGCTGTAGCTGCGGCATTTATGCACGGCATGAAAACCGAAGAAATATATAAAATTACTGGCATAGACGCTTGGTTTTTAGAGAGAGTAAAAAATATTGTGGAAGGGCAGAAAGCCTTTGTTCGTAGCGTGCCGATTAATCGGCCATCCCAAGACGCCCATAAATGGGTACGCTACATGGGTGAGCATTTGTTAAAACTTAAACAACTCGGTTTTTCCGACAAAAAAATTGCTCAAATTTGCGGCAAAAAAGAATTTGAAATTAGGGAAATTAGGAAAAAGTTAAACATAAAGCCATCCATTTTACAAATAGACACGCTTGCCGGAGAAGTTCCTGCGCAGACTAATTATTTGTACCTTACCTACCACGCTAGCCATAACGACGTTTCTCCTTTGGGCAAAAAAGGTGTGTGCGTGTTAGGAAGCGGGCCTTATCATATAGGCTCAAGCGTTGAGTTTGACTGGTCTTGCGTGCACGCGGCAATGGCTTTAAAAAAGCATAAAAAGGCTTCGATCATCGTTAATTGTAACCCGGAAACCGTATCGACCGATTACGATATGTCTAACCGCCTGTATTTTGAAAATTTGTCGTTTGAAACCGTAGCGGACATTTATGAATTTGAAAATTCTTTTGGTTTAATAATTTCCATGGGCGGCCAGCGCCCGAATAATTTAGCCAAAAAGCTTTTTAGAGAAGGCTTTAATTTACTTGGAACAACTTCGGTAAATATAGACAAGGCTGAAGACCGAGGCAAATTTTCCGCATTGCTCGATGAATTAAAAATCAAGCAGCCGGATTGGGATGACTTTACTACATTAATTGAGGCGGAAAAATTTGCCGACAAAGTTGGTTATCCGGTATTAGTTCGGCCGTCTTTTGTGCTTTCAGGTAGTGCCATGAGTGTTTGTTACAACAAAACCGAACTGGAAAACTTTTTAAAGAAGGCCGGGGATTTAGGTAAAGAACACCCGGTAACAATTTCCAAATTTATGGAAAATGCCAAAGAATTGGAATTCGACGCGGTGGCCCAAAAAGGAAAAATTGTGGTATATGCGGTCAGCGAACATGTGGAAAATGCGGGTGTTCACAGCGGGGATGCCACTATAGTTTTTCCTTCGCAAAGAGTTTATTCGTCTACAGAACACCTTTTAAGAAAAATTTCTCAGGCGATTGCTCAAAAATTAAATATTACCGGACCCTTTAACATTCAGTATTTGTTTAAAGACAATGAACCTTTTGTAATAGAGGTTAATGCCCGCGCCAGCCGCACCTTTCCTTTGCTTTCAAAAGCTTTGGACGTTAATTTTCCCGAACTCGCCGTTGACGCTTACTTTAACAAAGCTGTAAAACAGGAAATAAAATATCCGCATAACATAATAGTAAAATCCCCACAGTTTTCTTTTTCCCGTTTGTCCGGGGCAGACCCCGTTTTGCGGGTGGAAATGGCCTCCACCGGGGAGGTGGCGTGTTTTGGCGAAACTTACGACGAAGCTTTGCTAAAATCAATTTTAGCTTCTACCAACTTTGATTTTATAAAAAAAATCGCTCTGCTTTCTTTGGGCGGCAGTTTAAATAAAGAAAAATTTGTGCAAAGCGCGAGACTTCTAAAAAACTTAGGCTATAAAATTTACGCCACTAATTCCACGGCCGAATTTTTAAAAGAGCGGGGGATAGAGTGCGAAGCAGTAAAAAAAGCCTATCAAGCGGAACCGAATTTTTTACAGCTTATAGAAAGTAAAAAAGTGGGCTTTGTGGTAAACTTAAGCCAAGCTAAGTCTTTAACCGACGAAAAAGTCGTCAAGCAGCTTAGCGACGGCTATCGTATCCGCCGGGCGGTTGTAGATAACCAGATTCCACTCTTTACCGAACTGCATTTAGCTAGAGCTTTTGTTTTGGCTCTTTCTAGAAATAAACTTTCTGATCTGAAAATAAAATCATATAAGGAATATCTTAGAAGGTAATTATTTTTCCGCGTAGATATTGAGGCATTGGTTATTATTTAGGGTACTTAGTTTTATTAGTATAATTAGAATAATTTTTTATGACCCATATTCTCAATGGACAACAGTTTGTCAATAAACAATTATTGGACAAGCTTTTTAAGCAAGCTGAGGAATTAGAAAAAGCCGATTCATTACCGCAAGGCATGGCTAAACTTTTAAGTGGGAAAGTGGTGGCCACGGTTTTTTATGAACCTAGCACTAGGACACGCTTATCTTTTGAGTCAGCTGCACTCAAGTTGGGAGCTGGGGTTATATCTGTTTCAGACCCCAAAACCTCTTCTGCCACTAAAGGTGAAAGCTTGGAAGATGCCACGCGAGTTATAGGTGGGTATAGCGATTTAATAGTTTTAAGGCATCCGGAAAATTTTGCCGCAGACAAAGCGGCCGCAGTTTCGCCGGTGCCAATTATAAATGCGGGCGACGGCTTTAATGAACATCCCACTCAGGCTTTGTATGATCTTTATACAATCCAAAAAGAATTGGGAAAAATTGACGGCTTAAAAATCGCGTTTTTGGCTGACTTTAGGTACCAGCGCAACATTCATTCTTTAGTACCGATTTTTTCGTTGTTTAAAAATATTCAATTATATTTAGTCTCGGCTTCGGAACTACGTTTGCCAAAAAATTATACCCAGCAGCTAAAAGAAGCGGGGATTAAATACACAGAGCTGGAAAATTTAGAAGATATTTTAGGAGAGATAGATGTTTTGTATGTAACCAGGGTGTTTAAGGAAAGATTTTCTGACCCTTCAGAATATGAACGTTTAAAACACAGCCTGCATATTGGGGTAGAACAGGTTAAAAAAATGAAAGAAAAATCTATTATTCTGCATGTTATGCCCCGGATTTTTGAAGTAGACGTTGAGGTGGATAAAGACCCACGGGCCGCCTACTTTAGACAAGCAAAGAACGGGCTATATGTCCGCGCGGCTTTGCTACTATATGCTTTAGGCTTATAAATGAATTTCTAAATTAAAAATTCAAAATCCGGTCAAAGCCTTAAAAGAAGTGCTTTCCATAGGCGGGCCAGGAAACTTGCAATTAAATAGGTATGAAATTAGTAAACCATTATAATATGAAAAAATACTACGGCCAGCAGACAGAAAAAGCAATTTTAAATTTTCCTTTTGATGTTTATAAAGTTCATAAGGAATTTATATTTGCATTGGTTATGGTGAAAAAAGCCGCCGCAATAGCGAATTTTAAAGCCGGAAATTTTAGCCGTGAAATTATGGAAGCCATAACCGAGGCTTGCGACAATATTTTGCAAGGCGGTTATAAAGATCAGTTTCCTTTAAGGGCGCTCCAGGGTGGAGCCGGTACCTCTATTAATATGAATGTGAACGAAGTTATTGCCGGACTAGCCAATGAAATTTTGCAAGCAAAAAACAAAAAGCCGGCCGTACATCCGAACGACCACGTTAATCGTAGCCAAAGTACTAACGATGCCAATCCGTCCGCAATAAAAATTGCCAGTTTAAAATTAGTTCAAGATTTGCAAAAAACATTAGCAAATTTAGTTAAAGCTTTAAGTCAAAAAACTAAAGAGTTTGGCAGCGTTCCTAAGTTGGCTCGAACTCATTTGCAAGACGCGGTGCCAACCACTTTGGGCGCGGAGTTTGCTTCTTATGCGGAAATTATTCGTTGGCATCAGGAAAAAATAAATGCCATTGCGGCTTTCGCGCAAACTTTAAACTTAGGCGGCACAGCCATAGGCAATTCCATGAATGCCAGTAAAAAATATATTGCCAGCGTTTACTCCGAATTAAATAAGATTACCGGCCAAAAATTCAAACCGGCCAAAAATTTAATGTCTCAAACCAGCAGTCAGACAGATTTTTTGGCTATTTCTCAGGCTGTAACCGCTTTGTGTTTAGATTGTTCCAAAATTGCCAGCGATTTTAGAATCCTTTCCAGTGGTCCGCGCGGTGGACTTATGGAAATTTCTTTGGAGGAATTACAGAGCGGTTCTTCTATTATGCCGGGCAAAGTTAATCCGGTTATGCCGGAAACCGTAAATCAATTATATTATTTAATTTCAGGCAATAATTTAACTATTGAACATGCGGCTCACGCGGCACAGTTAGAACTTGGCGTTATGTTTCCAATTATTGCCGACAGATTACTACAAACTTTAAAGTTAACCCGCGAAGTTTTAGACCAGTTTATTGGCAAATGCGTTGTGAGTATAAAAGCCAATAAAGAAAGATGTAAAGAGCTGCTTGAAAATTCCACAGCTTATTCAACTTTGTTAACGCCGGCAATTGGTTATGAAGCCGCTAGTAAAGCGGTAAAAGAAGCTTTAAAAGAAAAAAAATCTTTGCGCGAAATAATTGTCGGTAAAAAGCTTTTAACCGAAGCGGAATTCAGCAAAATAGTCGGGACAGTTAAATAAATTGGTTGGTGATAAGAACAATGACCGTCATTCTCCTTTAGGAGAATGACGGTCATTTAATAACCAATTTTATATATTATCGTATAATCGGTATAAAAAATAAAATTAATATAAATTTAAGCAGCTAATAGTCTCACAAAACCTGATCGGTAAATAATTGTCGGTTTTTGGTTTGTAGTATTCCCAAGGCGGGCAGCAAATAAACCGGTAAAGTTTTTTCTTTGAAAGCCGACAGCGCGGATTTTTTTTCTTTGCCGCAAGCAAAAATTATCGCGTTATTTATTAATTTAAAAAAAGTTAAGGTGGCTGTTACGCGCAAATTTAAGGGCGTGTTGTTTTTTGCGTTGTAGCCTATAGCTAAACTTTGAGCATTAAACATTTCATTGAATTCTTTTTCATTATTATTTGGAAATATTCCCGCAGTATGTCCGTCTTGACCAATGCCAAATACCGCAAAAATTTTGCCTTTCGGGTTTTCTGTTACCCAAGTTTGCAAATTATTTTCATAGCGTTTGCTAAAATCTTTTAAGCTTTCATTTGGTCTCGGAAGGCTTCCAAAAAAACTACATTCCATTTTTTGCGCAAAAGAATAAAATTCAGTTTTTTGCAAGGCTAAGAAATTGTTATTCTTTGGGTCTTCGGAGAATCTCTCATCTAGCATGGTAATAGTAACATTTTCGGTTAAAGCTTTATCACCCACGTAGTCTAAAATTTCCAAAGCCGAGCCGCCGGAAAGTAGTAACAAAATAGGATTTTTTTGGTTTTCTAGCAAAAGTTCGTTTAAAGTTTCGCCAGCCGTAGCAGCGACTTCTTCTTTGGTTTTATAATAAATAATTTGAGTTTCACTTGTCATTGTTTAAAAGTTATTGTTTGAAAATATATTTAGTAATACTACTTTAGTTTTTTTAACCACAAACTTACTATTTTTCCCTCGTCATTTTCGAGTGTATCCGACCTGTCCTCCGACTCGTCCGACGTAGTCCCGACTGGTCGGGACGAAGGGGGAAGCAATCTATATTGTTACTAGATTGCTTCGTCCCTTATGTGTTATTTAGTTCTCGCAAGGACAATCTACTCACTATGAGTTCTTTACTAAAAGGTATTTTAGCTTATTTTGTGGTATAATAAAAGTACTTAAAATTTTGCTGGTAGAAATCTTTTGAAACAAAAATGCCATTATTAAAAATTGTTTTTCCGATATTTGCCATTATTTTATTTGGATATATTTTAAGGCGGAAAAATGTAGTTAAAATTCACTGGATCCATACTTTAAACGCCTTTGTCTACTATGTTTCTCTGCCGGCTGTAATTTTAGCCAGCTTTTGGGAGATAAATTGGTATAACCAGGAAGTTTGGAAAATTGTGGGACTTAATTTGCTTGGGTTAGTTATTTTTTCTGCTGCGCTTTTACTGGTTTTGTCGTTTATAAAAATTAGCAATAAGTTAAAAGCCGCGATTTATGTTACGGCTTTAGTCGGCAATACCGTATATATGGGTTTTCCTATTGCCGGCGGAGCTTTTAGCCCGCAGCTTTTTCCTTCGGTTATTGCCGCGGCTACCGCGCATTTGGCTTTTGGAATTATTTTTGGAATTTTAGTTACGGAATTTTTAGTCATAAAATCGAGGCGTTTTTCTGTTTACTTTAAAGATTTTGCCAAAAATCCCTTAATGATTGCATTGTTTTTAGGTATGCTTTTTAGCCTAATTGGCTTACAGGGTCCTGTGTTTGAAGCGATAAAAAAACCGCTGGCCATGCTGGGAGCTACAGCCTCGCCGGTTGCCTTGTTTGCGTTAGGCGGATTTTTGCACGGCAAATTCAGCGCCCGCTATTTTAATTTAAGTTTATTGGTTGCCGCCCTTAAGCTTTTAGTGCTGCCGCTGTTTATTATTATTGTTTTTAACTTGCTTGGAATCGCGCCCAAAGCTACGGCTATTGCAGTTGTACTTTCTTCCATGCCTTCGGCAGTTACATGTTTTGTAATAGCCGAGCAGTACGAATTAGAAGAAGCGTTTGTGGCTAGCAGTATAGTGGTTAGTACGTTAGCTTCACTGTTTAGTATTTTAGTTTTTTTAATGTTTGTTTAACTTATTTTAAGTTAAAGGGATTAAAATTGGTGTTTGTATCATACACATCCATACCCTCGGCATTTTTTAATGCGCTGACAACTTTGTAAGTTACCGGAGTAATTATTATTTCGTACAAAACTTTAAATACGTAAATCGTCCCCATAATATTTAAAAGAGTACTAAGTGGCATTGTGCCATAAAACGCAATTAAACTAAAAATTACGGAATCAACCAATTCGCCGACAACAGTTGAGCCAATGGTGCGGCTCCACAGCATTTTGCCTTTCGTCCAAATTTTCATTTTGGCTAAAATATAGGAATTGGTAAATTCCCCCAAGAAGTAGGCAATTATGCTGGCAATGACAATTCTCGGCACAAAACCTAAAATTATTTCATAGGCAGCCTGGTTTGGCCAGGTTTTTGCCGGGGGTAAATATTGTACCACGGCTAAGGTTATGGCCATTAAAATTAAACAGATAAAACCCGTCCAGATTGCTTTGCGTGAACGCTTGTAGCCGTAAACTTCCGTTAAAATGTCACCAAAAATATAAGACAGGGGAAAGAGTACTGTGCCGGCGTCAAAATCAAACGGCCCGAAGCGGGCAATTTTGGCGGATACAATATTCGAAATTAATAATACAGCCGTGAACACGGCGGTAATTATGTCAAAATATTTGTAGTTGTTTTGTTCTTGCATGTGAATGTTATGAGTTTAAATTAATTAGAGATTATAATATAGCAAATATCTCGCTTAAAAGCCAAGCTATTTTTAAAACTTCCCATTTTTTCCATTTTAGTAAAAAATAAGGTAATATATATGTATTATCATAAGTGATGGTGAGTATTGCATTATAAGTCTTTGCTTATAAATCAATTACTATCTGTCATTGCGACGAGTGCATCCGAGGAAGCAATCTTTTGATACTAGATTATGGTACCCACCATCCTTTGTTAAGTTAAACCAGAAATATTTATTATGACTTACTTAATATAAAAAATTATGGATGATAACATTATCCCCGAAGATTTGGGACAAAATAAAGAGCTTGAAATTTCATCTAAGCCTGTGGAAGAAAAATTAGATTTACCAAAACCGGTTAGGAAAGACAAACCCTCAATTGAAGGTATTAATGCGCCTAAGGTTACAAACCGCCTGGTAGTAGCCAAGCCCAGCCCTAAGCAAATTCAAATTAATACCGAAGCCAATAAAATTCTGCTTCCTTCCATGGTCGCGGTCTCTCATAAAGCCAGGAATATTTTTTTAATAATTCTAGCTTTGGCGATTTTAGGCGGCGGGGGCTATGCTGTTTATGAAAAATATTTTTTAAAGAAGGAAGCGGTTTTGGAATCTTTTAGTCAAATAAAGGCTCCGGAAATTAAACCCAATGAAAATATTTACGGCAATAATTCTTTGGTTAACGACACGCAGACTTTAATCGCCAGTTCAACCGACTTAAATACTAAAACTGCTCTTGCAACTTCCACTCCGCCTGTCAATTCAAGTCCCAAATTAAAAATTAACTCCACTTCCGTGGGGTACTTAAACGTTCGCAGTCAGCCGGCAACTTCGGGTAAACTGCTGCTTCAGGTTAAACCGGGCGAAGTTTACGAATATACCGAGGTAAAAAATAATTGGTTTAAAATTATTTTACCTAAGAGTCAAAGCGGCTGGGTGAGCGGTGAGCATATTTCTAAACAATAGTTAATTTGCATGAGTGAAATATCTAGGGAAAATTTAGTATTTTCTATTCCGGATGTTGACTATAAAAGGTATCTTAAAAGACTAAGTTTAGAGCTTGAAGTTTTTGCTAGACCCGAGAAATCTGGTCAAATTTTTTTTGGCCCCCAATATCTTGGTCAAAATAGTCATGGCCAAAGTGTGCGAATTTTTAGCTTTGGAGAAAATAATAGAGATAAACATAAATTTGGCTATTACTGGTTAATTTGTCAAGATTTAAGTGGTCAAACTTTAGGCCACAGGCGAATGTTAATAGAGCATGCTGAAAATTTACTTATAGCAGAAGGTGCTATACGTATTGGTGCTAAAGGCTTTGGGCTTTCTAAAGCAGTTGAATTAGCAAATATAGATATGATGCAAAGGATTTCTAATAATTCAAATAAAAATTTAAAATGGGAAATTAAAAATGGAAATTTAGAAAGGCTGGAACAGGCAAGGTCTCGGGAAGATTTTTGGTGTAATAAGCAGCAAAATAATCAACTAGAAGCAGAACAAAGAAGATGGCTGGCAACATATGGCGAGGATGGTTTTTTAAATACCAGAAAAATATCTGATAAATATTACTTTAAGTTTTTTACTGCTAAACACAATGCCGATAAAAATGATCATTTAAGAAACATTGAAAAAATTAATTTTAAGTTAGGCAGAACAGCAGAAGAAAGTGTTTTAGAACCTAAAATTTATGCTTCTGCCGAAGAGCAAGAAAAAGAAAGAAAAAAACGCCTTGCTTATTTGCGAGATTTAATAAGCAACGACTGTGTAAGAGGGAAGTACGAAGATTAATATTTTTTACTTTTAAAAAACCACCGCGCTGCGCGGTGGTTTAGTTTTTTGTTTTGTTACTCATAGGCTAGCTTTTATAGCAATATGAAATTAATAGTTAGTTGTTATTTTCCGAAGGCGAGAGCTGGTTGAGGGTTTTTAACAGTACAACCGGATTGTAAGGATTAATGGGTAAACTTAAGTCTCCGCTGTTGGCGGAAACAACATTTGCCAGTTTAAAACCCCAAGAGTTAAAAACTTCGATTGTCGGAAAACCCATTCTGCCAGAATTGCTAATATAATAGATTGTGCCGTCTATTATTATTAAGCTGCCAGGCATATGGGCAGAACCAGGTGCTACTACTCCGGCATTGGCAATAAAGGAAGTTGTGCCTTTAATTACATTTGCCCATCTGTATCCTAAGGACTGAAAATCCTGATTGCTGGAAATGCCGTATTTTTCCCCGTTGCTAATTAAGTAGACCATGCCGTTGTCGTTTACTAAGCTGCCGTCCTGATAGGGCATAAGGCCGGAATCTATAGACAGTTGTTTGTCTTCGCCAGTGGCATTGGTTATATCATGCCATTTGTTAAAACCGTAAGAAGAAAATACCGCCGCTGAACTGTATCCTGTTAAAGTCGAGGAGGGCATTTGGACCAAGCCTGAATTATTTGGAGCTGAAGGTGATTGTATAAAATAAACGGTGCCGTTTATGGATACATTGTTGCCGTCTTCTGTGGTTTGGGCTTTTACTAAAGCCGCGCTGCTTAGACCAAGTAAACTAAATACTAAGACTAGGCTGAGAATTAATTTCCCGGTTTTAGCGGGTTTATAATTATTCATATTTTATGTCTTAATGATATTTCTCTCTCTTGCGTAAAAATTTCTGAAGTTTTTGCGCAAATAAACTGTGCCAGTAAAAAGTTTTTATTGTTAATTTTTAATGCGGCCGCTATGCCTAAAGTTTTTTTAGGCTGCCAGCAACTTATTGCCAATTGGCGTTGGTAGGCGGGCCGCTCCTAATGCTGTAAGTTAAGAGTCTGTGGAGTAAAAAAACATGTTTGTGTTTTTTCATATCCCTCCTTTTTTGTTTAATTTACACTTAAACTTTTAATTTCTAAAGAGTTTTACTATGCCAATTAAAACCACGGCGCCAATTAAAGCTACAAAAAAGCTGTAAAAGTTAAAACCATTAACTCCGGTTTTGCCAAAGAAGGTCATTATAAACCCGCCTAAAATTGCGCCGACTATCCCAACCGCTATATTTAACAATGCACCTTGCTGCGCGTCGGTCTTCATAATTATTGATGCTAACCAGCCGACTAAGGCTCCAAAAACTATCCAAAGTATAATTCCCATAAAAGTTTTGTTTAATTATTTTCTAAGTCTCTTGCTTTTTCTCTCGCTTGGTATGCTTCTTCGTAACGCTCGTTCTCTTGCGCGTCTCTTACTTTGCGCTCGTTCTCTTGCGCGTCTCTTACTTTGCCTTTAGCGCGTGCTATGTCGTCGTTTGTTACCATATAATTCCCTATTTAAGCATTTATTACTTTTAAATGCTGTTAATTTATTTGTCTTGGTTGTTAAGTTTTACGGCAGCTTCTGTGGTAGAAACGGTTTTGCCAATAACTAGAATTCTAGTTAAAGCCATGGCTAGTAAAAAATATACTATTATAGCCAGAATAGTTGTCCATTCAAATATGCTGCCATCTATGTTGTTTATTTTTAACACGCTAATGAATGGTGCGGCAAAAGGCTTACTTACTGTGTAAATTAAGTCTGTGAAGCCCGCGCTTGGGTTAGCATTTAGGAGTTTAAGTATAAATCTTGCCGCAAGTAGCGCGTTTATTAGGCCTGCTATGTACCAAATAATTTGAGTGCCTCGAAACAGCGGTTTAGTAGTACGGGAGCTGTAAGAGTCTGAGTCATTGTAAATTTCCATATAGTTTATTGTTTATTAATGTTTAATTAAATTTTCGACCTTTTTTATGCCTTTGTTGCTAAGCAGCGTTTAATTTTTTTTAAATTACATTATAAGTAAAGTTATATAATTTTCTTTGAAATGGAATTGGCAATTAAGTTTTTTTGGTTAAGGGCGTAGTAAACTTTTTGTCCCAACCTTTGTTTTTTTAAAATTCCACCCTGTTCTAAAATTTTTAAATGCTGAGAAGCCAGCGGGATGGAGATTTTTAAAATTTTAGCTACGTCGCTGACTGTCAGTTTTTTTTGTTTGCCGAGCATTTCAAAAATTCTATAGCGGTTGGTATCGCCCAGAATTTTAAAAATTGCTCGCTGCTCTGTGCCGTTAAAAGTTTTTTGAATTTTGGAAACTTGTTTGTTGGTTAACATATATTTTTGTTGTAATACATTTAAATATTTAATTAACTTTTTAACTATTCACAGTACAACTTAATCGTACTCCCTATATTCCCGCCTGTACATAGCAAAGTCTTAAAACTGTGTTTTATTATTGTTTTATTTGCCTAATATGACTGTTTTTAAATTTAAATAGTTAATTAACACCTTAACTCCGCCACTAAACATTTCATGTGGCTTAGTTCTGGCGAATGTGTTGTAATACGACTGTTTTGCTATATACAAGCTTTTGAATTCAGACTATTCTTAAGAAGCCAAGGAGAAATCTTTTACATGAAGATTAAAAATCTGCCGCGCTTTATAAAAATATTTATTTTTCAAATGCTTAACTTTAGGCGGTTAGCCTATGTCGAAATAAATTTTTAGTAGAAGAAAATTATTTTGAACTGCAAGTAAATTTGAAATGTGGTACTAAAGGCGCGCCGTGTATTAAGGAGCGGGGGAGGCAAGTTCTGTTTTGAAACAGATGAAAAAATAGTTCTAGTCCGCTCCTTAAAATTTTCCCGAACTTTAAAATAATTCTGTTTGCCCTATAATATGGCATGACAGCGAAAGGAAAAATATGACAGACCAAACTACGCCTATGCCACAACCGGCTAAGCCAAACCCAACTCCGACTGTTTCTTCGGACACAAAACCAACTGAAACAAAACCGGCTACAGAAGCCGCAAAATAACAAAAAGCCCTTGCATTACGCAAGGGCTTTTGTTTTAACGCTTGAGGGGTACTCTCTTGCAGAGCTAGTGCTAGCCGTGGTTATATTCTTCAATTGTGGGAATAAAATTATGAAGCTGGCTTCTTTGAATGTGTTGAATAGTTGCAAGTAACTTTGGATTCATTTCTTTCTTACCTTGTTTAATTAAGTCACTTAACATTTTAGATTCTTTGGCAAAGCCTGATTTTTCTATTTGATTCGGCCAATCTATTAGGGGAATTTGCGCCATTACCCAACGCATTAAATCTATTCTTTCGTTTAATCCTAATTCTGTATAAGGCACAATTAAGTCATTTAGTTTTTCACAGGCTTCTTTTAGTTTTTGTTTATATTCCGGCCATAAATGCAATCTAAATGCTTGGCTGTCTTGCTCAATGTTTAAGTGTCTAAAGAAATTATATGCACCGTTTTTTTCAGTCATGGCAGTAGGGCTGCTTTGTAATAAATCGTACCTACCCTGTTTTAAAAGTGCTAAAATTTCATTTTTTGCTCGTTCTAAAGCTAATTTTAAAATAGTTTCAAGCTCAGGTTTGGGTAAAGTTTTTATTTCGTCGTTTGGGTAGCCATTCAATTTTTTTACGCTCTTGTTTATGTCCGGCATGGTTTCTAACCAAACAGTTTTTCTTTTTGTTTTTTGTAGGGCTGATACTAACTGAACATGCTCAGCGTGGCCTTTTTCATGTTCCAAAATTTTTTGATTTGGAAGCATATTTTCATCGTATCCGTTCATTAAAATAACCGGAAAATTAAGAGAAACATCAGGGGTTTCTATTATTTGTTTATGATCAAATAAACCCATGGTATTTTCTTCAAAATCGGTCACGGCTTTAAAATCAGATGGTTTTTCAAAATATAAAATTATTGCTAACGGATAAGACAAATCTAACCTAACTTGACCTTTTAATTTAAGAAAAGGATTGTTATTTTTTGTTATTATTTCAATTAGTGTCTTGCCGTATTCTTCCGGTTTTTGGCCAGCTTGTGCCACACTTTTTTCTATAACTTTTTTAACGCGAGTATTGGTTTTTATTAATTCCGCAATAAATTTACTTACGCTTTCAGGATGCGCTAAATAAGATGCGGATTTTTGTGCCTGTTCAAATAGTTCATTTTCTGTTTGAGTGGGATTGGTTTCAACTTGGGTAATTAAAAATTTTATTATCCTGGCGTTTTCCAGCATAATCTCCATTCTTAAACTTCTCGCGCTTTCTTTTTTTTCTGCTTTTTGCTCGTCTGTGTTTTGAGGTTTGCGCCTGATTGTCTCAAGTAAAGCTCTATAGAATTTACTACCTTGTTCCATAATACGTTGTATTAAAAGTCTGAATTTATTATATCAAAAATTCGCTTGAGGGGCACCCTCTTGCTTTGCAAGAGGGTGCCCCTCAAGCTTCATGATCCATTTTTATTTTGTTGTTAAATTCCAAACCACTAAACAAATCCCCAAAACCCAAACTGTGTCGAATGTTTGTTTGTTAATGTTTTTGCAGACTGAAAGCTTTGCCCTGCCGACTGAATTTCGCCGCCTTGGGGGTGGTGCCAAAATTTATTAAATAAATTTAAAGCTATTCATAATTGCCCTAAGGATTCTTTATTGCCTGTTTGTGCTAGTTTTACTAATTCTTGTTCACTCATATATCCGCCTCTGGCGGAAAGTCGAATAATATCGAGCTTCGAAATTTAAGGCCTTAGGTGTTTGTTTATTTGGGAAAATAGGGTCATAATACAAGTATGAGTACAGTATTAAACATTTGGGAAATTATTTTTTTAAGTTTTAGTATTTTAACCTTCCTTCTGGTAGTTTTTGGGCTTTTTTTTGCCACGGGGGACAGAACTAAATACAGGGACGCTACGGAAATTTTTCCAGTTAGTAGCCAAGAATTTTTAACCGCTTTAGCTAGAGTTTCTAACTCGCCAATTGAATGGGGAGGCGGGGTTAAAATTTTAAAAAATGGCATAGAATTTTTCCCCGCGCTTTTGCGCGCTATTAACAACGCGCAAACTAGCGTAACTTTTACGGTTTATATTTGGGAAGACGGTAAAGCCAGCGACCAAATTTTTACAAGCCTTATTGCTGCTTTAAAAAGAGGGGTCGCTGTTAAACTTTTGCTTGACGGTTTTGGTTGTTTTTATGTACCCAAAAATAAAGTGCAGGAACTTAAAGACGCGGGCGCAATGGTTTCGGTATTTCGGGCTCCCAGGTTTGGTAAGTTAACCCGTTTTCATAGACGTAGCCACAGCAGAGCTATTGTTATAGATGGCACTATTGGTTTTACCGGAGGCATGGCAGTTGCCGACCATTGGCTGGGTAATGCAAGTAACCCTAAAGAGTGGCGCGACACAATGTTTTTACTTACCGGCAATATGGCGCAAAGTTTACAGTCTGTATTTGCACAGCTTTGGGCGGGTACTAGAGGAGAAATTTTAGCTGGAGAAAAGTTTTATCCAGGCCTAGTGGAAAATAAAAAAGACTCTTGCTATATAAGTGTTGCTAGTTCGCCTTCTTCCGACACTCAGCCTCTGCCTAAATTTTTTTGGCTAAGTATGGCCTCGGCTAAAGAAAGTATTTATATAACATCTTCTTATGTAGTGCCTGACAGGCACATTCGGGAAATATTAATGAGTCAAGCAAAAAAAGGTCTAGATGTTCGACTACTTTTACCAAATAAATATTCCGACGCCAAGCCTATACGTTTTGCCAGTCACTACTACTTTGAAAGTTTTTTAAAAGCCGGAGTAAAAATTTATGAATACAGACCCACTATGATCCACAGTAAAATAATGGTAGTAGACGGCAAATGGTCGGTAATTGGTTCTGCTAACATGGACGCAAGGTCAGTTGAACTTAACGAAGAAAACGTGCTTGGTATTTTAAACCCTAAGCTTGGGTCAGATTTGAACCAAAGTTTTTTTGGGGACGTTGCTATGGCAAAAGAAATAAAATTACAAAATTGGCAAAAAAGGGGAGTGTGGCAGAAAATTATGGAAAGAGTTTGGATAACGTTTAGGAAACAATATTGAAGAAATGACAAAAATAATAAAAGTGACAAAAATGACAAAAATAAAAATACAGATGTAGTAATATTTTTGTCATTTATTTAATTTTTGTCATTTTTGATCATTTACCTCTATTTCTGCCCACACCGGTTTATGGTCTGAGGCGTAAATGTGTTTTTCTACGCCCGATTTTGTTATTGGCAAGGTGTCGGAAAATATATAGTCTAGCTTCATTCTTAAAAAACCTGCTTTCATTGTATAACTGCTCGGTTTTGTGCAATGCGGGAAACCTAAGTTAAACATGTGTTTAACCAAATATTTGGGTTGGTTTGAATAAAAAAACGGCACACTTTTGGCTATGCTTCTAAACGGTATGGTGTTAAAGTCTCCGCCAATTATAATATTTTTGCCGTAAGTTTTTTTTAATTTTTTTACGCAAACTTCCAGTTGACCAACTCTTTCGTTGGGATTAAGACGCGTGTCTAAATGCAGGTTGCAAAGCGCAATTTTCTGGTTATTTATTTCTATTTCGCAAATTAACGCAATTCGGTTCTGAATAACAAACATTAACTTATGTTTTGTTAGCCTAATTGAAAGCGGATTTTTTAATTCAAAGCGACTTAGAATTGCCAGGCCATGGGTTGCTCCGCTTTTTAGAGTTCTCGCGGGTTCGTAGGTAAAATAAAAGCCTAAATGCTGGGCTATGGCTTCCGCGCGGCAAATTTTTTCTGCTTGGTGAAATTCAATTTCCTGGAAAAAAATAATGTCGGCAGTTTTTAAAATTTTGTCATGGGTAAAAACTTCCGCAATTTCCTTGGTATTTTCGCCCGAATGGACATTATAACTAATAACTCTAATAGCCTGTTTAGCTTTATTCATATTAAACTAAGTATCTCATACAGGCTATTAAACAGCAATTAAGCTAATATTAAACATAAAAAAACCGCATACGCGGCTTTGGCTCAGTATATAGTTCCGATTATTTAATTACTAATATCCAGAAATTGTTTAAATTATTATTTACCCCATAATCAAATTATAAATCACCAAACAAATGCCCAAAACCCAAACTGTGCCGAATATATGTTTGTTGTATTTGGCTATTATTTTGGGTAAATATATGTCAAAATTTTCGCTTTGCTCGCTTGTGTATTTGGTTGCTAGGGGAGTTAGGGGGCAAGTCCACTTGTTGAAAATTAAAACTAGGGTTTCTAAAGTCATAAGTCCCAAAGCAAGCCAAAGCAAAAGGTTAAAGGTTTTGCTAATGCCGCAATACAAAACATAAAAAGTCGCGGCAGCCATAACCACCCAAATAACCGTGTGAACTAACTTTATTACTTTTAACATAAGTTTAATTTCGAGACTATAAAAGTAGGTTAGGGGGTGGTTTATTTAGTTGGTTGGTTTGGTTTTTGAGTTCTTTTTTTATATTTTTCAATTATAGGAATAAATGAAAGCCATTGATTTTCGGAAATTTTTTCGGTAGTTTTTCTTAATTTAGGGTTAATTCCATTATTGCTTTCTAAATCTTTATTCCACTCTTTCTTTAATTCTAACAGCATTATTGCTTCCTTTTGAAAACCAGTTTCATTTATTTGTCTGCCCCAGTCTTTTAAAGGAATTTGCGCCATTACCCAGCGGATTATTTCATACCTGGTAAATAAAGACCATTGTGAATACGAATTGAATAAAAAGTTTAAAGCATTGTAAGCTTCGTCAAGGTGTTTATTGTAAGCTTCTCTTAAGTCTTTGTATGCTTGAGAATTTGGATTAATGCCTAAATTTGCAAAATAATCATACGAACCTCCCGGTAGTTTCAATTGATTAATGTGTTTATCTAAAATATCTGGGGCTGCTTTAAATTCCGCTAAGATTTCATTTTTTGCTTGTTCTAAAACATAGTTTAAAACTATTGAAAATTCAGGTGTTTTGGCGGGGTCGGTTTCGGACTTTTCAGCTTGGTAATGTCCATCTAATTTGCTAAGTACTTCTTTAGAATTGTAGGGGAATTTAAATAAAGTATTTTCTATAGTGGTATATTTTAAGGTATATACCAGCATTTCGTATTCCGCGTGGCCTTTTTCATGTTCTTCAATTCTAGATACTTCATGAGGTTTGTTGGAAGTTTCGTATCCGCCATTAACAACAATAATCGGAACTACACTTAAAACTCTTTTAGAATCAAATACTGCAGAAGGTGAATAAAGTCCAATACTGTTGTTATTATGGTCAAACATTTTGAAGTCTTCGCTGTCTGACACGTACAACATAATTGCTAAAGGGTAAGATAAATCTATTTCAATTTCACCTTTTGGTTGGTAATTAATTTTGTTATATTTAATTAGGTATTTGTAAATTTTTTTCGCGACCTCAGTAGGTTTGCCTAAATCTTTAATTAACTTTCCGACTCTTTCTTTGGTAGCTATAAGTATGTTTATAAAATGTTTTGCGGTTTCCGGGTGTGCTAAATATTTTGCTATTGTGTTTGTTGATAATTTTAAATCATTGGCTGTTGACCAAGGTTTATATTCTAATTGGTTGGTTAGATGCAGCATTAGCCTGGCGTTGTCTAACATAACGTCCATTCTAAATTCTCTTGCTTTTTCTCTTTTTTCTATTTTTTGTTTCTCCGTGTTTTGCGGTTTGCGGCGGATTTTTTTTAGCTGCGCGGTATAGTGTTCAGTGGATTTTAGTTCTGTTTCCGTCTGCTTGTTGAGTCCCGCACCGGAGAGTTTTTCCCTGCTAATTTCAATCATATTTATATTTAACTACTGTTTAGTATAAGCCTATATTTATAGGCTTATAATATTCTTAATATTTTTTGACTTTCTTCCAGAGGCGGATAGGTACGGAGAAGAATATTATGAATTCTTATATTTTAAAATTATATACCTGTTTAATGTGTTAGGCAAAATAAAAACTAACTAGAAATTGCTTAATAACTTTAATTTAAGTCAGTCGCTTGAGGGGCACCCTCTTGCTTTGCAAGAGGGTGCCCCTCAAGCTTGATAATAATTTTTCTTAAAAAAAGAAAAACGTCGCAGTTTCGTTGAGATCCGCCGGGAGGCGGGCAACAAAACGGGCGTTAAAAAGTGGAAAGGCGCTTCATTTCCGCCTTTCCCAAAAAATGTATGCGGCCAGTGTTAAAGTGGCCGCTATGAAAGAGACGAGGCCAGCTTTCGGGCCTGGAAGGCCTGAAAGCTGGCCTGCTGCGAACCCGACTGAAATAGAAATGACGTCGGGTCGCATGAGCCATCTCAAGATCCTCATGTTTCCTCCTCGCTTGCGCCTTGCGGCGCATATTGGCCTCTGTGGCCGGCCGTTTCCCATGGTCTCGTGCCTTGGGTAAACGACAGATTATAATATCAAAAATAGGGAGGTTTGTAAAGGTATTATAGATATTAGTATTTTGTAATGAGAGAGACCGGATGCTTGATGTTTATATGTTTTAATGCTAAAATGCTTTTTGGTACATGGGGTTTACCCCGTACACAACATTCAATGTTATTTACACATATTGTTGTGTATTAGGAAGATTCCTGTACTACATTCTAGTTTTGTTTTTACTTAACTGAATGTTTGTTATACGGGGATGACGGTTTTTGACAGGTCTTTAAAATTTTTCAATATGCAAGCCGAGCCAGTCTGTAGTCTCGTAAATCCTATGGACATCAACAAATGCTGTTGAAACATCTTGGAACAAAGTCGTAAAAGCTTTTGCTCTTGCTGACTTCGCTCCTGTTGTAGCCTAATAAGGAGACAACACATAAGCCTTAGTTCGTCCAAACTAAGGATCCTTATGCTAATTTTTGGACTGCGCTTTAATGGCTGATTTACCTTTTAAAACAAAGGCACAGTAAATCAACTTTGATGATGTTTTGTCCGCTTATATTCATCAAAGC
>CAYVNU010000004.1:6767-45991 GCA_964453265.1 uncultured Candidatus Saccharibacteria bacterium | reverse complement strand
TCTCCTCCTGGGACAGGAGGAGTACCCCGCGACGTGTCCGCCGATTCGTCCGACGAAGTCCGCCTCAGGCGGACGAAGTTGGAAGCTTTCTTGTCCGACATAGTCCGCCTGAGGCGGACGACGTCGGGAGCGAAGGTGGAAGCGGGGGGAGGTGGTAGAAATGCTTAGATAATACCACCCCGTCCGCTAACGCGGCCACCCCTCCTTTGAGAGGAGGGGAATACTGCACCACCTTGCTCACCCACTATTGCGTATGACCCGAGAAAGAGGGAACATCTCGTAAGGGTTTATATTAGGCCGTTAACAAGACTTTTTAGACGGCCGTCTAAAAAGTCTAGTTAAGAATATTTAAGCTAACGAAGTTTATTGTTATTACAGCTTGCGGGGAGAGAAATTTCTTTGTTTTAGAATTTAAGGAATTATTTAACTTTTTTAAAATTTTCAAAATACATAGAAAAAAATCATGCTTTTTCAAGTAGAAGACTGAGGGAGATCATGATGATTGTGAAAAAATAAACGCATATTTGATATTTACACATTATTACCTCACCCTAACCCTCTCCGAAACCGGAGAGGGAATATGCATTATAACAATTAAAAATTTGGAGGTAAAAATACAAAGAAATGTCGAAATTGATTAAACGATAAGGAACTACAATACGTGTTTACATATTACCTACAAAACTGGACAAAATATATAAAATATGGTAAAATAGTAAGTCCGCTCGCTCACATTTTTCATCTGCAGATGAGCGGGCGGACAATCAAACAAAAGGAGATAAGATATTTAAAATGGATGGGCTTGGAGCGGCCCTCAAGCTAGCTTGTCTAGCGCTCCTCTTGGGTGCGGCCACCCCTTTGGCCGCGGGAGTACTAACTATGAGTGTTGGAGGGGCGACTGTTACCTTTTCCAACGTGGCGAACGCACAACTACAGGTGACTGTAGTTAGTGCAACACCATTCTCATCGTTGGTCATCAACAACGGGTTAGCGGGGTTCGGGCCATCGGGCCTGGAAACCGCTACACTTAACGGGGCGTACACCCCGGGTTGGGTATTTATACCCTACAGCCCGGGGGTGTTTGGGGTTTCAAACCCCTACGCCCCACTCCTGTTTGAGGAACACGTACAGGTGTCAAACACCTACGTGTTCATTTTTTCGGGAAACCCCTTTTGGACAACCAATTGGGGTGTGACGTTTGGCGTTGAAAGTTTGGGGTTAAGTCTCCAAGCTCAAGACGCCCCGGAGCCGGGGACGTATGTGATGGTATTGGCGGGAATTTCCGCCTTTGTCATCCGCCGTCGCCGACTCTCTCGCTAGCTCTTGCCGTCTTGGTGTAAAAGCCAAGACCTGCAAGAGCTAAACCCGCTGCGGCCTATTTTGCTTGTTGTCCAACCAGACACCGAGACAACATGGGCCGCTTTTCTATTTATCCCTAAGTTATAAATACTCTTTTACACACTTTGTCCACGTCTTGACTTATATATGCGAAAAATTGTATAATTGAGAGCTAATTAATTATCTGTTATTGTCAAAATACAGCTTACAAAAGCCGATTTTGACACAAAAACTCTAAATGTCAGTTCAAAACTTAAAATCTTCCATTGAAGCCGAAGTATTAAAAGGCTCCAATTTATCTATTATTCAGCTCATAAACCAACTGGTGGAGTATGCTTATTTAATTCGCGCGTCTGACATTCATATAGACCCTTTTAACAAAGAAGTTAGAGTGCGCATGCGCGTAGACGGTGCTTTAATAGAAGCTTTTCGTTTGCCCAAAAATATTGAAAGCGAAGTTATTAGCCGTATAAAAATTTTGTGTGGGCTGAGAACCGACGAACATCAAGCCGCGCAAGACGGCAGGTTTAGATTGTTTTTTGGAGAAGATAAAAAAGAATTTTTAGATGTGCGCGTTTCTTTAGTGCCAACCTATTACGGCGAGAACGCGGTTTTGCGTTTGTTGTCCGATAAATCCCAAGGCCTTAATTTAGAAGATTTAAATTTTTCAGAAATTAATCAGGAAAAAATAAAAAAAGCTTTAAAAAAATCTTATGGCATGATACTGACAACCGGCCCCACGGGCTCGGGTAAAACTACCACGCTATATACTTTAATTAAACTGCTTTCTCGCCCGGAAATTTCCGTGGTAACCATTGAAGACCCAATTGAGTATGCCATAGACTCGGTAGAACAAATTCAGGTTAATGCCCGAACGGGTTTAACTTTTGCCAATGGGCTTAGGTCTATTTTAAGACAAGATCCGAACATAATTATGGTAGGGGAAATTCGCGACGCCGAAACCGCGGGCATAGCTATAAATGTTTCTTTAACCGGCCACTTGCTTTTGTCCACCCTTCACACCAATGATCCGGCCACGACTTTGCCAAGGTTACTTGATATGGGCATAGAAAGTTATTTGGTGGCATCGACTGTTAATTTAGTTATTGGCCAGAGGTTGGTTAGAAGAATTTGCGAACATTGCAAGGCTCCAAAAGAATTTACGCCCGTGGAAATAAAAAGTCTTTCGGAATATATACCCGCAATACTTTTTAAAAAGTACAAAACTTTTTATTCCGGCACAGGCTGCGAGGAGTGTAACTTAACCGGCTACAAGGGCAGGTTGGCACTCCATGAAGTTTTGGAAATAGACGACAGTATACGCGAATTAATTTTACGCAAAGCGCCGGCCAATGAAATTCGCGACGCGGCTTTAAAAAAAGGCATGGTAGCCATGGGTTTGGACGGTTTAATAAAAGCATCTTTGGGCTTAACAACAATTGAAGAAGTTTTAAGAATTAGCCACGAATAAGCTATGGTTAAAATTACTTCAATAATTAAAGAAGAAGGCCAAATTTTTCCAAGGGTTTCCGCTGCGCCCGCAAAGCCTGGTTATTTTGCTAATTTGGAAAATTTATTGGCAGGCAGTATTTCTAAAAAAGAATTAGTCATGCTGGCCAAGCGCTTGGCATTTTTAATGCGTGCCGGTGTACCGATTTTAGAAAGTTTGCAAACCCTAAAAGTTCAAATGAAGACCAAAGGTGGTAAGCAAATTTTAGAGCAAATGGTGGTAGAAGTTTCCAACGGCCATTTTTTGTCTTCGGCGATGGAAAAAAATAAAAAAGTTTTTGGTGAATTCGCGGTCAACATTATTCGAGTCGGGGAAATGGGCGGAATTCTTTCCGAGAATTTGCATTATTTGGCCGAAGAGCTTAAAAAGAAACAGGCTTTGCGCAAAAAAGTTTTAAGCGCGTTGTTTTATCCGATTTTTATTGTTGTTGCCACTCTGGTTATGACCGGCATTTTAACAGTGGTAGTTTTTCCAAAAGTTCTGCCGATTTTTACCAGCATAAATGTCGCTTTACCTTTTTCTACCAGGGTCTTAATGTTTGTCAGCCGGTTTTTAATTAGCCACGGATTTTTGGTTTTACTGGCTATTATTTTATTGCCTTTTGGAATTATGTTTTTGCTGCGAATCCCTGAAGTGAAAAAAAAGTTTCATCAAATTATTTTAAGTTTGCCCATAGGCGGCAATATTGCCATGAATTATTATTTGGCAAATTTTGCCCGTACTATTGGCTTACTGCTTAAAGGGGAGTCTAGGCTTAACGATGCTCTAATAACTGCCGCCAACACCACGGAGAATTTAATTTACAAGCAAGAATTTTTAAAAATTGCCGAATCGGTTAACCGTGGCGAAAAAATTTCCGCGTATATGCATGACAATCCTAAATATTTTCCGGAAATGGTCGGACATATGGTAGCGGTCGGTGAGAAGGCGGGCAATTTGAGCGAGAGTTTTATTTATTTAGCTGAAATGTATGAGGCAGAGGTCGACGATATGACAAAGAATCTTTCCAGTTTGATTGAGCCGGTTTTAATGGTAGTAATGGGTCTTTTAGTCGGTTTTGTGGCTGTGTCTATTATTACTCCAATTTACAGCATTACGCAGAAATTACATCCTTAAATTAATTGAACAAATCTAACTAAGATAGGACTTACGCGCTAGCCAAATAATAGTGTTCGACCTTGTGGAGAACCTATTATTTGGTTAATAAATCAAGGAAAAAATATCTTCTCCATAAAGTCGAAGTATATTTTCTTCCAAAACTACCTAATGCGTAAGTTCTGTAAGATTGGCCAAGATTAAATACTGGTCAATGCAGGTCAATTATGGTCAATACCGGTAAATTAAATAAAGGATTCACTTTAATAGAAATTTTGGTGACAATGGGGATTTTTGCCGTTTTGCTTTCTTTAGGGCTTTTGTTTGGTATAGATTTTTATAAAGCATACGCATTTAATTCTGAAAGGCAGTTGGTTGTAGGGATATTGCAAAAAGCCCGCAGTAGAAGTTTGGCTAACATTAATCAGTCCGCGTATGGTGTGTGTATAAGCGGTTCTAATTACATAATTTTTTTCGGTAGCGTTTCTTGCGATCCGAATAATTCAGCCAATGAAGTTTACAGCGCGCATCCGGGCATTAGTAATACCGGACTTTCCGTTTCTTTTGCGCAGTTGTCCGGCAGACCAACTCCGGCTAATTCCTCTTTAACTTTACAGTACGACCAAAGGACAGCAGTTATAAATATTAATTCCGAAGGGCGCGTTGACTGGTAGGGACAATGACACTTCTGGGTGCGTTGAAAATTAAGTGTTTAGATGCTAAAATATCCTATATTTATGAAAAAATTTACAGAGCAGAATTTACAAAACGGACAAAGCACGATTGAATTAATGGTGGCAATTTTTGTCTTTACCATTGCCATGGCCGGCATAGTGGTTTTAATGTTTGGCAATCAATTCATGTCGTTAGATACGGAAATGAATAGTGATGCTTTGGCAAAGGCACAAGGACTTTTGGAAGACCAAAGAGCTTTGGCTAAAACCAATTTTAACGGTATTGTGGCCGGCGTTACTACAGACGGACAGTTTACAAAGAGCGTTTTAGTAAACGACTTGAATCCTTGCCAAAAAGAAGTTACCAGCAAAATTGCCTGGTCAACTAGTGGCGGTGCGCCTAAGCAAGTTACCTTAACAACTTTAATTACTAATTTGTCTGAGCAAATGGCTGCGGGCGGACAGTGTAGCGGGCAAAATCCAATCAACCCGGCTTTAACTTGTCCTAACACCACAACCATTGTCGGCCAGCAGCAGTTAGATACTACGCAAGCTATAGACACAGCTTCAGCTACCGGTGTAAAAGCCGTAGGCGATAAAGTATATTTGTCTGCAGTTTCCGCAAACCCGCTGGAAAAAGATTTATGGATTTTAAATGTTGACTCGGCTAGTTTTGCTATTTCCGTAGACAGAACAAACAGCATAAGCACACAAAGCGGCGGTTTGAATGCTTTAGAAGTTGTAGGTAATTACGCTTATGGTGCTTCGGTTAGTGGTATTATGCAGCTGCAAATTATTAACATTAGTACAAATCCGCCGAGTATAACTGCTCAGTTGCCTTTACCGGGCAACACTTCCGCGGCCACTGCCATTGCATACCGGAACAATAAAATTTATATTGGCACGGATGTAAGTTCTGGCCCGGAATTTTTTGTCGTAGATGTTTCAAATCCTTTAGCACCGTCTGTTTTAGACAGTTACGAAGTTGGTGGCAAAGTTAATCAAATTAATTTGGTCGGCTCGGCCGCGTATTTGGCAACCTCCAATTCAAGCAAACAAGTAGTGGAGCTAAATGTTGCAAATCCTTCCAATATTATAGAAAGTAATTCTTATAATCCAGCCGGTTCAAACGGCGCGTTGTCTGTATATTTTTTGGGTACTAAATTATTTGTCGGCTCAGGCGCGGGCTCTAACCCCAATTTTAATATTTTAAATTTGGTTACTTTAAGCACGTTAGGCTCAGCTTATTTGCCGGCACTAGATGCCAACACAACCGGTAAGGCCAGTAATGTAGTTGCCAGTGGCAACATGGCGTTTATTGGTACTGGCATAGGCAGCGATTCTCGCTCAAAGTTAATGACTTTAAATGTTACAAATCCGGCATCGCCAATTTTATGCCCCGGAGCTTTGCGAAGTTTTCCTAATTACTCAGTAGTTTCTATAGATTTTAAAGGCGGCTATTTGTACGTGGCTTTAAATAACAGTTTGCCTTTGCGCATAGTTAGGTTTAATTATTAGTTGGGAATATGCAAGAGGGTGCCCCTTAAGCAATATATGAATGTTAGAAAAAGTTTATTCAAAAGTGGTGTGGGGTTTACCCCTGCCCACTTTTGACTAATTTGTTATATGTATAAATCTATTTTAATACGGCAAAAAAAGTTATTGGTAAAGGACTTGTCTTTCAAAAGTGGTGTGGGGTTTACCCCTGCCCACTTCTAAATAAAGTTGTCTAATAATCAAATGATTAATAAAACACAGAAGTTGGATGTTAAAAAAACTTTGTTGAAAAGTGGTGTGGGGTTTACCCTCATAGAAACTGTTTTGTATGTTTCTTTGCTTTCGTTTATTTTAGCCAGTTTGCTTGGTATAACTTATCAGGCTTTAGAAAGCACAGACAAAATTGCGCAAAAAATCGCGCTTCAGCAGGAAGCTAATTTTATAGTTAGAAAAATAGATTGGGCGCTGGGTAGTGCTGCGGCACTTTCACAGCCATTGCCGAATTTTGCCGGTCCCAATTTAACTTTTACGAATTTTGCTTTTGCTTTTATAGGCTCAAATATTACTTTAAATTCGCTTTTGTTAAATTCCGCCAATGTCAGTATTTCAGGCGGCACTTTTAGCCGCACAGTTTTATCCGGCCAGCCGGAAAAAATTCAGGTGGATTTTGACATTAACTGCGCTAATTGCTCGTCCTTAACTTCCCAGCATTTTACTTTCAGTAAGTATCTTAGAAATTAATTATGAAACAGGAATTGAGAATTAAGAATTTTGAAGACGGGTATATAGCTCTGACTTCCGTAATTATTATTTCGCTGTTGTTAATTACCATAATTACCGCGCTTAGTAGCATTAATTATTTTAGCCGCTACAATATTTTAGAAAATGAATTTAAAGACAGAAGCAGCGGGCTTGCCGAAGCTTGCGTAGATTACGCTTTAGGAAAAATTGGTTCGAATTCTGCTTATGCCGGAGGGGAGTGCATAGTTATTGGCAGCGATAAATGTAAAATTGTTTCAGTCAGCGGAAATGTTGTTTTAACCCAAGGTGTGTTTCAAAAAAGTTATACCAATTTAAGCGTAGGTTATAATCCAACTACTTTGGCTGTAACTTCTTGGCAAGAATTACCCAATATAACCACTACCCTTTGTCCTTGAAAAATTTAGTTAAATGTGGTAGAATGCTGTTTAATAATGTGTAGATTGTCTAGAAATGACAGGTGGATATAATTTCGTCATTGCGAGTGCATCCGAAGCAATCTAAAAGTCTGGAAGAGATTGCTTCGTCGGATGCACTTCTCGCAATGACGATGGAAATAATAATTACTTTTTTATTTAAAAAATAAAATTTATAGGTCGAATAAATTTTTCTACTTTTTTTAAAAAACAATTAACATTAATTTATAAATATTATGAACAACTTAAAAGCTATAAGCTCTAAGCTAAAAGCTAACAAGGGTTTTACCCTTATTGAAATTTTGGTGGTTATTGGCATTATTGCCATTTTGGCCACTATAGTTATAATTGCCATCAACCCAGCCCGCCAATTCGCTCAATCCAGAAACACTCAGAGAACTGCAAACGTACAAGCAATTTTAAATGCAGTCGGTCAAAAAATGGCTGATAATAAAGGGGTGTTCCAAAATTCATCTGGATCTTGTACGACAGCATTGCCTACATCAGCAACTGATATAAAGAAAACTGGTGGATATGATTTAAGGACTTGCGTCGTAAATACATACATTTCAGAATTACCAGTTGATCCGACTGGTGGAACTAATACTTGCACCACTTCAGCATGCTCAGGATCTGGTGAAGATTATGACACAAAGTATACAATTGTTCAGGATTCAACAACTGGCAGAATAACTGTTTGTGCACCTAATGGTGCTGAAACTGCTATTGCTGGTTCTACATCTATTTGTCTAACTCGATAATTTAGCTTGAGTTTAATACTTTAAATAACCGTCTTTCTCTTTTGAAGAGTGGCGGTTATTTTTATTTCAGGGAATTAATATATACCCAAAAGCCATTGACTTTTGGGGTTTTTTATTGTACAATATTGCGTTGTCCTGTTCTTGGGAAAGGAAACGCTAAAAGTTTAACCCCTTTTTCGGCCGTGGGGTTGGACTAAAGGTTATTTCTTACCTAAGGATAATACTTAGGACAACGGAGGTGCGATGAAAATCTTCATGCTCCTTTTGGTCGCAGTGGCGGCCAGGGGAGCTACAGTAACTTTCGACACTTCGTTAGGGGCGAATATTTTCCCTCTGGGGACCATAGGGTCTTCCCAGACAAAATTATACGCCTCAAACGAGGTGGTCCCAGCTGGCACGAACAGGTTCGTGTCTTGGGATTTTTGGGGCAACTTCTCACAAGGGATGATGCTCACCCTCGGGGTGTGCAATCAAAACCTTACTGGAACCGCGTGCAGCGGATCTGCACTTTTTACCGCCGCCATACTGGGGACGGGAGTGAATACGCGGTATAGTACTATGGTTAACATCGGGGTAACACCCGATCAAAAACTATTTGTATTTATAGTCGCGGCGTCAGTGTCCGGCAGCGGGACAATTGATGTTAATCTCGGAGTTACCGCTGCGACCGGGTTGGTTGCCTTCCGTCAGGACGGTAACCCAAACCAAACCTTCGCTTTGGACTTTTTAGACGGTAACCCGTGGAGACGGGTAGCTGTTTTTGATAGCCAAGGTGAGGGCGGTGGTGGTGGCGGCGGGGGTGAGACAAGCACCCCTGAGCCATCCACTTGGGTGGCGGTGGGCCTCGGGCTCGCCGTCATTAAAATCATTCGGAGGAACCGGGCCGATTAGGCCGCCCGGGTCCGCCCCCTCATTTAATTGAGCGGGGCAAAGTACCAATTGGAAATTCGGGGAGTCTGCAAACTCCCCGAATTCCTTGCTTTTTTAAAGAATTTATGTTATTATAACTTTGTAAATAAGTTAAGGTAGTAAAACTTGATTTAAATAATAATCAGAAAAAGCCTTATAATTTTTTTAATTTAATTTTAAATTTTAATATAGAAAATATTATGAAAAAAATAACTTTAAGTTTAGGAATTGCTTTAGCGCTTGCCGCAATTCCATTTGCTGCTTTAGCAGCAACAACCGGCAAGGTTACGGTTATAAAAACCGTGGTTAACACTCACGGCAATACAAAAACCGCGGCAGATTTTACTATTACCGGTATTGCAGCTGGCGGATTTATAGCCCCAAGCATAGATACTTATAGTATAAATTTTCCTGGTGATGCTGTTGGAACCGTAGTTAAAATGGGCGAAGGTACTTATAATTTTACCGAAACCCCAGACGCTGCTTATTCTGTTAGCTATTCCGAAGACTGTACTGGCACAATTGCTATTGGCGAAAGTAAAACTTGTACTATTGTAAATAGCGATATTGGCGCGGATGTAACTGTAAAGCTAAATGTAAATAATACAAATGGCGGCAGTAAAGTTGCTTCAGATTTTACTGTAAATTTTGCAGCGCCTAGTGGAATTTTTACTCCGGTATCTGACCCAGCTTCTATTTCTTTCTTAGGTAGTAGTTCCGGCACCAGTGTTGGCTTAGCAGCCGGCACTTACACGGTTACAGTAAATGCACTTAGTGGTTATAATTTTACTTACTCTGAGGGTTGTAGTGGTACTGCAGTATTACCTTCTTCCGCAGTTTGTACAGTTACCGCGCAAGACATAGCAAGCGGTGGCGGATCAGGCGGCGGCGGTGGTGGATCTGGTAGTGGTGGTTCCGGAGGCGGGGGAGGCGGTAGCGGCAATAATACCACCGGACTTCCAATAATCTTTACTCCAATCGTTTCTTCTACTTCAGACTCAGGTCAAGTTGCAGGCGCGTTTACCAACAAGCCTTCTGTGCCAAGCGAACCTTCTGTATTAGGAGCGGTTACAGAACTTCCCAGAACCGGTTTGCCCTTTGCTTTAGTGTTAATTCCATCCGCATTGGCGGCATCACTTGCTTTAAAAAAACGTAAAGCTTAAAAAAACAAAAACACCCCTTAAAACGGGGTGTTTTGTTATAAGTTATTATTCGAAGCGAAAAAATTTTAGTGTTCGACTTTATGGAGAACCCTTCACTAAGGTTCAGTGCAGACTTTAAAATTTTGTATAATAATTTTAATTTTGTTCTCTACTCCAGTAGTATGTCTCCACAAGGTCGACAACTAAGGGGCAGGCTAGGTCGAACTATATTGTGATTTAGAATCCATTTATGAAACGCATTTTAATACAAATAGTAAAATGGCTTTTGTTTTTTTTAGCTACCGCGGCTGTGGTGGTAATAATTTTAAATTTCCGCTATTTTGTTTTGCAGTTTAATTTTTTGTTGTCCGGCAAGACTACCAGAATTGAAATGCCAAAACAGGAAACGCTGACAAACGGAGAAGTAAAAAAAGTCCAAAGCAATTATTTATGGATTCCGTCTTTGGGTATAGAGGCGCCAGTAGTTTATGTCAAAGAAGCAAACGAAAGTTTGTTCCAAAAAGCTTTGGCAGGCGGCGTGGTGCATTTTCCGGAAACCGCTAAACCCGGAGAGTTTGGCAATGTCTATATATTTGGCCACAGTTCCGATTACGCCTGGAGCAGTGGTGCCTACAAAACAGTGTTCGCGCTTTTAACAAAAATTAAGCCGGGCGCGGAAATTTTAATTTCTGACCAAGACGGCAGCTTGTTTACTTACATTGCCAAAGAGGCTTTGGTGATTGCGCCGACTGACGTAAAATATTTGTCTCAGGAAAAATACGAAAAAAAATTGCTAACTTTGCAAACCTCGTATCCTATTGGTACCGCGCTAAAAAGATATATTGTCAGAGCGGAAATAAAAAAATAGTAAAAGGGCGGTTTGCCAAAAGCAGCCCTTTTTATTTGGATAAATTTTTTGATACTTCTGAAGCAAATACGGACTAGGAAACTTTAAAGTCATTAGCTTTAACCACTCCGAAGGCAGTGAGGAGTCCCTTGCCAAGCGATTCTTCGCTCCGCTCTGAATGGTGCTTAATTTAAGCTCCAAAAATGGACAAAAAAGAAAAACTTGTGGGGTTTGTAACCATGGAAATTGTAATGGCAACGGTAATTTTCGCCGCATGCTTAGGTGCTGCTTTGTCGCTGTTGTGGTACGAAAGGGCTTTGGCGCAAAGCTCTCAAATGCGTCAGGAAGCCCAGCTAATTGCTAAAAGTGAAATGGAAAAGGCTAAAGTGAGTTTAAAGAATAATTTTTATTCCAATCCCGCCCTTGAGTTTTCTCAAAATGTTTTTACTATAAAAATCAGCCAAAAATTTATAACTTCCTATGTTAAGGAGCTGGCGGTTTTAGTCAGTTGGCCCGGCACAACTTCGCTTTTGGAAAATTATGAATTAAAATATCCGGTTTACAATATTAGTGAAATGGCCGAGGCCGATACCTGCAATCTGGTTTTAAGCGGGGATTGGCAACACCCGCAAGTTTTGCCCGGCAGTATAGATTTAGGAAATGGAATAATTCCCACGGGCATCGACGTAAAAAATAATTTAGCATATATATCCGCTGACTCAAGTACGCAGAGTAAGGCGGATTTTTTTATTGTCAGCGTGGCGGATTTAAATAATCCGGTTATTTTATCTTCAATTTCAACCGGACCGGGTCTTTCTGCGGTTAAAGTTTTTGGTAATTACGCTTATGTTGCAAATTTAAGTACGGTAACCCAGCTGCAAATTATAAATATTTCCAACCCACTTAACCCGTTTTTAGTTTATTCTTTTAGTACCGGCAGCGGCAGTAAGGGAGCGAGTCTTAATTATTCTAAGCAAAAAATTTATTTAGGTACGGAAATATCAAGTTATAGGGAATTTTATATAATAAATGTATCTAATCCAATTAGTCCTCAAATATTAGGCAGTTTTGAAACCGATACGAAAATAAATGCTATTGCAGTTTTTAATAATTTTGCCTACTTAGCCACGCCAAACCAAGAGCAAGTTAGAGTTTTAAATATTGCCGACCCTTCCAATATTACTCTTTTAGGAAATTTTTCTTCAAGCGGGTATTCTGTACAAAGTGGTAAGAGCTTGTATTTAAGCGGGGACAGATTATTTTTTGGTAAAAACGGATTAAATAATATTGCTAATCATAAACTGTTTTATTTGGATGTTGAAAATCCGGCTGTTGCTCCGGTAAAAATTGATTCGCAAAATATTGGTTCCACTCCCAACGCCTTGTTTGAAAGAAGTGGCTATTTATTTGCCGCAACAAACGACACTTCAAAAGAATTTCAAGTTTGGCAAGTGTTAGAGAGTGGAGTTATGTTAAATTTGGCTAATTTAGATTTGCCTCAGGAGGCGGTGGGGGAAGATTGCGAAGGTAATAATTTTTTTATAATTGCAAACAGCCAGGACGCGTTAAAAATAATCACGCCCGGAAGTTGATTAAAAAAATTTATTTAAACAAGCTTTTTACTTCCGTAGCTAAAGCGGGGTCGTTGTAGTAGGCGTTAAGCTCGGTTTGCCAGTTTTTATTGCTTATGTTTATTTGAGGAATGACTCCACGGCCTTCTATGGGCTGGTTGTCGTCGGCTAAAGTTAGAGTATGAACCAAGAAAGCAGAAAAAGTTTGTTTAGGGTCTAATACTGTTTGTAAGGGAAAGACTCTTTCAATGGTTCCCCAGCCGCGAGTTGTACTACCAACCAAAATTCCCACATTAAATTTTTTTAAAGTTCCGGCCATAACTTCGGCTGAACTTTGAGTTTGCCCGTTAACTAAAACTATAACTCTTTTGTAGCGCACTAACTCAGGTATAAACCCGGTTGCGGTTTGGTAAGGCGTGTGTTCTCCTTGATGGAAAAAAGAAAAGGCATATTGACCCTGGCCAACAAAAGGCCCGAGTAAATAGGGGAGTTGGTCTATGGCGCCACCTATATTATCGCGCAAATCTAAAATTAAAGTGTGCAGGGTTTGAGGTTCGTTGTCTACAGTTTTAGCCGCAGCTTGAAATTCCGGAATTAAAGTCGGCGTGAAGCGAACAAATTTTACGTAGAAAGTGTCTGCACTAAGTTTTTTATAAAGCACAGAAGGTTCGCTACCGGTTTGGTCATAAATTTGCCTGCGCACCGGAGTTTTAAGCGTTTCGTAAGCGCGATCTACTAAAGCTAATTGCTCTTTGGCTTTAGCCGTATTTTGCCCGGCTAACTTATTTTTTTGGAGTTTGTAGCCTTTGTCAATTTCCACCTGCGTAGCCGTTTTGCTTACTTCTAAAATCTCGTACATATTTTTTGAAGTATCTACATTGTTAACTTCATTCTGCAGTATAGTTTCTTCTTTTTGGGTATAGAGGCGGCTTCTGCCAAAAGGTTTTAAGTTGGCTAGTACCACATCGGCAATGTTAGAAACAATATCTTTTTTTTCGTTTGGAGCTTTACCGGTAGTAGCGGCAACTATTAGTTTTTCTACGCCGGCTTTGTTTGCCGAAGCAAGATTTAAAGGTGTGGTGCTGGCAACTTTTTGGCTGGCTAATAAAAACAGATTACTTAAGTCCTGGTCGGTAATTTTTTCCCAGTAATTTTGAGTTATGGTGTCGTAAACTTCTGCGGCAAAGGTCGCATAAATGTCTTTGACTTCCGGTTTAACAGCTTTTTCTTTAGCTTGTTGTTTTTTAACAAGATTTTCCCGATAAATTTTAGTTGCCACAAATACGCAACTTCCTAAAATTATTACGGCGATTAAAATATATGCTATGTAGTTTAGATTTTTTTTCACAAAGTTTTTTGTTACTTTGATATTATACCATATGGATTATTATTTTTTACATAAGCGGAAAATTACCCACAAAAATAAAATCCCGGGGTTATGAAGCCCGGGATTTTAAGCAGTGTAAACAAATTATTTTTTGCTGTCTAAATAGATTAAGCTAATTATTTTTGTTAGGTTAATTGCTATTAAACCTACAAGTAGCCACCAGTCTACGGAGTGCAAAATAAACAGTTGGTAAATTATGCCTAAAGAAAAAACTATATTGCCGGCAATTAGGCCGGCGCGGTTTGAAATATTTCGGTGTAAAATACCACGTTCGTCTAATGCCATACCTTCGCCGACAAAAGACATTGCTATTGTATAGAGCACTAATCCGGCAGATACTCCGAGCATTTGAGTCATGCCCATGCTGCCTGAGCCACCAAAAACTAAAAAGCCCGCCACAAGGGCAATAAAGACAAGAAGGAGGAGATAGTAGAGGATGTTTTTCATATAGTTATCTTAGCATATTAATATACTAACATCTTAACACTATTTTAGTATAAATAGTTCTTCTACATTAACACTAAAATATTTTGCCAGTTTCATGGCAAGTAATAAGCTAGGTTCATAATTGCCTTTTTCCATGGCGTTAATGGTTTGTCTGGATACAGAAACAGCCTTCGCCAGTTCTTCTTGCGTTAAATTTCTTTCTTCTCTGAATTGGCGGATGTTGTTTTGAATCATATAGTTAGTAGTAGGTAGTAGGTAGCCCGGCTTGGCTAAACGCTACTTACTACCTACTAAATGCTATTTAACCGAATGTAAACGTAAACGCTTCAAAGCCTGCGTCCGGGATTTCTATATCTATAGTATGCTCCGAATAGTCTTGAGAATCAAATAGGGGGTAGAGCTGTGACATTTGAATTTTTACATTGGGCTGTGGTTTGTCGTCAACCTTAATTTTTACTGTCATTTCTTTTTCTGAGGCTGCGACCATAAAAAGTTTTCCGGATTTAAAGTGTAGACGAATTTTTCCTGGGCCTGCTGAAATAGCTTTTTCATTATCGAATTTCCATAAGCCTTCCAAAGCGAAGGTGTTTAGAGGTAATTTTAGTGGAAGCTGATAACTAAAATCATTTAAACTTGGTTTTTGTTCTGGGCTTAAGTTTTGCAATCTAGGCAGTTCAAAATACATTTCAGGGGAGCCGACTTTGTTTAAGTTATCGTTATGATTATTGTTATTGTTAGTCGGTTGGTCTACACCAAGCAGCTGTCTAATTGCGTTCTCCGTATGGTCGTAATTGCCTTCGCCAAAATGTTCGTAAACAATTTCTCCGTTTTGGTCTATTAAGTATTCGGCTGGCCAGTATTGGTTGTTGTATGCGTTCCAGGTTGCAAAGTCATTGTCTTGGGCTACAGGATAGTTTATGTTAAAGCGCTTTATGGCAGTTTCAACATTTGAAGTAACTTTTTCAAACGCAAATTCCGGTGTGTGCACACCAATTACTACAAAGCCTTTGTCTTTATATGTGTCGTACCACTTGGTTACATAGGGGAGGGTGCGAATGCAGTTTATGCATGAGTATGTCCAAAAATCTATAAGCACAACTTTGCCTTTTAAATCTTTCAGTGTCAGCGGTTTTGAGTTCAGCCAGTTTGATATGCCGGAAAATTCCGGGGCTTTACCAAAATCCTCAAATTTAATTTTTTCCATAATGGTTTTTTGGCTGTAGTTAGCCGATTCATCAGCTCTCTGTTCCGTAGTTGAGTTATTAGTTATCAATTGATTGTTAGTGGTTAACCTATCCTCCAGCCCGCTTTGCGGAAAAAAAGCAGTTAATTTATTTTCTATAATTGTGTCGTATTGGAAATACATTGCGGCCACTAAAAGTAAAATTAAAACCCCAAACACCTGCTGGATCCTAAGTGAATATGCGGCAATACTTCTAACTTTGGTAGTAATGTATTGGCTGCCATAAGCAATTATTAACATTGGTAAACCCGCGCCAAGCGCATAGGCAATTATTAAGCCCACGGCTTTTGCGGTTGTGCCCTGAGTGGCAACTAAAGTAAGTATGGCGCCTAAAATTGGCCCGGCGCATGGCGTCCAAACAATGCCTAGTACCAGACCTAAGATTAACGCGCCCATGTTGCCTTTTTGGGCTTGACCCATGTTACTAGCTTTGTTAATTGCCGGCGATAATTTACTCATTAAAATTTCAAACGGTTTTGGCCAGATCATGAACACAGCTAAAATGCTTAACACCGCAATTGCAATATGACGGATTAAATCCGGTGAAAATCCTAAATGAATTACCAGTTCCGAAAGCAAAAGGCTGGCGGCCGCAAAACTAACTACAAAGCCCGCGACTATTAAAAGAGGTCTTTGTTTGTTAGTCTGTCCGACGCTTGCACCTAAAATAATAGGGAGCATAGGCAAAATACAAGGCGCGGCAATGGTTAGTATTCCGCCTAAAAACGCGAATAAAATTTGTAACATTTTTGTTTCCTATAGGACTGATAAGACGAATCAGGCCAATTAGACTTATAAAGAAATAATAATTTATTAAAAACCTAATGTCAAGTATACTTTACATTAGGATATTAAATTATGATAAATTATCACCCCGTAGTAAAAGCTAAAGCTTTACTACGGGGCAAGCTTAACTTGTTATCACTTACCTACGCCAAGGCTTCCGCCTTCGCTAAAGCTATGGTGGACAAGTTGTAGGGCGAGTATCTAATTAACAAGCATTTGTATATATTATTCTCGTCCTCCGAAGCTTTAGCGTAGGAGGATTATCACTTGACAGGATAGAGTGATAATAGTATTATCAGTATATGAATGAGACTGATAACCCCAGTACCAGTCGACCAATAAATTGGTCTCCGGTACAGGGCGTGGTAACTAGTTAAGTTAGTAGCTTTATTTAAAGTATTTATGTCTTCAATAGAAGAACAACAATTATCGGCGAGGCAGGCGAAAATACTGGCGGCTATTGTTAAGGAGCACTGCGAGAATGCTCAGCCTGTGGGTAGTAGGGAACTCGTTGAAAAATACACTTTTGGCGTGTCCGCGCCCACTATAAGGAATGAAATGCAGGAGCTAGAAAAATTAGGTTACATTGCCCAGCCGCATACTTCGGCCGGTAGAGTTCCTACAGACAAAGGTTTTAGGTATTTTGTAAACCAGTTAATGGACAAAGTAAAACTAACTTTAGTTGAGCAGGATAAATTAAAAAAAGAGTTAATGAAGCTGCAAATGGCGCACATGGAAATTGGCAGGCGCCTTGCTAAGGTTGTTTCCGAACACTCCCAGCAAGCTTCTTTTGCGCTTTTTGATAATGATGTCTCTACCGTAGGGCTTTCCAACATTCTTGAAAATCCAAATTTACCCAAAGCAGACGCGCAAGAAATTGCGGAATTTTTTGACAACATAGACGACTACGCGGAAAAAATGATTTCCGACTACACCGGCAAAGGACCTGAAGCTAAAATTGGCAAAGAAATAACGCTTTCCAAAAACTCCGACTATTCTATGGTGGTTAGCGGCCTTCAATTACCGTCCGGCAAAAAAGGCGTTATAGGCGTTGTGGGACCAAAGAGTATGAAGTATGAAAAGAATATGAGTTTGTTAGAGTACATTAGTAAGCTGTTGGGAGGCGGCGCAGCAATAATATTATTGACCATAATTAGATAGAATTATTAATTTTGTAATTTTATAAAAAATTCAAAAATTTGTTAATTATTTAAAAATTACAAAATCTAAAAATTAGAAATATGGACGAAGACAACCAACAACCAACAGGCGATGAAAAAAACATCGACGACTTACAAAAAGATCTAGACGCCATTACCAACAACTGGAAAAGGACGCTCGCAGATTTTGAAAACTATAAGCGCAGGAAGGAAGCGGAGAACAAGGAGTTAGTGGAGTTTGCTAGGGAAGTAACCGTAACCAAGCTTTTGCCGACTTTAGATGCCTTGGGGCAGGCGCTTAAGCATATGCCTGAGGCAAATGAAGAATTTAGAATGAAGAATGCAGAATTTGGGAAGCAGTATCAAAATTGGCAGACGGGTATAAACGGAATTTTAATGCAATTAGACAAAACCCTTGGTGATTTGGGAGTTAAAAAAATAGAAGCCTTAGGGAAAAAGTTTGATCCCAATTTCCATGAGGCAATACGCGAAGTGGAAAGTGAAGCTGATTACGGGGTAATAGTAGACGAAGTACAGACCGGTTATGAATTAAATGGAAAAGTTGTTAGGCCAAGTCAAGTGATTATCAGTAAACAAAAATGATAATAGTCTTTATCCTTAGCGACCCGAATGCATCTGAGGGGAGTTAAAGGGTTGTAATGTAGTAAGTAGAAAAGCAGTAAATAGTAAATAAAAGTAAAATAATTAACTAATTGCCTTCCGCCGGGCGAATGACGGGTTTAACAGAAAAGAATTTTATGAAAATAATCGAAATGTTTGAAGTGGGAAGCATAATGGAGTCTGATGAAAAATCCAGTAAAATTAAGGCTTTAAACGGGGACGATTGCCACATTGTCAGCAAAGCTTTAAATAAAAATAAAATTATACTGCATTTAAAGCGAAAAACCGATGACAGCGAAGGAAATGTTTTTGTAAGACTTAACGAAGCGCACTTAAAAGATTTTGCTACCTCAAAAAAACTCCTTGCAAGTAAAAACGTAATAGGTCTTACGCTTAACCAGTTTAAGGAAATGGATATAGAAGCGCTATAGTGAGTAGTAAGAATGAAATCGTGACAAACTGTCATATCTTGGTGTCATTCCGAGCGAGTGCATCCGAGTCGAGGAATCCCTTAACTATTGATAATTCAACAAGTTACGATATTTAAGGGATCCCTCCACTCCCAAATATTTTTACTGCAAAAGAAAATATTTGGTCGGTCGGGATGACAAAACAGTAGGTGACATTTTGTAACCAACTGAACTCGTTACAATTTGTAACGGGTTGAAAATCCCTAAAACTCAGTGGATCAATTTTAGAGGACAGTTGAAATGTACGAAATAAGCGTACGGTTGAAAGGAGTTGTACGAGAAAATCGTACAACTGAAAGGTAGAGGCAAATAGCCCTTTAAACTTTAGAAAAACAGATCGGGAAAAGAGTGGTGAGTGGGAAAAATTTTTTACAACCGAAGATAGAAGTAAAAAAATTAACAGGTAAAACATAAGTATGAATTTATCCAATAAAAAAATATTTTTATTAAGCACTGCGATAAATTTTGTTGGTATAGCAGCTTGTATGGTTTTCAAAAATATTTTGATACAGGATATTATTTTTGTAATTATGCTATTGATTTTACCCGCAATTTTATATTTATTGGAACAATCACCCCGAGATTCAGAAAAGATGTTTACGAAGATCGTTGCTTATTTTGTTGGGCTAGGGTTAGGTTGGGGTTTAATTTTTATCGGTGTATTTATGAATGGAATGTGGCATTTCGGAGATTAATTTTTATTAAGAAGAAATATTACTGGCAGCAAAAATTATTTAAAAATAAATTCTATGGCATTACCAGAACAACCTTGGTATTTAGAAAATACACAATCTGAAAATGAAGTAAAAATTTTAAAATTGGTGAAAGACAGACCTACGGCACCAGTTATTTATTCTAGAACTATGGGATATTTAGAGGTTCCTGCCGTTGTGGTCAGTTATTTATCAGAGCCAGGGGTCATAGGACCGGGAGGGGCAGGTTTTTTAGCCGTTAGCACGACAGATCCTAGTTTAAGAGAAAGAGCTATTAGTGCTTTAGTTGAAAAGCGTTTGATTGCTAATGCAAAGGCTTTCGATGCTGGGCAGTTAGGAATTTTATGGGCAGGAACTGCAAAAGAAGCAGTCGATAGAATTAAAAATACATAAAAATAACTATTATGTCATTCTAAAATTCAGAGAAGATCTAAAGACTGGGTGTCTACATTAGTGAGGATGTCAGAGTGATTTATAAAGTAACTTAACAATTTTTGGGAAAAGGAGAAAAATCATATGGCAAAAATTATTGGTATAGACTTAATTTAGAGTAATTATGAGTATAGATACTTTTAGCAGAGAGCAGGGGGATTTTTTAAAACCCCAAAGGCTTGCTGTTGAAGAAATTATTCCTGATATAAAGCCAGAAGACGGTTATAAACCAGAAGGCAAATTTAACAATTTTCTTAGCAGTTATTCCAAAAATTATTTAAGTGAAATCGCTAGCAAGCCCGAGGTAAAAAAGTTTTATTCAGATTTTAAAGATCAAATTGTTGTGGATTTGGGATGTGGTGATAATTTAAATGGCTATGCAATTGCTGCTGCTACTGGCGCAAAAGCCTATATTGGAGTAGAGCCTTATAATTTTAAGGAACTAGAAAAATCTTTTAATGATTTAGAAACAGGCAATGCAGGAGTTTATTTGGGTTTAGAGGGAAGAAATGTTCCGTTTGCGCTTGTTAATCAAGACATGTTTGGTTTTTTAAAAAGATTACCTCCACGTTCTGTAAGTATTTTATTTAATGGTATAGATAGTGCGATAATTCCGCGGGACAATCCGAAAAACAATAGTTATGTACAAGCAGTAAATCTTGCGGTTGAAAGAGTACTGCATAAAGATGGTGCTATAATAGTGGGCGAGGATTTAAAAATGATCAGTTTAAGTAGTGGTTTTGAAAAGATTTCTGGTAAAGCGTTTGGACCTTTGAGTAATCTTGTTAAATTTAAATTAAAGAAAATATAGTTAAATTAATTTTTATAAGGAGAAAATTATATGGCGAAAATTATTGGTATAGATTTAGGTACAAGTAACAGCGCAGCAAGCGTTATGGAAGGCGGGACACCGGTTATTATTCCGGCGGCAGAGGGTGCGAGTTTAGGCGGTAAAGCTTTTCCTTCTTATGTAGCTTTTACAAAAGAAGGTCAGCTTTTAGTTGGCGAACCGGCAAGACGCCAGGCAGTAACTAACCCGGAAGGTACTATTTTTGAAGCTAAGCGCAAAATGGGCACTAGCTTTAAGTACAACATTGCGGGCAAGGAATATACGCCTGAGCAAATTTCAGCTTTCATTTTACAGAAAATTAAAAAAGACGCGGAAACCTTTTTAGGCCAACCAGTGCAAAAGGCAGTTATTACTGTGCCAGCTTATTTTGACGACTCCCAAAGGCAAGCGACTAAAAATGCAGGCGAAATTGCGGGCCTTGAAGTTGTGCGCGTAATAAACGAGCCCACAGCCGCGGCTTTTGCCTATGGACTAGACAAGACCGGGGCGAAAGACCAAAAAATCCTTGTATTCGATTTAGGCGGCGGAACTTTGGACGTAACCATAATGGACTTTGGCGAGCACGAAGGCCAAGCAACTTTTGAAGTGCTTTCAACAAGTGGCGATACACAACTTGGCGGTAAAGATATGGATGCCGCGATCATCAATTTCATTACTAATGATTTTAAAGCTGCAAATGGCGTAGATATAACTTCAGATAAAATGGCTATGAACCGCGTAAGGGAAGCGGCAGAAAAGGCAAAAATTGAACTTTCCACAACAATGGAAACCGATATTAACTTGCCATTTATAACCGCGGACGCAAGTGGCCCTAAACATTTACAGTTAAAAATTACTCGCACTAAGCTGGAAGAATTAGTTAAACCGCTTATAGAAAGAATGAGAAAGCCCGTAGAACAGGCAATAGGGGATGCAAAACTCACTCCGCAAAATATAGACAAAATTATTTTAATTGGCGGACCGACTCGTATGCCTTCTGTAAAGAAATTTGTGGAAGAATATGTAGGTAAAGCCGTAGAAGGCGGTATTGACCCAATGGAAGCGGTAGCTAAGGGCGCGGCTGTACAGGCCGGCGTACTTGGCGGCGATGTACAAGGCAAAGAAATTTTGCTGCTCGATGTTACCCCATTAACTTTAGGTCTTGAAACTTTGGGCGGCGTTAGAACGCCATTAATAGATAGAAATACAACCATTCCAACATCTAAGTCGCAAACCTTTTCTACCGCGGCAGATAATCAAACCAGCGTTGAAGTGCACGTCCTTCAGGGCGAACGCGAATTTGCTAAAGACAACAAAAGTTTGGGCCATTTTATATTAGACGGTATTCCACCGGCGCCAAGAGGTATTCCGCAAGTAGAAGTTACTTTTGACATAGACGCTAATGGTATACTTACGGTAAAGGCAAAAGACAAAGCTACCAACAAAGAAAATAAAATTACCATTCAAGGTTCTTCTAATCTTTCTAAAGAAGATGTAGAGCGAATGAAAAAGGAAGCTGAAGCGCACGCGACCGAAGACAGAAAACGCAAAGAAACTGTAGATATGCGCAACCAGGCCGATACTTTAATTTCTGTGTCTGAAAAAACTTTAAAAGACGTGGGTGATAAAGCTAAGCCCGAAGACAAAACTGCGGTCGAAGAAAAAATTAAAGCGCTTAAGGAAGTAAAAGACAAAGACGATGTAGAAGGGCTTAAAAAAGCTATGGACGCTTTAAGTGAGGCTATTCAAAAAGTTGGCGCAGCTATGTATGAGTCCGGCGCGGCCGGACAAGCTCCAAGCTCCAACGGCCAAGAGCCAAATACTGCAGCTGGTTCAGAAAGTTCATCGGCAGGCGGGGAAAACAAAGGCCCGGTTGATGCTGAATACAAAGAAGTGAAATAATCAAGGAAGATTGATTAATAAAAAAAATTGCTCAAAAGAATTTTGCTTTTAGCAATAAAGCTATTTGTCTAAATAAAATTTTGGCAACTTGGCGGAAAAGTCGTTTAAAGTATATGTCTTTTAAAACATTCCTCCTTTTAATTTTGGTGATTTTGGCCGCAGGCTATGTTTACGTAAGTTCTTTGGTGCGAGGCGATGAGAATAGTCAGTTTAACCAAAATGCCAGATTCCAATTAGGCAAATATGCAATTACACGCACAGTCTTTGGTTTGCATAATGCGGGTGATGCGCGGGCGGAATATTTTTCCAGAGGCAATTTAATTTCGGTAGAAATTGTTCAGCCAGAGAATTCGGGTTTTAGCGACGAAATATTAAATAATTTTTCTGACAAAATAAAAAATTATTTAGGCAGAAGCGTCAGCTTGTTTAATTTAGACAAAATCCCGGAAAAAAGTTTAACAGAAGTTGATATAGAAGAGATTGTTAGAGAAAAGCGCAGACATGTTTTAAGCGGTCAGCCTAATTTATTTGTAATTTTAGCTACCGATTACAGCCCGAGGTCGAATGATGAATTTGCTAAAACTTATAAAGAATTCGGGATTGTTGTCTCCTTAAAAGCCTTAAAAGATTTTACCGAAAACAATTTATCGGCTTTTAACAGTTATGCCAATTCAACTTTATTACATGAGTTTGGTCATCAAATAGGACTTGTTCATAATTCCAACACCAACTGCATTATGAGCGAGCATGCTGGTATAAATGGCAAGGCTTTGGAATTTTACGGCCAATTAAGTCCGCAGGATTTTTGCGGTTTTGAACAAACAGAAATAAGCAAACTTAAAATTAAATTTTCAAAAAAATAAGATGGAAAATAATCAAGACACAAACCAGCAAATTCAGGTAAAAATTACCGATGAAGTTTTAAAAGGCATTTATTCCACGCATGTCCAGGTTGGGCATACAGCTGAGGAATTTATTTTAGATTTTATGAATGTTTTGCCGCCGGCCGGGATTGTGAATGCCAGAATTATGCTTTCACCTAGTCATATGAAAAGATTGTCTAAGGCATTGTTAGAAAATATTTCTAAATACGAAGAACAATTTGGGACTATTAGTTTGGCTGTTGTGCCTGATCAAAAAATTGGTTTTAGAACAGAATAAGATTGTTCTTTTTAAATATTTAACTTAATTTTGTTCGCATGTCAAAAAATTTTTACGACATTTTGGGTGTTACAAAAAGCGCATCGGCTGATGAAATAAAACGCGCATTTAGAAAAAAAGCTCACGAGTACCATCCAGACAAAGCCGCGGGTAATGCCGATAAGTTTAAAGAAGTTAACGAGGCATATCAGGTTTTGTCAGATAATCAAAAGCGAGAACAGTACGATACTTACGGACAGACTTTTGATCAGGCTCAGCGCAATGGTAGCGGATTTGGTGGTAATGGGAATCCATTTGAAGGCTTTTCCACCGGAGGCGGACCAGCCTCTGGCTGGGATTTTTCCGGCGGTTTTGGCCAGGGCGGAGTGGACTTTGATTTAGGAGATATCTTCAGCGATTTTTTTGGTGGCAGGCAGGAGGCTTCTAGTCGGCGTAACAAAGGCATAGATTTAGAAATGGCTGTGACTATTAATTTTGAAGAAGCGGTTTTTGGAGTAGAAAAAACTTTGAATTTAGAAAAGCAAGATGTTTGTAAAACTTGCAAAGGCAGTGGCGCGGAAGCGGGTACTAAAATTAATACTTGTCCAAAATGTCATGGTCAGGGACAAATTAGAACCACCAGACAAACTATTTTTGGCGCTGTAGCTTCGGCAGTGGCTTGCGACCGTTGTGAAGGTACGGGGCAGGTGCCGGAGAAGCCTTGTAAAACTTGCGGCGGCAGGGGAATTTTAAGGCAAGATAAAACCCTTATGGTTAAAATTCCGGCCGGCATAGACAATGGTCAAAGAATTCGTGTGGCCGGGGAAGGTGAGGCTGGTTACAGGGGCTCAAACTCAGGAGATTTATATTTAGTTGTGAGGGTAAAACCTCACAAGGATTTTGTGCGCGATGGTTTTAATTTGCTTAAAGATTTACCTATTAGTTTTACCCAAGCGGCGCTTGGCGCAAAAATTATTACTAAAACCCTAGATGGCGACATAGAAGTAAAAATTCCAAATGGCACACAAAGCGGAACCGTGTTAAAAATAAAGGACAAAGGCGTACCGCATATAAATTCCAAAAGCCGCGGGGATTTAATGCTCACAGTTAGAGTAGTCGTACCGCAAAAGCTTTCTAAGAAAGAGAAATCTTTACTTAAAGATTTGGCAGAGGAAAGGGGAGAGACAGTAGAAGTGGATGATAGCTTATGGCAAAGTTTAAAGGATAATTTTTAGGAAATCTTGCTTGCCCCGTACCGGAGCCCGCCCTTAGGTCATAGCGACTGGTACTGGGGTGAAAAAATATATAAAAAATAATTTTTAAATTAAAACAGCAAGCAGCTTACAAACTGTTTGTTGTTTTTTTGTGGTATAATATAGTAAATAAGCAATTAAAATCATCGTGGATAATTTTTTAAACTTAATTAAAACCTTTAACTGGCATAATCCAACATGGGATTTGTTTATTTTGGCTGCCTGGGTATTGGCCAGCGTTTTTTACGCCTTTGCGGCCGGACGGGGTAGGGTAGTGAATATTTTAATTAGCGTGTATATTGCCAAACTTTTGGTTTTAGAAGCCCCGTTTTTAAGCCAAGGTATTACCAGTAAATTGCCTTCGGCATTGGTGAATTTGCAGCAATTAGCAGTGTTTGTAGCTATTTTTTTAGTACTATTTTTATTACTTGGACGTTATGTATTTAAAACTTCGGCTGACAATAGGCAAATAAGTTCTTTGCTATTCGGTCTGATTTTTTCTTTTTTACAAATTGGCCTATTAATTAATATTGTTTTAACCCTACTACCGTCCGGAGTACAACAAAATTTATCAAGCTTAATTCAAGTTTTATTTATAAAAAGTCCGGCCAGCTTTATTTGGCTGGTCGCGCCGGTGGTTTATTTGGTATTTTTAGGTAAATTTGTCGGCGATTCCAACGAAATATAATTTTTTAAACCTATGAGCAAACACACCATACTTTTAGTTGACGACGATAAATTAATACTCAACACTTTGCAAAAGCGTTTTTCAACTTGGGATCTAGACGTGCATTCCGCCAACACGCCGGAAGAAGCAAAAGATTTGCTTGCTAGAATTACGCCGGAGATTGTGGTTTTAGATTTACTTTTAACAAAAGACGACGGTAGCAGCGGAATTATGGATTATATGAAAAGCCAAACTAGACTGGCAAATGTTCCGGTAGTTGTTTTAACTAATTTAGACAAGCCGGAATTAAAACAAATGCTGCTTTCCCAAGGTGTGAAAGAGTATTTAATAAAAGGCCAATTGAGTTTAGATGAGATTTATGAAAAAGTGGTTGGGTATCTAGAGCCAAAACACTAAGAATCAAGATATAAGAATCAAGAACCAATGGGAAAAATTTACGATTTAACAGAGCGCGCTTTCCAATATGCAGAAAGATTAACTGATTACGTATTAAGTCTACCAAAGACAATTCCTAATATAGAATACGGTAGACAGCTAATTCGTTCTGGCGGATCTGTCGGTGCAAATTATATTGAAGCAAATGAGGGGCTAGGTTCTAAAGATTTTTATTTACACTTAAAAATTTCTAGGAAAGAAGCAAAAGAAAGTATACATTGGTTGCGGTTAACTAGGCCAAATGAACAACAGATAAAAGAGCAAGAATGGTTAATTGGAGAAAGCGAGCAATTTATAAAAATATTTAGTAGTATTATAAACAAACAAAAAAACCAGGAGCCTTAGTTGGTTCTTGGTTTCTTGTTTCTTGGCTCTTATTTATTTGTCCAGCGGGCGAAGATGCCGGTTGAGATTAAACGATCACTTTTTCTTGCCCCGTTAGAATCTTGATTTTTAATGGGGTGTTTAAGACACAGTTCGCCGAATTCAATTTTTCCGCCTAAATTTTTTGCCGCATCCTCAAGTAAATTATTTAATGCAATTGCGGAAGAGTTAGTGGCATAGCCGTTTATGACTAGGAATTTTGCATCATCGGCAAGTAGCTTTACGCAATCAGCTAAAAGACCTGGTAAATCCTGGTTAAATTTCCAGGTTTTGCCGTCGGGAGAGTGGCCAAAGGCCGGCGGATCCATAATTATGCCTTGGTATTTAGCCCCTCTTTTTATTTCTCTTTTTACAAATTTAGCACAATCATCTAGTATCCATCTTACGGAATCAGCCGGTAAGTTATTGAGTTTGGAGTTTTGATTGGCCCAAGTTAGGCTGGGCTTAGAAGCATCTACGTGGGTTACTTGGCATCCTGCCTTTGCCAAAACCATTGTCGCTCCTCCGGTGTAAGCAAATAAATTGAGAATTTTAGATTTGGATTGTTCTCCGACATTCTTTATTCTTAATTCATCATTCTTAATTTTACTAATCATCCATTCCCATTGCGCGGCTTGTTCGGCAAAAAGGCCGGTGTGTTTAAAAGGGGAGAGTTTGAGTAAAAATTTAGTAGCTTGGTTTTCAATTATCCAGGGACTTGGAATTTTACCGGTTAACTGCCATTTGCCCTTTTCTTCCGCCCTGCCGGCAATAAATTTAGCTGTGGCTTTGTCCCATTCCGCTTGGGACAACGAAGCTGGCCAGATAATTTGCGGGTCAGGGCGTGCTAAAACCGCCTGGCCCCAGCGTTCTAGTCTGTAGCCATTGCCGCTGTCTAATAGTTCAAAGTCCCATAAATTTTTAAATGTTTCTAAAAGCATGAAAAATAACAATCTGCTAAGCAATATTTGCTTAGCAGATTGTTTAAATTATTTTAAGGTTATATTGCCCAGGACGAAGTTGGTAAAGTCTCCCTCGTAGCTAACATTAACTTCTTTATTTAGAAGGGCAGAGAAATCTCGGCTGGTTTTTAAGTAAACGGTGCGGTCTGTAGTCACCAGCATTAGGTTGCCTTTTTTTAGGTTGTCCGATGCTTTAAGTAATCCAGTCCAAACTGTATTTTTTTCCGTGGAATTTACAACTTTTATTGGCGTTGTTGTTTCTTGAGTTTCTTCGGAAGAATTTTCTTGAATTTGAGTTTGGTTTTCTTGAGTTACTTCAGCAGGTTTTTTTAACAGTTGCCAACCGGCAACTAAGGCAATAAGGGCCACTGCTATGACTATATAACGCTGATTTTTATCCATACAGGGTATTATCCCCGGTAGAATTTGGTCTCCAGTCAACTCTACGGGGTAAAAATTTCTTTGAGATGAAAAAATTAGCAAAGGCTAAAATATTCATATCAATGTTAATGATTTTGTATGTCCCATGAACCTTCTTTTTGACCTCAAAGAAGCTATACAGGGCATATTTTCATATTAATGATTGTTTATACCAGTTTAGTACATTTGGCAATTTTGTCAAAAAATTATCTTGTTATATAGTGGGATAATTTTTTATCTGGTTTTATAGCCAAGTTTAATCATATTTTAGCAAGAATTACTAAACTGACCAATTTTCCCTTACTAAACCCTCTGACTTAATCTATTAAACCTCTTTTAGGTTAAGTTATTGTTTTATTTTGAATGTTTGCTATTATTTAAATAGAGATTTAACCATTTTTTTAAATGCCAGGCGAATATATAAATAAAGACATAAAACTGTCCGAGGAAAATCGCACAGAGACAGTTAGTCATCCTGAACAAGCTAGAATTAGAGGAATGATCGTTCGTTGGGTTAAGGACAGAGGTTTTGGCATTATTTCTTTAGCAGACGGAGGTAAAACCGCTTTGTGTCATGTTAATGAAATGTGTGAGCATATAAGGCCTAAATACGGACAAGAGCCTGATGCTAGTAAACCTGTAAACATAGCAAAATTAGTTCAAACAAAAAGTGGTTTTGCCGCGGAGCGGGTGGAATGTGATAGTTGCGCGGAACCCGAAAAATGGGAAGAGCAACCAATAGGAGAACCGGTTTTTGGTGTTCGAGAAGTTAAGCTTGTTTGTGTAAATAAACCTAATTCACGTCCCGGTTATGAGTTAATAAAGGAAGCAAATAAGCCATTTAAAGAGGCGCAAGAAAAACAAATACGGTGGAAATCAGTCCTTAACCAAAATTTTTTTAAAGAATTTGGTGAACCTACAAGCGTGGAAGTTTCAAATAATAATTATCTCATTTTAAAATATCCGCATGGCGAAAAAAAAGTATGGATGCCCGATGCTATGGACTCGGGGCATTGGAAAGTGTCGGCTTCGGGTGAATGGAAAGAAGAAAATAATGGAGATGTAACAGCGGAATTTATTTTTGACAATATACCAGGCGCTAAAGTATCGCGTGTGGTTGCGTCTTTCTATCCGCATGCTCATTTGGCAAAACAATTTGATTTAATGCCTAAACAAGCTCAAGAAGCGATTCTGAATGTTGTCCGTGAAAAAATAACTTCCCCGGAAATAATCGCAAAAGAACGCTTTGAAGCTTTTTCTAAAAATGACGGGGAGAAAGAACAACTGGAAAATATTAGGGATGATATTATTGCCTTACAAGCGCCGGGAGAAGCAATTATAAGCATAGAAAGACGTAGATATACAGAATTCCTTAGAGGGAAGAGGACGGATGAAAGACTTACTGGTGGTGGTTACCAAACCGAGGGTGATTTTTATTTTCTTACAACCGGTGTTCATAAAGGCTCTAAATGGGTTTGGTCTCCAAAAGGTGTAAAAACTTTTAGTATTGCTAAACCAACTATGGGAGAAACGGCTGAAGATGTTCGTATAAAATTGCTTTTAGAAAAAAAACAATTTTTGCGTTGGCAATTAGAAAACATGAAAAAAATAGAATTGCCTGTCTCAGATAAGAGGTTGTATAATTTAACGCCCCAAGAGTGGGAGGAAAAATATAATAAACAATGGGAGAAAATGCAGGAGCAACTTGAAGAAAAGTGGGAGAAAGAAGATGGTCAGACGCTTTCAGAAATGAAATATAACCATGAAATATATGAGTCGGCGGCAATAGCACTGGAAAAAATCCGGGAGGAGCAAGTTAAGTTAATCCATGAAGCCCAAAATTTAAATGTAAATTTAGATAGCTTGGGCGAAGTGCCTTCTGTCAGTATTGGCAATGATTCCGTTGAACTGCTCGGGGAAAACACCCGACAGTTAGAAATTTATAATGCTGAAGTTAAGCAGCGAATAGAGCGGGAATTAGTATCTCGTGAAGAGCTTGATGTATTAGCCCCAGCTATGCCACAAAAAGAAGCAGAGACAGAAATAGTCGCCACCCCCGCCCGTTGGTACTTAAGCGATATAGAGCCTGGGAAATTAGAAAAGTATGGGCGTAAGTTTGGCGAAGGATTTGGATTGAAAGTTGACGGCGAGACAAGGTATTTGCCGGGTGACAGGAGCGTGGTGGGTATTAATTTTGAAGGAATGGGGAACAGGTATCGTAAGCATGTAACTACCATTGGCATTTCGCCATTGGAAGGTTTTTTGGTAACAGAATTCGGTAAAAAAGGTGGTGAATTTTTAGGAATAATAGAAGATCCAAACTGGAAAGTATATTGGCTAAGCACTAAAGACGGACAGCCTGAAAAATATTCTCTTGCTAATTCAAAAGGTATTGGAAACTATTTTCCATATGAAAATGAGGAATATCATGAGTCCAAAGATTGGGATGGTATAGAAGGAAATGGTCCGAGCGCGGAAGAAATTAGAACTGTATTTAATTTGTCAGCTTTTTCTAAGGATCAAAAAGTAGAAAAAGAAAAGGGGTTGCCCGATAACTTATCTACGAAACCCTCATTAATTTTTCCCGCAGATAACCCATTCGGGGCAAAGTTAAGAGATGCTATGAATAAAAAGAAAAAATAATCTTTTCTAAAAGTTCTGAATGTATAGGGCTTTTAGTTTATGGATTCCGAAAATGACTAAAATTAAAAGTCCAAGACTTATTGCCTTGGACTTTTAATTTTGGTGGGATGGGCGGGGATCGAACCCGCGACAAACGGCTTAAAAGGCCGCTGCTCTACCAACTGAGCTACCATCCCATAAATTTTTAAGAATTTTGACTAATGGCTTTCTCTTTCATTAAGATATCTTTTATTTTTTGTCTAAGCAACTCAGTAGTTTTCAGAAATTTTTCTCTTCTCACGGTATCTGTTTTTAATAAATAGGCCTGGTAGTGGATTAATTTTAAAGGTCTTTTGTATTTAGTCGAAGTATTTAAACCGTCAGTATGTTGTTTATATCGGCGTTTTAAATTTTCAGTAAAGCCAGCATAAAGGTTTTTGTTATTTTGCAATAATATGTATATATAAAACATATACATTGTTTATTTATGTTTTTGCAAATGCCCCATCATTCGATAGGGCCAGCCCTGTCGGATGACGGGGTGGCTTAAAAGGCCCCTGCTCTACCAACTGAGCTACGTTCCCGGACTTCTATGAATCTGTATGATGTTTTAAAACACAATTTTTGACTGGATTAATCTGAATCAGATTCTTTGATATTCTACAATATATTGGCTTTTTTATCAAGTCTGTTTGGACTAAGGTCAATTTGTCCACAGCTTATTAAAAATATGGTATAATATGTAAGTAATAACAACTGATGAAATCAAAAATCAAAATTTTCTCACTAAAATAGATTTTGAGATAGTTTTGAAAAAAATAAAATTTTATGAATAAGCTTTTTAAGCGGAATAGTCAAGTTGGAATTTTTTTATCCCGCTTTTCGTCTCCTATATTTGTAGATAAAATAAATTTAAATACTGAAAACAGCCGTTCATTAAAGAAAAGTGGAGCGGGGTTTACCCTTATTGAACTTTTAGTAGTTGTGGCTATTATAGCGCTTTTGTCTTCTTTGGCTTTAATTGCATTGGTTAATGCCAGGCAAAAATCGCGCGATGTAAAAAGGCTTTCTGACATGACGCAAATGAACACGGCTTTAGAGTTATTCTTTACTTATAACAGAGGATATCCTTCTTCAGTTGCTGGTGTACCGCAGAATATGGTTCCAACTTTTATTGCTTCGTATCCGAAAGCTCCGGTGCCAGGCGATGGTTCCTGTGATGTTTTGACACATCCTTCACCTGTTCCTCCGGGGACTGGCTCAAATACCTACTATTATGTAGCAAGTGGTACACCCGATGTACTTACGGGTGTTTATCCCGATTATGCTTATTATTTTTGTTTAGGTAATCTTACTGGTAATTTTTCCGGAGGCTTAAGAATGGTAACTCCAAAAGGTATGAGATAGTTGTAATTGTGATTTTCAAATTTAAAATCTATAAAAAAACGGAAGGCTTGCATTGCTAAGCCTTCCGTTTTAAAATTGAGTAATGGATAATTTACAAAGTTTAAAATTAGAGGTTTTTAAACACAGGCCGGTTTTAAAAGAAATTCAAGACCAATATGGCCATTTAACTTTGGCAAGCTATGTTAAAACTGCCTGGAAAGTGCCAAAACAAAAATCTAATGAGGTGTTTTTAAACATCATCGAATTTTATTTAAAGAGCCTATACGGTAAAGAAATGGCTAGTAAAGCAAAAGAGCAGTTGTCTGCAAAACCATTAGTTTCAACCATAGACCACTTAGGCATTTGGGGGCATCCAATTTTTGTAAATGCGGACTTAATTTATTCGCTGCATTTTAAATCATCGGAGTACGCTATTTGTCTTGCCACAGAAAGCGTAAGTTTAAACAATGTAACTTCTTGGTCAGGTTCGGTTTTAAAACACGACGACTCTGCAAATTTACACCGGTATTCTTTTTTCCCAGACAAGTTAAAAACCTTGCCAGTTTTTTCTACGCCGGCAATTAACGAGAGCGATATTTTAAGATTTAAAAAAAATAAAGAGATTAAAAGTATTTTAAATATATTAGACTTTACCATTCCGAGTGCATCCGACGCGTCCGCCGAAGTCCGCCTCAGTCGGACGAAGGAGGAGGAATCCCTTAACCAGAAAAAGCTCCTTCTCCACCAACTGGCGGATGTGGATGGAAAAATAGGCTTTAATTTTTCATCTCAAGCCTGCCAGGCAAGCGCTAATTTATGGCAAAAGGTTTTTCCAAGCGCGCCAAAGCTTGTTTATTTACCTTTAGAAAGTATAGTTTTGGAATATATAAAAAATATTTTTGAAGATGAAAATAATATAATCACAAAACTTATATTAACCGCTGAGGGTAGGAAACTTTGGCAAAAGTATTTTAGTAACGAACACACTTTTATGTTTTGGGGGATAGATGAAAAGGGCAGAAGAGTTTCGTTAAAAAGTCTGGCTGATGATAGTAATGAGTTAATTAAAAGCATTGAAAGCCGGAAAATTTATCCATCCAGCCCATTATGTTTTATGGTTTTGCTTTTAACTGGTTTTGCCTGTGTGGGTGGTTTTACGCAAACAACTTGGCTTACAGAAGTTAAAGAAAAGTTTATAAGTTTGCTAAAAGATTTAGAAATATCGCAAGAAGTAATATTGAACATTACTAATATCCCCACCAAAAATTTCGCGGAAAGCAGCTTAGCTAGCTTAAAAATAGGGGAGAATGTTGTGCATCCAACAGCTTTAGATTTGTTGTTAATAGGTAAAGATTACTATCCTGAATTTGTAAAAAAATCGGAAACTATGACTCTGAGTGAAAGCTTAGACAAAGCTATGTCGGAGATTTATGAAGTAGTAGTGCCAGTTGGGGAAAGAAAATAGGAGGCTTGACACTGTAACACTTTGTGTTACAATACTGATATACTATTAAAAAATGCATAATATGAGATCTATTGTTAATATTTCCTTGCCTACTGATTTAAAAAATGAAGTAAGCACAGCGGTTAAGATGGGCGGTTACGCTACCACCAGCGAGTTTTTTCGTGAGCTGCTTAGGGATTGGAAACAAAAACAGTTAAGACTGGAGCTGGAACAGAGCAGAAAAGATATTAAGAATAAAAAGGGTAAGGTTTTAAAGTCGCTTAAATCATTGCGTTAAAATGCAAATTATTTATTCCCCAAAATTTAAAAGGGAGTATAAAAAGCTTTCACCGGAAGTTAAAGATAGGGCGGAAAAGAAAGAGCCGTTATTTAGAAAAAATCCTTTTCATCCAAGTCTTAAAACTCATAAGCTTTCTGGTTATTTAGAAGGTTTCTGGGCATTTTCCATAGACTATAAAAACCGTGTAATTTTTGAATTTAGTAAAGAAGACATCGTATATTTTCATTCAGTAGGAGACCATGATATTTATAGTTAAAATTTTGTTTGACCTCGCCGCTCACAAGCAGTGGGGTTGACGTTATTTTTATGTTCGCTATAATAATAGCAATGAAGCATTTAACTCAAAATTTTTGGTTTTATTTTACCCGCCCGATGAGGCTGGAGTTTTTAAGTTAAACGCATAAGTTTGACTAAAGAATCCTGGCTTCATCGGAAGCCGGGTTTTTTATTTGTCTGCGATGTTTGCGGGCAAGTAGTTACAAACAATTTGAAAAAGTCACCATATGGTGACAGGAGGAAATCATGAATTGTCCAAGTTGTAAAGCTCCCTTGGTTCTAGCAGGAGAGCGCCAAGTCTGCTCAGTTGATCACGCTCATTACAATGAGCAGGCTATCATTTGTAGCGGTTGCAACGAGGCAATGTCTCGAGGTAGAAACTACAGCGCGACCTGCACCAATTGTAACCACGAAGTCACAGGTATCGATGATTTGATTTCGTCTGGGTTGGCCAATTGGGCAGGTGAAGCAAAAGCGGCATGATGGTTTCGCTCCCATCGGAGCGAGGAATTTGGGTTTCGGTGTAGTTGCCTGATTTATCAGGCTCTAGGTGGCTGATAAATACCGTAGAACGGCACAAGTCGGCGCGCTACATTGAGAACATTTTCCTGGCTCCGAAGGAGCCGACAGAGTAAGAAAGGAGGTACCCTATGGGATTCATAAACGACGTCTGGTTTATTTAGCTCGAACTAAGGCGGGCAACTTTTACCTTAGTGCCGGAAGCAGCAGTACTTGCTTCCGGCCTTTTTTTATCCAAAATATATTAACTACGCATCTTGTAGTTTAATTGATCTTAATCCTTTTAAAATGCCTTGTTTTAGGCTATAATGAAGCTACAGAAACTGCAATAAATCACTACAGATGCCTACAGAATCTGTAGTATTTCTGTAAGTATTTGTAGATTAGTATTAATTGGTAATTTTGTAGCTTTATGGCTCTTATTGAAGTAAAAAATTTAACAAAGGACTATGTAAATGAAGACGTGGTAACTTCGGTGCTTCATGGCGTAACTTTTAACATAGAAAAGGGTGAATTTGTGGCAATTATGGGTCCGTCCGGCTCGGGCAAGAGCACCTTAATGCACATACTTAGTTTTCTAGACCGTTATACCGGAGGAGAGTATTTATTTGAAGGGCGGGATACTAAAGAATTTAAAGACGAATATTTAGCCGAACTAAGAAACGAACGCATTGGTTTTGTGTTCCAGGCTTTTAACTTGCTTGCCCGCACAACGGTTTTAGACAACGTAAAGCTGCCGTTAATATATAGCAAAAAAACTAACCATGACACGCTTGCAAAAAAAGCTTTAGAGGCTGTCGGACTTTCGCATCGTTTGGATTTTTTTACAAACCAAATTTCCGGTGGAGAAAAACAGCGCGTGGCAATTGCCAGAGCTTTGGTATGTGATCCGGCAGTTATTTTTGCAGACGAACCAACTGGCAACTTAGACAGCAAAAGCGGAAATATTGTAATGGAAATTTTACAAAAATTAAATAACGAAGGCAGAACAATAATTTTAGTCACGCACGAAATGGATACCGCCAACCACGCAAAAAGAATAATTAGGGTAAGAGATGGAAAAATAGTCAGCGATGATAAGGTAACCAATAGGACAATTGCGACAGATGGAAAAGTGCTTGTAAAGTAGGGTTCGCAAATATACAAATTTTGACAAATATACAAATGGAAGACAGGTATATTTACAAAGAATTGAGTCATAAAATAGTAGGAGCTGCTTTTGAAGTTTATAATACAGTAGGTTTTGGGATGCCAGAAAAATATATACAGGCAGCTTACGCAGAAGAATTAAAAGCGCAGGGATTAAAATTTGAGAGAGAATTTTATTTAAATTTAAAATACCACGATAAGATTTTAACTAAACATTACGCAGATTTTAGAGTAGAGGAGAAGATTATTGTTGAGTTAAAAATAAGGTCCCACTTAGGTTATGTGCATATTAAGCAGGTTGAGGCCTATTTAATTGCCGGTGGTTGCAAACTTGCAATAATACTTTATTTTACAAAAGATGGAGTTAAGTTCAGAAGAGTGTTAAGCCCAAATAATGAGCAAAAGTAAGAATTTGTATATTTGTGTTAATTTGTATATTTGCGATTACTACAGATGAATTTTATTTCTACAATCCGCCTGGTGTTTCGAACTCTTTTAGCCAGAAAAGGGCGTTCTTTTCTTACTATTCTCGGCATTGTTATTGGCGTGGCGGGCGTAATTATTATTATCGCGCTTGGAGCAGGCGCGCAGTCTTTGGTCTTGGGACAAATTACAAAACTGGGAAGTAATCTTTTGTCCGTGCAACCGGGCAAGAGTAATGAAAAAGGACCGCCCTCGCAAATTTTTGGCATTGTAGTTACAACTTTAACTAAAGACGACGCGCAGGCTTTAAGGGACACTGGCCGCGTACCGGATGCAGTGGCAATTAATGCAATGGTTAGGGGGACAGCTACGGTAACTTGGACAAATCAAAGTATAGACACTAATTTTACGGGTTCAGAATATACCTATCCGCAGGTGACTAGCTTTACTATGAAAGAAGGAACTTTTTTTGATCAGCAGCAGGAAAGCGGTAATGCCAATGTAGCCGTATTGGGTTCTTCCGTAGCAGAGGATTTGTTCGGACAAAGTGGCGTTAGTCCGCTTGGACAGGTTATAAAAGTAAAAAGTTCTTCGCAAAAAGAACCCGGAGGAATCCCGCTTAGAGTTATTGGCGTGGTTGCGCCCAGGGGCACCGCGGCGTTTCAAAATCAGGACGACCAAATTTTTGTACCTCTGGGCATAGGCCAAAAGCAGCTCTTGGGCATAAATTATTTGCAAATGATAAACATAAAAGTAAACAGCGCGGACAATTTAAATTCTACCCGCGACCAAATAAAACAAATTTTAAACGAAAGACATAGAGTTAAAACAGATGAACAAGCTGATTATACTATAAGAAATTTAGCAGACGCCATTGCTCTGCTTTCTACTATTACCAATGCTTTGCAGTTGTTTTTAACCGCTATGGCTTCTATTGCTTTAGTTGTGGGCGGTATAGGTATTTTAAATATTATGATGGTTACTGTAGCAGAGCGCACTCGGGAAATTGGTCTGAGAAAAGCCGTGGGCGCGGGTAATAGCGCAATACGAAACCAATTTTTACTGGAAGCCGGCACCTTAACCTCTTTAGGAGGAGTTATTGGTATAGTAGTCGGGATAATTGTTTCGTATTTAGTTTCTTTACTTATGAAAGCTTTGGGTTACGACTGGGCGTTTGTAATTTCTATTAAGTCAGTAGTTTTAGCGGTAGGTGTATCAATACTTACCGGAGTAGTCTTCGGGCTTTACCCGGCCTACAAAGCAAGTAAACTTAATCCAATTGAGGCATTGAGATATGAATAAACCAGAAGGTTTTCTTCCAAATAATGAAGTAGTTCTGAGTGAGCCCTCAGCGCTTAAAAAGCGGATTTATGTTGAGTTAATAGACAGCCCTTCATTTTTAAAGTATTGGGAAGAAACTGGACTACCTTTCAAAAAAATAGCAAAAAGGAATTTTGAGCAAATGCAAAGATTAGAAGAAAAGCAACCGGGGATTTGCAAGGCTCTAAATGAGGAATTTAATATTTATAATTTTTATAAATTTCCTGAAACTGTTCTATTAAGACAGTATGATTTTTTAAATAAAGCAGGCGTGCCTTACGGAATTGTTTTAGCAGCAGTTAGAGATATAAGCAGCTCTGAGCCCAAAAGCGACAACCATAAAGATGGATTTAATAACTACCAATGGCAAAATCTTTTACAGGATATTAGCCAACAGTTAGGCAGTGATGCAGTATTAAGAATTTTCGAGTGTGGAAACATACAAGATGTAAAAAGAGCTCTTAAATTATGCGTTGAAAAATATTCAAAAACATCAAAGTGCGATTTTGCTATTATTTCAGGACATTCTAGCTCTGAAGAAATACAATTGGGTGAGGATAATGGCAACAAAGAGAATTCATTAAGTTTTGATAATTCAAGCTTCCTATCTGGTTTTAAAAATACTTTTTCTGAAAATGCAGTGGTGATTTTAGACGCATGTTCGGCTGTAGCTAAGGGTAATTCGGTAGGAGGGTCAATCGCAGAATATTTAAATCTTAGGGTTGTAGGAATTGAAGACGAAGGCTCGCTCAGGTCGGTAAGGGTTTTGAAAAGAAAAAATAAATTAGAAGTCACAAAAGCAAACTTTTCATTTTCTAAGAAAATAAAAGAAATTCATCCTATTTAATTAAATGTTAAATTCTTTTTCACAATCTGTTAAAGCTCTAAAAGCCAATCCTGTTCGCACCGGACTGACGACTCTTGGTATTGTTATTGGAATTAGTACGGTAATTTTAGTTCTTTCCGCGGGAGAGGGTTTTAGGAGTTTAATAAATTCACAGCTGGAAGCTTACGGAACTAATACTTTATTTGTGCAAACGAGAGTGCCGCCGACAACAAAAAATAAAGGTGCGGGCGCATCTAGCGCCGATCAAAGCCGTGCGGCATCACCAGTAGCGATAACGACTTTAAAAACCCGTGATTTAGATGATATAAAAAAATTGCCTAATGTAGTGAATACTTACGGCATGGTGGTAGGGCAAAAAGTCATATCTTACCGCGGTACGGAAAAGAGCGTTTTGTTTTATGCAACTTCCGCTGCTAGGTTCGATATAGACAAAGGCAAATTAAAAGAAGGTAGATTTTTCACTCAAGCAGAAGACACCGGAGCTGACCAGGTGGCAATTTTGGGAAGTAGTTTAGCTAATGATTTATTTGGCCAACAAGATCCATTAAACGAACTCATAAGAATCGGTGATATAAATTTTTCTGTGATTGGTGTGTATGAACCAAGGGGTGGTCTTGGTGGGGATGAAGATAATACTGTTTATTTGCCGCTTAGAACCGGACAAAAGAAAATTTTGGGTATTGATCACTTGCTTATGGCGGTTGTACAGGTTAGAGATTCAAATTTAGGTGAAGCAACAGCTGAAGATATTCGATTTGTGCTGCGCAGGAATCATAATACCGATGAAAATAATTCGGACAAAGACGACTTTGTCGTACAAACTCAGGCCGATGCACTTGGTACCTTTAACACCATTTTTAATGGCATTACTATTTTGCTTATTGCCATTGCAGCCATTTCCTTAATAGTAGGGGGTGTGGGCATTATGAACATTATGTATGTGGTGGTTACGGAAAGAACTTCGGAAATTGGACTTAAAAAAGCTTTAGGTGCAAAACCCTCCGATATTTTAAAAGAATTTTTAATTGAAGCTGTGCTGGTTACTCTAATTGGGGGAGTAATAGGTATTTTATTTGGTTCATTTTTAGGTTGGATAGTTTCTATAATTGCAAAGTCTGCTAATTTAGCTTGGACTTTTGCCGTGCCTTTGTACGCAATATTTATTTC
>CAYVNU010000004.1:0-6667 GCA_964453265.1 uncultured Candidatus Saccharibacteria bacterium | reverse complement strand
ATGGCTCTGTTAGGATGTTAAAATGATAATATGTTTAATGGTTACTGTGTTATACTTTAATTAACTGATAATTCTAGAAACAAAAATAAATGTCTTCAAAAAAACATATTGTAATACTGGGTGCTGGTTATGCGGGACTTTTATTTGCCAAAAAATTAGCAAAAAAATTTCCCAAGGATTTGGAATATAAAATTACGCTTATAGACCAAAGATCGTACCAGTTATTTACTTTTAATTTGTACGAAGTCATGTCTTCGGAGGAGGAATTTACAAGTTTAGAAGATTTAGAGAGGGCAATTAGTTTGCCAATTAATAAAATTATCGGCAAAGACAGAATTGAGTTTATTCAAGCGGAGGCTTCGGAAATTAATTTGAGCCAGAAAACTTTGAAAGCGGGCAATAGAATTCTAAGTTATGATTATTTGGTTCTAAGCCCCGGTTCAGAGAGTGATACTTATGGCATTTTAGGCGCTAAAGAGTTTGCTTTTCCTTTAAAAACTTTGAAAGATGGTTTAATTTTACGCAATCGAATTGAGTTTGCTTTTTTTAGTCAAAGCCTGGGTATGACTAAAAAAAATTTACGGTTTGTTATAGCTGGAGGAGGCTATACGGGCTGTGAAATTGCCGCGGAATTGAGTAATTTTGTTAAAATTTTATGCTGGAAATATAAGTATCCAGAGCAAAAAGTGGAAATACAAATTATAGAAGCAGCGAGGGAGTTAATGGCCGGCTTTAGTCAAAGGCTTAGCCAGGACAGCTTGCTTAGGCTAAAAGAAGTGGGAGTTAAAGTTTCTCTCTCGTCCGCAATTTCTAAAATTTCAGAGCAGTTTGTTGAATTAGCTAATGGAGAAAAAATTTCTCACGATGTCCTAGTTTGGGCGGTGGGTATAAAAGCAAAAAGTTTGCCGATTTTGGAAAAATTAAGTTTAGATAAAAAGGGCCGGATAATAACAGGCGACTATTTGCAAGCCAGCGGCTACAATAACGTATTTGTGCTAGGCGATGCGGCTTTTATAACAGACACAAATAAAAAGACCGCTGTGCCTTCGGCGCAAGATGCTATAGACCAAGCAGAGTATTTAGCCGAGGTTTTCCCGCAAATTCTACTCAACAAAAAATCGGCCCCTTATAAAGTCCTAAAACACGGGTTTATTGTAACTTTGGGCGGACGCTGGGCTATTTTAGATTATAACGGCGTGTATATTAGAGGATTTTTTGCTTATTTTATTCGCGAATTGGCGCACATTAGATATTTATCGAAACTCATGGGCTGGTACGAGGCAGTAAATTATGTATGGTTTCAAAATAAAATTTTTGGAAGAAATAATTAAATTCAGAATGCGTTAATATCACTAAGCTTTTAAAAAAATAAAATGTTAGAAACAAAAAAACCATTTCCGCAATTTATAGACAAAAACCCAAAGAAATATTTTCATTGGAGTTTGTTTATTGTTATTTCGGTTGCTATAGTCGCCGCGGTTTTAATTTATATTCAAAATTTTAAAACCCAGGAAGAAATAGATTCCATAGCGCCCCAGGTAAAAAACATTATACAAATACAATGGGCATCATTGCAAAGCAATGATGCCCATTGTATTATATGTTTATGAACCATAGGGATTATAAACAATTTGGACAAGGTGGTTTTTACCACATTTATAATCGTGGAAACAATAAGCAGGATATTTTTTTGGACGACGATGACAGAAAAAGTTTTATTTTTAGGTTGAGGGAAGCCTTGTATCCGCAATTTATTAATTCTCGCCGTAAACCTTTGCCAAGCGGCTCCTTTTCACTGTTGTCTTATTGTTTAATGCCCAACCATTTTCATTTATTGGTCACTCAGAATTTATCTACCTCGGTTAGTGAGTTGCTTAAAAAAGTTTGTACCGGCTATTCGAAATTTTTTAATAAAAAACACGAAAGGGTAGGGCACTTGTTTCAAGATCAATATAAGGCAATTAAAGTAGCTAACGATAGTTATTTAACTTGGGTTTCGGCTTATATACATCAAAATCCAAAAATTGCCGGACTAGTAGAAAAACTTGACGATTATCCGTGGAGTAGTTATTTGGATTATTTAGGTTTAAGGAAAGGAACTTTATGTTCTAAAGATTTAATTTTAGGAATGTTTAAAAGTTCTGATGAGTACAAAAAGTTTGTTGAAAATTCCTATGAACAAATAAAGCAGCGAAAAGACATACAGGCTTTATTGCTCGAATAAACAATGGGCATCATTGCAGAATGCAATGATGCCCATTGTTTTGAGCTTTTGAGTTATTACGAGATCTTTTTTCCGCTGGAGCCGGATCCGCCAAAATGTTTTAGCTTTTGGCGGACTTTTTTGTAATTTTTTTGGTTTCGGCGGATTTTACCCGGTACCAGTCGCTACGGCCTAAAGGCCTGCTCTGTTACGGGGCAAGCTTTCCAGTTATTCAGTTTTCTTCTTGTATGTTTTTTTTGGTTTCGGCGGGTTGTCTTTCCAATGCTGAAGGGCTTCTTTGAGGTCAGCTTCGCTTTCCGGGGCTTTGTTCATTATGAAGTTGCAGGCAGGGAAGAGGTTGCAGGCCCAGAAGGGTTTGCCGCGGCCGCGGCTTTTACGTTCTACTACGTCTCCGGGTTTGTCCTTTCTATCAGCCGATTCCAAGCAGGCAGGGCATTTAAAACCGGTTTTGTTCCAAATTTTGGAAATGCCTTTACATTTTGGGTAGTCTTGGCAGCCAAGGAAAAAGCCAAAGCGCCCGCGTTTTACTTCCATAAGCTTTCCGCAAATTGGACATACTTCGCCTTTGGTTTTTTCTTCAAGGGCTTTTATTTGCGCTGCCTCTTCGGGCATCGGTAAAGTGACTTTACTGCCTTCTTCGGGGCAGGCAAGGAATTTGCCCATACGGCCAAATTTTATGTGCATCATTTTACCGCAGTGGGGGCAGGGGGTGGTGGAAATTATAATTTCTTTTTGTACACTCTCTTCTTTTTCCTTTAAGTGCTTTTTAAAGGGGCCGTAGAATTCTTCCATAACTTCTGTCCACTTTATTTTGCCTTCGGCAATTAAGTCAAACTCTTCTTCAATGTGGGAAGTAAAGTTTATGTCGACAATTTCCGGGAAGTTTTCTACTAACATATCGTTAACCAAAAAGCCTTCCTCGGTTGGCTTGTACTTTTTGTCTTCTTTAGTAGCGTAGCCGCGCTCTTGTATAGTAGTTAAGGTAGGCGCGTAAGTAGAAGGACGACCTACGCCGTGAGCTTCTAGGGCTTTAATTAAGGTTGCGTCGCTATAACGACCGGGTGGTTCCGTAAAGTGCTGGAGGGGGAGTAATTCATGCAGCTTTAATAATTCATCAACTTTTAATTCCGGTAACACGCCTTCTATTTCGTCTTCAGCTTTTTCGTCCTGGCCTTCGGTATATGCACGAATAAACCCGTCAAATTTTATGGTTTGCCCATTGGCACGGAAGGTGTAATTGGTGTTAGCTAAAATATCTACTGCTGTTTGTTCTAAAACTGCCGGAGTCATTTGGCAGGCAATAGTGCGCTTCCAAATAAGTTCATAAACTTTAAACTGGTTTCTGTCTAAGTATTGTTTTACATCTTCCGGTTTTTTTGTAACGTCGGTCGGACGAATAGCTTCGTGCGCTTCCTGTGCGCCTTTACTTTTGTTGGTAAAATGCCTTGGCTCAGAAAGAGCATATTCTTTGCCAAAATGTTCTTTAATTAATTCCGCAATTGCGGTTTGAGCGGAAGCAGCCAAGTTTAAACTGTCAGTACGCATATAGGTTATAAGACCAACATGGCCTTCTGCGCCTAATTCCACGCCTTCATAAAGACGCTGGGCAACCATCATAGTTTGCTTAGCAGAAAAACCTAATTTGCGCGCAGCTTCTTGTTGTAGAGTAGATGTTGTAAACGGAGCGGACGGATTTCTTTTAACTTCTTTTTGTTGAATGTCTGTAACTTTATATTCCGCACCTTTTAAGTCGGTTACAATTTTTTTGGCATCGGTTTCGTTGTTAATGTCCATTTTACCAACAGACTTTTCGCCAATTTTGTGGAGTTTACCGATGAACTTTTTATCATCGTCCTTCTTAGAAAGGCTCGCCTCAATAGACCAATATTCTTCGGCTTTAAACTTTTCTATTTCGCGCTCGCGTTCAACAACCAGTCTTACGGCAACCGATTGTACTCTGCCTGCGGATAATCCATATCTAATCTTCCTCCATAAGAAAGGGGAGAGTTCATAGCCCACAAGTCTGTCTAAAACGCGCCTTGCTTGCTGCGCGTCCACCAAATTTAAGTCTAAATCACGCGGATGCTTAAGCGCGTTTTCAATAGCAGATTTAGTAATTTCGTGGAAAACTATGCGTTTAATGCGCGCATCTTCTTTGCCTTTGGCAATTTGTTCTTCGTCGCCAAGTCCAAGCGCCTGCACAAGATGCCACGAAATAGCCTCGCCTTCGCGGTCTTCATCAGTCGCGAGTATTATAGAAGGGGCGCCTTTAGCGTCCTTTTTTAGTTCCGCAACAATGTCTTTGGCTTTAGGAGGAATTATATAGACAGGTTCAAAGTTGTTTTTTACGTCTATAGAAATTTTACTTTTAGGTAAATCCCTTACATGACCCATGCTCGCTTTAACTGTGTAAGCGCCACCCAAAAAACGGCTAATGGTTTTAGCCTTGGTAGGAGATTCGACAATTATTAATGGCTTAGACATAGAAAGAATTATGAAGGGTGAATTAGGAATTATGAATGACGAACGAATACAAAAGTGATTTTACTGATTTAATTACTATTTGTCAAACTAATAACTACAGAAATACGAATCTATGCTCTGCAGATGCCTACAGAACCCGCACTATAATACTTGATTTTTTTACAGGGAGAGAGTATCTTGATTCTTATGAAGATGATTCTGAAGATTGTTGTTGGGCTGGCGGTCGCCGCCCTTTTCTTTTACATCTTCGGTCCTGGCTTAGAAAAAATTGCAGGCCGGAGCTGAAAACTCTAGTAGGATGAAGGAGGTAGTTATGAAATTAGCCGTCTTGTTAGCATTGCTTTTCACGGGACTGGTGTGTCTCGGTGTTGTTTGCTATCAGATCAAAGACACGCCTAGTCATCTCGCGCCACTTTTTTCGCTTGAAGCTATTTGGCCGTCATATGCGGCTACGTGGGCGAAAGCGACGATGTGGGGATGCGTAATTGCGTTCGGAGTACTCTTTCACGCATGGAAGAAGGATTGAGAGGAAGGTGGGGAAGTTGTTGACTGTCGGCATACCGTTCTGTATTATTTTTCCCGTCTGCGTGGCCTTTCAGGTACGCCTGAGCGGGTGGAACGAAACAACGGCTGGGATGACCGTTCTTTGGCTGACTTGCGTCGGCCTCGTGTACCGCCGCCTCTGGCGGCCCATCTTATGACTGATATGCGGCGGAGATCCCAGCTTCCGCCGCCCAATTATTTTAAAATTCCTTCAGTTTCTCCAATCTTTTGGAGAATTTTTTTTGTTTCTTCGGGTGTGGCGGGGCGGGGAGTGGAGTAGTTTTCTATTATTACGGGGAGGAGTTCTATTTGTTTTAAAGTCGCGGGGATTTTTTGGCCTTGTAAATCTGTAGCACAACCTCTCTGTCCTTCGTTGCTACTTCGGACATCTCCCCTTAAAAGGGGAGAAGCCGAACATCCGCCGATTTTACTAAAGGTAATTTTTAAAGTTAGACCTTCTTTTGTCTCCTGGCTCCATTCTTGGTCAAAAATAAAGTTACCAAGGGAGTAGAATATGTACTTTGGGTTGGGGCATTGCAACCTCTCCCGCCCTTCGGGCACCCTCCCCTCATAAGGGGAGGGAACTGCAACTGATGCAGTGCTGGGGCAATAGCGCTCTATGGTTTGTACCCAGTGCGGATGCGCGCCTATTACCATGTCAGCTCCAGCGTCTATAGCAGCATGGGCAAATTTTATTTGCGCAGCATTAGGTGTTCTCGTATATTCTGTACCCGCATGCATACTAACTACAATAAAATCACAATACGGTCTTCTTTGAGCCATTTCAAATTTCATTCCATTTACATCCTCAATTCTAGCAACGAAGTTATTTTTTGTTTTGCCGTTGTCGTTTATTGAAGAATAAGATGACCCCAGAAAACAAATTTTTATGTTATTGTTGTTAACATAAGTCGCCTCCCATGCTTGTTTTAAATTATCGCCTACCCCGAAATATCTTATGTCGGCACGATTTAGTGCCCACCTGGTTTGGGTAAGGCCACCTAATCCTTGGTCTAAAGCATGGTTATTTGCTAAATTTAAAACTTTAAAGTTATAGTTGAGAAGGCCTTGAATTGTAGATGTCGGGGCTCCAAATATCATTGAGTGCCCGCCAACTACCGGGGAGTCGGTTATGGGGGATTCCAGATTTCCAAAATTAAAATCAGTTGACTTTAATACATCATTCATTTTAGAAAACGGTAAATTGGGATTGTTCGCATCTTTTATTTTTTGCGCAACATTCCTACTTAGCATAATGTCGCCCACGGCTAAAAAGACAGCCGCAGTTTCCTGCGGCGAGTTGCTTGCTAAGTCTTTTGCTTTTATAAAGTAATCGTTTAGGCTGCCTTCTTGAGCCGGCAGGTGTTGAACTTTTTTGTAAACAGTTTTATTGCCGGAGTAAGGATTTTGACCGGA
>CAYVNU010000003.1:0-71514 GCA_964453265.1 uncultured Candidatus Saccharibacteria bacterium | reverse complement strand
GCTTCGACATTATGTACTCAATCGTTTTGCAACGACATAAGTTGTTGAACTGCTTACACTGCGTAGCCCTTTATGGGCGAAGCAGTGGTGGGCGTGCCTGGATTCGAACCAGGGGCCGATCGTGTATAAGACGATTGCTCTACCAGCTGAGCTACACGCCCGTAATTAACTTACATATTATATAAAATATAACTAAAAGTATCAATACTAAAAATCTACCCAAACCAAAGTAAAAATACCCTCCTAGGACCTTGAATTACGAAACCATTCAGATCCGCCGGCTGGCGGAGAAGAATCGCCTAAATAAGAGGCTCCTCTCCCACCCTGGCGGGATCGGAGTGGTTAAACCGAACTATTTTTAAGTTTCGTAATTCAAGGTCCCAGACTAAACCAAAACCGCTTTCCCTAAATTTCAGCCTATAACACTTTGTAACGGCCGTTACAAAGTGTTATATAAATATTTTGTATTCTTCTATTTTGCTACTTTAAATTAAAATGCTTTTTTAAATCTGTGTCGTTATCCATTTCCTCAACTTTAATAATGCGAATAAACTGATTTAATCGGGTTTCTTTTAAATACTTAATCGCCTCTCTGTTTAACGGATACGGATTTATATAAACACTGGCCTGCAATTTATAAAAATCATTGTGCTTTAGCAAGTCGCGCAGTAAATGATGTTTTTCTTTTGTGTCTTCCGGAATATCAAAAATTATCATCCGCCACTTTTTATCCCATATTTCCGGCACAGGCATTTTAGCTTTTGCCACCAAAGCTTCCAGCTCGCCTTTGCCGGTTAATTTAATAAACTTTTGCGCGTCCTTGTCCACCATTTTTATCCAGCCGCGCTTATACAACCGGTACACAGTGGTATTAAAACTGGCGCGACTGCCAAAAAGCGCCAGCTTTCTTAATTCATAAAAAGAAAATATCGGCCTTAAAGCTTCACCCGCCAAATATAAATGTAACAATAACTGACTGGTTAAAGTCAACTGCTTTTTACTTTTACCCATATAACACTTTCTAACGGCCGTTAATTTTTGTTATAAGCATTATAACAAAATAACAAAATAACAAATAATTTTCCAAACAAAAAGCAGGCAGAAGTAAATGTGTCCTTGAAAAGAACACAAACGTCCGTAATGGACGCCTTCTGCCCGCTTGTACTGCGAGTGGGGATTAGTCTAGGTTGATTAATAGTTATCCAACATAGCTTCTTTCATATTAACCGAGCACTGCTTAAAACGCGCAATGAGCAGACTAAAAGTAGGCATACGACCTCAACTGAACATAAAAGAATTAAATTGAGTATTAAACAACTTTTTCAAAAATAAAATTTATTAACAAAATTCCCATACAATCAAACAACTGAATAAGTTCCCTTTATTTGCTATAATATTAACACTTAAGCGAACTCCATATGATACAAAATAACAGGCTAATTTTAAACGAAAAAAAGGAAATTATAGCACAAATAAAAAAATACGTGCCTTTATTTGAGCCTTTTTTTGACCTTAAATTAAGCCTAAAAGAATTTTCTGAACAACTAAAAAATTTCAAAACTCCTGCCATATACCAAAAAAGGCAGACGCTGATTAAATCCACACTTCTGACAAAATTAAACAATTTATTTGGGTCAAATTCCCAGGCAGAATTAAATATCAATTTGCCTCAAAATCTCTCCTTTAATATTGCTGACCATCATCAAGTATTAAGCCACCCATTCTTGCTTTCAGCTAACATTATTAGTAGTGTGGGCAAATTTATTCAACCAAAAAAACAAGATGCGATTGTGGTAATTTCAAGCGGCGACGTGCCACCCAATAATTATTTTTCTAAAAGCGGATTTTGTTTGCACGGCAAAAGAGTGCCTTTATTTAGTGTAAGAGAGCGCGAATACAGCTCTTACTATATACCCAAACGCAAATTTGATTTTACTAAAAGATTAAAAACATCTCACCGCTGGCATGAATTCAATTTAACAGAACAAAACTTCTTAAATGCACACGAAAAAATTATTACTGGTTTGGATTTTTCAAAATGCCAAAACTACATAGACCAAATCACGGTTATTATAAAAAATACCTGGCCATTATTATTTGAAGAGTCCTTAAGACAAAACTTACCAGAACTTTTGTATGTTACTCAAGAAGAATTAATTACCGAAGTATTAACCACCCTTTTGCGGGAAAATAATTTTGTCACAGCCGCTTTATTTGATTCCAATTTTAGAGAAAAAGTTCTAAATAATTTCCGCGGTAATGTTGTAGCTTGGCGAGAAAGTGAAACCAAAGGCACTCATTTCTTTTGGATGAAGTATCCGGGAGAGCCTAGATCAATTAGGCTTTATCTTGAAAATGGCTACTTAGTGCCACAGCACCCACAATTTAAAAATAACAAAATAAAGTTAGAACCACAAACAATTATTGAGCTTCTGAATAAAAAAGAAATCTATCCAAGCCTGTTTACAATATTTTCCGTACTTAATTTTTATACGGGTGTTAAGCCGCTCACAGGTTTTGGCTCTGCGGTATATTTAAGCTTATTTAAAGAAGCTTGGCAAAAAACTCTAAAAAACTCTGATTTTGAAAACGAATTAACAGCGCTTAACGAAATTGACACGGCTGGCCTAGTTGCGGGTTTGGCGATCTTCTTTCGACGATACGAAGGACAATTAAAAGCCTTATATGCCCATGATATTTTTTGTGACGGCCCATTAACTGCAGAACATTTAAATAAAGTGTTTGATATGAAATACGCGGATGTCTTGGCCGTAGGCACGGCAGATATGTATGACTACTTTTCTTCCAAATATGTGCCCGCTCAGGAAAAAATTAAAAAAACCGTCACTTTTAATGACTTGGCAAAAATAAGCTTTGACTGGGTTTAGATAACTTTTATGTTGCCAAAAAAAATACTAAATAAAAACTGGTTTTTACTTGAAGAATATAAAAATTTTCCAAAATTAGTACTTTGGGATTTTGTTGCGGACCGGGCAAAAAAAACAAAGAATGTCACTGGACACTTCTTGGACTCGGCTATTTTGTACAACAACCAAACCGCCTTTACTTGTTTTGAAAGAAAAAATTTTTTGCAAAACAAAAAGATTATTTTTACAAAACTAATTAAAAATTTAAACTACTTTAAAAACATTTATACAAAAGAGAAAAAGCTTATTGGAAAATTATACCAACTAAATAAGCTCATTATTTCTAAGAACCCCGCTGAGTCTTTGGCACTTCTGAAAAAATGGCACAAGCTTTTCATAAAAATTGCTTTTACCGGACAAGCTATAAACGTTATTGAATTTGATAATGCCTGGCTAAGTAATTATTTAAAAAGTTTAATTGAACATCATATAAAAAAACACAGTATAAAATCTAGTGTGAATTTAATTTTTTCTCACTTAACTAAACTTGATCATAATCAAAGTTTTTTTCAAAAATATAAAATTTCCAAATCTGCATCCAGATATTTTGAATTTGCCCAATCAGTTTTGAAAGCAAAAAAAATCAGATACCATTGCTATTTGGATTATAAAAAAACTTTAGAAATATTGGCAAAAAAACTTTCCAAACAACTAAATTTACCGGTAGTTGAAATTTTAAATTTGAATTTTAAACAATTTTTATATTTGTGTTCACATAAACGAATCTTCCCTGGTGTAAAATATACCCCTGTTTCGGGAACTATTTTTTTTAATGGCAATGCTTTTAATTTAAGCAAAAAAGAGTGGGGAATAATATATAAAAAAATTATAAACTTTAACAACAATAAGATTTCACAAATTAAAGGACAGGTTGCCTACCCCGGTATAGTGCAAGGCAAGGCTGTAATAATAAACCCAGGCCAAGACTTTAAAAAGGCCTTTAAGGGCTGTATTCTTGTATCTCACACCACAACTGCCGATTTAATGCCTGCGCTAAAAAAATGCTCGGCAATAATTTCTGATATGGGTGGTATAACTTCCCACGCAGCCATAGTTTCGCGAGAACTCGGCGTTCCTTGCATAATCGGCACTAAAATCGCTACCAAAGTTTTTAAGGATGGAGACATGGTTGAAGTAGATGCTAACAAGGGGATTGTGAGGAAAATTAAATAATTTTTATGAACATAAAAACTTTTTTACAACTTTCTAAAAAGGACGTAAAAATTGCCGGAGGTAAGGGTGCGTCTTTGGGTGAAATGAGCAAAGCAGGAGTAAACGTACCGCCGGGTTTTGTAGTTTTAGCCGGGGCTTTTGACAAGTTTATACAAGAAACTAAAATCAAGGCTGGCATACAGTTGATTTTAAAAAAAGTAAACCCTAAAGACATAAGTTCCATAGACAAAGCAAGTAGCGAAATACGAAAACTAATATTAGAGGAAAAGATGCCAGAAAATTTACAAAAAGAAATATCAGGCGAATATAAAAAACTTGGTGCAAAGTTTGTTGCTGTCAGATCTTCCGCTACAGCCGAAGACAGCAAAACTGCCTCGTGGGCAGGGGAGTTAGAAACTTACCTAAATGTTACTGAAAAAAATCTGATCAAGCAGGTTAAAATGTGCTGGTCTTCTTTATTTACACCTAGAGCTATATTTTACGGGTTTGAGAAAGGGTTTTACAAGGCAACCAAACAAAAGGAACCCTCACCCCAACCCTCTCCCAAAGGGAGAGGAGGTATTAGTGTAGCCGTGGTTGTTCAAAAAATGGTGCAGAGCGAAGTTTCCGGCATTTGCTTTACCGTGCATCCGGTTACTAAAAACTACAATCAAATGGTTATAGAAGGCGGCTTTGGTTTGGGCGAAGCTATAGTCGGGGGACTTATAACCCCTGACACCTACATAATAGACAAAAAAGATTTTTCTATTTTGAACATAAATATTTCTGAGCAAAATATGAAAATTGTAAAAACTGAAAAAGGTAACATAAATAAAAGACTTTCTACAAAAGAAGGCGGCAAGCAAAAACTTTCCGGAAAACAAATTGTAGAACTTGCAAAAATTTGCAAAAAAATTGAACAGCACTACAAACAACCGCAAGATATTGAATGGGCTTTTGAAAAAGGAAAATTTTATATTACCCAAAGCAGACCAATTACAACGCTGTAAGAAACCCCGTCATTGTTAGTGTGGTCAAAGCAATTTATTCTTTTCCTCTTTGAACACAAAACTCACAATAACAAGTTCGCGGCTTGCAAAAAAAATTTAGCTGTGCTATAATATATATAGAAAAGCTATTTCTTCTCCTTTTTTGGAGAACGAAACAAAAATTAAAATACAATTTAATAAAATTGAATTTCAGCGCTTAACGCGCCATTAATGTCCTAATTTTCTGGACTTTTGGTTATGCGGTTTGCGCATAACTTTTACTCTTCTTTAGGCTTTTCCTAAAAACCCCTTTAGCACCTTTTATGCCCGACGGCTTAGGTGCCAAACAAGGGGTTTTTAATTTTTATATTTTGCGCTAATATATATAAAGCATTAACCAAACAACACATACATATGTTAGACGAAGAAAAAGTTAGAGATTTATTTGAAGAAAAATACGAAGACCGTTTAGGTCTTTCATATCAAGACTGGGTTTTAGAAGCGCCTCAAACAGAAGATGAAGCTTACGCGCGCATGGAAGTTATAAACGACGAACTTGAACAAACTGAGGACAAATACCAAGAAGCCACAGGTGATGAAAAGTGGGAACTAAATGAATACAGGGAACGCCTACGCAACGAGTACGCCCTAATAGAAGAAATGTTTGGACTGGAAAACAAAGACGAATAGATAGATTTAAAAGAATGACAAGATTTAAATGATTTAAATGATTATGAATCCCAACGAATTAAAAGCCAGAACAAAAAAGTTTGCGGTTAGTATAATAAAACTTGCACAATACCTAGAAAAGAACCACGGAAATACAGGCAAAAAAATTGGTGACCAAATAATGCGCTCAGGAACCAGTGTTTTTAGTAACTACCGCGCAGCATGCAGATGCAAGTCTCCTAAAGACTTTATTTCTAAAATGGGTACGGTGGTTGAAGAATCTGACGAAACTTTAGGCTGGCTTGAATTATTAATCGCTTCAGAAATTGTAGAACTATCTTTTGTTGAAGATTTGTTAAAAGAGGCTGACGAAATAACAGCTATTATGACGGCTTCACGCAATACCGCTATTAAAAATCACCCGGGCAAGTTGTCTTAAATCTTGTCATTCATTTAAATCTTTTAATTCTTGTCAATTATACTATGTTGTATGTCGTAGCAACCCCAATTGGAAATTTAGGAGATATTACTTTGCGCGCAATTAAAACTTTAAAATTGTGCGATTTTATAATTGCCGAAAACCCAGGGTATAGCAAGAGATTATTGCAGTATATTGACGGACTTAGTCCTGCAACCATTCCGAACGCCAGTGAGGAATCCCTTAACCCTGAAGAACAAAGCGATCCCTCGGATGCACTCGGGATGGGACAATCAAGGAATTCTTTAGTTTCCGCTCAAATACATTTGGGTTCGATCAAGATTAAAAATTTCTTAAAAGACAAAGAAATTGTTCAGTTTGCGGAGCACAACGAACAACAAGTGCTTAAAGAGTTATCACGAAGGTTAATTAAAGAAAACGGGTGCTTAATTACCGACGCAGGCACGCCTGGAATTTCTGACCCAGGCTTTAGACTGGTTCGGGAATGCGTGGCACAAAATGTAAGTGTAGTGCCAATTCCTGGCGCCAGTGCGGCTATTGTTGCACTCTCTGCTTCCGGCCTACCTACCGACAAATTTATGTTTTTAGGTTTTTTACAAAAAACCGCAGCCAAAGCAGTTGGGGCACTGGAAGCTGCAGCAAGCGCTGAAGCCACAGCAATTTTTTACGAGTCACCGGAAAGAATTTTAAAAACTCTTTCCTATATTTCCAACGCCTTTCCAAATTCACAAGTTGTGGTAGCGCGCGAACTAACCAAAATACATGAAGAATTTATTCGCGGCAATCCGGACGAAGTAATGCACCAACTAAAAGACCGCGCGGCTATTAAAGGGGAACTGACAATATTAATATCATTTAAATGAGCAAGATTTATAAACAAAACCCCGACCAAGGTTTTAGCCAAAGCCAAGCTTTTATTTCCGAAGAAGAAAAGGAAAAAGGTCAGGAAGAACTAAAAGGAGGAGTAGAGTCCATAGTAAGATCTGTTGACGTAATTGTTAGTGTTGGAAGTAAAACTAGAACCTTAACACAGAGTTTTATACGAAAAGATAATGCTATAGTTTCTACTTTCCAAATGTTAAAAAATAGTGAGGACGAGCCTTTAGAAGACCCAGGAATTTATGTGCCACGTAAACCTACTTGGGAAGAAAGTAAACCCGAGATCATAAAAAATGTAAATGAACAAGTTGAAAAAAACTTCAGTAAAATGATGGCGTTAAAAAAAATAAACGGTTTAATTCCTAAAGGTGAACATAAATTTAACTTACCAAATACTGTAAGACTTATGGAGGATAGACAGGGGATTAAGTCTTTATTAATTTCTGACATTTCTAAAGACGGGTTTGAAATATTTGATTTAAGTAATTCTGAAGAATATGAATATGACCCAGAAAGTATAAATATAATCCGTGAGACCATAGAAAAAGATTTGGTATTAGCCGAAAAAAACGGTATTGCACTAAGCATTTCAGAAACGCATCCTTTGGATACTTGGTTTTTAATTATAAATACAAAAACCGGTGAAAAAAAAGTAATGATCTTAGATGTAGGCATGCATGTTATTGTTGATGCTGAAGACTATTATATTAAAGTCAGTCATGACACCGTAAGTGATAGTCTCGCTAAATTAAAGATTGGGGAAAAAACTAAAAATTTATCTGAAGATGTCCGGACATAGTAAGTGGTCACAAATTAAAAGAACCAAAGGTGTGCTTGATCAAAAGCGCGGACTTTTGTATTCAAAGTTAGGGAAAAAAATTTCCATTGCCGTTAAAGAGGGCGGCGGTAGTGGCGACCCTGGCGTGAATTTTAAACTTAAAAGCGCCGTAGACTATGCCAAAGACCAAGGCATGCCGAATGACAACATAGAAAGGGCCATAAAAGCCGCAACGGGCGGGGGAGCGGGCAGCATAACCGAAGTTGTTTACGAAGGCTACGGCCCTTTTGGCACAGCATTTTTAGTTGAATGCGCCACAGACAACACCAATAGAACTTTTCAAAACATTCGCCACATATTTTCCGAGCACGGCGGCAGCATAGGGGCGCAAAATAGTGTAGCCTGGCAATTTTCTACCAAAGGACAAATTTTAGTTGAGCGTGACCGCGATGACTTATCGGAGATTGAGTTAAAGGCTATTGACGCAGGTGCAGACGACGTAAGAGAAAGCCAAGAAGGTTTAGAGGTGTATACCAAACCTTTAGACTTGCAAAAAATAAAAGAATCTTTGCTAAAAGCGGGAGCGAAAATCGCCCGCGCCGATGTTATTAAAGAATCTTCGCAGGGCGTAGACTTAACCGAAGAGCAGAAGCCAAAGGTAGACGCGTTATTTGCGGAGCTGGAGAAGGATGAGGACGTTATTGCAGTTCATACTTCAGCAAACTTATAATGGAAACTCTTGAAATAAAAACTGAAGAACCACGAAAAATATTTGTAAAAAAAGAATTTTTTGAACAAATATTATCGGGAAATAAAACAGCTGAGGCTAGGCCTTTAGCAGATTTTGTTTCTCTACCTATACCAGGTGAAAAAATAATATTTGAATGCTCGATAGGGCAGGCTGAAGTAATAATTATCGCTATCGAAACATATAAAAATTTCAAAGATCTGAAAGACCAAACCAAAGACGTAAGCAAGTTTGGAAGAGGGATAACACCCACTAACACCTCATTCATTTGGAGCAAATTATATCCTAATTACAATAATGAACCAGTGGTAGTAATAAATTTTAAAAAAAATGATTATTCTCGGCATTGACCCCGGCACTGCCACAACGGGCTACGGAATTATTGAAATAAACTCCGCCAAAAACCCTAAAGGGTATTTGGGCGGATCCGCCTATGGCGGAAAAAACCAACCTGTGTTGGTTGATTTTGGGGTAATTGCTACGGACAAAAAACTTTCTGACGCAGAGCGGTTAAAAATTTTGGCGGACGATGCATCCGAAATAATCGCAAAATATAAGCCCGAAGCAGTCGGAATAGAAAAACTTTTTTTTACCACCAATCAAAAAACAGTAATGAGCGTAAGCCAAGCTCGGGGAGTGATTTTATACATTTGTGAAAAACATAAAATTCCGATTTATGAATTTACCCCGCTCCAAGTAAAAAACTTTATTTGCGGATATGGCAAAGCGGAAAAAAAACAAGTGCAGTACATTATTCAAAAAACTTTTAAATTAAAAAGTCCGCCCAAACCCGATGATGCCGCAGATGCGGTTGCCATTGCCATGTCTGCCGGCCACTTTTTTACAAAACACCTGGACATAAAAAAAATCCGCTGATATACTAATTCTACTTTAACATCCTTTCACTTTTTAGGAGAAAGGAAGAAAGGGAAAAATATGTTTTACGAAGATGTTCCTCCGGCAAATATGCCGGATGCTGGAAGTGCCAGCGACGACACCCAAACAACAGACGAAGACAAAGAAGAAACAGGCACCGAAAGCCCTTCTGAAGAAATAGTTTAAGCAAAATTTTAAAACCCCCTTGTCATTCGACAGGGGGGTTTTAATTTACCAAACTAAAGCAAGTAATATCTTTACTCTAAAAAATATACTTCGACCTTGTGGAGAAGATATTTTTTATTTTAGGTAAATAATAGGTTCTCCATAAAAGCCTGCCCTGAGCATGCCGAAGGATCGAACTCTATTATTTACCTGTCTACGTAAGTCCCAATTACTTTATTTTTACAAATTTTCTTTTTCCTACTTGCAGCAAATATTCTTTTTGTCCGTCTAGCACAAGTTCTACATCGCTACTAGTTTGCTGATTAACCTTTACGCCATTTTGTTCTATGAGTCTACGCGCTTCCGATTTACTAGCAACCTGTCCGGTTAAAACCATTAATTCAGAAAGTTTATAGCTACCAATTTTTATTTTTTTTGTTTCTATTTCCTCCGGCAATTCGCCTTTAGAAAACTGGTTTATAAATGCTTCTTTGGCAGCCAAAGCTTTTTTCTCGCCGTGGTAAAGTTTGGTAATTTCTTCTGCGAGTTTTAATTTCTGGTCGCGTGGATTAGGCAGTTTTAAAATTTCATCTATTTCTTGCAAAGGAGCGCGCGTGGCTAAAGTAAAATATTTTTTTATTAAACTGTCTGGAATAGACATTATTTTCCCAAACATATTATTTGGCTCTTCGGATATATTTACAGTATTGCCCCACGAAGAAGACATTTTACGTCCGTCCGTGCCTTCCATTAAAACAGTCATTAAAATATTTTGAGCCGGCTGCTTGTAAAACGGCTGAATGGTTCTTCCAGCGAGCAAGTTAAACCTTTGGTCCGTGCCACCAAGTTCTACATCGGCCTTAACAGCCACGCTGTCATAGCCTTGCATAAGAGGGTAGAGGAGTTCGCGCAAAGAAACTCTTTTACCTGCCTTAAGCCTTAGGGCAATATTTTCTCTGGCTTCAAATTCATGCAGACTAAACAAGTCTGCCAGTTTACCTATTTCCGCAAAACCAAGTTTCTTAAGCCACTTGGAGTTATAATGCATTTCGGCTTTTTTCGGGTCTATAATTTTAGCTGCCTGTGCAAAATAACTTTTTAAATTTGCTTTAATAGTTTTTTCATCTAACATAGGCCGCTCTGACTCTTTGTCTGAAGTGTCGCCAATTAGGCCTGTAAAATCACCCACTATAAAAACCACTTTATGCCCCAGCTCCTGAAAAGCTCTAAGTTTCCACAAAACCACAGCCCTACCAATGTGAATGTTAGGGGAAGTAGGGTCTATACCAAGTTTAATCCGCAACTTCTTTTTGCCCTTTAAAAGACTTTCCAAATGCGCCTTGTCTATAACTTCCTCAACACCCCTAGTTAAAATTTCTTCTATTTGACTCATATTTTATATATTTATAGATAATTACCTGCTAATTATAACACCTTTTATAAACTCGGAAAAATCGCTATAATTAGCCTATGCGCATATATAACTATAAAAACAAGGACAATAAGAGCTCTTTAAAAAAGAGATTGTCTTTTAAATTTAACTGGAAAAGAAAAAATCTTTTAACTTGGTTTTTTCGAATATTCGCGGTTGGCCTAATTTTTATTGCCCTGACTTTTGCCTATTATGCCAAAGACCTGCCTGACCCAAACAAACTGCTGGAAAGAAAAGTTGCAGAAAGCACAAAAATTTACGCGCGCGACAACAGTCTGCTTTATGAAATTCATGGAGAAGCAAAACGCACGCTGGTAAACTTAGATCAAATTTCTCCCGACTTACAACACGCCACCATAGCCATTGAAGATAAAGATTTTTACAACCACCACGGACTATATTTTAAAGGAATCTTCCGTTCTATATTTCGGTATGCTGTAAACTTAGGCCCTTCCGGCGGCGGCGGTAGCACTCTAACCCAGCAATTTGTAAAAAATGCTATTTTAAATAACGACAAAAGCTTTGACCGTAAAATCCGCGAAGCTATTTTGTCTTTGAGCCTTGAAGCAAAATTTTCTAAAAATGATATTTTAAAACTTTATTTAAATGAAATTCCCTACGGCAGAAATGCTTATGGCATTGAAGCCGCGGCACAAAGTTATTTTAATAAAGATGCTAAAGATTTAACCTTAGCGCAAAGCGCCTATTTAGCCGCTTTACCCCAGTCACCCAGCCGCTATAACCCACTTGGTCCGAATCGTAAAATTTTAGACGGCAGAAAAGACCATATACTTTCTTTAATGCGCGAACAAGGTTACATTAACGCTGAACAAGAAAAAAAAGCCAAAGAAGAAAAAGTTGAATTTACTAAAACCAGAACAGCAATTACCGCACCACATTTTGTTTTTATGGTGCAAGATTACTTGGCCCAAAAATTCGGAGAAAAAACCTTGCAAGAAGGCGGGTTAAAAGTTTATACGACATTAGATCCGGCCTTACAAAAAATTGCTGAAGAAGCCGTAAAAACCGGCGTTGAAAAAAACGGGAAAAAATACAATGCCAACAATGCCAGTCTAGTTGCCATAGACCCAAAAACGGGCCAAATTTTAGCCTTAGTCGGCAGTAAAGACTACTTTGGCACATCCCAGCCTGAAGGCTGTACCCCGGGCAAAAACTGCCTATTTGAACCTAATGTAAACGTGGCAATTTCCGAACGCCAACCAGGCAGCAGTTTTAAACCTTACGTTTACGTAACCGCTTTTGGCAAAGACTTTAAATACGCGCCCGCCACAATGTTACTGGACGTTACAACAAACTTTGGCAAATACGGAGACAAAGACTACATACCCCAAGATTACGACGGCAAAGAAAGAGGGCCGATTTCCATGCGCTCAGCCTTAGCCGGCTCTTTAAACATACCCGCTGTAAAAACTTTAGCACTAGTCGGGGTAGATAACGCGGTACAAACCGCTCGCAACCTAGGCATAACCAGCCCGCTTTCCGACTGCGGACTTTCATTGGTATTGGGGGGTTGTGAAGTAAGACTTCTCGACCACGTAGCCGCTTACTCCACACTTGCCAATGGAGGAGTAAAAAACGAAAAAACCGCCATTCTAAAAATAGAAGATTCAGCCGGTAAAATTTTAGAAGAATACAAAGAAAACCCGCAAACAGTTTTAGACCCGCAGGCAGTTTTTTTACTAACCAGCATTATGACAGATAATGCGGCAAGAACTTACGTTTTTGGTTCTAACTCCCCGTTAATTTTACCAGGGAGAAAAGTCGCGGCAAAAACCGGCACAACTCAAAAGTGGCACGACGGATGGACTTTGGGTTTTACCCCTTCTTTAGCCGCAGGGGTTTGGACAGGCAACAATGACGGAACCTATTTAAAAAAAGGAGCTGACGGAGTTTTGGTCGCCGCGCCCATCTGGCACGAGTTCATGGAAAAAGCTTTAAAAGACAAACCGGCTGAAGATTTTTTTCAACCTATTGGAATTAAACATATTACTGTCGACGAGCTTTCCGGTAAACTGCCGAGTACCAATACACCTTCTACCAAAGACGAGATTTTTGCCGATTATTCCGTACCCACAGAAACAGACACTGTACACCAAGTAGCAGCAATAGATTCGTTTACCAACCAACCTGCCACCAATTTAACTCCACCAAATCAAATTATTTATGAAAAACTTACAGTGCTCCATAGTGAAAAACCAGAGCTGCCTGCATGGGAAAACGCCGTAATTGCCTGGGCTCTTGCAAACGGTTATAAATACCCACAAGGTCTGGGGCAACCCCTGCCGCCGGACAACAATTCAGAAAATCCCAGCGTTAGCATTCTAGAACCTTTAGAAGATTCCAATATACTCTCCTCACCTTTTAATATAAATGTTTCAGCTGCGGGGAAAAATTCAATTTCTCGAGTTGATGTTTACATAGACGGAAGTGTTGTTGCAAGCCTTGCAAGCCAACCATATTTTTTTAGCATCTATAATAAATATTCTGCTGGCCCACACACCATTGCCGTTAAAGCAGTGGATGTTTTAGGTAAAAGCGCAGACACAAGCGTAAATGTAAATTTTGGACCTGTTAATAATTCTAACTAATTATGGAATATTTAATTCTGCTTAGTTTTATTTTAGCTCCTACTTACAGTATAACTTTTAAATTATTCCAAATCCCAGCAAATTTTCTTATTATTTGGCTTTTTTTTGTATGGATTTTATTTATTGGTTATTTAATAAAAAATCATCAAACAAAAAATTTCCTATCTAGTTTAATTACCATTTCAAAAGAAAATATATTTATTTGGATTTTCTCCTTAAGTGGAATAATTAGTTTTTATATAGGCGGGCTGGGTAGAAAAAATTTTGGAGAATTTTTAGTAATATTTTTTCAGCCAATTATTACTTACTATATTGCTCGATTCATTTTTAAAAATAATTCTTCAGCAAAGCATAGGCTCGTAACTTATTGCTATTTACTGCTCGGCCTGGCCGGCCTTATTGCCGTAATCCAATATTTTTTTGGCCTTGGCTTATCGCAACTTTTTGCCGGCAATGACATTGAACAAAAAAGAGCGGTAAGTTTTTTTGTCCACCCTAATTTTTTCGCTCTTTGGGTAACGCCAATTTTAAGTTTTTTAATACCTGACCTTTTGTCACCTGACAAACAAAGTCCGGAAAGAAAGAAATTGCAAAATTTATTTTTATGCTTATGGTTTTTAGGGCTACTTGGGTTATTACTTTCACTTTCCCGTTCCGGGCTACTAGGAATCTTAACAGCTGGGGTTGTTTATTTTATTTTATCGGGCAACAAAAAAATTAAATTTGCCCTTGCTGGGGCAGCATTTTTTTTAGTTATAATTTTTTATTCCAGCGCCAGTTTAAGCAGTAGAATAACCGCTCCTTTTAAAGGAGAAAAGTCAGCTTTGTCACGTATTGTTCTTTGGGAAAGTGGAATAAAAGCAATTAAACAATCGCCGTTATTCGGTTTAGGTCTTGGTGGGTATGCAAAAGAATATAGAAGTTTAATTAGCGACCAAACTTTACCTGATCACAACTTCCCACACAATATTTTTTTGGATTTGTGGGTTGAAACGGGAGTAATAGGACTAATAGGTTTTATAGGGCTAATAAGTCTTTTAATATACCGCGGATTAATTGACCGTAAAAATATTTTTAAACTTTCTGTCGCACTATTCTTAATAGCACTACTAGCGCAAGGTCAAATAGACAACCCCTACTTTAAAAACGACCTAGCGCTTGTCTTCTGGATTATTTTAGCTATATTTTAAAACCCTTCCAGTGTGGAAGGGTTTTAATTATTTCTTTAAGCGTAAAATTATTCTGCGGTACGGCTCTTGCCCGTCGCTTTCAGAAAATATATCGGACTCACTTTCTTGTAGGAAAGAATGAATAAAACGGCGCTCATATGCCGGCATAGGTTCAAGACCCTGAGCCCTTCCGGTTTTTTTTAATTTATCCGCCGCGGTTTTAGCGGTTTCTTTTAAATACCACTCACGTTTTCTTTTGTAATCATCCACATCTATGCTAAACCACATCGGCTCTTGTCCACTAAATTTTTTGAAAACCAATGCCTGAATTAAAATTTGTAAGGCATGAAGTGTGTTACCTTGTTTCCCAATTAACATATAGGATTCCTGGGAAAGAATGTTAAAAACTAACCCCTTGGTTATACTTTCTTCAAATTCAACAGTCGCAGAAAAACCAGCTTCACTTAAAAGCTCTAATATTACTTTTTTTACCTGTTCAATTTTTTCATAATTGGTCATTGTGTTGGTATTTTACAATTCTCGATAACAAAAATATATTATTGGTTATTTGTAACAACTTGCGCTGGCTTTCTGTGAATATAATACTGTTGACCTATTGCAAAAAGTGTTGTAACTATCCAATACAAAGGAAGCCCGGCAGGGAGCTTTAAAGCAATCACAATACTAATAATAGGCAAAACATAAGTTGTTTGCATTTGCATAGCTTTAGTTGTTGCATCTTGACTACTGGCTTGCGGCAACATCATTTTAGACTGCCAGAACTGCGCAGCTCCAGCTATAACCGCCAAAACTATTCCGGCCGTAGTCTGTCCGGCATGCTTAGATAAATCAATGAGTCCCAAAAATTTTGGATTAATTGTACCCGTAAAATTTACGAAACCATACAAACCAGTTAGGTGATTAGCCAAAGCTTTGCTAAATACCTGATAGAGAGCAATTAAAATTGGCAATTGAACAAGCAAAGGCAGGCATGACGAAAGAGGGTTTACCTGATGTTCTTTGTATAAAGCCATCATGGCCTTAGCTTGACCTTCTTTATCGTCTTTATGTTTTTCTCTTAAATCATTTAGCTTTGGCTGTAAGTCATTCATTGCTTTTTGACTTTTAAGCGACTTGTGAAAACTTGGGGCCAGAAGCAAACGAATTAACAAGGTTAACAAAATAATAACAATTCCAATATCATGTCCTGGAATCACTTTATAAAAAAACACTAGTAAATTTAAAAGTGGGCGATAAATTACTTCATTATATAAATTTAAAAACATATTTTTTTAGTTAATTTTTTTGGTACCAAATCCACTGATGGAAGAGACAAGGGATTACACTTAATAATTCTAACAATACTTAATAAAAAGCCTTTAAATAAGCCAAAATCAGTTATTGCCTGCTTTGAATATTCACTACAGGACGGATAGTAAGAACAAAAACCATAAGGGTATTTATACCTTAGCCAGCTGTGATCAGGAGAAAGCAAAACTTGATAAAGCCTAATCACCGAAACCGCAAAATACTTGGGCAAACTTACAAAAAAATTTAAAATTTTCATATTTTACAAAATACGGGCTTTAAGCATTAAATTTTCCAAGCTGTCTATTGCTAATTTTTCGGAAAGTTTTGTCATGGCAGGCTTTACAATAACCACATAATCAGCCGGAAAAATTAAGGTAGTTTTTAATTTTAAAAATTCCCGAATAACCCTTTTAATTCTGTTTCTATGAACAGCTTTTTTTGAAACCTTGGTTGAAACTACAACCGTAAATCTTGGAATTACCCCATTTTTCTTAGCTTTTAAGCTAAAATAAGGGTTAAAAAAAACTCGTCCACCCGCAAAGACAGCCTGAACGTCCCTAGTTTTGGATAGACGGTTTTTTTTTGCAAACATAATTTGTAAAAATATTACTTACTAAACCGACAACTTTTTCCTACCCTTAGCCCTGCGCCTGGCCAAAACGTTACGGCCGGTTTTACTGGACATGCGTTTTAAAAAACCATGTCTTTTTTTTCTTCTTGCAACTTTTGGTTGATAAGTTCTTTTCATGTTTTCCCTAAATAGCCCTAAAGACTACACTTAATTAAAACAGCTGCCACATTTACAAACAGTATTTTATGAACAGTAATTTAATTGAGAGTCTTTTTGGATTGTTAATTCTTAGAATATTATACTAAAAAAGTCGTGCAAAAGTCAACCCTATCAGAAGCCTAAATTTTTAACACAAAATATCCACACCATATTAACAGATGAATTTATTTACCCTTTATATAAGCCGTTTTTTATAGGTTTTACATGTTGATAACTGCCTGTTAAAATAGTACTTACGTAGACAAAAAAGGCAGATTACAACCTTTTCCAATCTTCAACATAGACACAACCATAAATTTCTCTAGGAATAATAACTAAGACAATCAAAACAAATGAACAATCAGCAGCTTTGGCAAGCCATACTCGGACATTTAGAAATATCTTTAAGCAAAGCAAATTTTAATACCTGGTTTAAAAGCACTGGAATTGCAGAACGGGGACAGGATTTTATTTTAATCCACACACCTGACATGTTTCATAAAAACTGGATTAGCAGCAAATATCAACCCGAAATTCTTAAGGCCTTAAAGTCATTAGCGCCCGAAGTAAAGGAAATAAAATACCAAATAGGGTCAAGTACTGCGCAAAATTCTAACAACTCCGCAAAAAATCAATCAAGTCAAAAAAAATCCGGAAAATTTGAAGGATTGGAAAATAATCAAACAATTCCAACATCAGGACTAAACCCAAAATACACTTTTGAAACCTTTATAACTGGAAAAAATAACGAGTTGGCTCATGCTGCGAGCCATGCCGTCGCAAAAACCCCAGGAACCCAATATAATCCTTTATTTATCTATGGTGGAGTAGGTTTAGGTAAGACTCATTTAATGCAAGCTGTTGGACATAAAATGCTTGCAAGCAACCCTCGTTGCAAAATTCTTTACGTTAGTAGTGAAAAATTTACCAATGACTACATAGACTCAATAAAACAAAAACGTACCGAGGAGTTTAAAAAGCGTTATAGAGAAGTTGACGTTTTAATGGTAGACGATATTCAGTTTATTTCAGGCAAAGAAGGAACGCAAGAAGAATTTTTTCATACTTTTAATGAAATAAGGGATAAGGGCAAACAAATTATTATTACATCTGACCGCGCACCAAAAGAAATAGCGGCTGTAGAACAAAGATTAATCTCACGATTTGAGTGGGGAATGGTCGCGGACATCCAGGCTCCCGACCTAGAAACCCGCATGGCCATACTTAGAAACAAAATGGAGAAACGCGGCGTCCGAATTGACGAACCCATACTTTTTTATCTGGCCGAAAATATACAAAACAACGTAAGAGAACTAGAAGGCGCTTTAAACAAACTTGCTGTATACCAACAAATGCAAAACAGGGGATTGTTTTTAGAAGAAGCTAAAAATATATTAACCAGCATTATTGGTATTAAAAAAAGAGTCACATCAGCAAAAAAAGTCGCGGAGCTTGTGGCAGAATTTTATAACATCACGCTAGAAGACCTAATTAAACAATCAAGGAAAAAAGAATTTGTAAAACCCAGACAAATTGCAATGTATATTATCAGAAAACAGCTAGACAGCTCCTTTCCTTCCATTGGTGATTTTTTTGGCGGGCGTGACCACACCACGGTAATGCATGCAGTAGAAAAAATGCAGGGTCTTTTACAAGAAAAACCGGAGTTTAAACAAGAAGTGGATTTAATTCTGGATAAACTGTTTATATAAATAAGTTAATAAAAATAATTGAAGAAATTATTTTTATTAACTTATTACCAACCAACTTGTGCACAACAAAAAAATAAACAATTACTGTTATTTACTAAGTATTTTCCTTAATCCACAAATCAACAACCCTTATTAATATTATTACTTCTTTATATTAATTAAATTATATATGAAAATAGTTTGCACTCAAGAAAATCTAAAATCTGGCTTAGGGATTGTTGGAAAAATAATTTCTCCTAACAACACACTTCCCATATTAAATAATTTTTTACTAAAGACAGATAACGGGATGTTAAAAATATCTTCTACCAACTTAGAAATAGCAATAACAACACTAATTAGATGTAAGGTTGAAGAAGAAGGGGAGTTTACATTAAACGCCAAAACAGCAATAGATTTGGTTAATAGTTTGCCAAATAAAAATATTTCACTTTTGAGTAAACAAGGTGTTTTAGAGGTTGAAACAGAAAACTATCACACCAGCATAAAAACTTTGCCTGCAGAAGAATTTCCTTTAATACCACAAGTAGAAACCGGCGGTGGTTACAAGATTATGTCAGAAAACTTAAAAAAAGCTTTGGATTCAGTAATTTTTGCCACATCAACAAACCAAACCCAACCAGAAATTAGTGGTGTGTTGATGGTGTTAGGTCAAAAAACTTTAAAAACCGCAGCAACCGACAGGTATAGGCTGGCAGAAAGAAAATTAAACCTTGAAGATCAAAACGAAGACGAAAAGATGGTTATAATTCCGCATAAAACCGCCTCCGAAATTTCAAGGTTATGCGGTGGCTACAAGGGTGTTGTTGGTGTGGTGGTAACAGAAACCCAAATAGCTTTTGCTTTTAACGAAACTTTGTTGGTGAGCAGGCTTGTAGAAGGACAGTTTCCTGACTACAAAGAAATAATCCCTTCTGAATTTTTAACAACAATTGTTACTTTAAAAACCGGTTTGGTTAACGCGCTAAAGGCTGCCGCTATTTTTAGTCAAAATAGTAACAGTGTGCAGTTTAATTATTTGCCAGAAAAAAACAGTTTGGTGTTAACTGCGGAAAACGGGGATTTAGGAAAAAGTGTTGTTGAGGTGCCGTCTGAAATTAGCGGGCAAGCCGGAACCGTTATGTTAAATTATAAATATATTTTGGAGGCCCTACAGGTTGTGGAGGGGGAAAAAATAGAAATTAAATTAATTAACGATAGTTCTCCTGCTGTGTTTTTTCCTGTCAGTGACAATGGTTATTTGTACTTAGTCATGCCTATTAAAAATTAATATATCAGCACGAACAATTCTCATTTTATCCGAATGGTTCAAATTCGGAACATTCGCCTGCCCGCCAGGGCTCGAAGCCGCAGGCAAGTGCAGGCGGGGATGTGTTCGTAAGTTCGGATCGCTCATATGAAAATTACCAATATTCAAATAAAAAACTTTAGAAATTATCCAAGTCTAAATTTAGATGTAACAAGTGATGTTGTAGTTATATCTGGACCAAATGCTGTGGGTAAGACAAATTTACTGGAGTCGGTTTATTTTGCTTCTTTGTTTAAGTCTTTTAGGGACGACAACGAGTTTATTTTTTTAAAAGATTCAAATCAAATTGATATAAAAATTCAAACCGAAAAAGAAGGGCAATTGCATACTCTGCAAATCTTCTTAGAAAGAAGAGAAAAGATTTACGCAAATTTTTTATTGGATGGTGTTAAGAAAAAAAGAAAAGAAGCTCAGAATTTTATAAGTGTAGTTATTTTTGATCCAACAGATGTGGATTTGTTTAGCAAAACCCCGGACGCAAGAAGAAAATATTTTAACATGGTGTTGTCACAAAAGAGCCACGCTTATTTAGAAGTTATTGGTGAATACAAAAGAATTTTGTTTCAAAAAAGCAGGCTCTTGCAAGATATAAAAGCCGGTCGTGCACAGGTTTCTGGTTTGGATGTTTGGGACGAACAGCTTGCAGAAATTGGCTCTCAAATTATTTTTGAAAGAAAACAATTTGTTAACTTTTTAAACACAAGCATTGCCGAAATTTATAGTTCAATTTCTGGTTTTCATAGGCCGGTTGAAGTGGTTTACGAAACGTTGCCCGGGGAAACAGTGGAAGAAATAAAAAATGAAATAAGTTTAAAACTTAAAAATTATCGCTCAAAAGAACTTCTTTCGGCTTCTTGTTTGGTTGGTCCGCACAAAGACGATTTTACTTTAAAAAGCGAAGGTTTGCTTTTGCCTCCATTTTCTTCAAGAGGAGAGCTGAGAAGCCAAATTTTGTCTTTAAAAATTTTAGAACTTGAATTCCTTAGTCGGGGAAACGATAAGCCCATTTTACTTTTAGATGACGTGCTTTCAGAGCTGGACGACACACGCAGGACTTTTTTGCTTAAATATTTACAAGGAAAATTTCAAACCTTTATTACCACGACTCATCCGCTGGAAATGCCGGCTCAGCATGTTACATTAAGTCCGGCAGTCGAAGAGGTGTAAAAAATAAACTTAAAACAAAATGTCTAACTATAAAAATTTTACAAAAATAGATAAGGTTTTAACTAAAACCAGTAAGGCTTATAAACTTGATTTAGCACTGGCAAGGTATCAGATTTTAAAGCACTGGCAAAATATAATTGTTGGTTTTTTTGAAAACGGCGCAGAAGAGACCAGGGCGATGGATTTTAAAAAAGGAGTATTGTTTGTTGCTTGTTTAAGCAAAGACATTGCTTACAGGATTAAAGTTTTGGCCAGTAGAATAATATACGCGTTAAACCAAGTTTTGGGGAAGGATTTGGTGTTTGCAATAAATGTTGAGAGTTAGTTTTTATGAGTTATTTTTTAACAGACAAAAAATTATCGGTAAATCAAATCCTGGAATTGTCCGGCGAAGAGGCTAGGCATGTTTTGCTTGCGCGCAGAATGAAAAAAGGCGAGAGGTTTAATTTGCAAGGAAAAAACGAAGAAAGGTATAAAGTTGAAATAAAAGAAATTGGCAGAAACGAATTAAAACTGGAAGTTGTTGAAAAAGTTAAAACCCCCGCGGAGCCCGAAGTAAAAATTACTTTATTTCAAAGTTATGTAAACGAAAAAGCTTTAGATTTTATTTTTCAAAAATCCACGGAACTGGGCGCGTACAAAATAGTTTTATTTAATTCTCAAAACACAGCTACTAAGTTGTCAGCTGATCAATTTGCTAGTAAATCAGTACGTTGGAACAAAATACTTTGGGAAGCGGCTAAGCAGTCTGACCGAATTCATCCGCCTGGATTAGAATATTTAAAAAGTTTGGAAGATGTGAAAAAGATGGCAAAAGACTTTGAAAAAGTATTTTTGTGCGATATTGGTGGTATGAAATTATCGGTTTTCGATAAAATAACATCAGCGGCAATTATAATCGGTCCGGAAGGTGGTTTGACAACGGCAGAAGTTGATAATTTAAAATCCATTCATAGCTGCCAACTTATAACCTTAGGCCCCATTCTGCTTAGAGCCGAAACGGCAAGTTTGGCGAGTTTGTCTATAATTCAAAATATTTTAAACTAAAAACCGCCTGGCTTGGGCGGTTTTTAGTTTGTAAAAAATAAGACTAATAGGACACATTAGACAAATAAGTTAGCGCTATTTAGCTTTTGTTTTCTATTTGTGTTTTCCAAATGCCTTTAAAGACTTCTCTTTGGTCGTGCGCTAAGGTTGCGTCGTGAATTTCAACTAAGTAGTGTGGGCGTTGGTTGGTAACTATCATTGCTACGTAGTCGCCCATTATCCAGGTGGTAGCTTGGAAGTTTTGGCTTTCTTGCCAAAAACGTATTTGCCTGCGGGAATATTTTTTCTTTTTTATTTTTTCCGCTATTTTGTTACTTAAAAGTCTCCATTCCGTTCGAGGGTCGCTGCCGGTTTCCCAATACCAATCTATCCAGTCTTCGTAATATTGAACAAAGGTGTGGTCTTGGAAACCATACGAGGCTCCACCGTGCTTTAATATGCTCTCGTCCCACTTGGGAGTTTGTTTATATAAATGATTTTCAATTTCACTTTCCTGAACAAAAACAATTTTTGGTATAGGATAAGCAGAAGCTTTGTTAATGTTTTTTAATTCTTCCACCGCTTTACTCACTACTAACCTTTTTTCTTCCAGTTCTTTTTCCTGTTTTTTTATTAAGCTCTCTAAGTCTTGAGGAGGCTTTGCTAGTAAGTATAGGTTAGCAGAGCCTAAATCTTCCGCAATTACGCCTTTTTTTACTAATTCCTTAGCAATGCTGTAAACCGTAGTGCGCTTTAAATTAACCGCCGAAGCCAAAGAGCCGGGGGTTATTTTGCCATGCTTTAAAACAGCCAGGTAAACTTCTGTTTCCTTGTCATTAAAGCCCAAAGTTTTAAGTAAGCCGTTTATCATAGTTATATGATAGCACATTGACGAAAATTAGTCAACAACACAATTTGCAGTTGTTATATAAATATCGACAAAATATATTCTTTTAAATAAGGAAAAATATAAGAAAAGTTAAATTAACTGACGAAATATTATTGACATTATGTCTTATTTATAATATTATGTTTTGTTATTCTGAAAGGAGGAAGTGTTCGATGTCAGTTGATAAGAGGTTTGTTTGTTTTGTGCTTTTGCTTGTTGCTCTTGTTGGGGTTGCGGGGTTAAAAATATCGTCCCTAAAACAAGAGTTAGCGGCCATACAAACAGAGTCGAGCAATCAGGAGGCTGTATTCCGCGATTTGAGTGCGCGTCTTCTGAAAGGTTCTGTAGAAATCAAGGACAACGGCGAAACGTTTATCGTTGTTCAGGGCTCTACCAGAACATACTATGACACTCGTGGGCATAAGTTTGAGGTTGTGCATTTTTGGTCTAGATAAGTCTTTTGTCGATCCCGAGCGGCTACAAACAGCATTGCTACTCGGGAACTTTTTTCAGAAGACAATTAGTTGCCTTCTGAAATGAGGTTTAATAATAAGCCGATAAATCGGCACGCTACATAGTAACTATATGTTAAAGAAAATCAGTAACTTTTTTGGAATAACTAAATTAGGCTCAAATATTCGCACGGAAATTTTTGCCGGGGTTTCTACCTTTTTAGCTCTGTCATATATTTTTGTGGTTAACCCGGCTATTCTTTCTGCTGCGGGTATGAATAAGTCAGCTGTATTTTTTGCCACAGTAGTTGGTTCGGTAATTGCAACGCTAGCTATGGGGCTTTGGGCAAACAAACCTTTTGCGGTTGCACCTGGTTTAGAAATGAACGCATATGTAGCTTATGTGGTTGTTGGAGTTTTAGGCTTTACCTGGCAAGGGGCAATTGGTGCGGTGTTTTGGTCTGGGGTGTTTACAGTGCTTTTAAGTTTTACTTCCTTAAGAGTTGGTGTGGTAAATGCCATTCCTAACAAATTAAAATTTGGGCTTTCCGCTGCGGTCGGGGTTTTCTTAATGCTTATCGCATTAAAAGTTTCTGGTGTATTACTTTATGACGGAATTAAGTTAAAAGGTTTGGGGCTACTTGCTTCACCGGAATCTTATGTATTTTATGTGGGGTTAGTTTTTGCCGGAGCATTAAAACATTTTAAAGTTAGAGGTTCAATTTTGCTTAGCATTATTGGCACATCTGTACTTGCGCACATATTTGGCTTAAGTAATGCCATTGAGCCAATTAAATTTTCTAGCGAAATGTTTTCCGGTACATTTGCATTAAATTTGGGAATTATTTTTAGTCCAAAAATTTGGTCAGTTGTGCTTATACTGTTTATTTTAGATTTTTACGGCAGTATTGCGAAATTTATTGGATTAACTCAAAACACACCAATAGTCGACGCAGAAGGCAACTTACCTAAATTAAAAGAAGCTTTAATTGTAGATGGTGCGGGTACGGTTTTGGGCGCGTCTTTAGGCACATCTAATTTAATAACTTACGTAGAAAGTGCGGTTGGGATAGGTGAGGGTGGCAGAACCGGCCTGGTGGCTGTAGTTTGTGCTATATTAATGAGTTTGTTTTTATTTTTAACTCCGCTACTTAATTTTGTGCCGGCTTTGGCTGCTACGGGAGCACTGTTCTTTGTAGGTTTAACGCTACTTCCTTGGAAAGAATCAAATAAACAGTATGACTTGGCAGAATGGGCGAGCGTGTTAATAACAATAGCTGTGACAATTTGGACTTTTGGGCTAGATAAGGCTATGTTTGCAGGCTTTGCTAGTTTTGTAATTTTAAAGTCAGCAGTCGGCAAATTTAGGGAGATAAATATGTACTTAGTCGTATCAACTTTGCTATTAGGTTTAAGTATGTGGCTTTCTAAATAATTTTATGAATCAAGCTACTTCTACAATTAAACAGACGTCTATTGCGCAAGAAGATCAGTGGCATTTAGTAGTTAACCAGCTTGAGGCTGAAAATTTAAAATTGGCCTCTTACGACCACACGCTTTTAAGTGAGCTGGGCAACATAGCCGGCAAAAAAGTTTTAGACTATGGCTGTGGACCGGGTGTACTTTTGGTAGCACTTAAAAATTTAGGCGCGGAAGTTTTGGGCTTTGACATAAACCCGGAAATGGTTGAAAAAGCAGGTTTAAAAATTGGTAAGGAAAACGTTTATAGTAATTTAAATGCTTTTGCAGATAATAGCTTTGACGTTATTATTTGTAACTTGGTTTTGTGTATTGTTTCGGAAGAAGAAGCACAAAATATTGTTAAGCAAATTAAGCGCCTATTAAAACCAGAAGGCAAAGCTTATATTGGATTTTGTAATCCTAAAATCCACAATACTCCTGAATCGCAGTTAGACTTTAGATTTTTTTCCGGACGTTCGTATTGTGAAAACCATAGTTATAGAAAGGTAAAAAAGGAAGGTGTATACGAAATAATAGAAAACCACAGGCCTGTAGATTGGTACGGAAAACTTTTTTATTCTTGCGGTTTAGTTCTTCTAGATATATTACTTACTCCGGAATACAAAATTCGCAACGAAAAAATAAATGACTTTGTTATATTTAAACTTTCAAAATAACCCCCGGTATAATTCCGAGGGTTATTTTTCTGTTTTTATTTGATTTTATAAGTTTTGCCCGGTTCCCGCAGAACATTGTAGTCTATACGGCCGTTTGAGTATTGGTGGATGAGCGAGCTTATAAGGGTTTGGTAGGGAATGCCCTGTTTTTCTGCAAGGTACCTTACACCGTCTAAGTCGCGTTGGGAAATTCTAATGTTTATATTTTTGGTTTTTTCTAACATGGCTTTGGCATAGCTTTTATACCGCGCCATTTCCTGTTTGGCATTTGGAATGCTTTTAAAACCTTCTTTTTTTAAACCCGCTTCTATTTCTTTTTCATAGTCATCTAGTTCGTAATCAAAGCCCGTTGTTTTACTCATATATTATTTTCCTTTCTTAAGATATTTTTTAGTAGCTAGTCGGCTGGGATAAATGGTTTTTAAAAATATTTTTTCTTTAGTTTCAATAAACGGAACCACGCAACAATAATTATTTATTTGAATAATATACATTTTTTGTCCGGGATACTTTTTTTGGTTAGAGTGGGGGATTGTATCAAGCAGTCTGTCTTGGTTTATTGCTTTTACCACATCTTCAAAATTCAACCCTCTAAGCGTTTTTATCCATAGGTTTTTGTCCGAATTCCATTCAAAAGGCTTCATATTTATATGATATGACAAAGCATATGCTTTGTCAATATTAAAAAAATACCTTTTATTTAAAGGTATTTTTTTAGTTTGGTGTCGGTTTTTAGTTTGTTGACCAGGTCTTTTATGAGTTCGCTGTGGTGTTTATTGGCTATAAGCAAGGCGTCTTTGGTGTTTATAATTATTAAGTCTTTAAGACCAATGGCTGCCACCAGTTTGTCTTCGTGGTTGTGAATTAAGGTGTTAGAAGAGCTAATGGATTCAACTAGGCCATGGTGGAAATTTTCGCCTTCTTTTGACAAAACGTCTTTAATTACTGACCAGCTACCGATGTCTGCCCAGTCAAAGGTAGCGGGTATAACCGTAACGTCTTTTAATTTTTCAATTAAACCTTTTTCTATATCTACTTTAGGCATTGCCGGATAAAATTTGTCTATAGCCCACTGTTGTTTTTTTGTGCCTAAGAAAGGTTTAATTTTTAGTAAGATGTTAAAAATTTCCGGTTGGTGTTTTTGGTATAAAGTTAACAGGGTGTCCGTGTGACAGACAAAGTAACCCGTGTTCCATAAATATTTGCCGGACTTTATAAATTTTTCTGCGATTTTTATGTCCGGTTTTTCGGTAAAAGTTTTAACTTTATATACGTCAGCTGATTTTTTTTCTCCGCACTCTATATAGCCAAAGCCGGTATGTGGGTAGGTGGGTTTAATGCCAATGGTAATGAAGGTACTGGGGTGCAGATTTAAATAGTTTTCCGCGACTTTTAAGGTTTGTAAATAATTAGCCTCATCTTTTATAAAGTGGTCTGACCAGGAGGTCACAAAACACGATTTGGGGTTTTGGTGGTGCATGATTAAAGTAGCTAAAGCAATAGCCGGTCCTCGGTCTTTAAGACTCGGCTCAATGGAATATTGGTTGGAAATAATTTGGGGTACTTGTTTTTTTATTAACGGCGCGTAGGCCTTAGTGGTTGCCACAAATATGTCTTTGACTGAAAAACCCTTACGCAATCGCGCAAAAGTCATTTGCAGTAAAGTTTTATTGCCAACAAATTTTAAAAGCTGTTTTGGTCTTTTGGTTCGGGAAACTGGCCACAGGCGGGTACCTTGGCCACCGGCCATGATTAATGCGTACATAAAGCAAATTATTCTAATTTCTAATTATACTAAGCGCTCTAAACAAATAACAATAACTAATTATCCAAGCAGGGTTAAATGGACAACCGCTTTAGAATAATTAGGACAATTAGGTTAATTTATTGTCCTTCTTTGCCTTCTTTGGCAAAGTTGGAATTTTGTTCGTAGAGATCTAAAATTAATTTTTCTATAGCAGCTGGGTTGGGCACGTCGTCAAACTCAAAGCGTTCAATGGTGCCAGCGGTTTGGACAAAGACATCACCGTAATTAAAAATTGTGCCGAATATGCCGGTGGTTTTACTGGTTACGTCTTCTATTTTGTCTATATGAAGTTCGGAAACAGTGTGGGAAAAAAGTCCGGACTGGTCAACATCCACCACTCGAATGTCGGTAATTATTTGAATGGTTAAATAATATATAATTAAAATTAAAAACAATCCAAGTAGAAGAATTAATAAATAAACTTGTTCAGCCAAAGAAATATATTTACCTAAAGTACCTTCAAATAGTCCCGGAATTTTCTGTGGGCCAAAGTGTTGAAAAGCTACCAAGGCAGAAGCAAAAAAAGCCCAAATAACTAGGCGGATGAATAAAATAAACGGGTGTTGACGAACAACTAAATAAACAACCTCGTTATCTAATTGGCTGGGAAAAAGCCTGCGCATAGTTTAAGAAATTATGGATTGTAAAATATTGTAAGAGTTGTTTAAAATAGCTAAAAACAAAAGCGCGAACAATACGCTTCCTATAACAGACAGAATAATTGATTTGCCGTAGCGAATTAAAATGTAAACACTAAAAACTGAAAAGAAAATTAGAATCGCGACTAAGACATAATATACGCCGGCGGTTAAAAGGTTGTTGAAATTGGAAAAGTCCATATAAAATTTTTGTTAAAGAATTTTTTGCTGTCCGGCCGGAATATCGAGGCCGAGATGTTTATATGCCGCCTCGGTTGCCATTCTGCCGCGCGGGGTTTTGGTTATGAGCCCAAGTCTTAATAAAAACGGTTCGTGTAAGTCGGTAACAGTATCTTCCTCTTCCCCGGTTGAGGCAGAAAGAGTGGAAAGCCCTACTGGCTGGCCTTTAAATTTAGTTATAAGTGCTTCCAGTATTCGAATATCGTTTTTATCTAAACCCAAAGAGTCTACTCTTAAAAGTTCTAAGGCCTGCATAGCAACTGCTTTGTTTATTTTAACATGGCCGTTTACTTGGGCAAAATCCCTAACTCTTTTTAAAAGGCGGTTGGCAATACGCGGAGTAAAGCGGCAGCGCTTTGCAAGTTCAGCAAGCGCTTCTGCTTCCAATTCTGCATTTAAGATTTTTGAACTTCGGTCAATAATTTTTATTAAATCTTCTTCGTTATAGTACTCTAGGCGGAAAGTCGCGCCAAACCTGTCCCTAAGCGGACTTGATATCATACCTATTCTTGTGGTGGCACCAATTAAAGTAAATTTGGGCAAGTCCATTCGTATGCTGCGCGCGCCCGGACCTTTGCCTAGGACTATGTCTAAAACATAATCCTCCATAGCAGGGTACAAAACTTCTTCTACAACTTTATTTAGCCTATGAATTTCGTCTATAAATAACACATCGCCTTCGCTTAAGTTTGTGAGTATGGAAGCCAGGTCTCCGGCGCGTTCTATAGCCGGGCCGGAAGTGGTTTTTATATTGCTGCCCATTTCTTTAGCCACAATGTTGGCAAGCGTGGTTTTGCCCAAACCCGGCGGGCCGTAAAAAAGTAAATGTTCTACTTTTTCATTTCTTTGTTTTGCGGCTGTAAGTAAAATTCCCAAATTATCTTTTACTTCCTGTTGGCCAATATACTCTTCAAAACTTTGCGGGCGAAGATTAATGTCAATTACAACATCTTCCGGCTGCGAAATTTCCGGAATGTCGTTTATTTCTATTTCATTATTGGAAGAGGTGATCATATATGCAATGATAAAATTGACAAAATATGCTACTAAAAAAACTATTTGTACTATCTTTAGTTAGATAAAGGCGTTGGAGATGGGGCTGGTACTTGAGTTGGTACAGCACTGACAAACTTTTCTTCTTTGTGGAAAAGGGCAGGGGATTGGTAAATAGATTTAAAAGTCGAAGAAGAAGTTACACCGTCTTTTTCTATAATTCTAGTCCACTCAGCTTTCATGCTGCCATCTGGTTTACGGTCGTAGACTCTTGGTTTTTCTAGTGTTACTAACCGGCTGTCTTTTGTGCCGTAAAAGTCAAAAATTAAATTATCACCCGTTTCAAAATGCGGCCAGACTAGAATTGCGCCAGGAGTGTTGTTTTTAAATTTTAAATCTATTACTCCAGGGTAAATGGTCGCGTCTGTGCCTTGGGGGGAGTAGTACTGCACAGCATAGGCGTGGTTTCTTCTTTGGGTAATGGGCAAGCCAGCTTCCATGGCCGCCCTAAAAGTAGTGGAAGAAACCTGGCAAAGACCGCCGCCTAATTCAGGTACTGTCCCGCTGGCTTTAATAACTAGTTCCGGTAAAAAACCTTGCTCGGCTTCCACCGGGCCTAAGTATTTGTTAAAACTAAATTCTTCGTTGGGCGCCACAATAATACCTTTCATTTTTTCTACTCCAACGCTTATATTGTGCCTGCGGTTTTTTGGACTGCCTTTAAAGTTAGATTTTCCGCTGGCAATAAGTTCGGTAATTCCTAGGTTGTTTGTTTCTCCTAGGTTTTGGGTTGGTTTTAATTCCAAAACAACTAATTCCGAGGAAGTTTGATTGTTTTCAAGGGCTTCTAAAGCTTTAAAAGTACTTATGGAGGCATTTAGTTCTTCGCCATTCTGGGGTGCTGTAAAATCTACCGCCCTGTTATTTTCTAAAATTAACTTTGGCTCAACTTTTTCTTTGTTTATTTTTTCAGACAAGCTTAAAATGAATTGGTAAATTTTTTCCGGTTTATAATTATAAAAAGAAAGAGTGGGGAATGAATTTACAGGCTGTCCAAAATAGGACGCTAATAATTCCTGTTTGGTTATAGAATTATTTAAAAATATATTGCTACGGGCTTTAACCGAGCGGCCTTTAAAAGAAGCCAGGGTCTCTGCTTCTACGGGGTATTTTTGACCCTCATAGGTAAAAACAAAGCCGGGGGCTTCTAAAGCTTTAGCTGATGCAGCCTGTGATAAAAGTATGCTAGCAAATATTAAAAATAAAAATTTATTTTTCATGGGTGAAATAAATAAAGCGAGTTTTAAGGGGTAAATATTTTTTAATTTTATCTGCCCATTCAATAACAGTTAGAGTGTCTTTTTGTCCCCAAAATTCAGTCAGGCCTAAGGCTTTGACTTCTTTAAAGCTATTGGTGCGGTATAAATCTAAATGATAAAAATATACGGATTTTTTATTTTTTAATTTACCTAAATGAACATTTAAAATGCTAAAAGTCGGACTGGTGATTTTGCTTTTAACTTTTAAGGCTTTGCCTAAGTGCTGACTAAAAGTGGTTTTGCCGCTGCCGAGCGGACCGACCAAGGCTAGTATTTCTCCGCCCTGAAGTTCGGCAAAAACATCTTTGGCTGCCGGTTGTATCTCACTTAACTTTAACTTCAAAAGCTTTTTCATTCCTTTATTTTAGCTTAGATTGACGATTATCGCAAAATTTAGTATACTCAATAATTAATAATCGGATATGGCAGAAAATAATACGCATTCACAATTTTTTGACGCAATTAGCAAAGCGAAGAATATTCTGGTAGCTTTGCCTAAAAACCCCACAGCCGATATGGTTGCCGGGTCTTTAGCATTGCGCTTATTTTTGCAAAAACTTCAAAAAGAAGTTTCAGTAGCGGCAGAGGGAGAGCTGCCTAAGCAGGCCGGGTTTTTACCTAAAGTTTTTGAAATTAAGCCTGATCTTGGACAACAAAAAAGCTTTGTAATTTCAATAAAAACTGACAAAAATAAGCTTGAGGAATTAAGTTATCAAACTGAAGAAGGTGGTGTAAAAATATATTTAAAGTCTTTACCCAAAGCTTTTAACCAAAGCGATGTAAGTTTTGAAAATGAAGCTGAGCCTTTTGATTTAGTTATTGTTTTAGGGGCTTTAGGGCCGGAAGATTTAGGTGGTTTATTTGAGCGTGATCCGGACTTATTTTTCCAAGCTCCGAAAATTAACATCGATTACAAACCGGGAAATGAATATTTTGGAGCTATAAACATAGTAGATATAAACGCAACTTCTGTGGCGGAAATTTTAACTGAATTGCTAGAGAGTTATGAACAGCAAATTTTAGACGAAGATATTGCTACTTGTCTTTTGGCTGGCATAATTAGTCAAACCAATAGTTTTCAAAGAGTGCAAACAACTCCAAAGGTGTTTTTACAGGCTTCCAGGCTCATGGCTCTTGGCGGCAGGCAGCAGGAGGTTATTAAGCATTTTTACAAAACTAGAACTCTTGAATTTTTACGTTTGTGGGGTCGAAGTTTAGCCAGGCTTAAGCTCTTAGAAGATGAGAAGGCGATGTATACTATTCTTATGATTTCGGATTTTGAAAAAGCCGGTACCGGAGTAGAAAATTTACCGGGTATTTTAAGGGAGTTAATGGAAAGTATACATGGTTATAAAATAATTTGTGTGGCAGGCGAGAAAGAATTTAGAACTTTTTCTTTAATAATTTCAGGGCATCAAGAAGTTTCTCCGGAGGGCTTTATAAAAGTTTTAGGAAGTCCTATTCGCCAAAGCACTTATGGTCTAGTCCCATTTTGGGTTTGCGAGTTTGAAGTAAAAGATACAGCTGTGGTGGTTTTAGAGCAGCAGTTGGCAGAGCTTATAAAAAATCAGACAAGTAATTAAAAACAGCCTTTGGTTAAAGGCTGTTTTTAATTACAGCAGCAAAATGCTATAATAAATTATATTCAATAAAAGTTGAAACAAAAAGAAAAATGAGCAAGCATAGTTTTTTACAAAGCACTCCCCAAGATTTGCAGCGGGCTCTGGGCGAGGTAAATAGAAAAATGGAAGAAGAGGAGACTAAGGCTAAAGCCGCGGCTTTGGGTTTGCAGTATATTGACTTAAAAGGCTTTCCGGTAGACTTAAATGTTTTGGGAATTTTTACCAAACAAGAGGCGGAAAATTTTGGCGCCGTACCTTTTTATAAAGAGAACGAAGATTTGCGAATAGGCATGCTAGACCCTTACAATACAGGGCTGATGGAAAAAATTCAAAGCCTAAACTTAAAAAATAAAGTTTCTTTATACTTAATTTCCAAAACCAGTTTTGATTTAACTGTTAAATTTTTTAGCAAAGTCTTAAGGCCGGAAACCAGGCATTTAGAGACAATAAATATAAATTCGGAAACAAATTTTTCTGAGCTACTCGAGTCTATAAAAAATGAAGACACACAAAAACACAAAAATGCCAGCGAATTTTTAGATATAATTTTTGGAGCGGCAATTTTTTACGGAGCTTCAGACATTCATTTTGAGCCGGAGGAAAATTTTGTAAAGTTAAGGTTCCGCGTTGACGGCGTTTTGCAGGACATGGTGCATATTTCAAAAACTTTACAAAAGAGTTTGGTTACGCGTATTAAAATACTTTCACATTTAAAATTAAATGTAGAAAATGTTCCGCAAGACGGCAGAATAACTTTTTTTCACAACCAAAATCCGATTGATGTGCGCGTTTCAGTCTTGCCGAGTGCTTACGGCGAAGAAATTGTTATGAGGCTTTTGGGTACGGGTTCGGTAAATTTAAAACTCAGTGCTTTGGGTTTTCGCCCGGAAGTTTTGGAATTATTAAATAGACAGCTGGAAAAACCAAACGGTATGATAATTACTACCGGTCCGACCGGTAGCGGTAAAACTACCTCACTTTATACTTTTATTAGTGAATTAAATAAGCCCGGGGTTAAAATTATTACTTTGGAAGACCCGGTAGAATATAAATTAGAGGGTGTTGTACAAACGCCGATTGACCATAGTGTAGATTTTAGTTTTGCCAAAGGCCTTAGGGCCATACTTAGGCAAGACCCGGACATTGTAATGGTAGGGGAAATAAGAGACCAAGAAACTGCTGAAACTGCCATGCAGGCTGCTTTAACCGGACACTTAGTTTTGTCGACTTTGCATACCAATGACGCATCGGGCGCAATTCCGAGGTTAATTAATATGGGGGTTAAACCCTTTGTAATTGGACCTGCTTTGTCGTGTGTTATAGCGCAGCGTTTGGTTAGAAAAATTTGCCAGATTTGTAAAATTCCTTATGCTATTTCCCCGACGCTTATGGAACGAGTAAAAATTATTTTACATGCTTTGCCTAAAGAATTAAATATTAAGCTACCGGAAAATTTTCAGTTTTACCACAGTCCGGGTTGTCAGGAGTGTAAGAATTTAGGCTATAAAGGACGGGTAGGAATTTACGAAGCTATAGAAGTTACGGAAAAAATTCAGGATTTAATTCAAAAACAATCGCCCATGAGCGAATTTAAAAAAGCTGCTATACAGCAAGGCATGGTTACCATGGCTCAAGACGGCGTTCTAAAAGCTCTACAAGGCATAACCGATGTAGAAGAAGTTTTTCGCGTAGCTGGGGAATAAAAAATCCTTGCAAATTTTTATAGTTTGTGCTATAATATAAATACAAAATATTTTTTGGCTAATTTAAACCAAAATAGTTTAAAAAAGCCGAACTTTTGAAACAAAAATTAAAATTTAACCAAAAGCCAAAATAGCTTTTTGGTTATTGGGAAAACTAAAAAAGTTTACCCGGAAATAAACAAGGTCTATGAGCCCTTATATTTATTCGCGCAGAGCGAAAAAACAGGCTTTTGAACAAAAGTCAGGTTCTTTTTTGCGCGCGGTGCTAAAAGCAGAAATCAATTCCATTATTGGTTTAGCTTTGGTGGTTTTTTTCGCAGGTTCAGTTCTAACAATGTCGTTAGTTGCCACTGCAGAAATTTCTCAAGGCGTAGATTCTGCCAGATTAGCGCTTATTTATCCGGAAAAACATGTTAGCTTGTTAAAAAAAGCACCTCAGGTATTAGGTGAAACTACGACAAATTTACCAGAAGTTAGAATTGTAAGTAAAACATCGGGCGCTAATATAGAGGGTGGAAGAGCTAATTTTAAGAGCCTATCTTTTAGGTATGCTGGTTATAATGACCAGAATAACAAATGGGCGCTTGTTGTTTCTTGGGAGAGAAATTTATTGAACTTAGGCAGGGTGGCTATTTTTAAACTAAATTCAACATCAGCGGAGATTGTATATAATATTCCCGGACAAGGCACAAAAACTACCGAGTATATTTTAAATTCCAATTCAACATATACAATTGTCTTTTATAAAGATCAAACCTCGACTTCCAATCGTTCTTTGGGTACTGTAGTAATTCAAACTCCGGACAATTTAATTACTCAAACACAAACTTGTTCTCCGGCCACAGTAACTTGCAACGGTAGAAGTGTACAGCTGGTTTATCCGGCTTGTTCGGTTCCGGCTAACTGTCAAAATTCTACCCCAACAAATACAAATATTCTTGCAAATAAAGAATTAACAGCAACTGCAGGGCAAGCATTCTCCGCAATTTTTAGTGTAATGCCTCAAGTTGATGCAAACGGCCAAGTTATAACTTATAGCATAAACGCAAACATAGACCCACCCTTAGGTCTACGTTTTGACCGCGATGTCTGCGTTGGAATTACCGGCAGTTGTCCGTATGACAGTAGAAATAGCCTGAGACTTTCCGGAACTCCGCGCAATACCGCAGCTTTAGAATACAGTTTTACAATCACCGCATCTACTTCAGCCGTTCCGCCATTTAGTAGAAACTTTAAATTAAATATTGCCCCAGACAGAACCGTGGGTGGTAATGTAAATGTTCAAACAATTCCTTTTGCGATTTTAAATACCACTTCGTCCAGCCCTTGGTATAAAGGCAATAGCCTTAGCTACCAGGTCCAATACACGGCGCCTGAAGATTTTGGTGCAGTGGATATTTTGTTATGTGCTGATGTTAGAGGCAACGAAGTTTGCGACGTTAACAACAGCGCAAATTACCAAATTGGTGTGCAAATAAATGCGCTACCAATTGCCGGATCTGAACCCGCCAGAAACTATTCGTTTAATATAGATAGTAATCCAAGCGGCAGGCAAATTGTGGATGGTAATTATAAAATTAAAATTTTAGGTCGTGGTGCGAATGTGGGTCGCAATGTTTTAAGTTCATTTGCCATTGCGATTAGTAACAGGCCAGCCAGTACCACGCCCTCGGGTGCTGTAAGCAGGGGAGAGGCAGCTAAGCGTTTGGTGGAAGGTTTAGCTTTAGGTTGTCCTAGCACTGGCGGTTGCGGAAATGTTTTTTCTAACACCGCAAATTTAGATGCCGATACTATTAACGCAATGAATGTTTTGTACGCGAACCAAATAACCGGCGGATGTTCATATGACCCAAATACTCAAGTTCGGTCTTTTTGCCAAAATGACGCAATTTTGCGCTGGCAGTTTGTAGTATTTTTAGGCAAAATTTTAGAGAAAAAAGGCTACAACTTAGGCGATGTTCAAAGTCCCTTGTATTTTTCCGATATGCAAAACAGTAGTCTTCCGGCTTATAAGTATGCTCAGATTTTTGGCAAAATGGGTATAATAAGTGGTTATAATAATCCAAGCGGCGGCATAGCGTTTTATTCTGACGTAGGACTAAGCGCTGCCGATTTAGGCCCGGCTATTACGGCTGCTAAAAATTTACTTACCACACAGTCGTTAAATACTAATAATCAGAATAATCAAAAAATTAATGTAGCTGCTTCGGCAAATGGCGGAAGGACAACTGCTTCGAGTGTTTTTAACGGTTATTCACCGGAAGGAGCAATAGATGGAGATGTTACCGGCGGGTCCTGGGGCCATAACGGAGGCTGGAATGACAATACTTACAGACAGCACCCCGATTGGTTGGAAATAACTTTTAGCGGGCAAAAAACTATTAACGAGGTTAATGTTATAACTTTGGCAGATAATTATTATATCGGGCCAACTCCAACAACAGACACAACTTTTGGTAACTTTGGCATAACTGCTTTCGACGTTCAGTATTGGAACGGCAGCTCTTGGGTAACTAAGCCAGAGGCGGTTGTTACCGGAAACAACAAAGTTTTAAGAAATGTAAAATTTAATCAAGCCGTAACTACCAACAAAATTCGAATTAGCGTAAATTCGGCGCTACAAGACTACAGCCGTATTGTAGAAGTCCAAGCCTATTAAAAACAAAAATTAAATATAATCAAAAGCCAAAATAGTTTTTGATTATTGGGTAATTTTACCCAGAAAAAAAGAGGTTTATGAATCCGTATACTTATAAAAAAAAGCAGGCGCTTGTTCCTAAGAGTTTTAGCAAGCAAGCTTTTGCTCTAATTGGTGAAGCGTTTAACCAGCCGCTTAGCTTATTGTTAGCTTTAGCCATGGTAGTTTTTGCTTCAGGCTCGGTCGGCGCCATGACTTTGGTTGCTTATAGCGAAATTTCCGGCGAAAGTTTTTATTCGCACGCTGTGCCAATGAAAAAAGCAACCGGAAAAGTTTTAGGCAGTCAGGCTTACGGCTACATGCAGCCGCTGTGTCAAAACGAAGGCTGCTTAGGTTATGGGTTTACGGAATACAATTCTTCGTCAGACGCTTGGAAGGTTCGTTTGGATTATACTTTACCACAAGGCACAACCGGTTTAATTCGTTTAAACGGTAAAACTTTACCGCAATCTAAAAATATTTCCGGTAACGGTAGTTTGTATACGGATTTTCAAATTAAGACCGATGAAATTTATAATTTTATTTTATATAAAAGAGTAACTTCTACAACTATTAGAAGATTGGTTTCTATTTCGGTTACCGGAGCAAATAAGCCAATTTCTAATCAACCCAATAACACCTCATCTGCCACACCAACTCCTGCTGTATGTGATTATCCGGAAGCTAGAACTGGTTGCCATTGGGATTTTACTAGTGCTAACCAGACAACTAAATGCGGCGCGGTTTTAGTTTGTACCAATAATCCGCCGCCGTCTTACGGCTACTATACCCCGGCAGTTTTAACTCCGGGCAATGTTTCAACTTGCGGAGAAATAAAAAATCCCGGTACCTATAATTTAACCCAAGACTTAAACGCCGAACCCGGCCAAAGCTGCATAATCATCCACGATACCAAAGATGTAATTTTGGATTGTAAAGATCATCTTATTTCTTCCGATATTTCAACCAGTAGGAATTTAACTGACAGTCCCGTTAGAATAAATAAAATTCAAAATTTTACAGTAAAAAATTGTCGGCTTCAAACACTTAATCCAGCCAGAGGCAGATACGGAAGCCCGATTGCCGTAATAGAAAGTTCTAATGGTATATTAACTAATACTGAATTTGGTGCTACTTTAGTTTCTGTTTACAAAAGCTCTAATATTTTGTTTAGCAACAGTCATTTTAATTCAACTGTTCAGTTAGGGGATTCACAAAATATCACAATAAAAAATAATAGTTTTAAAACACCGACTGGATATTATGACGCGCCTGGAATAATAGTGGCTAATAATGATGTTGGAGATGCATATCTTGATAATGATATGGATGGAGGTTGGGATGGTAATCCTTCCACTCAAGGCGGCTCCGCGGATGATGGAATAGTTTTAGGTAATTCTTTAGAAACAAAAATTATAAACAACAATATTTATAATGTTTGGGATTGCGGAGTAGAAAATACTCAAAAAATGGAAAATGCCACAATTTCAAACAATAGAATAACAAATGCAAAAGTTTGCGGTATTGGTGGTTGGTATGGTAATTCTTGGAAAAATAATATTGTCTCAGGTAATTTAGTTGATAAATCAGGTAAATTAATGTTAATTTATAGACCTGATCGCATGATAAACGGAGAGCAGTTTGTGTATTTTAAGGACAATAAATTTATAAACAATAAATTTACTAATCCTCTTTATCAAAATACGACAGCAGGTCAAATAGACTTTGAAAATTTTGGCAATAGTGGCAGTGGAACTGAAATAATTGCCTCAAAGGTTATTACAAGTAATAATTATTTTCAAAATAATGACTTTAATTCCCAGCTTAAAGCCCCAGATTTGTCCCCTGCTAGCGCTTTCGTAGACGGTGGGGGGAATGTTTGTGGAGCTTTGTCTTCAGTTAATACATCGGTGCCAATAAAATGCGGGTCGAGTGGGCAGCAGGCAGTGCTGGATCCGAATACGGAGTTAACTCGTGCGCAGGTGGCGCAAAAATTATATGACAAGTTCCAGATTGGCGATTGGAAACCTGTTTCGGCCACTGCTGCTTTTACCGACGTAGATGCTTATAGTCCTGCTTTTGCTGCTGTTAATGCGCTTTACGCCAACGGTATAACCAATGGCTGCTCCTATATAAATACCATAAGAAAGTTTTGTCCGGTAGATAAAATTAACCGCTGGCAGTTTTCCACCTTTTTAATTAAGTCGGCAAAAATTAATACAGAAGATGTGCCAAAAGAGCCATATTTTAAAGACGTGCCGGCTAGTCATCCTGGTTTTGCTTTTGTGCAAAAAATGAGACAGCTAGGAATTACAAACGGCTGTAAAATAAATTACGACGCAAGCGGAGTGGAGATTAGCCGAGAATTTTGTCCGGATATGAGTATGACTGAATATCAGGCAGGGGTGCTAATAAATAACGCATATAACGCAAAGCCAAAATAAAACGAATAAACAAAAAAACACTCTTTATCTTAAACAGATAAAGAGTGTTTTTTAATTGCAAGTATAAACAGAAAAATTTTCGGAAATATTTTTTAAACAGTTTTGCGGAAAGTCTATAATTTGCCAGGAACGTTGGTAGAAGTAAAGTGGTCTTGGGTAACGCTGCAGGAACTCTGTTTGGTTTAAGCCGTGCCAGAAGTTTTGCCAGCTTATAAAAGTTTGCGGGTCTTCTAATAGCCCGGGCGCGCCTAACCGGTAGTTGCCAGCATAGGCTAAGAGCCAGGGCGCGTCATTGGCGGAAAGTGCGAGTATAAAGCCAGGGTGTTGGTTGAATTGCTTAATTTCCAGAACCTCGGTATTTAAAATCAGCGGCTGCTTTTTTATAGTAAAATCTAATTGCTTAAAGAACAGACCAATAAACACTAAGATTAGTCCGGTGAAAAAAATTTTGCTATTTTTTTTAGTGACGACTGTTTCAAGTAAAATACTTATAAAATAACCGGCAAATAAAATAAGACTGAGGTCTAAATAAATGTATATGCGCCGATAAAAAGGCAGGGAAAATAAAATCCATGTCGTAGAAATAATAAGGAAAAATATTGGCAGTGTATGGGCTTTATTTTTTATGTAAAAATATAAGCCCGGCAAAGCTAAAAGAACTATTGGCCACAATAGGTTTAAAGGATTTATACCTGGTAAAAATAGTCCATTTTGAACGTAGGTGTTATTTTGGGTAAAAAAACTGAAAACATAATTTTTTATTGGCGAAATAAACAATCCACTAATTACTAAAATAGCCGGTAAAGAAAAAAATCCAGCAAGTCCCCACTGTTTATTTTTTAAAAAGGTATACAAGAAATAAGCAAACAGTGTAATTAAATATATAATCGCGGTGGTTTTATGAGTCAGTATAATAATTGAGGATGTTGGTAAAAATTTTAGCCATTTTTTTTCCATAAGAAATTTAAACCCTAAAATCATAAACGGCAGAGCAAAAGCGGATTTGTATAAAAACATAGAATAGCTTTCCTGTTGGACTAAAGAGAGTGCGAAAAAAGCCACGGACCACAGCGCGGCATTTTTATTTTGGCCGAAAAATAAATAAATGGCATAACCTAAAAAAAGGTTAAAGCCAAAGTAGCTGAAATTTAAAAATAAGGCCGGATCAAATTTAAATATCTGAGCAAAAAAGAAAAGCGGATGCTGATAGTTTGAGGAAAACAAGCTAAAGAGATTGGCAAGGGCCGTGTGTTTTAGAGCGAATAAATAAAATCCGTAATCATAGCCGTAGTTGGAAAGAGGAGCTTTAAAAACTAACAAGGCGCGAATAATTAGCAGCAGGCTAAAACATAAAAGCAGTAGGGCTAAATTGGCATGTGGCTTATTGTTAGAAAGTTGGTTCACAAAGGTTTTTAGTTTATAATTACAGTGTATCGTAAAATTAGCTAATTATAAAATTACAGCCTATTAAATTCAAAATTTATGCCGGAAAAAGTACAAAAAGAACGTTATTTACTTATAGACGGTAATGCTTTGGTACATAGGGCGTACCATGCTTTGCCTACTTTAACTACCAAAGACGGTAGGCCGACGGGCGCCGTATTTGGGTTTTTAACTATATTTTTAAAGGCCATGAAGGAAATTAAGGCTACTCATGTAGCTGCGACTTTTGACTTAGCCGGGCCGACTTTTAGGCATGAAAAATATAAAGAATATAAAGCAACCAGAGTAAAAGCTGACCAGGCTTTGTACGACCAAATACCGGTTATTAAAAATGTGTTGCGCGCAATGAATGTGCCAATTTACGAAAAGGAAGGTTTTGAGGCGGATGACGTTTTAGGCACGCTGTCTAAACACTTTCATGAAAAAAGTCACGAGAATTCTGAAATATTTATTTTAACCGGCGATATGGATACTTTGCAGTTAGTAAACGGCAAAGTAAAAATTTACACGCCGCGCAAAGGACTTGCAGATACAGTTATATACGACAGTAAAGCGGTAAGAGCTAGGTTTGGGCTGAACCCTGACCAAATGGTGGACTACAAAGCTTTAAGAGGTGACCCGAGTGACAACATTCCGGGAGTTAAAGGCATAGGAGAGAAAGGCGCCAGCGAGTTAATTAAATATTTTGGATCATTGGAAAAATTGTACGATAAATTGCATCTTGAAGCTAAAACCCAAGGCGCCAAATTTCCAATTTCCAATTTCCAATTTCCAAATAATTTTAAAATTTCCAATTTCAAATCCAGAATACTTAATTTATTGCTTGAGCAGGAAGATCAGGCTAAAATGTCTTACGAACTTTCTACTATAGTGTGCAACGTGCCGGGCATAGACCCGGAAATAAAAGCTTACGAATTAGACCAAGAACATTTGTCACAGACTGTGAAGTTATTTCAGAGTTTGGAGTTTAGGAATTTGTTGAATAAGTTGCCGAAAAATACCACCCCGTCGCCTAACGGCGACACCCCTCCTATATTAGGAGGGGAGGCTCCCGACTTCGCCAAGGCTTCGTCGGGCGAGCTGCAGACTGACCGCCGTAGTTTTAGCGACGGTGGAAGCTCTCCTCCTGGAACAGGAGGAGTACCCGCCGCAGGCGGGGGAGGTGGTAGTATTGGAAAGCAGGATTATGAGTTTGTTGATACAGAAGAAAAATTACAGAAGATGATGAAGGGATTGTCATCTGCTTTAGAAATTAGTGTAGACACAGAAACCACAGGCCTTGACCCAATTACCGCGGAATTAGTGGGAGTTGGGTTATGCGATAAGCCAGGTAAGGCTTTTTATGTTCCGGCGAAACTTTTTACATCATCGACTGAACTAAAAACCCTGCTTACATCGGGTAAGGTTAAGTTAATTGGTCACAACATAAAGTACGACAAGCAAGTACTTACAACTTACAACTTACAACTTACTGCTAGTTTTGATACCATGATCGCATCGTACTTGCTTAACGCCGGTACTCGACAGCACGGTTTAGATGCTTTGGCTTTTAACGAACTGGGCTACCAAATGCAGCCCATAACCGATCTAATTGGGGTCGGTAAGAACCAAATCACAATGGATCAAGTACCAAAGGAGAAAGTCAGTTGGTATTGCTGTGAAGACGTAGATATGACTTTGCGTTTAAAAGAGTTGTTTGAACCGGAACTTAAAAAGAATAATCTTACTAAAGTATTTACAGAAATAGAAATGCCCTTAATGGAAGTTTTAGCAGACGTGGAATTAAACGGCATTAAGTTAGACGTTAGGCTTTTAAACCGTCTTGCCGGGGAGGCGGAAATAGATATTAAAGATTTAGAAAAGAAAATTCATAAATTAGCCGGACACGAATTTAATATAGCTTCGCCTAAGCAGCTTAAAGAAGTTTTGTTTGACGAAATGAAGCTTGAGGCGACGAATAACAAGCGCACTAAGACGGGCGTTTCAACTTCTGCTGATAACTTGGAGAAGATGCTTGGACAGCACGACATAATTCCAAAAATTTTAGAGTATAGAGAGGTTACAAAGTTGTATAGTACCTATCTTACAACTTTACCGGAAATGGTAAATAAAAAAACCGGCAGGCTACATACGAGTTATAACCAAACTATTGCGGCAACGGGGCGGCTTTCCAGCATTGACCCTAATTTGCAGAACATCCCTGTGCGGGGTGAAGGCTTGGGCAGTCAGGTAAGAAAAGCCTTTGTGGCGGAAAAAGGTTATAAACTTTTGTCTTTAGACTATTCCCAAATAGAGCTTCGCATTGTGGCGCATTTGGCTAAAGACAAAAAGATGATGGAAGTGTTTAAGAATGGTGAAGATATTCATAGTAAGACGGCTATGGAAATTTTTGGCGTATCATCAGAACAACTTACAAAAGATATGCGGCGTGATGCCAAAACTATTAACTTTGGAATTTTGTATGGAGTATCTAGTTTTGGTTTATCGGCACGAGTTGGCGAAATGACAATGGGCGACGCGAAACAATACATAAGAAAATATTTTGAAGCTTACCCCCAGGTTGAGCAGTATATAGAGCAGGTAAAGCTCCAAGTTAACCAAGAAGGTTTTGTACGTAATGAGCTAGGCCGAATGCGAAAGTTTCCGGAAATAAAGTCAGGGCAATTTTTTATACGCGCGGCAGCGGAAAGAGCGGCAGTGAATTTTCCTATTCAGAGTTTGGCGGCCGATGTAATTAAAGTGGCGATGATTAATATTCACAAGCTAATAATCGGTTCAGCTAATAAGCCAATAAGCTCGGAAATTCGCATGCTACTTCAGGTGCATGACGAATTGGTTTTTGAGGTAAAGGAAGACAAAGTGGAGGAGTGGGCGAAGAAGTTAATTCCAATGATGGAACAAGCTATATCACTTTCGGTTCCTATAAAAGTGGAAGGCAAGGTGGGGGATAATTGGGGAGAGATGGAAGAAATGACTCTCCTTCGCTAATGCTACGGCGGGCAAGGTAAAAATGATCAAAATTTATAGGGCTCAATAAGACCTAGTAGAAAGCTTTTTAAATTACACAGTGGATAAAATATTGTTAACCCTTATTTGTTAGGCTTTCTAGCGGGTTTGACGCTAGGTAAACGATTGTATACTATAAATGCACAAGAGAACACGCATTTTTTTTAAAATGGAAACAGTTGAGTTATCTGGAAATTCCGGGTAACTGGCCATAAGTTCCATTTTGGAACATAGGCAAAAATACTTATGAATAAGCCAATGTTAGAAAAGTCAATATTACCTTATTCAAAGGAGATTTATGACCGAAGAAATAAAAAAAGGTGAAATTATTATATACAAGGATCAGACGGGCACAGAGATTCAAGTAAAATTAGAAGACGAAACTGTTTGGCTTAATCAGGCTCAAATGGCTGACCTGTTTGATAAAGATAGGGATACCATATCGGAACATATCCAGAGTCTTTATAAAGAGGCTGAATTAAGCCAAAATCAAACTACCCGGAAATTCCGGGTAGTTCAAACCGAGGGTTCAAAGCAAGTAGAGAGGTCTGTAAATTTTTACAACCTAGATGTAATTATATCTGTGGGGTATAGAGTTAGGTCTAAACGCGGCACTCAATTCCGTATTTGGGCGACTCAGAGGCTAAAAGATTATTTGCTTAAAGGCTATGCGGTTAATGAAAAAAGGCTTACGGAATTAAAGAAGGAACATGATTTACATTTAAAAGAACTTCAGCAAACTGTTAAATTATTTCAGAATTTAATACAGGCGCAAAAAGCCACAGGTTACGAAAAAGAACTGTTAAGTATTATTTCTGACTATGCCAACACTTGGGCGGTTTTGAATTTGTATGACAAAGGCGAGCTAAAAATAGAGGACGTAAGCAAGAAAGAGTCTAAAAGTCTAAAGTATGAAGAGGTAAAAAAATCTATTTTACAATTTAAACAAAGGTTGGGAGTTAAAAAAGAAGCGGGTGGTTTGTTTGGGCAAGAGGTGGGGGAAAAATTTAAAGCTGTTTTAGGCAACATTGAACAGACTTTTGATAAAAAAGTTTTGTATCCTTCCATAGAAGAAAAAGCTGCTCATTTGCTTTATTTTTGTATTAAGGACCATCCGTTTGTTGATGGCAATAAACGCATTGGGTCTTTGTTGTTTTTACTTTTCTTAGTTGAAAATAATTATCTGCTTAATAAAAAGGGTGAGCGAAAAATTAACGACACCGCTTTAGCTGCTCTGGCGCTCTTAGTTGCGGAGAGCGACAGAGGCCAGAAGGAAGTAATGGTAAAGCTAGTAGTCAATTTGATAAATAAAAAATAAAATAGGTATTAGGTATTAGGTATAATGTATAAGGCGCAAAACAAAATACAATCATTTCGTGATTTATACGCTTGGCAGGAAGCTTATAATCTAGCTATTTTAGTCTATAAGATTACTAAAAATTTTCCAAAAGAAGAATTGTTTGGCATTACATCGCAAATAAGACGGGCTGTAATTTCCATTGCTTCAAATATTGCGAAGGCTTTAGCAGAAATTCATTTAAGGAAAAGATTCAATTTTATTATACAGCTTTGGGCTCTCTAACAGAAGTTAGGAGCCAGGCAGATTTAAGTAAAGGAATTGGTTATTTAGAAGAAGAAAAGTATAGGGAGATCGAAAACCAATCATTAAAGTGCGATAAGTTAATACATGGTTTAATTAAGAGCTGTAGAAGCCTTATACCCAATACCCAATACATAATACTTTATACAAATTAAAAACCGCCTTAAGCGGTTTTTAATTTTGCTATAGCTTTTGCCATTCTGGATTTTTTTCGAGAAGAAGTATTTTTCTTAATTACTCCTTTTTTAACGGCTTTGTCTAAAGTGGACATAGCCTTTTTCATGGCTTCCATGGCTTCAGATTTTTTGCCGGCAGTAATAAGTTTTTTTACTTCTTTAACTGCGGTTTTAAAAGTATCTTTTTGGGCAATGTTTCGTGCGCGTCTGGTAATAGACTGGCGCATGGCTTTCATTGCGGATTTAGTATTTGGCATAGAAAAGTATTATGTATTAAGAATAATGTATTATGCTTATCTGATAATAAAATTTATCCGACACGGATGAAAAATTTAATTACTCAGACTTTTCGTATTTTACCAAAATTGCAGAAAAAAAACAAGGGGACAGGAACGCTATGTCCTGGCCCCTACTCATCAGCTAGTGGTGAGATTTTTTGCCCTCGGCCTTGGGGTGGCCGAGAGCGAATTTAATACCCACGAACCATTCGCGGTTCATGGGGTGAGTGGAAGGTTCGCCGTGGCGTTCGGCTCCTTCCCCTTCAATTTTCCAAAGGTGGCCGAGCACCAGCTCGGCTCCTTTGATTTGTTTTTTAACGTGAGGCCCCAAACCCCACGCCCTGCCGTGTGGGGCAGGGTCTAGCTCGGCAGTAACACCAAGCGCAAAGCCTCTTGTGAGGCTTAGGCTTGCGTCACTGCGGCCGAGCAGTTTTTTCGGGGACGCCATAATGGCGTGCCCCTCTAAAGCTACTCGGCTATGCCGAGCCCACGAGATCCCAGCGGCAGGCCGGATGCCGCCGGAATCAACCCAGGCAAAAATGCCTGGCAGGAGTTGGTCGTGTGCCAACTCCTTTTCAACTCCGAACACGGCGACAAACGAGTCGCCGGTCCGGAAGGCTCCTGTTTCCCCGCGGAAACCCCGCAGGGAGGGGAGACGGAACCATGCCTCCCCCACGTTCCGGAAGGACTCGCCATGTCCTTCCGAAAATTCTTTGGGAGTGTGAGGCGCCAGCCGCGCCTCGGCCTCCCATTGTCCAAGCGCCCCCCTTGGACACAGGGTGGCCACGCATAGCGTGGCCAAAAGAATAATATGATTTTTCATGTCCGCAAAATAACCAAAAGCTATTTTTAGCTATTTAGCAGACATGAATACAGTCCCCCTGCTATTTTTAAAATTAAAAATCCCAGAAAAAAGCCCGGGATTTTCAAAATATTTTATTATTTTTTACCCTTTCTGTCAAGGCTCTATGTCTTGACATGAGGTAAACACAAGGATTCCCCTTGTAAACAACAAGGGGAATCCTTGTGCGGGTGACATACGGGATTAAGGCTTTATGCCTTAACAGTGGGAAAGTCTAAAACTTCTTTTTCGAATTTATTTATATGAAAAAGTTCTTTGTATTCATCAAGGCTGGTCATTAATCTGCCAAAAGGTAATAAGTTAGAAGTAAGAGGTTGGTTTTTTATTTTTTCCAACATTTCTTCCGTAGGCTGCCAGTTCATGTAGGCGGCAGAAAATATTTTGTGTAGTTGGTAGCATTCTTGAATCATTACCAATTGTTTTAATTCTTCAAAATCTTTTTTTCTAATTTCTTTATATATGCTAACAGCTTTTTCGCTAAATTCTTGTATTATGGGCTGTATAATATTTGGGGTAATAAATTTTTCGTTTATAGATATGGCAAAGTATTTTAATCCAAGTACTGGGCTACCCGATTTAAGCACTGTATGGCAGCCTAAAAAAGCTAATTCCCATTCTACGTTTTCGTAAAATTGATAGATTTTTATATCTTGAACCGGTGTTAAAAATTTACTTTCCCATATTTCTTTTGGCGCAAGATCTGGAAAGTGACGAATAATTATTTGATATTTTTTTTCAGGCAAAACTATGTTGTAAGGTCCATAGGCATCCCAACCGAAATCTGTAACTACGTCATTATATAAGCCGTGCACTAAGGAGCCGGCTGCGGTAATTAGTTGTCCTAGTTGTTTGGCAATTTCGGGAGTTGCTGGTTGCCAGGGGGTGTTTTGAATTATTTCGTTTAGTTCATTTCTGGTATGAAGAGGGTTGTGGCTAAAACCAAAAGGGTCTTCCGCACAGCTTTCTTTAAGCATGCGCGTGAAAAAATTTGCCATCCTACCAAAGTTTTTTGCATGCATGGGGTCTACGCCTGCAAAAGTTGGGATGAGCTTTTGTAAAATTGCTCTCATACTGGAAGGTACGGGTAATAAGTGTTTTAATTCTTGATAGCTTTTATAATCGCATTGTAAAACATCCATTACAGACATAAATCTGTTTACCCATAAATCGTACCAGAGCGGGTAAAAATGAAAAAAGTCTAGAGGCTGGAATGCATCTATAGTATTACCCGAATATAGTTTAAAAGACGCTTGGGCAAAATCTCTAATCCAGTTTTTATTCTCTGGAATTTCTTTTGAATTGGCAGATTGAATCATATTTAAATCAGGTTAATGTTTATAAATAATTTTTTAGAAGACTTTATACGGCATAAACTTCTCCTTTTGTACCGTCAATAAAAATTTTCATCCCGTCTTTAATTATTTGAGTACCTTGTTTAGTGCTAACTACGCAAGGAATACCCATTTCCCGACTTAAAATTGCTGGGTGAGAAGTGATGCCGCCAATATCTGTAACAATACCTACGGCTTTAACCATGGCCTGAACCATGGTCGGGTCGGTTAAGGTGGTAACTAAAATCGCGCCTTCCGGAAAGTCTTTATTAGCTTCCCCGGGTAAAAAGATTTTAGCTTCACCCTCTACTGTGCCTTGGCTTGCGCCTAAGCCTTTGAGTAATAATTTCATATACCTATTATTAATGCTTAATTTATTAAGGACTAATAAAGGGTAGGGAGAGACGGACGCCACTGTGCGTGGTTTGTCTCTCCCTTGTAGCCGTCGGATGCCAGCTAGCTTACGATCTTGATAACCATGGTGAGATCCGGGTGGAACTCGCCCACAGCGTCGTCGTTGGCGATGACGATCCCTCCGCCGTTTTTAGGACACCAGGCGTCGGGGCCAAATGGAATCTCAACTTGCCGCAGGTGCTCGACAAGGTGGAAATGCAGGAATGTCATTTGCTCGAAGTTGAGATCAAATAGCGTGATTCCCGGCCACGCTACTGACGCAACTGACATTTCGATCCGGTTCATAAAGTCCGCGGCCGACTCAGTCCACAGTCCTTCCGTTCCGGGCTGTTCGGACAGGTAAGCGTGTACGGCCTGGTCACCGTACTTTTCATACACCTCTACGGTCTTCATGGCATCGTAGTACGGATAGGTTACGGCCGGGCTGCGGTGGCAGGGAACTACATTGCCGGTTTTGGCCTTGATGGCAGCGACGGTTTGCATCCCGCCTTCCCAGTTGCGCAGGTCAATGCCTGTGACTATGCGGTCAGGAACAAGTCCCATTTCCGCAAGCAGCTCGCCCTGGTTGTACATCTGTTCCATGCCCTCGGCACTTAGGCCAAGAAGTTGCGGGTCAATGGTGCGCGAGTAGATGAGCGCAGCCATTGTAAGGGCGTCCAGTCCAAGCACGGGTTTGTTGTACACCGCATGGCGGCGGGCGATCACACGCAGGCCTTTGTGTTTCCGGGCGAAGTCAGCGATCGTATATGCAGGCATTTTTTAAATCCTCCTTCAGGATTGTCACGCGTATTTAGAAACTCTCGCCAGAGTATCACCCCAAGTTTTTAGTCCCGCAGGCTCCCTGGACTGTTATTTTTTATAACTTGCAATTATGTCATAAATTTAGCATATAGTCAATAAGTATGACTAATTAAATATACTAAATAGCTTTGTTTATAGGTATATTCATTAAGTATTATTTATTTGTCAGAAAAGTTGACAAAAATGAGAAAGGGGAATATAATGGAAATAGCTAATTAAACTGGATCCCGGCTCCATCCTTCGCTAAAGCTACGGAGGATAATGTCGCAGGCCGGGATGACATGTAGTATTGTTGCTATCTATAGAATTCAACCTCTCCCTAACCCTCTCCTTAAAAGGAGAAGGAATAAATGCACATGGAAATAGTAAATGTATTAAAACAAGTAGGTTTAGACGAAAAGGAAGCGCAAGTTTATTTGGCGCTTTTGGAATTGGGTACTGCTACGGTGCACCCCATTTCCAATAAAGCGGAAATAAAGCGGCCGACTACCTATTTAATTTTGGAACAGTTGGTAAAAAAAGGTTTGGTTAGCGTGGTGCCACGCGCAAAAAAAGCTCTCTATACCGCAGAGAGCCCGGAAAAAATAATAGGGGACTTACACAAAAAGCAGGAAATGGTAAAAAGGTTTATGCCGAATATGCTGGCGCTTTATAACGCAAAAGTTGAAAAGCCGCAAATTCAGTTGTTTGAAGGCAAAGAGGGTGTTTTGGAAGTTTACAAAAAAGTTTTTGCCTCCCCTGAGGTAGATTTTTTTTGTAATATTTCCGACGTAATGGGTGCGTTTGAATATATGCCGGGCGAATTAAAGAATATGGCTTTGGCAAAAAAAATAAAAGTACGGGAACTCTTAACGCAAAGTGCGGAAGACTTAATCCACGCGCGTAAAATGCCGCAGCACGAATTTTATGAAAACAGATTTGTGCCAAAAAATATGCAATTTCTAACCGACAATGTTTTTTTTAAAGACAGTGTAGCCTTTTTTTCTTATTCGCCTTACTTATTTGTCGTGGTTATTACCAGCAAAGGCGTGGTAACTTCCCTTAAAACCATTTTTGAAATGGCTTGGCAAAGCGCGGAGAAGTATGAGAGGGTAGTAGGAAAGTAGATTTACATTTAAAACAAAGATGACCATCGCACAGTGCAATGGTCATCTTTGTTTTTTTATTTTTTACTCAAACGTTTTAAGGTTTTTATTTCTTCAATTCTATCGCGAATCTTTGCGGCTGTCTCAAACTCCAAATTTTTTGCTGCTAAATCCATCTGTTCTTCTAGTTCGTGGAGGTAGAATTTTAGTTCTTCTTTGTCCATACGGCTTGGGTCACGATATAGTTTGCTTTCCCCCTCCGCTAAAGCTTCGGGGGACCTTTGGCCTGCCATGCGCGAATCGGCAATAGCTTTTTGTATGCCTTTGGGGGTTATACCGTGTTTTTTATTGTAGGCTTCTTGGATTTTTCTTCTGCGGGTGGTTTCATCAATCCCTCTTTGCATACTTCCTGTAATTCTATCTGCGTACATTACAACATGACCTTCAAGGTGACGCGCTGCTCTGCCCATCATTTGCATAAAGAAAGTTTCAGAGCGAAGGAATCCTTCTTTGTCCGCATCTAGAATTGCAACTAAAGAAACTTCGGGTAAATCTAAACCTTCTCTGAGTAAGTTAATGCCGACTAAAACATCGAAAACGCCAAGTCTTAAATCGCGCAAAATCTCTAAACGTTCAAAAGTATCTACATCGCTGTGCAGGTACTGCACTTTTACTCCGTCTTCTTTTAAGTACTCGGTTAGTTCCTCGGCCATGCGTTTAGTTAGTGTGGCAACCAACACGCGTTGATGTTTTTTTATACGTTCATGTATGCGTTCTATTAAATCATCAACCTGGTTTTTTATGGGCTTTATTTCTATGGTGGGGTCGAGTAGGCCGGTCGGTCTTATTAACTGCTCGACTATAGTGTCTGTCTGCTTAACATCGGTAACCATTAATTTTTCACCCTCAACCTTTTTAGGAATTTTTTGGTTTACAGAGGCTAAAATTTCAAAAGGCGCCGGCGTTGCTGAAACAAAAACGACTTGATTAATTTTCTTTTCAAATTCATCAAACTTAAGCGGACGGTTGTCGAGCGCAGAGGGGAGTCTGAAACCGTAGTCAACCAAGTTGGTTTTGCGCGACTTGTCGCCCTCGTACATAGCGCCAATTTGCGGAATAGTTTGATGTGACTCGTCTACAAAAAGTAAAAAGTCGTCGGGAAAGTAGTCAATTAAAGTAGACGGAGCAGAGCCCGCTTCACGCCCTTCTATTTGCCTAGAGTAGTTTTCTATACCGGAAACAAAGCCTGTATTACTTAACATTTCTAAGTCAAAGTTTGTACGTTGTTCTATTCTTTGAGCCTCTATAAGTTTGTTTTGGGACTTAAAATATTTTACTCGGTCTAACATTTCTGCACGAATATTTTCTGTAGCAGCTTTTAGTTTTTCTTCGGGCGTGACAAAGTGCTTAGCGGGAAAAATGGTAAATTCTTCTAAGGTTTCTATTTTGTGTCCACTTACGGCATCCAATCTTTCTATTTTTTCTAGCGTGTCGCCAAAAAAATCCATTAGAATAATGGTGTCTTCGCTCGAAAGGATAATTTCTACTACATCACCTTGCACGCGGTAAGTGCCGCGCACTAGTTCTGTGTCGTTACGGTGGTACTGTAAATCTGTTAGTCTTCTAAGTAACTTGTCTCGTTTATAATCCTTTCCTTCTTTAAAACTCATTGCCAAATCTAAATAGTTAGCCGGGTCGCCAAGACCGTAAATGCAGGAAACAGATGCTACTATTAAAACATCTTTTCTAGACAAAAGACTTTGGGTGGCAGCGTTTCTCAAACGATCGATCTCTTCATTTATTTGGGTATCTTTTTCTATGTAGGTATCTGAACGGGGGATGTAGGCTTCTGGCTGATAATAATCGTAATACGAGACAAAATAGTGAACCGCGTTGTCTGGGAAAAATTCTTGAAATTCCGCGGCAAGTTGCGCGGCTAAGGTTTTGTTGTGGGAAATAATTAGTGTGGGTTTTTGAATTTTTTCTACTATGTTGGCCATAGTAAAAGTCTTGCCGCTACCTGTAACGCCAAGTAGAGTTTGAAAACGGTTTTTTGCTTTAAGCGACTTTAAAAGACCCTCAATCGCGCGTGGCTGATCTCCGGCGGGCTTAAATTTAGATTTTAGTACAAATTTATTCATAAAACTAAACTCCGATTATTATCGGATGTAATTTATTACGATAGGTCCGCCGACTCGTCCGACGTAGCCTTGGCGAAGTTGGAAGCCTTGGCGAAGGAGGATTGGAATTTTGAAGTAAGCTTAAATTGTATAGGACGGGACTTGATAGGACGGACAGCTTGATAAGTCTTATAAGGCAAATAGGACTTATTAAGACTTATAGGACAAATTGGACGGATAGGTCTTATGGGACACATAAGACCTATAGGACGTATAAGACTAATACGACAAATAGGTTAATTAATGACCAATTTTCATTTTAACATTTTTCTACAATTAAAAAAAGCCACATAAAGTGGTGAGAATAAAAAAAAGGGCGACCAGCTGGTTGCTGGCCGCCCTCAAGGAGGAGGATAAATTTTTTGGAGTGCGAGCAAAAAATGCTCAGGCGAACTCCTAAAACTGGTAGGGGATAGGGGATTTGAACCCGCTTTCTCTTGCCCCCAGGGCAAGCGCATGCACCATTGCATGCTCATCCCCCGATCGGCCCTTTTTAGGGGCCAAAAAATTTTTTCCTCCTTAATTTTTTGCTGCGGCTGGTGAGCTCTGAGCTCGAGTTTTAACTCCCCAAATTAATGGGAACCTGGCCGCAGCTCGGCACACCTGCTCCTGATCTGTCAGGCGCGCCGAATCCTCAAAGGGCGGATGAACACACTTGGGACGGGAATCCCGATGGTGGGTTTGGTGTGTTCATCTCTGAATATTCGATTCAGATGCTAGAACTTTGCGTTCTAGTCGTGCCCTGCCGCAAGCCAGTGCTTGCGGCTTTTAAAACTTTTACCGGCAGTCCTACGTCTGAGGCTTATTGCTCGTAGGACTGCCGTTGCCAACTGACCCTGCTTCTAAAGGCCAGCTGGCTTGAGCTTGAGGGGTAAGCTGATGATCATGGCTGACCACCAGTGCTAATCCCCCCAACTCAGGTTGGCAAAAGTATACGCTAATTTAAGCCTTTTGTCAACGGCTTTGGGAGGTGGTAGAATAACTACGAATCTACTAAATGGGGGCGCTACAAATAACTACGAATTTGTAATGGATTATTTTGTAGTCATTTATAGATTTGTATTAATTAAAATTTCATAGCTTATGATTGCTTTTTTGCAAGGAAAAATATTAGAGAAGGCTACTAACTTTATAATCCTTGAAAATCAAGGCGTAGGTTATAAGGTTTTTGTAACGCCGGAAGTTTTAGAAAGCAGAATTGGCCATAGTCTTTCGCTCTATATATATCACAAAGTTTCCGAGGACGGACAGAGTCTTTTTGGTTTGTCTGACTTTAACACTTTGCAGTTTTTTGAAATGCTTATTACTGTTTCGGGGGTAGGTCCGAAAGTCGCTTTAGCTATACTATCGTCAGCAAGGGTAGATGCGGTAAAATCTGCGATTGCAAACCAAGATGCCGGAATTTTTACACGTATTTCGGGAGTGGGGACTAAGACAGCGGAGAAAATAATAGTGGAGCTAAAAGGAAAAGTGACGGGTGACGGGTTACGGGTGACAGGTGGAAGCAGTGAGGTGTTTGATGCACTTATTGCTTTAGGGTATAAGCAAAATGAAGTGAGAAGCATAATTAACAAGTTAGATGCAGTGGCAACTACGGGCGAGCAAATAAAGCAGGCGTTAAAATTACTTGGAAAGTAATTTTAATTGACCAGAATTGACCAAGATTTATAGACACAAAATTTCAAAATATGCAGCTTAAGGAATTATTAGAGAATGAAAAAATCGAATACAATAATTTTGTTGCTGCCCAAGAAGCGGGCAGTTTTTTGCAAAGTTGGGAATGGGGCGACTGGCAGGTCGGCCTTGGGCGGCAAGTTACAAGATTAAAGTTGCAAGTTGAAAGCGGGGAGACCGTAGGGGTAGCGCAGTTAATAAAAATGTCTTTACCTTTTGGTAAATATTATCTATATGCGCCTTATGGACCAATAATAGGTGACGGGTTACGGGTAACATGTGACGAGTTGCTGCAGGGATTGCAAAAGAAATTTGTGGATGCGGTTTTTATTAGAGTAGAGCCTAAAGAAGAGGGACAAATAAGCAAGTTAGCAAATAAGCAAGTTAGCAAAACCAAAAATATTCAACCGGGGAAAACACTTGTTATAGATTTAACTAAAAGCGAGGAAGAGCTTTTGGCGGACATGCATCATAAGACGCGTTACAATATTCGCTTAGCGCAAAAACATGGCGTAGAAATTAAAGACGAATTTCATTTAGTAAACGGCAAAGGACTTTTAGCTAAAGAAGCTGTAGAATTAATAGCTAAAACTTCCCAGAGGCAGGGCTATAAAGCGCAAAGCCCAGACTATTTTGAAAAATTAATTAGCTATTTTGCAATTCAGAATCCGCAGGGCGATTTAAAACTGCATGTATATAAGGCGCTTTACAACAAGCAACTGCTAGCCAGCGCAATAATAATAGACTACGGAAAAACCCGTACTTATTTATTTGGCGGATCCTCAGACCAAAATAAAAATCTTATGGCGCCGTACTTACTTCATTTTAAGGCTATGTTAGATGCAAAAGTAGCAGGTCTTACTGAATACGATTTTTGGGGTATAGAAACTGCGGGCGGGGACACGCCAGGGTTTGTGCGGTTTAAATTAGGCTTTTCAACATTAGAAAATGCTATTAAGGAATATGCGGGCGCTTATGATATAATTTTTAAGCCTTTTGAATATTGGCTTTATGGTTTGTTAAGAGCGGTTAATAGAGTGTTTAAAAGATGAATTTAATAAAAAAAATTATTCCCAATACAGTACTTAAATTTTTACGCCCGTATTACCACGGGTTTTTAGCTATTGTGGCGAGTTGGTATTTTGGTAATCCGTCATCAAAAATGATTGTAGTAGGAGTTACTGGAACGGCAGGGAAGTCGACTACGGTGCAGATGTTATCGAGCATTTTAAATTACCACCCTCACCCAGCCTCTCCCCTTAAGGGAGAGGAGGGAAAGCAGAGTTGTGGGTTTACCCCGCCCCACTTTTCAGATGTTAAAAGTAGTGATCAGGTTGCTATGGAATTAAGCACAAAAGACACAAACGTAAAAAGTACAATAAAAAGTGGAGCGGGGTTTATTACCACCGTAAGTTTTTTTGACGGGAAAACGGAATATATAAACAAACACGGTTTAAGTATGCCGGGCGGGTGGCTTTTACAAAAACAGCTTAGACAAATTTTAAATAACGGTTGTAAATACGCAGTGGTGGAATGTACGTCGGAGGGCTTGGCGCAAAACAGACATTTGGGAATAAAGTTTGACTTAGCAGTTTTAACTAATTTGTCTCACGCTCACATAGAAGCGCACGGCGGGTTTGAAAATTATAGAAAGGCGAAAGGAAAGTTGTTTGAAGCGGTAAGTGAGTCAGCGAGTAAGCTGGTAAGCGTGTCAGCCGGTAAGCAAGTCAGCAAAACTATTATTGTGAATGGGGATGATGAAAATGCTGAGTGGTTTTTACAGTTTAATGCGGAGAAAAAAATATCAACCAGATTAAATATAACCTCCCCTAACCCCTCCTTTAAAGAGGAGGGGAATTCTGAATCCTCCCCCTTGTCAAAGCGGGAGTTAGAGGGGGTTAGTTATATTAAGGCGAATAAATTGAATGACGGATTTCAAATTGGCAATGTAACTTTTCAAGTTAAACTGCCCGGCGAATTTAATTTGTACAATGCATTGCTTGCTACGGTCACAGCCAACCAGCTTGGTATAAAATTAGAAGACTCGGCTAAAGCAATATCTACCTTTACAAAAATTCGCGGGAGAATGGAAGAAGTGGAAAATAATAGAGGCTTTAAAATTTTTGTAGACTATGGTTGCGAACCGGTTTCTATAAAAGCAGCGCTAATGGCTGCAAGTAGCTTGCCTCACAACAAATTAATCCATGTATTTGGTTCAACGGGCGGGCACCGCGATGTGCAAAAAAGATTTTTATTTGGACAAATTTCCGCACAAATTGCTGACACCATTATAATCACCAACGACGATGTGTATGATAGTGATCCGGAAAGAATAGCGGAAGATATTGAAGAGGGAATAAATACAGTTCTAAGAGAAAAGAGAAAAGAGAAAAGGATAGAGCGGCATTTAGACAGGCGTTATGCCATAGCTGAAGCGTTGAAACTGGCTAAAGAAAATGATATTGTTTTAATTACCGGCAAGGGTAGCGAACAATTTTTGGTTTTGCCCGGGAACCATCGCATAGAATGGGACGAAGTAAGCGTAGCGAAAGAAGAACTAAATAAAAATGACAAAAATGACAAAAATGAACAAAATTGACAAAAATATCCTGCAGATCGATACCGCTGAATATGGAAAGTTAGTATTTAAACTATCTAAATCGGGGAAAAAAGACAAGCAGAAGTCTTTTGCCGTGAAGCCTCGTGAAAGTTCGGAAATTCTAAATGACTTGGATATATTTTTGAAATCAAATAAGATTAAAGATCCAAAAATTGAGCTTAAAAAGATTATTGTATACAAAGGCCAGGGTAGTTTTACGGGTTTGCGGATAGCCGCTGCGGTGGGGCAGGCGTTAAGTATGGCCTGGAATATTCCAATAAAATATTTAGTCAAAAAAACTCTCCGCTCGTAGCGGAGAGTTTTTTTATACTATTCTTTTAATTTAAAAACTTTAAGGGTTATTAGCAAAATACCAAGTAACCAGAGGCTTAAAATTAAAATGTCTTTACCAATTTTTTCAAAATCAAAAGCATATAAATAGGCTTGCCGAAGGCCGTCTGATAGGTAGGTAACTGGTAAAAATTTAGAAACTGTTTGTAAAATATTTGGCAAAAATACAACCGGTAAAAATAAATTACCTAAAAAGGCAAATGGCATGCCTATGCTTGAAGTAATTGGCGCTGCGGCCTCGTAACTTCCGGCGTAATTTGAAACTAAAAGCCCAATACATAAAAATATTCCGCTACCAAGCAAAATAAGTACCAGGCACGAAATAAGGTTTCCCGCGAACTGAGCGCCAAAAAATACTATGCCTACCAAAGTTATGAGAACGGACTGGAGAAGTGTTACGCAAAGGCGCGCGGCAATAACACTTAATATTAACTCGCTATTTTTAATTGGCGTTGCCAAAAACCTTTTTATTACCCCACGGCTTTTTAGGTCAATTAGCCAGTAGGCTAGAGTATAAATACCGCCTTGCATAATTACGTAGGTTATTATTCCCGGTAAGGCAAAATTTTTGTAACTTATAAAACCCAAATTAGGAATAGGTAAAACCGCTAAGGCAATATATAGACCCAAAGGAACTGCTAGACTCCAAAAAAGTCCTGAATGATTTCTAAAAATAATTTTTAGGTTGGCCAGGAAAAGTTCTTTAAAACTATTCATTTTCATACTCCTTTCCCGTTAAATCCAAATATACATCTTCTAAGCTGGCAGTTTTTACTGTGAAGCCGGAAAAATTTATTTGATTGGTTTTTAAAATATCTACCACCTTGTTAATATGGTCTAGGGAAGATATTTCCACAATAGTTTTGGGAAATTTGTTTAAAACTTTTGTAACTTCGGGCAGGGCTTTAAAAATATTTTCGTTTATTTGGTTTGTAGATAAAAAAGAAATTTGAGTAGTCGTAGAAATCCTATCTATTAATTTTTTAGGCTCGTCTGTTTCTAAAATCTTGCCCTCGTCCATTATAGCTACGCGGTTGCACAAATATTCAGCCTCTTCCATATAGTGAGTGGTAAGAACTATGGTAATGCCGCTTAAGTTTATTTTTTTTATAAGTTCCCATAAGTTTCTTCTCGCCTTTGGGTCAAGGCCGGTAGTGGGTTCGTCCAAAAATAAGATTTCAGGGTCATTGACTAAAGAAGTGGCAATAGTAAAACGCTGTTTTTGTCCGCCGGAGAGGTCTTTAAATTCCGCATTAGCCTTGTCTTCTAAATTTACCAATTTTAATAAATGGCTTGGGGTTTTTTTGGTGTCTGAGTTAGGGGAAGAATATAAAGATTGAAAAAGCTTTAAAAGCTCATTTAATGACAAATGGTGTAAATATTGGCTCGATTGTAGCTGAATACCAATTCTTTTTTTTATTTCTTCTGGGTTTTTTAAATTATTAAAGCCTAAAACTTCAACAATACCCGAAGTTTGCGGCTTTAAACACTCAATTATTTCCAAAGTTGTGGTTTTGCCGGCACCATTTGGCCCTAAAATGCCAAAAATTTCGCCCTTTTGTACAGAGAAACTTATGTTGTTTACAACTTGAAATAAGCCTTTGGACTTGGGAAAAGGGTATGATTTGCTAAGACTTTTGATGTTAATGACATTTTCCATTTAAATAATTATACCACAGTAAATAAGCTATTAAAATGACCAAATATTTAAAATCCTTACAAATAAGCCAAAATTGGGAAAAGACCTTATTATAGCACTTTTTTTATAGTTTGTCAATAGATTTCTGACATAATTCATACATAATTGAGTAAATTAGTTGTTTTGGTTTAGAAAAAATGGTTTTTTTAAGAATACTTAGGATATAAGGGTTGATTTCTGTGATTTTTTTAGTAAAAGAGTTGACAAAGTATTTAAAAGTATGTAGTATTGATAAGCAAATATAATACTCGATTTGGGGACGAAGTATTTGTAAACCACAAGCTTAATTAACTCGCTTTAGGCGTAAGATTAAGCCATTAAATTTTACCGGGATTATCCCGAATGCAAAATATTTACAAGCAATAAGCCAAAAACAATAGGCTCTTTTTAAGGTTTAATAAAGAGCTCTGGTTTTTGCGCGCAAATAATATCCTATATATTCTGTTTTAAACATATATATAGAGGGGAACAAAACATGTCAAAAAATACTCAGGTAGTTGCCAGCGAAAAACAGGATGTTAAAGTCAGAAAATATTTTATAAATAGGCACGAGGAAGCCTTGTTGCCGAATTTAATTGAGGTGCAATTAAATTCTTATAAATGGTTTTTAGAAAAGGGTTTAAAGGAACTTTTGGGTGAAGTGAATCCTATTCGTGATTTTACCGGAAAAAATTTAGAGCTTTACTTTGGCGATTATTTTTTTGACAAGAGCAAGTATGATGAATTTACCTCAAGAGAGCGCAATACGACTTTTGAAGCTCCTTTGTACGTAAGCGCGAAATTAATAAACAAAGTTACCGGAAAAACAAAAACACAAGATGTGTATTTTGGTGATTTTCCGTTAATGACCCCCAGAGGCACTTTTATTATAAATGGTGTGGAGCGTGTTGTTGTTAATCAGCTTATAAAATCCCCGGGCGCATTTTTCTCCGCAGAAAGTATTCGCGGTAAGCAGTATTATGGTGGAAAAATTATTCCTAACCGTGGCGCATGGCTTGAACTTGATACTGACGCGGCCGGTGTGATTGGTGTAAAAATCGATAGAAAAAGAAGAATACCTATTACTGCTTTGTTGCGCGTTTTCGGCCTTTCTAGCAATGAAGAAATTTTGGCTGCTTTTACGGATGTAGATACTGACCCGGATGTAAAATACATTCAAAATACTTTGGAAAAAGATGCTTCAACGAACGCTGATGAAGGTTTTAAAGAAGTCTATAAAAGAATTCGTCCGGGAGATTTAGCTACGGTTGATAATGCCCGCTCTTTAATTAGCGGAATGTTTTTTATGGCAGATAGATATGATTTGTCTGCTGTCGGTCGCTATAAATTTAATCAACGCTTAAATGTTTCGGGTAATGAAAGCGGGCTTTTAACTAAAGAAGATTTAATTTTAGTTGTAAAAGAAATTATTCGTTTAAATATTACTCAAGGCACGCCGGATGATATTGACCATTTGGCTAATCGACGCGTTAGAGCAGTGGGGGAATTAATCCAGACAAGATTTAGAGTCGGTTTGGCTCGTATGGCGAGAATTGCTAAAGACAGAATGTCGTTAGCAGATTTGGAAACTGTTACCCCGGCGCAGTTAATTCATGTGCGACCGGTAGTTGCGACTATGCAGGAATTCTTTTCATCTTCGCAATTGTCACAATTCATGGACCAAACAAATCCATTGGCTGAGTTAGAACACAAGCGCAGGCTTTCTGCAATGGGTCCGGGTGGACTTTCCAGGGAACGCGCGGGTTTTGAAGTTAGAGATGTGCACAGAAGCCATTACGGCAGACTATGTCCTATTACCACGCCGGAAGGTCCTAACATTGGACTTGTTGCTCACTTAGCAACCTATGCTCGGGTTAATGATTTTGGCTTTATAGAAACTCCATATAGGTTGGTAAAGAAAGCTGTTAAGAACGACGGTAAAGCCGCGGTTGGCCAAATTTCTTTGTATGATGTTAAAGATGAAAAAGGTGGTTTAGTGGTTTCTGCTGGACATGAGATTACTGAAAAACAAGCAAAAGAAATTGCCAAGAACAATCAGCTTTTAGAAATTAGAATAAAGCCGGTTGTGACTGAAAAAATTATTTACTTAGATGCTTACGAAGAAGAAAAGTTAGTAATTGGGCAGTCTAATATTGAAATTGACGAAAATGAACACTTTAAAGCAGCCAGGTCCAGTGTGCGTGTTCGGAGCGTTCCGAGTATTGCGGCGACAGATGATATTGATTGTTTAGACGTATCGCCAAAACAAATTATTTCCGTAACTACTTCGCTTATTCCGTTTTTGGAACATGACGATGCAAACCGTGCGCTTATGGGAAGCAACATGCAACGTCAAGCAGTTTCCTGCATAAGGCCGGACGCGCCTTTTGTTGGTACCGGTATGGAAGGCAAAGCGGCCAGAGATAGCGGACAGGTTATTTTAGCCGAAGAAGATGGTGAAGTAGTTTCTGCTATGGGCGATAAAATTGTGGTAGTCGGAGAAAAAGGCAAGAAAAAAGAATATCATTTATTAAAATTTTTGCGAACCAACTCAGCAACTTCTATAAACCAAGTTGCCAGAGTATTTAAAGGACAAAAGGTTAAGAAAGGCGATTTGTTGGCAGACGGTGCCTCGACTCATAATGGAGAATTGGCTTTGGGGCAAAATGTTTTAGTGGCGTTCATGTCTTGGGAAGGTGGAAACTATGAAGATGCTATTTTAGTTTCCGAGAGAGTGGTACAAAGAGATTTATATTCTTCAATTCATATTGACGATTTTAAAATAGATGTGCGCGATACCAAACTTGGACCGGAGCAGGTTACAAGGGATATTCCGAATGTGGGCGAAGAAAAATTAAAAGATTTAGATGAAACTGGCGTGATACGTATTGGCGCACAGGTTAAGGCCGGCGACATTTTAGTAGGTAAAATTACGCCAAAAGGCGAAACTGATTTAACAGCAGAAGAAAAACTTTTACGTGTAATTTTCGGTGAAAAATCTCGCGATGTAAAAGATACTTCTTTGACTTTGCCTCACGGCGAATACGGTAAGGTTGTGAATATAAGAGAATTTAGCCGGGACGCGGGGGACAAATTGCCATCTGGAGTAATTCGTTCTATTCAAGTATCTGTTGCTGTGCTTAGAAAAATTCAGGTGGGTGACAAAATGGCCGGTAGGCACGGAAACAAAGGCGTTATTTCTAAAATTATCCCGGTAGAAGATTTGCCATTTATGGAAGACGGCACGCCAGTGGATTTAATTTTAAATCCTCTTGGTGTGGTTAGTCGTATGAATTTGGGACAGATTTTGGAAACTCACTTAGGTATGGCTGCAAGAAGACTTGGTTATAATGTTGCTACGCCGGTTTTGGACGGTATTTCGGAAACTCAAATTAAAGAGGAACTAAAAAAGAGTTGTATTTCTGAAAGCGGAAAAGTAGTTTTGTACGATGGTAAAACCGGAGAAAAATTTGATGAAAAAGTAACGGTTGGAGTTGCTTATATGCTTAAGCTTCATCATTTGGTAGATGATAAAATGCATGCTCGCAGCACCGGTCCGTACAGCTTAATTACTCAGCAGCCACTTGGTGGTAAAGCTCAATTCGGCGGACAGAGGTTTGGAGAAATGGAAGTCTGGGCGCTTGAAGGTTATGGTGCGGCTCATACTTTGCAGGAAATGTTAACGATTAAATCGGACGATGTGGTTGGTAGAAGTAAAACTTACGAAGCGATTGTAAAAGGCGAGCCTATAAAAAAGCCAAACGTTCCGGAAAGCTTTAGGGTATTGGTTAAGGAATTACAAAGCTTGTGTTTGGATGTTGAATTGCTTGGAGAAGGTGGTGTAGTAAGTTCAGCTTCCGAAGAGTCGGAGATTATTGTGCCGGGAGAAGTTATGCAAGCTCAGCAGGTGCCCGATGCATCTTTGTTTGCAGATGAAATTAAAAAAGACAGCAAGAAATATAAGAAAGAAAAGAAAAAATAACATTTCAGTGTCAATTAATTTCTAAAAACTTCGGAATAATAAATTTAATTTTTACTTTTTATGTTAACCCAAACAGAAGATTTCAAAGGTGTAAGATTAAGACTGGCCAGCCCGGACACAATTTTAAATTGGTCGCATGGTGAAGTTACAAAGCCAGAGACTATTAACTATAGGACTCAGCGTCCTGAAAAAGATGGTCTTTTTGACGAGAAAATTTTCGGCCCGATTAAAGACTGGGAATGCTATTGTGGTAAGTACAAACGAATTAGATATAAAGGCATTGTTTGCGATAAGTGTGGCGTGGAAGTTACCAAATCCAGCGTTAGGCGAGAGCGCATGGGGCATATTAAACTTTCAGTGCCAGTTGCTCATATTTGGTTTTTGCGTGGAGTTCCTTCCCGTTTAGGGTTGGTACTAGATTTAGGTGTTCAAGAACTTGAAAAAGTTGTATATTTTGCAGCTTATGTTATTTCTAATGTAGATGAAGAAGCGCGTATTAATACTGTAGAACAAATTGAAAGAGAATTTAAAGTTAAGAAAAAAGAAATTGAAGATAAATTTGAAAGTTTGATTGGTAAGGCAAAGAGTGCCAATAATCAAAAGTCCGGCAAGGATCTAGATGTGTTACAGGCTGAAATTGATGCTGAGGTAACTCGGCTTAAAGATGCATGGAGTAAGGAACTTGATGCTCTTGAAACTATTAGAGATCAGGCCAGAAGTGAGTTAAAGAGTATTAAAAAAATGCAGGTTATAAGTGAGTTAGCATACAGAGATTTGTCATTAAAATATGGACCGGTTTTTTCAGCCGGAAGCGGTGCTGAAGTTTTAAGAGGACTTTTGGAAGAAGTTAACTTGGAAAGTCTGGCAGCAGAGCTTCAGGCTGAGTTACCTGAACTTGAAGGCCAGGCTGAGAGAAAAGTTCTAAAGCGTTTAAAATTAATTAAGTCTTTAATAAATTCCGGATTAAGGCCGGAATGGATGTTAATTAGTTCTTTGCCGGTAATTCCTCCGGATCTTCGTCCTATGGTGCAATTAGACGGCGGACGTTTTGCGGCTTCTGATTTGAATGATTTATATCGCAGGGTTATTAACCGCAACAATCGTTTAAAGAAACTTTTAGAAATTAAGGCGCCGGAAGTTATTACGAGAAATGAAAAACGCATGTTACAGGAAGCTGTAGATGCTTTAATTGATAACAGTATTAGACATGGGAAAGAAGTAACGGCCAGTACCGGACAAAAAAGAAAACTTAGAAGCTTGGCTGACATGCTTAAGGGTAAGCAAGGGCGTTTTAGGCAAAACCTTTTGGGTAAGCGCGTTGACTATTCCGGGCGCAGCGTTATTGTTGTAGGTCCTCATTTGAGACTTCATCAATGCGGGTTGCCTAAAATTATGGCTCTTGAATTGTTTAAGCCTTTTGTTATTTCTAAATTAATTGCTCGTGAATATGCGCATAATGTTCGCAGCGCAAATAGGTTAATTGAGCAGGCAAGAAATGAAGTCTGGGATATTTTAGAAGAAGTTACTAAAGATCATTATGTTTTGCTTAATCGTGCTCCGACCTTGCACCGTTTGGGTTTCCAAGCTTTCCAGCCAGTATTAATAGAAGGCAAGGCTATTCAACTTCACCCGATGGTGTGTGCGGCTTTTAATGCTGACTTTGATGGTGACCAAATGGCTGTTCATGTACCGTTGACAGAAGCGGCTCAAAAAGAAGCCAGAGAAATTATGGTTTCCGCTCATAACTTGCTTAAGCCTGCTTCCGGTGATCCGGTTATGACTCCGGACAAGGATGTGGTTGTAGGTTGTTACTATATTACAAAAATTAGAGATGGTGCTTTGGGTGAAGGTAAAGTTTTTTCTTCTGCCCAAGAAGCGGTTTTGGCTTATCATAGTGGTTTTGTTCATATTCAAGCTAAGGTAAAGGTGAGAATGTCCGCCGAAAGCTTTCATCAATCAGCCGGATCTGACTCTGGCGGAGAAGAACAGATGATTGAAACCAGCGTCGGTCGTTTGATTTTTAACAAAGTCGTGCCGCCTTCACTTGGTTTTAGAAATGAAAATTTTGATAAAAAGAAATTACAGGCTTTAGTTAGAGAAGCTCATCGTACTTTGGGTAATGATAAGACCGCAGAATTAATTGATGAAATAAAGCGCACAGGTTTTTACTACATGAAAAAGTCAGGGTTGTCATGGGGTATGGATGACTTGTTAGTGCCGGGCACTAAATATGACATGCTTAAATTGGCTGATACAGAAGTTGAATCTACTTACCAGCAATTTCAAGAAGGTCTTTTGACTGAAGAAGAAAGAAAAAACAGAGTTGTGGAAATTTGGGCGGATGTTTCCGAAAAAATTGCCAAAAGCGTTACGCATACGGTAACTGAGCATGGCAGTGTTAATTATTTCGTGTCGAGCGGTGCCAGAGGTTCTTTTTCACAAATTACTCAGATGTCCGGTATGAAAGGTTTGGTTGTAAACCCGGCTGGTGATGTTATTGAACTTCCGGTTAAAGGTTCTTTTAAGGAAGGTTTGCAGGTTTTGGAATATTTTATTTCCACTCACGGTAGCCGTAAAGGTATGTCTGATACTGCGCTTAGAACCGCTGATGCCGGTTACTTAACTAGGCGTTTGGTTGACGTTGCGCAAGATATTGTTGTAAACGCTGAAGATTGTGGCACTGAAGATTTTGATTTTATCAATTTAGCTGACAGTGAGAGGATGAATAAGGCTTTTGATAGAAGGTTGTTCGGACGCGTGTCCGCTGAGATAGTAAAAGACAAAGACGGAAAAGTTATTGTTGAGAAAAATCAGGGGATGGATGATTTTATGGCAAAAGCTATTGTTGAAGCTGGGATTACAGAAGTGAAATGTCGTAGCGTTTTAAAGTGTAAGCTTACTCGGGGTATTTGTAGACTTTGTTACGGCTATGATTTAGGTTTTAATGACATGGTTAAGCTCGGGGCAGCGGTCGGTATTGTTGCGGCTCAGGCAATTGGTGAGCCTGGTACTCAATTGACAATGCGTACTTTCCATACCGGAGGTAGTGCATCGGTTAAAGATATTACCCAAGGCTTGCCTCGCGTAGAGGAGTTGTTTGAGGCTAGGGAACCTAAGGGTCAGGCGACAGTTAGTGAAATTGATGGACAAGTATATATTGCAAAACCAAATAATAAAGAATATTTAATTAGTATTCAAGGCGCGGATGTACAAAAAGACAGTTATGATTTGGGCAATACTCAAAGCGCTATAAAAGATGGTAGTAAAGTTTCAACAGGCGAAACTCTTTATATAGATGAAGTGGGTAAGGCTATAAAAGCCAAAGAGGGTGGTATTGTTCGAGTAGAAAAAAACAAGATTATTGTTGTGCATGAAAGTGATGCCGTAAAAGAATATGTAATTCCAACATCTTTTTCTTTAACTGTTAAAGATGGCGACTTGGTTGTAAAGGGTCAACAGTTGACTGAAGGTAATTTAAACCCAGGTCAAATTATGGAATTACGAGGTACTCAAGAAGCACAAAAGTATATTGTTAAAGAAGTCCAAGATATTTATGTTTCTCAAGGTCAGAATATTCATGACAAACATATTGAAGTTATTGTGCGTCAAATGTTTTCAAAAATGCGCATAACCGAATCTGGCGATAGCCAGTTCGTCACTGGAGAAATAGTTGATAAATCAAAGCTGAATTTTATTAACGAACAGTTGGATAAAAATGGCCAGAAAAAAGCTCAGGCTGACCAGCTATTAATGGGTATTACTAAAGTCTCGTTGAATACAGAAAGCTTCTTAGCTGCCGCAAGTTTTCAAGAAACTACCAGGGTGTTAATAGAAGCTGCTGTTACTGGAAAGACTGATTATTTAAGAGGCTTAAAAGAAAATGTTATTATTGGCAAGTTGATTCCTGCTGGTACTGGTTTTTCTGAGGATATTGCCAGAAGCAATTTACAAGCGCAAGAATCAGCGGCACTTTCAGATGGTATTGAGTTAGCAGAATAATATGCATTGACTAAATGCCTCAGCCTTTTGGCTGAGGCATTTAAAATTGATACTTGGTTATGGTATACTGCTTATAATTTAAAGATAAAATATACTTTATGAAAAATAACAAATTGAAAATTTCAAAAAGAGCACAAAATGTCATCGCTTCTCCGATAAGAAAATTTTTACCGTTGATTAACGAAACTGAGAAGCGGGGTGTTTATATTCATAAATTAAATGTTGGCGATCCTGACTTGATGATCCCAAAAACTTTTTTTAAAGAAATAAATAAATATGTAAATAGAGAAAAACAGTTGGGTTATGCTCCTAGTTCCGGTTCTCTTCAGCATATTTCTGCGTGGAGAAAATATTATGAACAGTGGGGTGTAAAATTACAACCTGAAAATATTGTTCCAACTTTGGGTTGTGCTGAGGCAATTATGTTTGCTATGCAGGCGGTTGCAGATCCCGGTGATGAAATAATAGTTTTTGAACCGCTCTATGTTTCCTATAAATCTTTTTCTGTCATGAGCGGAATCAAGCTCGTGCCTGTTTTGCTCAGGATAGATAATAATTTTTTATTAACTGATAAAAAATTTATTGAAAGTAAAATTACAAAAAAAACCAAAGCCATTGTAATTATTAATCCTGATAATCCAACAGGTAAATTATGGAATAGTTCAGAGCTCAAAATGATTTTAAGTGTTGCAAAAAAACGAAACTTGTTTGTTATATCCGACGAAACTTATCGAGAGATTCGCTTTGATGATAAAAGACCTAACAGTCTTTTAAGTAATGCAACGTTTAGGGACAGAGTAATTGTTTGCGATAGCATTTCAAAAAGATTCAGCATTCCCGGAGCAAGGTTGGGTTGTGTGGCAAGTTTTAATTTGGAAGTTATGAGGGCGGTTTTAAAATTTGCTCAAGCTCGTTTGAGTGTTCCGACCTTAGAGCAGTTTGCGGCAAGTAAACTAATTTCCAATAGCTCAGGCTATGTAAAAAAAATTGTTAAAGAATATAAATTGAGAAGAAAGATTTTAATTAATGAACTTGGAAAAATAAAAGGTGTTAAATTTTTGCCATCTCAAGGTGCATTTTATCAGTCCGTTTCTTTACCGATTAAATCCGCTGAAGATTTTGTAAAATTTTTAGTTACTGAGTTTAGTTATAAAAAACAAACTGTAATGGTTACCCCAATGCAAGATTTTTATATTTCAAAAGGCATGGGCGTAAATGAAATCCGAATTGCTTATGTTGTTAAGTCAAAAGATTTAAAAGTCGCTATTAGTATTTTAGGTAGGGGGCTTAAGGCATTTTTAGAAAAAAATTGGGGATAAATAAAAGTTTTGAAACTGAGCCTTGTAAAGGCTCAGTTTTTTTTATTTTAGTATTTTTTATACTCGTTTCTTTTTTTAGTTTCATGGAGTTTTATTTTGTAAAATATATAAGAAAACTTTTAATTTTTACTATCCACGCAAAAATAAAAGTAAATTAATAGATAAATCATTTTATGAAATAGTTTTTTTAGTTCCATGGGTTTTTTAAAATAATTTTATTCTAAAATAATTTTTTTGTATTTTTTTGTTGACCTTTGACCTTAAAAATCAGTACAATAAATATAGAGTTATGTTAACTCTTGGTAAGTTGGGGAACAAGCCAAGCTTTAAAAATTACAACAAAATTTTGTAATTTTAGGAACAGAAACAAAAATAAAAAAATAATCGAATACAAAAAATTTAAACAATTTTTTGTATTTTTTATTGCCAAATTTACCTAAAATCAAAAGATTTAAAATCTAAAATGTCAAAAAGCAAATATCCAAATTTACTTACACTGACAGACGTTAGCAAAATACTTAATGTACATAGAAATACCCTGCGGAATTGGGAACGCACAGGGCTTATTTCGTCTGTCAGAATTGGACGAAGAGGAGACAGACGTTTTACCAAAGAAACAATAAACAAAATTTTGGCAAGCTAATGAATTTAAAACAAATAAAAAACAAATTAAAAATCTTTGCCGCAATTACTGCGACTGGTTTTTTATTTAGTTTTATTTTTAATTTAAATTCGTTGGCCGCTACCGGCGCGCCAAGTATGGTAAGTTACCAAGGTCGACTTACTGACAGCAGCGGTAATTTGCTTGGTGGCAGCGGTACGAGTTATTATTTTAAATTTTCAATTTGGAATAATCCGGGCGTTGGAAGCGGCAGTAAGCTGTGGCCAGCAGGTAGTCCAGGGATTTCCACTTCCACAGTTTCTGACGGAGTATTTAATGTAAATATTGGCGATACCGCAAATGGTTTTCCGGACGCACTAAATTATAATTTTAATGATAATGATACAGTTTATTTACAGGTAGAAGTTTCATCTAACGGTAGCTCTTTTGAAACTCTTTCTCCTCGCCAACAAATTACTTCTTCAGGTTTTGCTATTAATTCAAATACAGTAGGCGGCTTTACTCCGGCGCAGTCTGCAACAGGAAATCAGATACCGGTTTTAAGTTCAGGGAATTTAATTTTAGGTGGGACTAATCCGCAATTAAATTCCACCGGTAGTAATGCTTTAGTTTTGCAGGGTAGTGGGGCAACCGGAGACATAAGATTTTTTTCATCTTCCAATAAAATTACTTCGGCTGGTGAATTAACTATTGCTGGTAGTTTAACAGTTGGAAGTTACTCCACAGACCCTGTTGGGCTACCAAGCGGTACAGTTTTTTATAATTCAACTTCAAATAAATTTAAAATTGTTGAAAATGGAACAACAAAAATTTTGTGTAATTTAACTGACGCCGGTTGTGGAGCGGGGGGAGGTAGTACGGCTTGGTCTTCAATTTTAGACCCGGCGGCAAATTTAGCTCTTTCTATGGGAAGTAATACAACTACTTTTACATGGGGTAATTCAACAGGATCTTCCAATTTATTTAATATTAAAGATTCTGCAAATAATACCGGTACCGGAGCTTTAGTTAGTATTGCTACCCAAAATGACTCTGTTTTAAATCCTTTTTCTGTTACCGCTTCTTCTACTCAGGCATTGTATGTAAATAATGCCGGTAATGTCGGCGTTGGAACCACAACCCCGGGCAGTAAATTAACTGTGGCTGGGGGAGTGCAGTTTGCTTCTTTAGGAAGTGGCGTTTTAAAGAGCAGTTCTTTTGGTGTTGTTTCTTCTTCTGCTGTAAATCTTTCTTCTGAAGTCAGCGGTATACTCCCTGTTAGTAATGGAGGTACCGGCACTAGTACGATTCCATCTAATGGAGTTGTTTTTGGTAACGGCACATCGGCTATTTCTGTTACCAACGCTCCTTCTTCCGGCCAGGTTTTAGTCGGCAATGGTAGCGGTGTACCGACTTTTGTATCTTTGGGTGGAGATATTTCTTCTGTCTCTTCCGCCGGGGTTGTAACTTTATCTAATACAGCAGTTACAGCCGGAACTTACGGGTCTTCCACTCAATCAGTTATTTTAACTGTAGACAGCAAAGGCCGTTTAACTGCCGTTTCAACTACCACAATCGCATTTGACTCTTCACAAATTACAGGAGTTTTAGGAATTTCACATGGCGGAACAGGGACTTCTACAACACCTTCGGACAATACAGTTTTAGTTGGTAATGGCAGTGGTTATATTTTATCCACTTTACCTAATTGTGATCAGTCTACTCAAAAATTGATATTTTCAACAGTTACTAAAACTTTTGTTTGTGCTGTCGATGTTGGCGGCTCTGGTTCTGGAATATTTTCTTTAAACAGCCAGACAGGGCAGACTCAAGGGTTTGCAGCTGGTGGTTCAGGCGGTTTAAATTTAAATATAAACTCATCATCCGATACTCATGTTTTTACTGTACAACCCGCTTCCGGTTACTCTATTCCGCTAACAGCCTCTACTACCAACTGGAACACTGCTTACAGCATAGTGAACGCTTCTTCCACTAACTGGGACAGTGCTTACACCTTAAGAATTACTTCTGCTTCCGCTCCCTTACAGATTTCTTCCAATGTCCTTTCTGTCCAGGCAGGCTACAACATACCGCTTACTGCTTCTACTACAGAGTGGAGTGGTTTTTACAATACGCCTTCTTCAAGGATTACTGCCGGAACAGGCCTTTCGTGGACCGGTAATACTTTAAATTTAAGTTCACAATCTTTTTCAACCACAACCATAGCCGGAATTAGTAATAGTAATTTTATTTTGGCTACCGGTACTGCATCGGGCATTGGACTTACTATTTCTACTTCTACAAATGTTATTACCTTCACTCCAACTATTACTTCCGGGTACTCCATTCCTTTAACAGCTTCCACTTCAGAATGGTCTACAGCTTACTCTTGGGGTAATCATGCTTCTGCCGGATATTTAACTAGCGCAATTGCTTCTTCTTCTTTTGTATCTTTTTCTTATGCTTCCTCATCTTTTCCTAACGTTACTCTTTTAGGAGAAAATTATTTATCTTTAAGCGGACAGCAAATTACAGCAAATGCTATTAATCTTTCCGGAACAAATGTTTCAGGAATTTTGCCGCTTAGCAAAGGCGGTATTGGTACAACAACTTTGGGTAATTTAACCGTTGGTTCTAACCTTTCTGTTATAGGAGGACAGCAGGTTTTAATTGGAACTTCAACTCAAATTTCTTTAGGTTCTTTTGTTGTTACCACGACTACAAATGATACTAATATTACGGGTAGCATTGTTAATAATACTTTAAGTTTTGGTTTTACTGGACAACTTGGAGTAAACAGGGGAGGGACGGGACTTTCTGCTATTCCTCACGGTGCTCTTTTGTATGGTTCAAGTACTACTAATTCTTTAGTCACTCTAGCAACAGGCACTCTAGGTAATATTCTAATGATGCAAGATAATGTTCCTGCTTGGGTTTCTACTTCAAGCTTAGGCATTGTTTCCGGCATTCAAAATTTAAACGGTCAAACCGGTTCTTCCCAAACCTTTGCAACTTCCACCAGCGGAGGACTTCAGCTTAACATAACTTCTTCCGGCAATGTCCACACTTTTGCTCTTCAGCCAGCTT
>CAYVNU010000002.1:141501-145341 GCA_964453265.1 uncultured Candidatus Saccharibacteria bacterium | reverse complement strand
CCTGAAAGTTTTGACGGTGATCCTTTTGCTGAATTTTCTGTTGGAGCATATTGCGCGGCTAATGTAGTTAATCAAGTACCAGTGAGATCATTAGACACAAGGTTTGTAAAATTAGTGAAAGAAACTAGTGGAAAAAAAAGTGCTTGGGTACAAAATGACCAGGCTTTGGCTGCGCAAATCTTTGGAGAAATTGAGTTTGAATTTCAAACTAAAGCGCCTGGTAAACTTACGTTTATTAATGGAGGCCTTTTTTCAAATCGTGGCGGAGGAGCAGGTTATGGTTACCCACTAAAAGATATTGGAATGGATAAAGAGAATAAGTAAAAATTAAAATTATTTGAAAATAATTAATTATTCATGGGAGCAAATATTAGAAAGGAATGCAATTTCAAATTACAAAGGTCCGCATGCAATGGTTACTTTCGTGTAATAATTTTACCAAACCGCCTAACTGGCGGTTTTTTGGTTTTTATTGTATAATTAATGTGAAAATAGATCTTTAGGTCGTCCCGAGCGGAGCCTTGGATGTTCAAAAGTTGAAACAAAAAATATTAAAATAATGATAAAATCCTTTGTAATTAGTTGTGTTTATTAAAGCTAGTGTTTTTGGCTTTGAGCGGCGGGATTTTATTGGTTGCTGTAAATAAAACAAAATTATGGCGGGTAAACAAAAATTAAAATTTCCGGAAGGATTTTTGTGGGGAGCGGCGGGATCGCCTCATCAGACGGAAGGAAATAATATTAGCAGCGATTGGTGGGCGTGGGAACATTCGGTAAAAAGACAGGACGATTTAAGAGCTAGAGGACTTGATCCGAAAAAATTTATGAGCGGCCAAGCTTGCGATTTTTATAATAGATACGAAGAAGATTTTAACTTAGCCAAACATTTAAATCACAACGCCACCCGCATAGGCGTGGAATGGGCAAGAGTGGAGCCGAAAGAAGGGGAAATTAGCCAGGAAGTTTTAGACCACTATGAAAAAATATTACAGGCTGCCCAGGTTCGCGGCTTGAAAGTTTTTTTAACCCTGCATCACTTTAGCGTGCCCGTGTGGTTTTTAAAAAAAGGTGGATTTGAAAAAAAAGAAAATATAAAATATTTTGTAAATTTTGCCCGGGTAGTTGGTAAAAGATTGGGCGAATATGTGGATTTTTTTATAACCATAAATGAGCCGGAAATATACTCCACGCATGCTTATTTATTAAACAAATTTCCTCCGCAAAAACAGAGCTTGTTTTTAACTTACAAAGTTATAAGAAATTTAATTGCCGCGCATAATTTAGTGGCGCCGGTTTTAAAAATGGAAACTCAAAAACCTGTGGGCATGGCTTATCATTTAGCCGACTACCAGCCGGCCGGAGTTTTGGCTATGCCGGCTTTTAGTCTTACTCACTATTTGGCCAATGAATTTATTTTAAAACGCACCATTTCAGCTTGCGATTTCATAGGCGTAAATTATTATTTTCACCATCATGTCGGACTGTTTGGCTTTAGGCATAAAAGCTACAGCAAACATGAACGAACGGATTTAGGCTGGGGGATTCATCCGGAAGGTTTAGAGAGAGTTTTGCTTAATTTAAAAAAATTCCAAAAGCCTATTTATATAACCGAAAACGGTTTGGCTGATAAAGCAGATAAAAAGCGGGAAAAATTTATTGAGCAGCATTTATATTATATACACAGGGCCATTGAAAAAGGCGCAAATGTGCAAGGATATTTGTATTGGTCTTTAATAGACAATTTCGAGTGGCATGAAGGTTTTGCACCCAGGTTTGGTTTAATTGAAATAGATTACGAAGACTTTTTGCGTAGAAAAGTCAGGCATAGCGCGTTAAAGTACGCTGAAATTTGCAAAAATAATACTTTAGAAATATAAATGATAGTTATTTTATCTATTTTTCAATACTTCTTGGCGGCAGTTACCGATGTTTTAGACAAGTTTTTAATTTCCAAAGAAAAAATTGAACCGGTAAACTATACTTTTTATACAGTTGTTACCGGCGCAGTATTGTTAATAATTTGGCCATGGGTTTTTGCTGACCTGGCTTTAAAGTATGTGCTTTTAGACTTATTTTCAGGCGCGGTTTTTTCCTTGGTAATGTATTTATTCTTCAGAGTTTTGGCAAATGGGGAAGTTAGTAGGGTGGTGCCGTTTATTTTTGGTTTAGTGCCGGTATTTGATAGTTTAATTGCGTTTACAACTGGTCGTAACTCTTTGCTTGCTCATGAAGTAGCTGCCATGTTTTTGCTTGTGCCGGGCGCCTTAATAATTTCCCATAACTCAAATTCAAACTGGAGTAAACATGTCTTTACGAAACTCCTGTGTGCGTTTGGTTTTAGCGCATATTATGCTTTATGGCAATACGCTGCCCAAAACGGACCCGCGCTTAATAATTTAATGTGGAATAGGCTAGGCGCGGCTTTAGTATTAATCATATTGTTAATTCTGCCATCTTTTAGGAAAAAAGTTTTTGCTGTTAAACATGTAGCCAACAAAAAAAAGACCGGCTCTTTGTTTTTGTTTAAACAGTTATTGGGCGGAGCAAATTTTATTTTTTTCAGCTTTTTGCTACTTAAAGGCAAAATATCAGTTATAAATTCTCTGCAAGGATTTAGGTATGTGTTTATTTTTTTAATTGCTTTACTTTTATCACATAGCTTTTCTTTTATATTAAAAGAACAAATAAATAAAAAGATTATTGGGCAGAAATTTTTTGGTTTAATATTAATTTGTTTGGGCACATTAGTGCTATTTTTAAAATAAATGAAAAAAATTTTAATCGGACTTCTTGTTATATTTTTGTTTGGTTTTTTACTGTCTTTAAACGCCGGACCAAAGCCTAAAAAGTTTGAATACGGGGTAACTTTTAGCTATCCTTATGCCCAGAGCTTGGGACTAGATTGGCAAAAAACTTATTTGGAAATTTTAACTGATTTAAAAGTAAAAAGAATCAGGTTGTCTGCTTATTGGAATCAAATCGAGGAGAGCAAGGGGCGGTATAATTTTGAAAATTTAGATTTTCAAATAAAAGAAGCGGAAAAAAACAATGTAAAAGTGGTTTTGGCGGTCGGCAGAAGGTTGCCGCGTTGGCCGGAATGCCACGACCCAAATTGGTTAAAAAGTTTAAGTTTAGAGAACCAGCAAAATAGTCAGCTTTCTTATATTGAGGCGGTTGTTTCGCGTTATTCTTTAAGTCCTGCTATAGAAATTTGGCAAGTTGAGAATGAACCTTTTTTAAGTAGTTTTGGTGAATGTCCAAAATTGGACGTTAAGTTTTTTGACACAGAAATTGCTTTAGTTAAAAAACTAGATCCAGCGCGCCCAATTTTAATATCTGACAGTGGAGAACTGTCTTTTTGGATTTATTCCGGAAACAGAGGTAATGTATTCGGAACAACTCTTTATAGATATGTTTTTTCCGATATATTTAAGCGTTATTGGGTAAATTACATTCCATTTTGGTTTTATAGGGTTAAGGGCGGCTTGGTCAGGCTCTTTAATCCCGGTAAACAGCTTGCTATAATAGAGTTGCAGGCAGAACCTTGGACAACCAAAGGCATTACTCAAACTTCAGTGGAAGAACAGTTTAAAACTATGAGCATGAGCAAGTTTGAAAATATTTTAGATGTTGCTAAAGCAACAGGCTTTAACCCCCAGTATTTGTGGGGAGTTGAGTGGTGGTATTATATGAAGGAAAAACAAGGACATGGGGAGTATTGGGAAGCAGCAAGAAAACTGTTTAATTGACATAAATGACAAAATTAGAAATGCATTTCAATTATGTCAATTTTATTTAATTTTGTTCAATTAACTTATGAATATTATTGGCCTAGACATT
>CAYVNU010000002.1:138546-141401 GCA_964453265.1 uncultured Candidatus Saccharibacteria bacterium | reverse complement strand
TCAATTTTATTTAATTTTGTTCAATTAACTTATGAATATTATTGGCCTAGACATTGGTGGAACCAAAATTACCGGTATAGTTTTTAATGGTAAAAAAACCGTTAAGTCTTTAACAATTCCTACTCCAAAAAGCCTTGGTAGTTTTACGGCCACTGTTATTAAACTCGTAGAAACTTTGTCTATGGGGAAAAAAATAGATGGTCTTGGTGTTGGAATGGCCGGAATAGTAGACCATCAAAAAAATACCGTTAAACATTCTCCCAATTTAAAGTTCATAGAAAATTTGAATTTTAACGACCTATTTCCAAAAATAAAAAAACTCAAAGTAGATAACGACGCCAACTGTTTTGCCAGAGCAGAAGCAATAATGGGCCAGGGTAAAGGCTTTAAAAATTTTGCCTGTATAACTTTGGGTACAGGCATAGGTGGTGGTTTGGTTTCAAACAAAGAGGTTTATTTGGGGCAAAATGGCAGTGCGGGTGAAGTCGGGCACATGATGTACGATACAGATAAAAATATTGAACATTATTTTCAAAAAGCACGGGATACTTCCAATTATAAACAAATTTCAAAAATTGTAGGTATGCTTTTGGCTAATGTATACAATGTGCTAGATGTTGAAGCGGTAATTTTTGGCGGGGGAGTTGCAATAAAAAATCATGAACGTTTTTTGCCTTTTGCTATTGAATACGCTCAAAAGCATTTAACAAATAAAGACATTAAGATAAAAGCCTTGGTTTCTAGTTTAGAAAATGCTGGCGCTTTGGGCGCGGCTTTATTAATTAAGAAATAAATTATGATTAAATATATAATGTCCGCCAAAAGCCCGGCGGAAGCAGGGCAATTTGGCGGATCCACCTCATTGCTTAAACAAAGTTGGGCTTTGGGTGGAAAAAAAATATTTTTAGTACTATCAACAGTTTTACTCATGTGCGCAGCATGTCAAAAAATTACTTTAAAGCAGGAAGTCCCATCAAGTCCGAAAGAATCTTACGAGCCTTTACCGAGATAATTTTACTTCCCAGATTTTGATATTTAAAAAAGCCTGGAACCCAGGCTTTTTTAAATAGTTTTATAGAGTTTTTTTATTCTTCTTCATCGTCATTATCTTCATCGTCATCTGCAAATTCATCTTCGTCCTTTTGGGTGTCTTGGTCTAGTGGGACAGGATTTTTGTCTTGCTGAATTTGGGGTTCAGTAGGTTCTGGGTCGTCTGGCTGAGGCTGAATTTCTTGTGTTTGAAGCTCTGGCTCTGTTTTTTCTAGAACTGCCGGAGTTTCGGGGAGCTTAATTTGCGAAACCAGTTTTTCAAATTCAGGTAAGTCTTTGAACGAACTTAATCCAATATGTTGTAAAAATTCTGTTGTTGTTTGGTACAAAAAACTTCTTTGGTCTTGTGGGTTTGAAACTTTTTCAATTAAACCGCGCATTAGCAAATGACGAAGGCTGTATTGGGAGTTTACACCTCTTATGGCTTCAATTTCTGCTTTGGAAATAGGCTGGCGATAGCTGATAATTGCCAAGACTTCTACTGTTGCGTCAGTAAGCTTTTCGCGCAACTCCGCATTTAAAAAGTTTTTTATAGCTGTGGAATTTAAAGCATTGGTAGCCAGTTGATATTCACCGTTATTGTTAATGACCACAACCCCCGTTTCTTTTTTATCAGCCTCTAAAATATTTAAAGCGTCTTTTACCTCGTTTTCCGGCGCTTCTACAATTTTCGCCAAAGCTTTTATTTTTAAAGGCTTGTTGGAAACGAATAAAATACTTTCTAAAGTTGAAATTAAATGTTTCTGTTCCATATGAGGTAAATCCCAATTGCAATTAATGCTAAGCTATAAAAAATTATTGTTGTTTTTCTGCCGAATATTTCAATTGCTGTGTTTTTTTGGCTGGGCGGTTTTATAAAGCCGTGTTCCATTAAATATCCCAGAGTTTTATTGTAAAAGCCGTCTATGGCCATACAGCCGTACACAACCCCCGCCAGAATAAAAACTAATCCGATTAAAGTTTTTGACATAAACAGTAAGTAAAATTTTCCAAAGTTTTTGGTTTATGAAATATTGGCCTGATTTTCATGGGGACTTTGAGCGACTATATCAAAGCCGTGCTTTTTTATTATAACATCTGCAAATAAAGTTTCTTGGTTAGCTACAAAGATTTTTTGTTTTATTAATTCAAGTAAGGCTAAAAAAGTAACTATTATTTCAGTTTTGTTTTTTGCGGATTTTAAAAGTTCGCTAAGACTAGTTTCTACTTTATCTGTTAAATGTGTACGTAAATGCTCTATTTTTTCCTGAATAGAAATAGCTTCTTTTATTTTAGCTTTTGGTAAATTGTCCAGTTCTTTTAAACCTGAGAGAATATTTAAAATGGTGGAGTGTAACTGCTCGGTTTTAATTTCCTGATCGGGAAAGAAATTAATTTTTTCTTCAAAAGACAAAGTTCTGGTAAAACTTTGTTTTCTTTTATTGTCTAAATGTTTTAAATACTTTGCAACTTCTTTAAACTGTTTGTACAAAATAAGCATGCTTTCTAAATCTTGTACGGAATCCTCCTCTTCTTTATCTAGTTCCAAAGTCGGGAGTATGGCTTTAGACTTTATAACAAGCAGTTTGGCGGCAATTGCTAAAAAGTCCGCAAGCACCGTCGGGTCAATGTGTTCTAAAGCTTTAAGATACGCTAAAAACTGCTCGGTAACCTCTGCAAGAGCAATGGTAGTTATATCTAGCTGCCTTTGTTCTATAAGCGAAAGCAATAGGTCAAGTGGGCCTTCAAATTGTGAGATTTTTACAGATTTCATTTAATTTAAATAGGACAAATAGGTAATATAAGACCTATAAGACCTATAAGAC
>CAYVNU010000002.1:22687-138446 GCA_964453265.1 uncultured Candidatus Saccharibacteria bacterium | reverse complement strand
TATAAGACCTATAAGACGTATAAGACGTATAAGACGTATAAGACGTATAAGACGTATAAGACGTATAGCGTCCTATTGTCCTTTTGTGTTTATTTTTTTGCTTTGCTAAATATTCCTTTAACCGGCTTAACTAGTTTTTCAAAATCTTTTATTGCTATTTCCACACTGTCGGTGTAGGTTCCCGCGGATGCAATGATTTTTTTTGCGCGAGACATACCTTTGTCCAAAAGCGTTTGTAAATTATACACATTGCCAAAAGGGTGAAGTAATCCAACTTTGGTTTTTAAGTATTTAGTTATGTCTTTTTCACTGGCCATGCTTACCTTTTTAGCCTTTAAAGCCTTTTTCCCGCCCAAATGCCCTTTAGGGGTTTTGGCGGATATTATTGCTTTGCCTACTGCTTTTAGATCCACATACCTACCCGCTGGAATAACCACTAATACAAAATCTTTATCTGCCTTTACCAAAACCACCTTCGCAATTTCAGAAAGTTTTTTCTTAGTTGTAGCACCAACGTCGTGCGCCGTAAACACAACTTTGTGTTGCAGGGTTTTGTATTTTACTTTTGCTTCGTCCAAAAGTTTGGTGATAGAAGTTTTTAAAACTTTAATTTCTTTTTTTATCTTTTGTTTGGCTTGCCTGCCGGAGCCTTGGCGAAGGAGGGATGTTTTTTTCATTTATTTTGTTTAATTTTTATTGGCACATAAAATGTTACGAAAGTTAATACCAAAAAAAGTATCAAAACCCCAGAAAAATCCCTGAAATCTCTTAGGGTGTGTACTAGTGTAAAGATCTGATAAACTCCCCATGTAACTAAGAGCCAAAGGATAACAATAATAATGTAAGAAATTTTTTCCCTTGGATTTAACGACAGACTCTTGTTTTTATGGTTTTTATCAAATTGTGTAATAAAATAGGCTGCCCAGCCCATGATTAACACAGGTAACCCTAATAATATAAAGGCAATCAGGTATGCTGCGTTTTGGCCGATCGCAATATCCATATTTTTTAGCTAAAGCTGATCCCTAGGTTTGAAACTTTGGGACTGACTTCTATTTATCTTTTAATTTTGGCAAATAAGATCCCTCGCAAAGCCTCGGGATGAATATTCTATAATTTTTTTTCAGGGGGTAGATTCAATTTAATATGCAATTCTTTAAGCTGTTTTTCTTCTACGGTTCCTGGGGCGCCCATCATTACGTCTTCGGCTGAGCCGTTTTTTGGAAAGGCTATAACTTCGCGGATGTTAGGTTCGTTCTCAAGTAACATCAGTAATCTATCTATTCCCGGAGCAAAGCCACCGTGCGGGGGAGCGCCGTATTCAAAAGCTCTTATCATCGCTCCGAACTTTTCGTCTACAGTTTCTTTTGAATATCCGACTAACTCAAAAGCTTTATACATTATTTCGGGGTTGTAGTTTCTTATGGCGCCACTGGAAAGCTCAAGACCGTTGGCAATAATGTCGTATTGGTAGGCGCGAATAGTAAGAGGGTCTTGATTATTTAAAGCATCCAAGCCGCCCTGCGGCATGGAAAATGGATTGTGCATAAAGTCCAGCTTGCCATCGTTCATTTCGTACATAGGAAAATCTGTAATCCATGCCCAAGCAATAATGTTTGGATCTTTCAGGCCAAAAATATCACCAAGTTTGTCTCGAAGTTTTCCTAAAACTTTATTTACAACTTCTTTTTGATCCGCACCAAAGAAAATAATATCTCCGGGCCCGGCTTTGGTTTTGGAAATTATAGAATTAATTTCTTCGGGAGATAGAAATTTTATAATTGGTGATTTTAACGCGCGTTCAGATCCGGCAGCTGACTCCTCATAAACTATGTATGCTAAACCGCCCGCGCCTTCTTTTTTAACCATTTCAGTTAATTCGTCAATTTGCGAGCGGGTAAGTTTAGCGCCGCCTTGGCAGGAAATAGCCTTAATAACACCCCCATTTTTTATAGCATTTCCAAACACAGAAAACTTAGTTTCTTTTAAGTCCTCGGTTAGGTTGACCATTTTCATATCAAAACGTAAGTCCGGGCGGTCGCTGCCGTAAGTTTCCATAGCCTCTAAATAGGGAAGGCGGGGGAAAGGTTTTTGCAAACATTTTTTACCGGCCCACTTTTCGGTAAGTTCAACAAACAACGGTTCCATTTGCTGAAACACGACTTCGTCTTTGTCTGCGAAACTTATTTCTAAGTCCAGTTGATAAAATTCGCCCGGGCTTCTGTCTGCACGCGGGTCTTCGTCTCTAAAGCAGGGAGCGATTTGAAAATATTTCGGCACGCCACCCACCATTAACAGTTGTTTAAACTGCTGCGGAGCTTGTGGGAGCGCGTAAAATTTTCCGGGATGAAGCCTTGAAGGGACTAGGAAATCTCTCGCTCCTTCGGGAGAAGATGATGTTAAAATCGGTGTCGTAATTTCTATAAAGCCCATTGAGTCCATCCAATCGCGAATATATTTTATCATTTTATGCCTTTTAAAAAGCATGGTTTGCATTTTTTCTCGGCGCAAATCTAAAAAGCGGTAACGCAGGCGAATGTCTTCGCCCACATTTTGTTCTTCACCATGGCCGTGGGCTACGGGAAAGGGAAGAGGTTTACTTGAATTTAGAATTAAGAATGATGAAGTAAGAATTTCTACAGTTCCTGTCGGCAAATTCGGATTAACAGTGCTTTGTGATCTTTCAACAACTTTGCCACTTATTTGTATGACAAATTCATCGCGAACTTTTTCGGCCATTTTAAAAGCCTCGGGTGTTTCCGGGTGTATTGCTAGCTGTACTATTCCGCTTTGGTCTCTTAAGTCAATAAAAATCACGCCGCCATGGTCGCGCCGTGAATTTACCCAACCTGACACAGTTATTTCGCTGCCGGTTTTTGCGGGTGCTTCTAAAGCAAGTGTTCTTTGCATAATTTTTTGGGCTGTTTTGGTAGGTGAGAAAAAATAGTATTCGACCCTGTGGAGAATATATTTTTTGTCGTGACACAATAGCTTCTCCATAAAGTCGAAGACTATTGTGTCTTTGCCTGCCTGGTTTTCCGATAGACAATCGGCACAGCTAATTAAGATTTATGCCAATATTGTAGCAATTTTTCTTTTTTTTGCCAAATTTTTTCCTTTGGCGTAATATGTTCGTTACGTGGCGACTTGCAAGGGGTTTTGCCCCAAGTGCTGTCGCCTTGAGACGAAAGGAGGTGGTAGTATGAAGGGTCGTTTGTGGTGGTCGTAGTTTGATACTTGACCTACTTTCTCTCCAATTAAGACGGTAGGTCGATTTGGTCCCTTGGGACCACGGCAAGCAAAGGCACAAGAATCCCTGCGATGGCGAGTCAACGGGAGTTCGTCTTGGGCCAAAAAAGCCGGCCTTTACTTGCTAAAACCAAGCTGCAAAGGAGCTCTGCGGCTTGGACGTCCACTACCCGCCGGCTAAGGGCCGGCGGGATCTAATCCTATCCCCACAGCATGTTGTTTCGCTGTGGGGGTTTTATTTTTGGCTTGAAAAAATAAATCTGTTACACTATAAAAAGTCTACAGAAAACTACAGAAATCCTTTATCACTCGAATAATACTGAGACATAGGTTCTGTAGTTTTTCGTAGGGTAGCTATATATGAAGATTAATTTAAAAATAAAATGACGCTTAAAAAAATTGTATTAGATTTAGAGACGCAAAAGTCTTTTCAAGAAGTTGGGGGACGGGGGAAAAATCATTTATTAAAAATTTCGGTTTGTGGAATATATTCATACGAAACTGATAAATATTCCATATTTGAAGAACATGAATTAGGCAAATTAAGCCCCATACTGCAGACCGCAGATCAGATTATTGGCTACAACATAAAAGATTTTGATTTTGAAGTATTAAAACCGTATTTAAATTTTGATATTTTTGCAATTCCTTATTTAGATTTGCTCGAAGAGCTTGCCAAAAATTTGGGACATCGCATAAAACTGGAAGATGTGGCACAAGGAACTTTGGGCGCGGGAAAATCCGGTTCCGGCCTACAGGCTATTTTATACTATAAAAACGGCCGAATGGATTTGCTGAAAAAATATTGTTTAGACGATGTTAAAGTAACTAAGCAAATTTATGATTACGCTTTAAAAAATGGCAAGTTGCTGTATAAAGATTTCTTTAAGACAAAAGAATTGCCGCTTAAAATACAAGAAGCAAAACAGAGGGTGGGAGTTTTGCATCAAGCAGCGCTTTTTTGACCGAAGGTCAAAAAAGAATTTCTAATTGACCTAATTACTAATTTTTAAATAATTTCTAATGTTAAATGACAGAATGTCTGAGGCCTTAGAGATTGATTATTGGGTATTATTTAGTTATTAGAAATTAGGAATTAGAAATTGATTAAAAGAAATATAACAATAGCTTTAATTTTAGTCGGCTTAATTTATTTTCTAAGCCAAGTTTTTAGCGGTGCAATTATTCTTCCACAATTCATTTTGCTTGGCCCTATTACCATTCGTTATTACGGCCTTTTTATGGCACTGGCTGTGGCAAGTGGTTTTTATTTGGCTATAAAAAAATCATCATACTACGGCGTAACAACAAAACAAGCGGAAGATATCTTGTTTTATAGCATCATCGGCGGATTTATTGGCGCAAGGCTGTATCATGTTCTATCTTCTTTTAGCTATTATGCTGGCTATCCACTAGATATTTTTAAGGTCTGGAATGGGGGGCTTTCTATATACGGCGTAGTTTTTGGCGGTATAATTTCACTGTTTATATATCTCAAGCTTACAACTTACAACTTACAACTTACAACTCTTCTAAACTGGCTTACACCTTCGCTTATACTTGGCCAAATTATTGGCCGTTTTGGTAACCTATTTAACTACGAACTCTACGGGTATCCTACAAATTTACCTTGGAAAATGTTTGTGCCTGTTGAGTTTAAGGCGTCGGAATTTACTGATTATAACTTTTTTCATCCTTTATTTTTATATGAACAAATTGGGTTAATTATGATTGCTTTGATAATCGGAAAAATCAGAAAATCAGAAAATCCGATGAACCCCGCAGGACTTTTAGAGCAGAGAAAATCGAAAGCAGAAGAAACAGGTGTAACTGCTTCGTCGCAAAAGATGCGGAATAACAGTGAAAAGTCCAGCGGGGCAAGCTTGTTCTTTTGGTACGTTTTATTGTATAATGTATTACGCATACTATTAGAATTTTTGCGAATAGATAGTGTATTTATTGGCAATTTAAGGCAAAATGCTTTGGTAAGTCTTCTGCTTATTATTCTATCAGGAGCAGTTTTATTTTATAGAGACAAACGAAATGGATCCAAGACATCATAAATTAAATAGCTTTGTAATTGGTCTAATGTATTTGGTGTTGCTGCAGACATTTTCTACCCCCCAACCGGTTTTTAGGTATTTGATTTTTAGTCTTTTAATATATTCAGGAGCAGTCTTGTACTACAATAGCAGGTATTTAAAAAAAATTGGGAAAAATAATTTTTGGCTAGCCTTAAGGCCAATTTTGCTTTTTTGGTCAGGCTTGGGAATATTTGTGCTTTTACCCTCTCCTTTTTTAAGAGCTCTCTTTTTACTTTTGACTGTCGGTATAATTTTTGTATTTGAAATGCTTTTGGCAAATTATTCTGAAAATGTAATGCTGAGTTTTTCTGCACTTACAATGTTTGGTTTTTTCATTGGGATAGTCGGAGTAGGTCAGTATTTTCCACCGCTAAATTCGGGCTTAATTTATTTTATTTACATCTCTCTAATTTTTTCTTCAGTCTATTTAGTAAGCCGTTCTTTTTATGAATTCGCTCCTCAGCCTAAAAAAATAAAAAACGTGGCAGCTGTAATTTTAGGTTTGTTTTCTGGGCAGATTTTTTGGGCATTAAGTTTTTTGCCGTTTCACTTCTCGGTTTTGGCGGCATTATTGTTCAACGCCATGTTTTTTTGTCTCGCACTAAACTACTACTATTATTTTCAAACTATAACTTTTAAAAAAATACAATTTCATTTATTACTTTTAATCTTAACGAGTGGAGCGGTTTTGCTCTCTACGCCCTGGAGAATAATAAAATAATATGCAGAAATATTCGAGTTTCAAAATTATTTTAACTGCGGCAATTTTGGCTTTTATTTTGAATTTGTTTTTTGGCAGATATATAACTGCCAAGTTTTCAACTTTACCGGTTTTAAACCGTTTTAAAATACTAAGCCCGCAGGCACCAATTGTTATAAACAATACCCAAGAAGTCAGAGTTAGTGACAGTGCCGATTACATAAAAGCATTTTCCGAGTTTAAGCCTAAATTAAATTCTGTTTTCATTTTAAAAAATAATCAGCCAGTTTTTTTGGTTAGCGGCGTAAATTTAACTAATGATGGAATCGTGTTGGCTCCTTTAACAAACTTAAACGCTTTTAAGCCAAAAGATTTGGTAAACATATTTGTTAAGTTTCCCGATGGGAATTTTGTCAAAGTAACCAGTCTTGTTAAGGACGCTTATGCTAATGTGGCTTATTTGAAAACTGAATCTAATAATTTGCCGGTAGTTAATTTTGCAGATTTAAAACAATTGGCAGTAGCCCAGAAATTGGCAATTGCAAACTTAGGAATTAATGACCACGGTTTCTTATTTAAACCCGCTTTTGTAGCAGAAATTTTACCCAGCAATAAAAATATTAATTCAGATGTGGCTCCGGCTGATTTTGATATTAGTTTAAGCGAAAAACCCGATGTGGGAGCGGCGGTGGTTAATTTAAGCGGGGAATTAGCCGGCATTTGGGACGGCGAACGCGTAATTTCTTCCCGTGAAATAAAAAATTCTTGGCAAGCTTATTTGACTAACCCTCAGAATTCACGCCCAGCTTTTGGTTTTAGTTATAAAATTCCCCAAAATTGGGAAGCGCAAATTTTAGGAATAAAAAATCAAGGCGCTTTGGTAATAAACGGTGATAACTTGCCAGTAAGTCAGCCGGCTTTTAAAGCCGGTTTAAGAGTTGGCGATGTAATTACCCGGATTGATTCCTCGGTAATTAAAGATTTTATAAATTTTGAAGAATTGCTTCAAAAGCATGCGCCGGGCGATAAAGTTGAATTTACGGTTGCCAGGGGCGCGGCAATTTTTAAATTGCAATTTATCCCGGGCGAATTAAAGTAATTAGTCTAATTGTTAATTGATATTTAGTAATCCAATTTATGGATAATATAAAAACATTATTAGTTACAGGTGGAGCGGGGTTCATCCCGTTCCACCTGCAGATGAATAATTTTTCCGATAAATAATATTTCTACAAACAAATAATGAATAATCACAAAACAATCTTAGTTACAGGTGGAGCGGGGTTTATTGGTTCCAACTTTGTCCACTACTGGGTTAAAAATTATCCCAACGATAAAGTAATTGTGTTGGATAAATTAACTTATGCCGGTAACTTGGAAAATTTAGAACCTGTTAAAGAAAAAATTAAATTTGTAAAAGGCGATATTTGTGATTCTGCTGAAGTAGATAGAGTAATGGCTGATTTTAATATAGACACTATTGTGCATTTTGCCGCTGAAAGCCATGTTGATCGCTCGATTGCAAATCCTTCCGATTTTATAAAAACCAATGTTTTAGGTACGGGAGTTTTGCTAGATGCGACTCGTAAATACGGCGTTAAGCGTTTTCACCATGTTTCGACTGATGAAGTTTTTGGTATGCTAGAAGCAGGCTCCAAAGAAAAGTTTTCGGAAAATACTAAATATAATCCGCGTAGTCCTTATTCTGCCAGCAAAGCCGGCTCAGATCATTTGGTAATGTCTTATTTCTATACGTATAATTTACCAGTTACAATTTCTAATTGCTCTAACAATTTTGGGCCTTACCATTACCCGGAAAAATTTATTCCCTTAGCCGTAACGAATATTTTAGAAGGTAAAAAAATTCCTATTTATACGCCGGGTAATCAAATTCGCGATTGGCTTTATGTAGAAGACCACTGCAGGGCTATAGATTTAATACTGCAAAAAGGTAAAGAAGGTGAGACGTATTTAGTGGGCGCCAGCCATAAAGAATACTCCAACCTACAAGTCGCGAAAATGATTTTAAAAATAATGGGCAAGGCTGAAGACCAAATTGAACTAGTAAAAGACCGCCCGGGTCACGACGTCAAATATGCAGTTAATTCATCTAAGATTAAAAAAGAACTTGGCTTTAAACCAGAAAAAGATTTTGAAGAATATTTAAAACTTACTATAGAGTGGTATAAAAATAACGAAGCCTGGTGGAAAAAGCTAAAAATTACAAACTAAACAAAAACTGGTAATTAATAACAAGTAACAAAACGCGACTAGTTACTAGTTCAGGACTTACGAATTCTGTAGTTTTGGAAGGAAAAAATATCCTTCGACTTTATGGAGAAGATATTTTTTCCTTGATTAATTAGCTAAATAATAGGTTCTCCACAAGGTCGAACACTATTATTTAGCTAGCGCGTATTCCTTATAGTTATTAATTTAAGGTTATAAGTTATATGATACTAATTTTAGGCGCAAAGGGAATGCTTGGAGGTGAGCTTGTGAAGGTTTTTGGTAATGAAGCAGTGGGCTGGGACAGGGAAGAAGCCGATGCAACTAAAATTTTAGATTACAGGTCAAAGATTAAAGATCTAAAACCATCAGTAATTATTAATTGTGTTGCTTTTAATGACGTAGACGGAGCCGAAGAAAAAAAAGATATAGCTTTTTTGCTTAATGAACAAGTGCCGGCTAACTTATCAATTTTAGCTAACGAGCTTGATGTTCCCTTAGTTCATTTTTCAACTAATTATGTATTTGACGGAGCAAAAGGGGAATACATAGAAAACGATGAGCCAAGCCCGCAATATGTTTATGCTATAAGTAAAAGAGCTGGGGAGTTAGCCATTATTAAAACCGCAAAAAAATACTATTTAATTCGCACAGCGGTTTTGTTTGGAAAAAAGGGTGAAAGCGAATTGAGTAAAAAAAGTTTTGTGGAAATTATGCTAAGCCTCTCAGAAAAACAACAAGAAATAAAAGCAGTAAACGATGAAGTAAATAGCTTAACTTATGTGAATGACTTGGCCTATGCGGTTAAAGTTTTACTTAGTCAAAATTTTCCTTTTGGTATTTATCATTTTGTAAATAACGGAGAGGCCAGTTGGTTTGATTTTGCTAACGAGATTTTTAAAGCGCTTAAAAAAAATGTAAAGCTTTTGCCTGTTTCTGCGTCTGAATTTCCCAGAAAAGCTTTGCGTCCAAAAAAATCAGTTTTGCTAAATACAAAATTTATTGCATTTAGGTCATGGCAGGAAGCGCTTAAAGAATACTTGAATAAGGGGGTATAAATTATGAATCAGGGAGTAATTCCTAATTCCTAATTCCTAATTCCTAATTTTAAAATCAAATGAAAGGCATTATTTTAGCCGGCGGTACCGGCAGCCGTTTAAGACCAATTACTAACGTTACCAACAAGCATTTGTTGCCGGTTTATAACAAACCGATGATATATTATCCGCTTTTGACAATGCAGGCTTGCGGTTTTAAGGAAGTTTTAATTGTTTCGGGACGGGAACACGCGGGTCATTTTTTGAATTTGCTGGGCTCAGGCCATGAATTTGGTTTGCGAATTTCCTATGAAGTTCAGGAAGAAGCCGGGGGGATTGCACAGGCGCTTTTACTTGGTGAAGATTTTGCTGACCAAGAACCAGTTGCCGTGCATTTAGGAGATAATATTTTTGAAGACACAGCTCAGTTGGTAAACGGAGTTGAAAGATTTAAAAGTCAGTTAAACGGAGCAATGATTTTTTTAAAAAAAGTTCATGATCCCGAAAGGTTTGGGGTGGCTGAGGTAAAAGGGGAGAGCGTAATTGGTATTGAAGAGAAACCCAAAAATCCCAAGTCAAATTTATGCGTAACTGGTTTTTATATTTACGATGGAGAGGTTTTTGACGCAATTAAAACCTTAAAGCCTTCGGCCCGAGGCGAATTGGAAATTACGGATGTTAATAATTCCTATATAAATAAAGGCCAAATGAAATTTGAAATTGTAGATGGCGAATGGACAGACGCCGGAACTTTTGAAAGCCTGTTTAAGGCTTCTGAGCTAGCCCGTAAAAAAGTTTTTAAAAATTAAATGTATTTTGAATTGTGACATTAAAACATCAAAAAATTATTAGCTTAGTTTTGGTTTTGGCAGGGGTTTTTGGCGGACTTCTAGCTCTAATTCATATTATAAATTTAAATCAGCCGGTAATTTTTTTACATACAGCCTTTTGGATTTGGGTATATTTATGGTTTAAAATTACCTTGCTTTATGACCTGCATTTTAAAAATCTGCATAGTTTAAGTAAGGCAAAAGTCCGCCATGAAAAAATAGCACATTGGCTGAAACGAAATTTAAAAATTTGTTTTTCTACTCTCTGGTTCCGCTTTGAACATTTGTGGACGTGGCATTTTTTAAAAAATTGGATAACATATTTACTTTTGCCTGGCATGATTTATTGGTCCGCAGTGTCTTTATTTTATGTTAATTTAGGACGACCGCATATTCAAGAAGTATTTGCGGTTTTAACATCAGTAGCAATTGGAATACATTTTTGGGCGCTAAAAGAAATATATATAAAAAAAGATGAAAATTTGGGACATAAAATTTTTATGGCTCTTTCAGTTGTTAAAATTTTTGCCGCTGCTGTGGTTTTTGGAGCGGCTTTGTCCATAACTCGTTATTTTTGTTTAGAATCATATTATTTTGCTTTGGCAATTTTTTCACTTAGTTTTTTACTAATTTACCAATCCTTATTTCAACAAAAAACGGCCGGCATAAAAAATATTTTAGTTAGCCTATTAGTTGCTTCTTTAATGTCATTTTTTGCTTATGTGACTTACACTATGTGGGGCTATAATTATTTTACGGCCGCACTTTTCTTAACAGCGATTTATAATTTTTTTTGGAGTTGTTTTCATTTACACCTTAATAGAGCTTTAACAAAAAAAGCGTTTTTGGAAACGCTTACTTTTACTTTAGTAATTATATTTATTTTATTTTCGGTAACTAATTTTAAAGCTAAAATTTTAGATGGCTGTATGTTTAGATAAGACTAAACCCAGTACATAAACCCAACAACGATTAAAGAAAGAACAAGTAAAAGTAGATTATTGAGTTTTTTGTCCGCGTGGCCGGTTTTTTCCTCAAGTCTGTATTTGAGGTCGCTAATTAAAAGCAAACTTAATACGCCGCCTAGAATTAAAATAAATAGGCGGTATTTTTTATTGCCGGTATTTTCTTCGGAGCCGAAAACCGGCTCAGCGGTTTTGGTTTCTGAATTTTGATTTATTTTTTCACTTTTTAAATTTGTTGTGGCTTCTGTATTTATGGGAGGCTGGTTTGGCTGATTAGTTAAGGCAAAAGTCTCTTCGCCTCTAATACTAACCGGTTTTTTTGAAGGCTCGGGAATGATGGGGGCGGGGGTTAGTGGCTCTTTAGCCGGTATTTGGTTTTTAGTTGTCGTCTGCGGGGCTTTTTTAGCCAGAAGTTTTTTTGCTTCTTTTGTATTTAGGTTGCTTGTCGGAGCGGTATTATTTTGCGCCGCGGCTTTTTTTATCAGCAATGCGCCAAAAGTATTGGCAATAGCCGAGTGATATTGCTTTTGGGATTCTTGCCCAAAACTTAAGCCCATACCCTGGTCTTTAAAATTTTCGTTTAGTAAGTTGGCTCGGTGCGTTGGGCTGTTCATCCAGGCATTTATTAGACTTTCTGTGTCGTAGAATTCAATTGCTAAATTTTCTCCCAAAGTTAAGTAAGGAGAGTAGCCCTCGGCAACAATTTTGTCCCAAATATAGTGGCCTTCCGGATCGGTATGACTGAAATATTTTCTATTCATCATGTCGTCGGCTTTGCTCTGTGCGGCAAGACTCAATTTAGGGTTTTGATTTAAAGTCAAAATATTTCTTAAAGTTCTTTCTTTATTAACACCATCTAAAATATTTTGAACGCTTAAATCTGACGCCAATATTTTTTTAGGAAACAGTTCGGAAGTATAAATTTTAAAAGCTGCCAAGGCCAAAATTAAGATAGCAGTAATAAAAAAACCGTAAGAATGAAATTTGTTTTTTACAATCACAAAATTAGCATAAATTTTAAAGTATGAATATATAATATCATTTAAGCGTAAACTTGACAAATTAATAAAATTATGCTATTATTGTAAGTTATTTTTTTCATAATGCTGTATAATTAATGTATGTCAGATTCTACAACCAGTACAAATAAATATCCGGCTGCTTCAGAAGAAGTTGCAAATATGCTTGGCTTAGATAAAGCAGGCCAAGGTCACGCGACTGCTCATGATAGTAAGGAAGCTCACGCGGGTGATGAGCATGAGGCAGACACCGAGGCACATTTAGGTGCCCCGGCAGAATTGCCAGTGGCTGATTTAGCTTCAGACAATCATGCCTCTGAAACAGCTGTAAGTGACAAACCTTTAAAAAAAGCTAGTGAGGCTGCGTTGCCAAGTAAGCCAGCTGCTGCTGAGGGGCACGATGGATTAAAACCCCATGCGGTTTCTGCTCAATCGGTGGAAGAAGAATTGGTGAAAGCCGGCATAAAATCGCCTCAACAGCAAGGTATTTTAAAAGTTTTAAAAACTATTTTACCTTATGTATTAGTTTTTGGTGCCGGGCTTTTAGCATATTTCTTTTATTTTAGTAAAGTTGATTTTTCTAAATTATTTAAAAAAAAGCCTCAATCTATTACTCAAACTGTAACGCCGAAAGAAACTGTACTTAGTCAGCTGGAAAAAAGCGAATCCGAAGGCTATAAATTGTGGGTTAATCAGTTTTATTTTGATGTTTCCGACCCGAAAATTATAGATCCGGAAGTCGACAATTCGGGCAATGGCCTTTCCAACTTTCAAAAATATTTGTTAAAACTTAACCCAAAATCTTACGACACCTTAGGCTTGGGCATGGCAGATAGCGAAGCAATTGCCAGGGGGATTAACCCATTAACCGGTAATGCTCTAACTGAGCAGCAAAAGCAAATTATAGAGAAATATTTTGATATGGAAGTTATTACTAACCGTTTGACTTTAAATCAGTTGCATAAAGCCCAGGTGGCTGGTAGCAGTTTTCAGCCGCAAAATTCAGGTCAGGGCAGCAATCAGGCTGGTAGTGGTCAAAATAATCCAGGCTCGTCTTTGGGCAGTCAGAACCAATATGTAGCTCCCAATACCGGAGCGAATTTAAACACGTTAGATGCCGGCAGTATTGCAATAGATACCCAAACAGTAGGCCAGTTGGAAATCCCTTCTTTAAAAATTAGTGTGCCAATTATTTGGACAAAAGATACCAAAGATTTTAACAAAGACTTACAAAGCGGGGTTATCCATTACCCTGGCACAGCTATGCCGGGACAAATTGGCACAACATACATTTCCGGCCATTCCAGCAATTATGCCTGGGCAAAAGGTAGTTATAATCAAATATTTTCAACCTTAGGAAAACTAGCTGTTAATTCTTCTTTTCAAATAACTATCAAACAAACAAATGGGCAATTGGCAATTTTACATTACGTGATTTTAAGTAGTAAAGAATATTTACCAGCAGATCAGGAGCAGTTTAAAAATACGGGCAAATCTGTTGTTGCACTTTCAACTTGCTGGCCGGTTGGTTCAACTGCAAAAAGGCTAGTGGTAATAGGGGAGTTAACTCAGGTAGAGAAATAAGTTATTTGAGATTTTTAGTGAACTCATAGTGGGTTAAATCTTATCACGAGCTTTAAAATAGCGCATAAGGAGCTCAGCAATCTGCTAATAATATAGATGGTGGTTGCGCTTCCTGCCTACCGGCAGGCAGGAAGCGCAATGACGAAGAAAAGAATAACCTTTTTGTCTAAAAGAAAATCCAGGGAAAGTGAATACCGTTTAAGTTAAAAACAATTAAAAAAACAAAAACAAAAATCGCATATTTTAGGCGATTTTTATGCGTATTATAGGAAGTTAATAAATTCGGGAAAATGTCTTAAAGAAAGGTTAAAATATATTTTTTCTCATAAATAAGGTATATATTATAATATAATATTGACAATTTTGCAAAAACGGTGTATAATTATAGGTTAATAATTTAAACAGGATAAATAACCATATGAACAATATGTTATATAAATTTGGTTTCAAAAAGGTCGGGTTAGTTTTGGGCTTGTCTTTAGTCATGGTTTTTGCCGCGACTTTAGCAATTTTGCCTAGAGAAACAACTGTTAGCCGTGCTAGCGGTTGTGATGCTTATGATGCTCCGATTTTTAACCCCTTTCCTGTAAGATTAAATGGAGATTTAAATTCTGATCCGAATGGACCATGTGAAGATGCTCCGGTACTTTCCGGCGGCAATCACGGCGGTTCTTGGGCTTACAGCGTTAATGCCCAAGCCGGTGAAGATATTAGTATGAGAATTTGGGCGCACAATGGCGCGGCTATAAATTCCGGCGCTGTTATGCATGGCGTAAATATTACTACTTCTATTTCTTCTTCCCCGGACGGAACCACTCACACTGTTACTACCAATTTAACCGCCAATAATGCAGCTTCAAAAAGTGGCAGTGTAACTATATATACTCCTGCTGGTTCTAGTTTACAGCTTATTGCCGGTCAAAAAGATATTTATTTGGGTGATATACAGCCATGTTTTGATTTTGCCCGAGTATTTACTTTTACTTTGCGTGTTGTTGCTCCGGTGGCTGTGCAAAGCCAGGTTAATTTAAATTTAGATAAAAGCGATTATTGTGTCGGTGAATACGCGACTTATACTGTAAATGGTTCTGCTAATTTGGCCGGACAGTCTATTTTTTGGTCCTCTACTTTAAATGGAGATTCAACTGGTGAAGATAAAACTTATTACGGCCATGTCTTAAATGGGCAAGGTTCTTTTACTGAAAGATCAAGCCAGCCTTGGAATAGCAGCCATATTGGTTCGTGGACTAAGACTGCAACAGTTGGCGGAGTTTCTAGTTCTGCTAGTTTTACAGTTAGAAGTTGTGCGACAGCTCAACCAAGCGTTTTAAGTTTTAATGTAAATCCTCCGACTTGTACTTCAAATAATGCACAAGTTTCTTGGTCTACTCAAAATTTTGACAACATTGAAGTAAAAGTAAATGGTACAGTTCTTTCCGGTAATGATTCCGGTACAGAAAGTGTTAACTGGTTAGTTCCGGGCTATACTTATGCTTTTACTTTTTGGAATAACGGCAGTTTAGTAGATACAAAAAGTTACACTGTTCCAACTTTAAGTTGTGGCGGCGGTACTGAACCGGTTTTAAGCTGCAGACTTAGCAATAGCAACCCTTCTACTTTGTTTGTTGGCGATAGCGCGCAATTTGTAGCTACCGGCGGCAACAACCAATTCTCTTGGTTTTCTGAAGGTAATCCTAATTCAGGCAGCGGTACAATTTATGAAACTGCTTTTGCTACGGCCGGTAACAAAACTGTGACTGTGCAAAGCGGCAATCAGACTGTTACTTGTTATGCCAACATAGTTGCCAGAACTCAGGCTGCTAATTTAACTTGTACCCCGGGTAACGTTACTTTAGACATTAACCAAAGTCAGACTTTTACTTCAAACGGCGGCGAAGGTACAGAAATTTGGACAGTTGACGATGTTACAGTCTCCCAAGCTTTTGCTTCTATTAATCGTTCTTTTTCTACATCTGGCCAGCACTATGTAACTGTAAGAAAAGGTGCTCAGCAAGCAACTTGTAATGTTAATGTAAGAACTCCGGTAATTCCAAATCCAGTAATTCCAAATCCGGTTACTCCAAACAATCCGGTTTGTCCGGCAGGTTCTGTGTTTCTTTCCCCAAATGTAATTAATCAAGGTGAAAGTGCTACTGCCAGTGCTCCTTCTGGTTGGTATGGCGGAAGATTTGTTTCCAGCAACACCAATGTTGTAACTGTAAGCGGCAGTACTATTACCGCTACATATATTTCTATTGGTTCTACTACAGTAACCGGCGAAGGCTGGACAGCACCTAACGGCGCTACCAATTGTTCTTTAGGCTGGTCTGGTATTACTGTACAACGCCCTCAAGCATCCAATGCCTGTGTGCAGCGCACATTTAATACCAACAGCGGCGTGTATGCTAACGGTGGTAAAGCTTCTAGCTTAAAACCTAACGAAACTTTCCAGGTGGCTTGCGATTACGGAGTAGTCTCGGGCTATATAACTTTAGACGGTAATGGCGCTCAGGGTTGTAATTTTAGCGGCTGGGATCATACCGGCGCTATATTCGACTGTAAAGCCCCTTCTGCTGCGGGTACTTATAATGTATCTTGCAGAATATCTAACAATGCTCAAGCAGACAATAGCTGCAGCAGCACAAACCCAGTTAACTCTTATACCGTTACTCAGGCAACTCAGCCTTCTGTTTTTACAGCCACTGCCACAGCTACGGCTTCTGCCAGCGCTTCTGCCTATTGTGTAGACGGAACTTCCGCAACAGCTTCGGCATCTGCTACAGCAACTGCAACTGCCACCGGTAGTACTCAATCGGAAGCTCAAATAAATGCTCAAAATAAAGCGAATGATCAAGCAAAAGCAGATGCTAACGCAAGCGCTCACGCTAGTGCCCAAGCTAAGTGTACAAACACTCCTCCTCCAACTAATTTTAGTGCTTCTGCGACTGCAACAGCAACAGCAAGCGCTTCTGCTGTATGTTCGGATGGTTCATCGGCTACTGCATCAGCTTCTTCCAGTGCAACTGCAACTGCTAATTCAACAGTTTCCCAGCAAGTTGCTTATAACAGCGCGTTTACTCAGGCGCAAAATCAGGCTCAGTCCCAAGCACAAGCACAAGCTTATGCTAGCGCGCAGGCTAAGTGTCCAAACTTACCTCCTCCACCGGTTTGTTACGCAAACATCAATACCAGCTTAAATGCAACTTTACCGGTTGCCAGCGGCAATTTGTACAGAACCACTATTTCCTATAACTGGACAGGCAGCAATGCCATGAAAGTTACTTACATTGATCCTAATGAAGGACAGGAAAAAGTCTTTGTACAAAACGCGGTAAAAGGCAGTAGTCAGGACTTTAGTAACATTGAAGCAAATAAAAATTACATCTTTAAAATTTATGACACTTCTTCTTGCGGCGGTGTGTTAAGCAGTATTGTCGTTAGAAAAGATGTTGAACAAGCCTGTGTCAGCAACAGTAACTACGCTTTAAATGCAAGTACTCCGGTAAAGCAGGGTAATACTTATAGTGTTACTTTAACTTGGACAACTACCGGCAGTCATAGTATTAAGCTTGCTCAAAATACTTTGAGTAATGTAATTAATACTGGAAATAGTACAGGTCAGTTTATAATAACCGGTTTAAGTGCAGGTTCTAGCCATAGCTTCTATATATTAGATGCAACTTGTGGCAACGCCTTAACTTCTGTTTCAGTGCAAATGCCAACTGAGCAAACTACATCTACTGGCAATTGCAATAACAGCGACGCGTCTTGCAATACCAATACTAATACCAACACCGGCACAAACACCAATTCTACCAACAGTTCAAACCAGGGTAATAACAGCAATATAAATGGTAACAACAATACTGTAACCCAAGCAAATCAGAACTGTGTAAATAATTCTTGCAACACTGTCTATTATATTGCCGGCGGTAATACCGTACCGGCTAATGAATACAGACAGTTGTCTATTGAAAAATTGGTTAGAAATACATCTGGAAATTATAACTCTTCTTATCAGAACAGCGTAAGCGCAAATATTAATGATACTGTTGAATTTCAAATAGTTGTTAAAAATACCGGCAATCAAACTGTGAATAATGTTAGACTCTCTGATATTTTGCCAAACGGCCTTTCATATGTTTCCGGCCAGTTAAATAGTGAAATTAATTTAGGCTCCATGTCGGTTAACGAAAGCCGCACGGTAACTTTCCAGGCAAGAATTGTCTCTAATTCCGGTTCCAGTATTCAAAATATTGCCAGAGTAAATGGTGATTCTGTTTCTCAAATTCAAGATGACGCATGGGTATTTATTAACAATACCGGCTGTACTTATAACTGCGTACAAGGCGGCAGCGTAAACTTAGTTTATTCAAAGCGTGCTGTTAATGAAACTAAAACCACCAGCTTTGGTAATCCTGTTGATGCGACAACTGTAAATGCTAGCAGAGAAGACTATATTACTTACACTTTAACAGTAACAAATAACGGCAACAGCCCGGCAAATAGTTTTGTAATTACCGATGATTTGTCTCAGGTTTTGCCTTATGCCGATATGGTAGACAATGGCGGCGGTAACTTAAACGGTAATGTTATTTCTTTCCCTGGAATTACAGTACCGGCCGGCGGCGCGGTTTCTAAGAGCTTTAAAGTTAGAGTTAAATACGGCTTGGAATCAAATTTAACTTATACTATGAGTAATACTTATGGTAATACCGTTACTATCCGCATTAACAACCCGCAAGTCAAAGGTATTTTTGTCGCTCCGCAAACCGGAGCTGACACCAGTGGCTTTGTATTTGCAGGTATGTTAACCGCAGCCTTTGCCGTGTTCCGCAAAAAAGATTTGTTAATAAAACTAGTACTTAATAGCTAAAAACTTTAAAAGCCCGAAGCAAAAAGCCTAGGGCTTTTAAATTTGCCAAATTTTTTATACATGCTATTATTAAGTAAAGCAGTTAACTTATATAAAATAAAACAAAAATAAAAACAGCCAAAGGGCTGTTTATTTTGTTCAAAATTTGACATTAATATTTTATATGGATACTCAACATTTGCAGGATTTAATTGAAGAAACTAACAGCCGTGGCGGCGGAATTATTTTAAATTACCAAGAAAAACCCGCGGTGGTAGTTTTAAACATAGATAAATATAATCAATTGGTAAGTTCTTCGGCAGATAAAACTGCAGTGAGTTCAGGAATAGGGCAAATATCTCAAGATCAGATTGACGAATCTTTAAATGCTTTTCAAAAAATTCCACAAGAAAAGAGTCGTGGTAAAATTTTGGTAACCGGAGGAGCCGGGTATATAGGGGCTCATGCGGTAAAAGAACTTTTAAAATCCGGCTATGAAGTTGTCGTGCTCGATAATTTAAGTACTGGTAAAAGAGAAAATGTTTCCGGTCACGCAAAATTTATAGAAGGTGATTTAGCGGATATAAATTTACTTAAAGATTTATTCGCGCAGGAAAATTTTACAGCTGTTATGCATTTTGCGGCCAGTATAGAAGTTGAAGAGTCGGTTAAAGAGCCTGAAAAATATTTACAGAATAATACTTTAAATACAGCCGGGCTACTTTCAGTTATGGATGAATTTAAATGTAAAAAAATAATCTTTTCTTCTACTTGCGCAGTTTATGGAAATCAAGCTGTTATACCGATTAATGAGCGTGCTAAACTTTTGCCAAATAACCCTTATGGTTTAAGTAAACTTTTGGCAGAAAGAATTATTAAATTTTATTCCCAATTTTTGGGCTTTCATGCCGTAGTTTTTAGATATTTCAATGCCGCCGGCTGCGACTTTGAGGCAAAAATAAAACCGACCCATTTCTCCCATTTAATTCCCATAGTTTTGGAAGTTGCTATGGGCAAGCGCTCGGCAATTACCGTTAACGGCACCGATTTTAATACTTTTGACGGAACTTGCATTCGCGATTTTGTCCATGTGGTAGATATAGCCAGAGCACATGTGGCGGCTTTGGAAAAAATGAATAGTTTGGAAGATTTTGAAATTTTTAACATTGGTACGGGTAAAGGTAGTTCAGTTTTGGAAATTATTAATAAAGCTTCGGAAGTTTTAAATAGAATTATCCCAATGGAAAAAGGGCAGCGCCGTGCGGGAGACTACGAGCAGAGTGTGGCAGACAATAGAAAAATTAAAGAAAAATTAAATTTTCTGCCTCAGTATAGTGATTTAGAAACAATTATCACTAGCAGTTGGCAGCAAATGAACAGTTAAAATTTAAAAAACAGCAATTATAAAAATGATTGCTGTTTTTTTGTAACAAAAAATAAAAAAATACGTATTAATATTAAAGAGTTTAGGGACAGAAATGTGCTATAATTTAAGTAATTAATAAAAACACATATGAAATTATCTGTCGTAATTCCCGCTTATAACGAGTCAGCTCGAATTACAAAAACTCTTTTGTCAGTAAGCGAATTTTTAAAAAAACAGCCTTGGGAATACGAAATTTTAGTCGTTAGTGATGGTAGTAAAGACAATACAGGGCAGGTGGTTAAAGACCTCTCTAAAACATTAAAAAATCTATTTTTATTAGACAATAAAGAAAATCACGGCAAAGGTTGGGTGGTGAGGCAGGGCATGCTGAAAGCCTCGGGAGATGCTAGGCTGTTTATGGATGCGGATAATTCTACTTCCATTGACCAGGTTTTGCCTATGCTAGAGTGCCTGCAAAATGGGTTTGATGTAGTTATTGGGTCGATTGAAGTTGCGGGTGCAAAAATAGATGAGCATGCGCAGTGGTATAGAAGGTTTGTTGGCCACTGGTCAAAATACTTAATTAGGTTTGTGGCGGGTATTTGGGAAATTCACGATAGTCAAAGAGGTTTTAAACTGTTTAGTGCTAAAGCGGCAGAGCGAGTTTTTTCTAAAGCAGTAATTGAAAGATTTGGTTTTGACATAGAAATTTTGGCAATGTCAAAAAAATTTGGTTATAAAATAAAAGAATTGCCCGTAGTATGGGTAAATGAAGGCGAATCAAAAGTTAGCTTAAAAAGCTATATTGAAGTTTTTATTGATTTGCTGAAAATTAGACTCAATTTGTGGTTTGGCAAATACGATTAATCAATCAATAATTTGAAATTTACAGGATTAAATTTTAAAAAAAAACTTGGGAGCAGGGTTATAATTTTAACCTTGTTCTTAATTTTTTCATACTCTTTTTTTCTAAAAAATGTCGCGGCCTCTGAAAGCTACTTGATAAAATTAAAAACATACGCACCTCCCGAAGTTTTACTTGGGGCTTCGGATACTTTTGAAGAAATTTTTTCTTTTAGCGAAAATTTAAAATTCCAGAATATATATAAAATAAGCAGTAATTTAAGTGCAAAAGAAATTTCGCGTAAACTGGCAGGACAACTTGAGTTTTTAGAAGTAAATAAAGAAATAAAAAATCAGGATGTTGCTGTAAATGATCCGGGTTTTACATCGGATTCGAGCGACATTGACAAGCAATGGGCTTTAAGTAAAGCCGGTTTTGACAAAGCATGGGTAAATACTGTAGGCAGTAAAAATAATTTAGTCGCGATTATAGATTCGGGCATAGATCAAACTCACGAAGATTTACATGCTATAAATTTTGTTGAGGGTTATGACTTTGTGACAAAGAAACCAATTTTGCCCGGATCAAATTCAGACGACAACGGGCATGGGACTTTAATTGCCGGTATTTTAGGTGCTACCTCCAATAACAACAAAGGCATAACCGGTAATAACTGGTACATATCAATAATACCTATTAAAGCACTGGATAAAACCGGAAAAGGTGATTCGGCTTCTATTGCTCAGGGAATTGTTTGGGCAGCGGACCACGGCGCAAAAATTATAAATTTAAGCGTCGGCGGTGTGGGATTTAGCCACGACACAGCTCTTTCAGATGCCATTGCCTATGCTTTTAAAAAAAATATTGTAATTGTGGCGGCGGCAGGTAACGATACTTTGTCCTTAGGTAAAAATTTAGACATTGAACCGGTTTATCCGATTTGCGACGATAACGATGCCAACATGGTAATTGGAGTTACCGCCTTGGATCAGAACGATCAAAAGCCCAATTTTGCAAACTATGGGAAAAATTGTATAGATGTTTCCGCGCCCGGCAAAAGAATTTTATCGACAATTAATTTAGATCCGGCCACCAAAAAGTCCGCGCCGGATTCCTATGCTTACGCCTCGGGCAGTTCTTTGGCCGTTCCTTATGTTGCGGGACAGGCTGCTTTGATTTTGGCTTTGCATCCCGGCATTTCCAATGTCCAGGTACGCAGTTTGATAATTTCCACCGCTGACCAGATTGACCAGCTGAATTTAAATAATTGCCAAGGAAGCTGTTTTGGTTATTTGGGCTCGGGACGCATAAATGTAAAAAAAAGTTTGGATAAATCTGTAAATACCCAAGCCTTTGCGGAAGAAGATTTAATTTATATTGTTCCGACCGGGATGAGACTGCAAATTTTAGGTGGACAAAAACGCATTATTTCTAATTATGTTTATGAGCAGCGTTTTAATAGAAGAACATTTATAAATATAGATAACATAAACCAATTGGTAGATTTTCCCTTTGGTCCCTATATTTTACCGAATGATGAAACTTTAATAAAGCTGGAAAATAGTCCCGCGGTTTATATAATTAGAAACGGAGAAAAAATGCCGATTAGCTCTCAGATTTTTTCTCAGCGCAATTTAAAATTTGAAAATATTCAGGCAGTTAGTTTTGAAGAATTTAATTCCTGGCCCACGGGAAGTTTTTTGCCGCCAAAGGAAGGTACGCTGGTAAAGACTAAAAAAAACCCCACTCTATATTGGGTTGCCGGACAAAGTTTACACCCAATTAACAAAGCTTATTATTTTAGCAGGGGATTGGAAATTTTTCCGCTCTTGGAAGTTAGCGAGCAGGATTTAAAAACTTTTCCCAAAGGACAAGCCTACATAACAAAATAAATTTATGATCAAACAAAAAAATAAAATTTTAAGTCTGTGCTTTATACTGTTAATTTTGCCTGGCGTGGCATTTGCTCAAATTGATGGAGCGTTTGTGCCTGATAAATTAATTGAAGACAAAGTTTTTTCGGACACTCAAACGTTTGGTGGAGCTGAGGGTGTGCAAAAATTCTTAGAAAGCAAAAAAAGCGTATTGGCCAACACAACGCCCGGTTTTTTAGCAATGTTAAAAGAGCCGGACTCAATCTCATTAAAAACATCATTAGAAGATCCGAGGCCGAATTTAGGAAGACTTAGGACAGCAGCTGAACTTATTTGGGACGCTTCAAAGCATAGCGGCTTAAATCCGCAGGTTATTTTAGTAACCTTAAATAAAGAACAGGGTTTAATTACTTCGGCCGGCGATTATAACTCTACGCGCTTACAAAAATCTTTAGATAGAGCAATGGGTTTTGATTGTCCGGATTCTTCTGGCTGCGGCAATTTATTCCCGGGTTTCTACTATCAATTATTCGGTAATTTTGATTCCCAAAATAACCGGTACTTGGGCGCTACCAAATCTTTAATGAAATCATTTTCATATAGTCAGGGCAGGGGGCCGACTATTGATTCAGAAGGCAGGGTCTTTGGCAGCGCGGGCGGCAATAGAACTTCCAAAGTCGGTGATAAAATTACTGTAGATAACACGCAAGGGCCGCCTTACAATGCTCCGGCTGAGACTAGTTTACAGCTTTTAAACCGCGCGACTGCCGCGCTTTACCGCTATACTCCACATGTATTTAACGGTAATTATAATTTTTGGAAATTTTTTCAAAGCTGGTTTAAGTATCCCAATGGAACGTTGTTTGCTTTAGCGGGTGACGCTTCCACTTATATTATCCAAAACGGCAATAAGCAATTAGTTCCCGCATTTGTTGCGCTGGCAAGAAATTTAGATTTAAGCAAAAAAATTTCCGTATCGCCGAATGAGTTTGATAGTTATCCAACTGATATAATTTTAGGTCCCAATGATAATACGGTGGTAAAAGATGAACAAGGAAAGTACTACGTGTTTATTTCAAATATAAAACACCCTGCGTCAAATTTTGTAATTACTCAGCGCGGTCTGAATCCTCAGACTTTTATTGCCATAACATCTACCGACTCTGCTTTATTTTCTGCTGGTTCGGTTTTGCCGCCAAAAGACGGCACTATAATTAAAGGCACGAAAGATGCGGGTATATATTTGGCGGAAAACGGCAAAATAAAATTATTTAGCGAGGTTGTTTTTAAGCAAAGAAAAATTTCAGCAAAAAAAATCGTCACTGTGCCGGATGAAGAAATTTCAAGTTATGAAAAACAAGGTTTTGTGCCGCCACTTGATCAAAGTTTGGTTAAGTCTGCTGACAATCCAAGTGTCTACTTTGTGGAAAATGGTTTAAAAAGGCCTGTTTTAGCTGAAGTTTTTAAAAATCGTGGCTTTAGTGCAAGAAGCATAAGCACCTTGTCAAAAGAAGAAATTTTGGCTTTGCCAATAGGCGCTTACGCTACGCCAAAAGAAAAAACTTTCTTTGCTTTAGGTAGCAAGGCCGGCCCACTTTATATTTTTAAAGAAGGTACTAAACACAACATTTCGTCTTTTGTAGCCAAGCAGCGGGGGATTACGCCGGATTATGTTTTTCCTTTGGCTGTCGGTATAGAGTGGTTTGACGGCATTGCGGTTCCGCCGATTGATAATACTTTGGTTAAAGGTGATTTAAACCCGACAATTTATTTGGTTGTAAAAGGTCAGTTAAGACCGATTACCGGCGAGGCGTTTAAGAAGAGAAAATATAGTTTAAAGAAAGTTGTAACTTTGCCCCAGCTGGAAGTGGAAGGCTATGCCAAAGGTGATACAATTGAAGTAAATTCCAAGTAATTATTCTAATCTTTTGTTAATCTATACCCGACTAAAATATTTATTTTTAGATAGATTTACTTTTTAAATCAAAACGCGCATCTTTTTAATTCGATGCGCGTTTTAATTAGTAGGCATTTAAAAATTTAAATTATTGCATAGCTAATTCTTCTGAATTAAAGAATTGAATAACTTTATATATTTTTTGAACATAGTTAATTGTTTCTGGGCGTAAAGTCGCTATAGAAACAGTGTCTAACTGGCTACTTATATTTGATAGGTTATTTTGGGCTTTATTTAAATCTGCCTGCAAAGATGTTTTAGTTTTTTTATCGGCTTTAGCAATTTTCTTTTTTAAATTTTTTACTTGGCTAGTTAATGAGCTGACTTGACTTTTTAAAGTATTAATTTGTCCGTTTCTGTCTTCGTTCCAGGTGTCGCCAAAAGCGTTTATGGCTCTAGCAACGCGGGTGGTGCCTCCGTTGTAAGAAGCAGCTGCGTAGTCAAAAACTCTGCCCGAGGCAAAACCTTGGCTGGCTTTGACTCTTACCGCTCCGGCGTAATCATCAAGCAGTAAATACATGGCTTTAATGGCATTTTCATGGTCAGACATGCCTGCTACAAAATCAGCAATCAATCCGGCATCAGAATGTCTAGTAACTAAGGAGGCATAAGTAGAAGGAATGAATTGAGCAATGCCCCTGGCTCCAGCAGTTGATACACTATATTTATAAGTATCCCCTTCATTTAATGCGAGTAAAATATTTAATTGGTCCACTGTGCCTTGGGTGTTATTTTTCATCAAAACTTGAGTTGTGTCGGTATGTTCCGCGTAAACTAAAGCTTTAATCATGCTTGGCCTGATTGCTTGGGTGATAGTTAAGCCCGGTATGGCTTGGGAAGGAATGTTATTTAAATCGTCCGCCACATTTTTAATAATTTTGCTTAAATAATTTGCGCCGTATGTTAAAATTTCCGGATTGTTAAAATCAGGTGAGTAGGGCACATATAAAGCTTCCGAAATTCCTGCTTCAATTTTAGTTTTGCTGCCTGACTCAGGGTTAGTAATTAAATATTTTAATGCCAAGACTTGGCCATTTTGCGGAGAGTCAACAGTAAATTTGCTGTTAACACCGTTAAACCTTGTTAAATTTACATCGACTTCTGACTTAGGGAACGACATGTTTTTGCCATTTTGTTTTCCCACCACGATTTTAACTTCCTTGGTTTTGGGATTTAATATGGCCAGAGCAATATCTTTGCTGCTTAATATATAAGAGCTAATAGCTTTAGTTGTTTTACCTGTTTTTTTATTTTTGGTATTTTTATAAACCGGGCTTAGTGAGTATTTTAAAGTAACTGTCCCGAGCTGATTTTTTGCGTCTTTTATGGCTAGAATTAAAGCAGGTGCTTGGGTATTTACCCCTAAAACGCTAGCTGTTGTGGTGGTTGATTGAATTTGTAAATTTGACTGTGGTGAGTCTGTGCTGGTATTACTTTCATAAGCTAATGCGTATTTACCGCTAAAAAAGCAGGCAAAAAAGGCGACAAAAAAGAAAAGAAATTGTAAATGTTTTGTTTTATAATTCATGCTATTATTATAGCATGAGATTTAACGAATTATTTTAAAATGAGCAGCGTGGTTTCAAAAAATATTTTTTGGCTCAGTTTTTCCAGAGTTTTCTCTTTGCTGTTGTTATTTTTTGCTTATGCCCGGCTATTTCGGTATTTAGGCCCGGATATTTACGGACAGTATCAGTTCACGCTTTCTTATGTAATGCTTTTTTCCACAGTCGTGGATTTTGGCATTCAGCAATTCATTCAGAAAAAAATCAGCGAACAGCCGGACAAAGCCCAAATATATTTTAGGGAATTTTTATATTTTGAAACATTTATTGCCGTGTTTTTATATTCGCTTTTGGCAATAATTGCTTATATAAATCATTATCAGCCGGTTGTTTTTTCGGCAATTTTAATTACCGGCTTAGGTATGGTGGCCAACGCGCTTTGCTATCCGTATTTGGCGGTTATGTCGGCCTTCCAAGATTTACGAAAAGTCGCGGTAATAAATTTTATAAATTCTTTTGTTAATATTACGGTAATTTTTTTAGCTATTTGGCTGGGCAAAGGTATTGTTTTTTTAGCTATGATCCAACTGGTTTTCGGTTTAATAGACTTGCTGCTTTATAAGCAGTTTGTAAAAAAATATTTTAAAACAGAACCAGAATTGGTCAATCAAACCGCCGGAACAAAACTAATTTTAGATATTTTAAAATCAGCCTGGCCTTTTGTTTTATTGGTTGGATTTAGCTCTATATACAACCGTATTGATGTGATTTTAATTTCCCACTTAAAAGGCTATGAGCAAACCGGCTATTATGGTGCGGCCTACAAAATTTTTGATTTATTGGCATTTTTTCCAGCCGTGGTCTCGCACGCACTTTACCCATTTTTTAGCGGCTTAATGGCAAAAAATTTATTGCTTGAAGTTAAACAGAATTTAGAAAAATATTTAAAGCTTATGTTTGCGATTAGTTTGCCCATGGCAGTTGGCGGGACAATTTTGTCTTCCGGCTTAATTAAAATAATTGCAGGTGAAAAGTTTTTACCCGCCGCGCCTGTCCTTTCTATATTAATTTGGGCGCCGGCAATTTTGTTTATTTATATTCCGGTTAATTCCTTAATTATTTCCCAGCTAACCAAAAAAGCAGCGCTCGTAACCGGTATTAATGTTTTCGTAAACATTGCCGGTAATTTGATTTTAATGGCTTACTTTGGCCTAGGTATTAAATCGGCTGCAATTATGACCGTGGTCAGCGAATTTTTACAAGGATTCTTTTATTTTTATTTTGTAAGGAAAAATATTACAAAATTTGATTTTTATAAAAATATTTGGCAGCCGGTTTTGGCCTCGGGGGTTATGGGAGCGGTGTTGTGGACAGTTAAAGATCAGAATCTGATTATTAGCTTGGCGGCTGGCGCAGTGGTTTATTTTCTAGTTTTAATGGCAAGTGGATTTTTAAATAAAGAAGATTTATTTTTTTTAAAAAATCTTTTAAAAAGACCATAAAGTAACTTACTACTTACTACATGCTACCAACTACTAAAATTATGGTTTTTGGAACCTTTGATTTTTTACATAAAGGGCATTTAAATTTTTTTAGGCAAGCCAGGCAATTGGCAAAAAAGCCTTTTTTAATTGTAAGCGTAGCCAGAGACAGTAATGTGAAAAAAATCAAGGGTAAAAAACCAGCGCTTAATCAATACTCCCGCCTGCAAAAATTAAAAAAATGCCCGTTGGTCAATAGGGTAGTAGTGGGAGCAAAAGCCGATTATATAGGCCATATTTTGAGCGAAAAGCCGGCTATAATCGGCTTAGGGTATGACCAAAAAGCATATACGGCCAATTTAAGACAACTATTAAACAATAGAGGTTTAAAGGTATTAATAAGGCGTTTAAAACCTTTTAAGCCGGCTGTGTATAAAAGTTCTCTTTTTAAGAGAAAAATGGTATAATATAAAATATTAAAATTAAAAAAATAACAATACATAAAATATGCAATCTGAAAATCAAAATTCTTCCGAAACAACAAAACATTTTAAAAGCTTTTGGCCGGTGGTTATAATTGGCGTGTTGTCAGCCATTGTCGGGGGGCTGGTGGTTTGGAGCGTTAATAACACTAATTTGCAGGAAGACATAAACAGTCTTTTGCCGGGTAGCGGATATTCTAAAATGCACAATCAAAAATCTGAAACTAAATCCGGAGAGCTAAAGGTAAAAATTCCGACAAGCTCAAAAGATTATTCCCCAAGCCAGAAGTAATTTAAAATTGATTTATGTTAATTGGCATAGAGGCAGAAAGAGCAAATAATCCTCAAAAAACCGGAGTTGAACATTATGCCAAACAGTTAATTTTGCATTTGGCGCAAATTGACTCTCAAAATACTTATATACTTTTCCTCCGGCAGAAGCCGGAGGATTGGTTTTTTAATTTACCTAATAACTTTAAAGTTAAAGTTATTCCTTTTCCAATTTTTTGGACGCAATTGCGCTTAAGTTGGGAAATGTTTTTTCACCCGGTTGATGTTTTATTAATTCCGGCTTCAGCATTGCCTTTAATTCATCCGCGCAGGTCAGTGGTTACAATTCATGATGTGGCTTGGAAATATTTCCCGGAAAGTTTTACTGGCTTTATGCGCCGGTTTTTAGAGTGGTCAACAAAGTTTGCGGTGCGGCATGCATCGCAAATCATCGCCGTTTCAGAAAGTACGAAGAAAGATTTGATAAAGTTTTATAATCTTGATCCGTCTAAGATAAATATCGTACATCATGGATACGAGAGCGACCTCTCCGCTCTAACGAGCATCTCTCCTCAAGAGGAGAGAAAACTGCAGTCTGCAGTTAACCCCTCGTCTTCTGAGGAGAGGGGTAGGGGAGAGGTTGAAGATAGTCTGCCAAATAAATATATTCTTTTTCTTTCTACGCTTCAGCCCCGCAAAAATTTGGAAGGACTTATAGATGCTTTTTCGGATTTAAAAAAAGAAAATCCGGAAATTGCTCATAAGTTAGTAGTGGTTGGTAGACCGGGTTGGAAATTTGAAAAAATATTGGAAAATATAAAAAAGTATAAAAATATTGTCGTGTATTTAGGACACGTGTCAGACGAAGCACGTTTTTATGTATTAAAACAAGCGGATTTGCTGGTTTTGCCTAGTTTTTATGAAGGATTTGGCATGCAAATTTTAGAAGCTTTTGAAATGAACGTGCCGGTCGCAACTTCAAATATATCTTCTATGCCTGAGGTGGCAGGCGAGGCGGCTGTTTATTTTAACCCCAAACGGAAAGATGAAATAAAAAATGCAATTAAGTCAATTTTACTAGATAAATCTTTGGCTGATAGGCTCAGGGAAAAAGGAAAGAACAGACTAAAGGATTTCAGTTGGGAAAAATGCTCAAGAGAAACTTTAAATGTTATTTTAAATGGGAAAATTTAATTTTCTTAAATTATTTGAAAGCAGGCGGAATATGCTTGCTCTGGCGGCATGGCAATTAATTTGCACAAGTTTGGTTGTATTTGGAATTTTGCCGGCTTTTATGGTTTGGGTAAGTTTGTTTTTGTGCATAGTTTTTATTTTAATAAGCCCGAGTTTTGAGTCTGTTTTATTGCTTATTTTGTCCTTGCCTTTTAGTGTTTCTTTGGGACTTAAGTCTGCCGATGCGCTAACTATGTGGCGAGTGCTTTTTGTTGTTTTGTTTTTGGTTTGGCTCATACGGGAGCAAAAATTTGCATTCAGCAAAATTAGTTTTTTTGTCTGGGATGTTTATTTGGGAATTTTCGCGCTAGCCGGCATGCTTTCGCTATTTTTTTCCAAGTACCCCATGCAGGGTTTAAAGCAGCTTCTTTTTTGGCTGAATATTTATTTATTTTATTTAGTTGTTTCAAATGTCGTAAAAACTAAAGAGCAAATAAATTCGTTTTTAAAATTTACGGTTTTTTCTTTAATTACCATTGGCTTTTTAGGTTATGTCCAGCTTATTGGTACTTTTTTTGTAAGCCTAAATGAGTTTTGGCAATTTTGGGTTAGTCACGTAGCTAAAATATATTTTGGCGGAAGTTTTGCTTCGGTTTTGGCTTATTCAAATTCCTGGTTTGCTTATTTTAACAGTAGTCAGGATTTAAGAATGTTTAGTATTTTGCCGGATTCAGGTTCTTTTGCATGGCTGATGGCTTTGGGTATTGGTCTTTTGCTTCCTTTAACTTATTTTTGCGAGCAAATTTTTGATTTAAAAGTTTTTCAGTTGCGCTTGGGAAAAATTTCAGGTAAAAATTTATATTGGTCATTAATTCGTTTTGGGGCGCTGGCAGTAATTCTTTCCGGCACGAGGGCGGTTTGGGTTTCTATGCTCGTCCCATTTTTTCTGGTCTGTATCGCCATAAGAAATAACTTTTTAAAAACTTTGGCAAAAAAAGCTGTCTGGCCATACGTAATAATTTTAATTTTATTTTTAATATCGCCATTAATTAACCAGGGCCTGCGTTTTTTGCGTGTAAATAAATTTGAGGAAAATTTTATTCAGCGCGCTAAGACAATTTATAATTTAAAAGAAAATTCAAACGTAAAGCGCATGAAAATTTGGCAGCAAAGTCTGGTTTATTTTTTAAAGCACCCTATGGGCGCGGGTTTGGGTAATTTTGCGGTATCGCAGACTGACTTTTCCGAATACAAAACCCGTCCGAATTATAAGGCCCTAGGTAATTTTCACAATACGGTTTACAATCTGCCTTTAAAATATGTTTCCGCCCATAATTTATTTTTTCAAATTTTGGTTGAAACCGGTTTTTTGGGCCTGCTGGCATTTTTTGCTTTTTGGGTTTCGTTTTTTTGGCAGGTGGAAAAATTTTTCCGTGGGAAATTGGCCGAGTTTAATTTTTATATATTTATAGTTTCGCAAATATTTTTAAGTTTTGTCTGGTTTTTAGGTGCCTCTTTATTTGACGTTACTTTTTTTAACGGCATGGTGTTAATTTATTTCTTTTTAAGTTTAGCGCTTTGTGGCATAATTATTAAGAACTACGGCAATTTAACCAAAAATTAATGAACGAAATTTTATTTTTCATTTTTATTGTTTTAGCGACTGTTTCTTTTGTATTGTTTATTTTAGGCCCTTACAAGCAGAGTCCTTTGTGGCTTATGCTCTCAGCTTGGATGCTAGCTTTAGGCGTGCCCAGACTTCATTTGTCTAAAATTGAGCAGCCGGGTAGCTGGTATTTTTGGCTGCTAGTTTTTATTTCCCTTATGAGTTTTGCCGGTGGGTTTTTTGTTTTTAAAAAAATCATTTTACACTATAAGCCTTGGGAAAAATTAGATGCCTTAAATCGCCAAGGGTTGGTTTTTTTACGTTTAAAGTTTTTTATTTATTTTTTAGCGGTTTTGTCGTTTTTGGGTTTGTATATGTTTTATATTAGAGCAGGCAATTTTCCTTTGTTGGACGTCAGTCCTGACTCATTTAGATTTACCGCGGATGAAAAAGTTCCGGGTTTAATAAACTACACAGCTCAACTTGCCAGAATTTTTGTGCCTTTGGCTTTTTGCTTAATTTTTTATCAAACTTTTTCTTTTAAGAAGCATTGGGATTTGGTTTTGCTGTGCCTTTTTGGCGCTGCTTCTTTAATTTTATTTGCATCCAGAACTCAAATTTATTTTATTGACTTGTGGGTTATGGCTTTGTACTTATTTATTAGGCGGCCGAATTTAAAACAAGCCGTAAAATTTTACCCGATATTTTTAATTATCTCGGTCTTGGTTTTAGGTGCTATCCCGCTTCTGCGCCAAGCTAAAAGTTATGGGGCGGATTATTTGGCGGATATTACGGAAATAAATAGCAGGGATTTTCCCAAAGCTGCAAAACTGCTTTTACCCATTTATGTCGGTGTATCTTTTAATATGCAGGCTTTAATGCACGCAGACAGTTATTATCAAACTCACGCATTGCAGCACGGCAAGGTTAGTTTATTTCCTTTTACTAATTTGCTAAAGCTAAAAAATTTAAAACCAGATTATAATTTGGGCGAAATTTTTAAAAGCTGGTGGAATACCGGCACGTATTTGTTCCCGTTTGTCCAGGATTTTGGGCGAAGTGCGTTTTTTGTGGTGCCGTTTTTTTTGGCGGGCATTTTAACGCTTTTATGGCTGTATATGCAAAAGAGTCCGAACTTTTTGTCGGTTAATTTATATGCTTATGCCTGCTTTTTTATTGCCATGTCAATTTATTTGTCTTTTACCGTGCGCGCGGAAATGTATATAGACCTATTCTTATTGTTTATTATTTATTTAATAGTTTGTATTAACCGATCCGAATCTACGAATGTATCCGAATGATTCGAATGCTAAGAATTAACATTTTTTGATGTTTGTAATTTAAATTATGGTCAATCCCAAAGTCACTATAGTGCAAGTAGTTTATAACAGTCGCAAGTGGATACCTGCGGTTTTTGACGCAATTTTTAAACAGACGTTTAAAAATTTTAATGTTGTGGTAGTAATAGCGGGAAGTGTTGATGGTTCAAAAGAATACATTGCTGAACATTATCCGGCTGTAGAAATTATAGACCCAGGTTATAATATAGGTTTTGCTAAAGGTCACAATTTGGTTTTTTCGAAATACTGCAACCCCTCCCTTAATCCCTCCCCTTATGAGGGGAGGGGAAGGGGAGAGGTTGATTTCTTTCAATTGGTAAATCCGGATATGATTATGGAGCCAAATTATATTGAGGAGATGGTAAAAGCATTTGAAGACAAAAAGGTGGGGGCGGCAACGGGAAAGCTATACAAAACATCGCTGGAAAAAATTACAAGGGGAATCCTTGTGCGGTACAAGGATTCCCCTTGTGTGCTGGATACTACCGGAGTAACAATTAGTAAATCCGGGCGGGCGAGGGACAGGGGACAACATGAGGTGGATGTTGGGCAATATAATAATTTAACAGATGTTGACGCAGTCTCCGGTGCCGGCTGCATGTACCGTGCCTCTGCGTTGCTTGCTACTCGCTACTTACTACCTGCTACTAGCAGTCATGAGTATTTCGACGAAGACTTTCACTCTTACTGGGAAGATGTAGATTTAAGTTGGCGTATGAAAAATGCCGGATGGAAAAATGTTTTTGTACCTACTGCTGTGGGATATCATGGCCGCGCGGCTGGCTCGTCGAAAGGTGGATATTTTAAAATCATCAGCTTTATAAAACACCATCGTAATCTTTCGGAGCGAATAAGACAGTTAAATTACAAAAACCACATCTTCATGTACATAAAAAACTCGCCGTGGTTTTACCCCCAGTTTTTTGTAAGAGAGTTTTTTATGCTAATCTATATATTACTATTTGAAATTTCTACCTTAAAAGTTGTACCGGAAATGTTTAGACTGCTTCCGAAGATTTGGATAAAAAGAAAATTTATAAAGCAAATTGCAAGGAATTAGAAAAGCGTTGTCCCAAGCGCTGCCAAAGGGTCTCTCAAAGAAAGACGCTTTGTTAGCACTTAAGACAACGCTGATGCGGGGTCAGGTCGGGTTTTAGTAGGTTTGTGGAGTGTAATCTACCCTTTCTTTCCCTCCAACCGTTGCAAATCCGTCATCCCTGCCATCCCATAAGAAGTGTACGACTTCTTTGTTTGTTGGGTTTCTTGCTACGATGTAGGTGACCCAAAAGGGTTTCGTCTTGTTGTCGTCATACAACATGACCGTGCCATGTGGAATTTCAATTCTGATACCTTTCCTGTTCACCCACACAGGGATGCCACTGGCGTCCAATCCCGTACAAGTCAAAATCATACTTTTTTCGCCTCTTTCTGGTTGTAAACCAGAAAAAAGTATATATATATAACTTATATAAGTCAATAGTTTATTAGTTATTGTAAAAATTACAGGCCATGTTATTTAACAACGTATTTTAAATGATATATGTTAAAAGAAAAGGATCCCACTTTATACTATTTACAAGGAGAAAAAGGTTATTCGTATACTGACGCCGAAGCTTCTGATAGCTATGAAAAAAATGTTTTGGATGTTTTGGGAATACAAGAAAAATCTAATGTTTTAGATGTTTCAAGCGGAAAAGGCAACGAAGCTGAGTACATGAGGAAAAAGTTAAAAGCAAAAGTATTTGAACTTGATATTTCACCGGATGCTTATTTGGCAAATCCTAAAACTGATAGAAATTTTATTTTGGGCGACTACACTAGGCTTCCTTATAATGACTTAAGTTTTGATTTTATCCATTTGAAAGACGCGATTGAGCATATGCCAAATAAACAGGGGTTATTTTTGGAAACTTTTAGGGTTTTAAAGCCTGATGGTAAAATTCTTATTACGTCTAAATGCTCAGAGGAAGGAAGATTTAATTATCCTTTTTTTGCGTGTTGGGAAGATGGGGGTTGGCATAAATATTTAGTTTCAAGCATGAAAGAGTATAAAGATCAGGTTAAATATATAAGAACCACAAAACCTGGTGTTAATGTATCGCCGCCATTCTTTCTTTTATCTAAAACACTTTTGATTAAGGAGGCTTTAAAAGCGGGTTTTAAAAGAGATAAAAGTCTTGAACTGCAGAGCGTATGGAAACCAACTCAAACAGAAAAGAATTGGGGGGAATTTTCCAGGCAAGTAATTTTATTAAAAAAATAGTTATATGGATATTTCAATAATTATTCTTTCATATAATTCCAAAAACGACTTAGAGCGGCTTTTGCCGAGTGTTTTTGGGAGTGAGGGAATTGATATTGTAGCGCGCCCATTTATGGGCAATCAGGAGACCGATAAATCAGCACGCTACAAAACTGAAATAATTATAGTTGATAATGGTTCAACCGACGGTACAGAAAAATGGTTAAAAGATTATATAACCGAACTTTACAAAGTTCACGGCCGTGAACTTTGTAAAGTGATTTTTAATTCAAATAACGGTTTTGCTTGTGGAAATAATTTAGGAATCAAAGAAGCTAAAGGAAAGTATTTACTTATTTTAAACCCGGACACTAAACTTGAAAAAGATACGCTTAAAACTATGCATGAGTTTATGGAAGAGCACGGGGAAATTGGAATTAGTACTTGTAAAGTAATGCTGCCGAACGGCAAATTAGATTTAGCTTGTCGTCGTAGATTTCCAAACCCTTGGAATAGTTTATTACGTCTACTTAAAATATCGAATGCTAATTATAATATGCTAGACACAGACGAAAATGCGTCTCAGGAAATTGATGCTTGCATGGGAGCGTTTATGTTAATGAGGAATTCAGAATTCAAAATGCAAAATGTAAAGGAGACGAGATCATGGTTGTTTGACGAGGACTTTTTTATGTACGGCGAGGACTTAGATTTATGCTGGCGTGTTAAAGAGGCGGGGTACAAGGTTTGGTATTATCCAAAGACATCTATCACACACTACAAAGGTTCTTCGTCGCGCAAGACGCCTTTTAAAGCCTTAAAGTGGTTTCATGAGGCTATGTGGATTTTTTATAAAAAACATTACGCCCAGAAATATTTGTTTGTTTTAAACTGGTTGGTGTTTTTGGGGATATATTTTAGGCTGTTTTTATTGGTAGTTATAAACTTTTTTAAAAAAAATCCGGTAGTGAGCAAACAGGTTTAAAATTTGGTATTGCTAAAAAAACCTGGTATAATTTACTTAATTATCAAACTTCTGGCGATTATATTATCACTATTAGTCTTAGATAGGGTATACATGATGGGGCAATCTGATAACTATATAGATTGCTTCGGCGGATGCACTTCTCGCAATGACGATTGAAATACTAGTTATTTTTGTTTAAATAAAATCTAAGCTCAAATTATTAAATATTACCTCATAAACTATTTTTTAATATGGAAACAAATTATCAGGAAATTGCAAAGAAAAATCAGAAAAAAATCGGAATAGCTGTACTTTTTATTGCTTTATTGGCTATTAGCTACAGAGTGGGTTTTGCAGCCGGGAAAAAAGGTTTGGTTTTTGAACCAAAAACTTTTAAGGTAATTAGCAAGCAAGATCAGCCTAAAGTTGTTGACTACAATTTACTATGGGATGCCATAAATATTTTAGACACCAAATATATAGATAAGCCAGTTAACCCTCAAAAAGTTTTATACGGGGCGATTCGCGGCGCAGTAGCATCTACCGGTGACCCTTACACGGATTTTTTTGAACCTAAAGCTTTGCAAAGCTTTAAAACCGATTTAAAAGGCAGCTTTGACGGTATTGGCGCTGAAATTTCTAAAAAAGACGGTTTAATTGTGATTGTGGCTCCATTAGATGAAAGTCCGGCGCAAAAAGCCGGGTTAAAAGCTCAGGACATTATTGTTAAAGTAGATGGGCAATCTACCGAGAATTGGTCAGTGGAAGAAACCGTGGGAAAAATTCGCGGTCAAAAAGGCACTCCGGTTAATTTGACTATTTATAGAAAAGGTAAAGACAAGCCTTTTGATGTAAAAATTATCCGAGATGTTATAAAAGTTAAAAGTGTAAAGTGGGAATTTAAGACTGTTGAAAAAGATGGTAAGAAAAAAAATATTGCGGTTATTACACTGTCTAAGTTCGGCGATGACACAGAAGGGCTTTTTAACCAGGCAGTTACCGAGGCTTTAAACCACAACGCGGAAGGTTTGGTTTTAGATTTGCGCAATGACCCGGGCGGTTATTTGCAAACTGCTGTGGCTGTGGCTTCTAACTGGCTTAAGAGTGGCACGACTGTAGTAACTGAAGCAAAAAGCACGGGCGAAAACACCGTTTACAAAGCAGAAGGAGCCAGCCGTTTTGCGAATATGCCAACTGTAGTTTTAATAAACGGCGGCAGTGCTTCGGCAGCGGAAATTTTATCCGGAGCTTTGCATGATTATAAAATTGCAAAATTAGTCGGAGAAAAATCTTTTGGTAAAGGCAGTGTGCAAGAATTGGTAGATTTAAGAGACGGTAGCGCGGTTAAAGTAACTATTGCCAAATGGATAACTCCAAACGGTAAGAATTTAAATAAAGACGGACTTGAACCGGATGTAAAAGTTTCCATTACAGAAGAAGACGCTAAAAATAACAAAGACGCTCAAATGGAAAAAGCGTTAGAAGAAATAGTTAGATAGCTAATAGTAGGTAGTAAGTAGTAATCTAGCCATACAAGTTTGGCTACCTACTATTCGCTACCCACTACTTACTCATATGAAAATTACCGCACAAGAACTACGTTCTAAATATCTTGAATTTTTTAAATCCAAAGGACACACCATTATCCCTTCGGCATCTTTGGTGCCGGAGAATGATGCAACAACACTTTTTACGGGAAGTGGAATGCAGCCTATGGTACCTTACTTACTTGGCGCGGAGCACCCCAAAGGTACAAGAATTGTAGATTCACAAAAATGCTTTCGTTCTCAAGATATAGAAGAAGTTGGCGATAATCGTCATATCACGTTTTTTGAAATGCTCGGCAATTGGTCTTTAGGTGACTACTTTAAAAAAGAACAAATTCCCTGGATGTTTGAGTTCTTAACCAAAGAAGTGGGGCTTGATCCAAAAAATTTGTACGTTACTGTTTTTAGGGGAAAAGAAGACATAAAAATCCCGCGAGATGATGAGTCAGCCAAAATTTGGCAGGGCTTGTTTGAAGCAAAAGGGATTGATTCGCGCATCATTGATTTTCCTGAGCGTGATGGAATGCAGGGCGGTAGGATTTTTTATTATCCTGAAGAAAAAAATTGGTGGTCAAGAGCGGGTGTTACAAAAAATATGCCGGTAGGCGAACCCGGTGGCCCGGACAGTGAAATGTTTTGGGACTACGGGGCGCATTTGCAAATTCATGAAAAATCGGAATTTAAAAATAGCGTTTGTCATGTTAATTGCGACTGTGGTAGGTTTGTGGAAATTGGCAATAACGTATTTATGGAATACGTTAAAACTGAAAATGGGTTTGAAAAGTTAAAACAACAAAATGTGGATTTTGGTGGAGGGCTTGAAAGAATTTTGGCGGCTGCAGTTGGACAGCAGGCGGTTTTTGATACAGATGTTTTTAAACCTTTGTTTGACGTAATGTACGAGTCTTTAGGCAGAGGTAATGAAATACTTTCGGGTGATGAAGTAAAAAAAGTTAGAATTATAGCTGACCACATAAGAGCAGGTACTTTTATGGTGAGCGACGGTGTTGCGCCTTCTAACAAAGACCGTGGGTATTTTTTGCGAAGACTGCTTAGAAGGACAATGGTTATGGCCAAGCTACTTAATTTTCAAGGACATTGGCTAGAAGCTTTGGTTGGTAAAGTTATTGCTATTTACGCCCAGTCTTACCCGGAACTTGTAGAAAATTCCGAACAAATTTTCGCTGTAATTCTAGAAGAGCAAAAAAAATTTGAAACAACTTTAGACAAGGGCTTGAAAGAGTTTGAAAAACTAATGTCGGGATCTGAATCTGCGAATAATGTCTCTGCCTTGCCGGTAGGCAGGCAAATGACCCGAATATCGGGTAAAGATGCTTTTGATTTGTATCAAACATATGGCTTCCCTTGGGAATTAACCAAAGAGTTAGCCGAAAGTATGGGGCAAAAAATTGATCATAAAGAATTTGAAACAGAATTTAAAAAACATCAGGAGCTATCACGCACAGCTAGTGCTGGGCAATTTAAAGGCGGTTTGGCATCACATTCAGACAAAATCGTGCGCCTTCATACAGCAACTCACCTTATGAATGCAGCGCTGCGTCAGGTTTTAGGTGACAACGTGTGGCAAAAGGGGAGTAATATAACAGAAGAAAGAACTAGGTTTGATTTTACTCATGACAAAAAAATGACCCCGGAAGAAATTGCCGCAGTGGAAGCTTTAGTTAACGACTGGATAGCTAGTGATTTGAAAGTAAAGCGCGAAACTATGAGCTTAGAAGAAGCAAGAAGTCTAGGCGCTATTGGCGTGTTCGGCGAAAAGTATGCAGATACTGTGTCTATTTATACGGTTTATGATGAATCATCAGGCGAGGTTGTTTCAAGAGAATTTTGCGGCGGCCCACACGTTGAACATACCGGAGTGATTGGCACTTTTAAAATACAAAAAGAAGAAGCTAGTAGCGCTGGTGTGCGCAGAATAAAAGCGGTGATTAAGTAGTTAGTTCTGGGTCTATTTCCCTCCTTTTAAAGGAGGGATTAAGGGAGGTTATTATGGCTTATATTTATAACCCTACCGACACTTTAGAAATAAGAAGAAAACTAAGAAAAGACGAACCTGTTACGGAAAGGCTTCTTTGGTCAAAACTAAGAAATCGCCAATTGTTAGGTTTTAAATTTCGTCGCCAATACGGCATCGGACCTTATTCTGTAGACTTTTGTTGCACTGAAAAAAATTAGTTATAGAAGTTGATGGTGATAGTCATTATGTAGGCTCAGAAGTTGTAGTTAAAGATAAACAGAGACAGGGTTATATTGAAGAATTAAATTTTAAAGTTTTGCGATTTACAAATAAAGACGTTATGGAAAATATTGACGGGGTTTTACAAGTAATTATGAAAAAATTAATATCAGAAGAATTTTCAAAATAACCTCACCTAACCTCTCCTTTAAAAAGGAGAGGAATAAAAAAACAAATGAATCTCGAATTCTACAATTGCCCTAAACCTGAAGAGTTTAGCGCGAAAATATTGCCTAAAGAAAAACCTTTGTTTGTAAATTACAAACCGGATTTTGAGTTGTTAAAAAAGTTAGCAGAAGAAAATCAAAAATACCAAAATATACTAATTATTGCTCACGGGGGCAGTATTAATCCTTTGTATGGAATTTACAACGCTCTAAAATATCAGGCGAAAAAAAATGTCTACTTTTTAAATACTGTTGACCCTGACTATATTTTTGAACTTAAACAAGAACTTTCCGTTGTCGATACTCTAGTTATATCTATTAGTAAGTCCGGTGAAAACACTACGCAGCTGGAAGAAACTATGCCTTTTTCTGAATACCCAATGTTAGTGGTTACTGGTAAAAAAAGTCCGCTTCGAACAATAGCCGAAAAAATGAAATGGCAAGTTTTAGAACACCCGGCTATTGGCGGTAGGTACACTGGCTTGACGGAAGTTAATTTGCTCGGCGCCGCAATTGCCGGAATTGATGTGGAGGCTTTGTGGCACGGGGGACAGTTTTTTTATAAACAATATGAAAAAGACAACTTAGCTTGGAAGGCCGCTTCAGTATTTAACCAACTTGAACAAAAAGGCGTTGCCGATGTTTTAATACTTTTTTATTCTCATTTTTTGTTTCCGTCTAGCTACGGTATTGTCCAACTGTGCCATGAAAGTTTTGGAAAAAATGGCAAAGGCCAAAGTTATTTTGCGCATGAGGGACCGGAAGTGCAACATCATACTATGCAGCGTTACTATGGTGGACAAAAAAATATTGCCGGTTTTTTTGTAACAGTAGACAATTTTACTCACCCAACTACAAATAGTTACCCAACACAAATTCAAAGCGTACAGCTTAAAAATCATCACTTACATGATATAGACAAAATTCCCTTAGAAGCTGCTTTGTTAGCTGAGGCCGAGGCAAATATAGAGGACTCTAGAATACGGTCAATCCCAGCGGTTCATTTATTGCTAACTAGTTTTTCAGCCGAAGAAATTGGAGCCTTTAACGCGTTTTGGCAGCTGTTTGCGGTTTACTCATCACTTCTTAGAAATGTTGACCCATTTGATCAGCCGGAAGTGGAAAATAGTAAAAAAATAAGCTTTACAAAAAGACTGCAGTATAAAGGGTTGTTGTAGATTTAGTGGTTTTATCGAGATTGAAAATTTCTAATTACTAGTGTTGCTTTTAGCCATTGGGATTTATTTGGAAATTAGGTCAATTAAAATAATTAGGTTAATTTGCAACCCTTGATTCACATTAACTTTTCCAATACTATTACCTTATGATCCCTTCCATCTACATTAATCTTGAAGATGATGTCCCTAAAGTCATAGCTAGAATAAAAAAAGAAAAAAATTCTAGCTTGGTTTTGGTTTGTCCAAAAAGATGTTTTTTATTTAACGACAGCATTAACTTAAGGTTGTTAAAAAAACAGACTGATTTGTTAGGCAGAGAAGTTTTTATTTTAACCATGGATGAACGGGGGCAAATGTATGCCAGAGAAGCCGGGTTTAGTTTGAAATTTTTACCACAAGTAAAAAAATCAGGCGGATTTTCTGATGTTGTTAAAAAAAATGTTACACTGCCTCAAATTATTCATGAAGCAGATAAACAACAAAATATTTCCAAACCCGCTCCGGTTAATAAAGTAAAAACAGTTCAAACTCAAATTAGCCAGACATTGCCACAAGTCGAAGTTAACGATGTAATTTTTCCTAAAGAAGCAGAAGAAGTTTATAAAGCGAGTAAAAAAGTAAACTTTAATCAAAAAATTATTTATAGTTTATTGGCAGTATGTTTGGCTTTCGTTTTGGTCTTGGTTTTTTTAGTTCTTCCGAAAGCTAAAATTGTACTTTATGCGAAAGCTGAGCCAGTAACTAGAGACATTGAAGTCGCCATATCAACACAAAATCAAGTACCTGACGTAAATAGATTGCTTTTGCCGGCTAATAAGATTTCCAGTAAAGTCGAGGTTTCTGGTAAATTTTCTACTCAAGGAAAGCGAGAAGTGGGGAGTAAATCCTCGGGCTTAGTTAGAATTTATAACTTTACAAAGCTGCCTATAAATTTAAAAGCTAGTACAACTAGTTTTTCTTTAGGTAATCGTAATTACTTATTGGTAAAAGACGCGACTGCAATAAAACCAACAGTTTATAAAAATGCTCAGACAAAGGAAGTAGATGAAATTAGTCTCTCAGAGACCTACGAAATAATTTCGGAACAGGGTGGTGAGAGTTATAATATTCCGGCTGGTACTAGAATAGAAATAAGTAATCAAATTTTTGGTAGCAGGCCTTTGCTTTTATATGCAAAAACACAAACCCCAATTTCGGGCGGTAATTCTAGATATTTGTCTGTTATTTCTGAGCAAGATTTGTCCTATGCAAGGCAGCAACTTGGCGAAATGCTCTTGTCAAAATTTTACGACGAACTTAAGTCTCAAAATTTAGCTATTGTTGATAAAGCATATGTTCTTGATAATATTATATTTGTGCCCGATAAACTTGCAGGGGTTGAGAGTCCTAGCTTTAATGCAAATTTAAGCGCAACTGTAAACGCACTTGCTTTTAAATCTCTTGAAATGGAAAACTTAATTAATTCCAGAATAAAACAAACTATTTTGGGTAACAAAACAATTAATTTTGATGATTCTCAACTATCATTTAAGTTAAAAACAATAGATTTAGCTTCAGAATCAGCAACAATTCAGGCGCATTTTGAAGGTTTTGCTTTTTACAACATAAATCCGGATAGTTTTGCAAATCAAATAAAAGGGAAAAGTCAAAACCAGGCAAGTGAAGTTTTAAAGTCAAAAGCAGAAATTGACGCAATAGAAATTACTTTGGCTCCAACTTGGCAAAAAAATCTTCCATTAATAAGTCAAAGAATTGAAATTTTGGTAGAAAAAAAAGTGAATAAGTGAGGTAGTTATAATGAAAATGAAAAATAAGCTTATTTATAAGCCAGATTTTTTTTATTTAATTAGTTGACAATTTACGTATTTGTGATAGAATTAGCTAAATATTTAAGTTAAAAGTTTATTCCAATCAGCAATCAAGACTTAGGTAAGTCAAACTCAGGAACAAAAAAAGATGTAATTGAACTCGAGGGCAAAGTAATAGAGAGTTTGCCTAATGCTGTTTTTCGTGTGCAATTAGACTCAGGACATGTTGTTATTGGGCATTTAGCCGGAAAAATGAGAGTTAATATGATACGAGTATTGCCAGGAGATAGGGTTATAATCGAAATGACCCCCTATGACTTGTCTAAAGGCAGAATAACTAGAAGAATGAGATAAATAATTTCTATCTATATTTATGAAAGTTAGAGCAAGCGTAAAAGTAATGTGTAAAAAATGCAAAGTCGTTAAGCGATTTGGCCGTATTTATGTTATTTGTGAAAACCCAAAGCATAAACAGCGACAAGGCTAGTTTTTAAACCCAATTAATAATTATTAATTGGTAATTTCTAAGCCTTAAGGTTTTTAAGTTATTAGTTATTAATTATAAATTATCAAATATAACATGGCTCGTATCGCAGGTATTAATATTCCAAATGAAAAGAGAATTGAAGCGGCATTGCCTTATATTTATGGCGTAGGCTTAACCTTGTCAAAGAAAATTTTGGCAGCTACGAACATTGACCCAAATAAGCGCACTAAAGATTTGTCTGAAGCTGAGTTAAATAAAATCCGAGAATTTATTGAAAAAAGTTTTAAAGTAGAAGGTGAATTGAGACAGCAGGTTCTACTTAATATTAAAAGAATGAAGGAAATTCAGAGTTATAGAGGCATTAGGCATATAAAAGGTTTACCGGTCAGAGGTCAGAGAACTAAAACTAATTCTAGAACCAGAAGAGGTAATGTTAGAAAGACTGCTGGAAGCGGTAGAAAAAATGCATCTGAAAAGACCTAATAGCAATAATTAATTTAATTTAATTCATGCCAGACGAATTACAAAATAGCGAAATAACTGAAAAACCTGCCGAAGAAACTTCTGCTGTTTTAGCTGCTGTTGCTAAAATTAAATCCTCAAAGAAAAAGAAGTCCAAGGCTAAAGTTACAAAAGGTAAAATTTTCGTTAATTCAACTTATAATAATACTATTATTTCAGTCACCGATTTAACCGGCAATGTTTTAATTTGGGGTAGTGCCGGGAAAATTGGTTTTAAAGGTTCAAAGAAATCTACACCATACGCCGGCCAGAGAGTTATGGAAGATGTTTTAGCTAAGCTAAAAGAACGCGGATTAAATGAAGTTGATGTTTTTATAAAAGGTATTGGATCAGGAAGAGAATCTGCTATTAGAGCCTTACAAGGATCTGGACTTTCAGTTTTAAGTATTAAAGACCAGACACCAACTCCACACGGTGGAGTAAGACCAAAGAAACCACGACGCGTTTAATTTGTAGTATAAGTTCATCAAGTGTGTAAAGTTGCAAGTTTAAATAAGCAATTTAAAACACTTGATAAACATTAAGAAGTTTATAACCTGATTAATTTATTATGAGATACACAGGACCCAAAGCAAAAAAAGCCCGTAGACTTGGACTAGCTTTTACCCCGAAAGAGGCAAAGGTATTACAAAAGCGCGCGTTTGCCCCCGGACAACATGGAAAAAATAGAGCTAGGCTTTCTGAATACGGAACTCAATTAAAAGAAAAGCAAAAAGCTAAATTTGCTTACGGTATTTTAGAAAAACAATTTTCAAACTATTTTCAAAAAGCTTTAAAACAACCGGGTGTTACAGGTGATAATTTGTTAAAAATGCTTGAATTACGTTTAGATAATTTAGTTTTTCGCTTAGGATTTGCGGAGACTAGAGCTCAGGCTAGACAAATGGTTAGTCATGGTTTTTTTGAAGTTAACTCAAAAAAAGTTGATATTCCTTCTTATTCTGCTAAAGTCGGTGATTTAGTTGCAGTAAGAGAAGTTAAGTTAAAAAGCAAGTTGGCTGAAAAACTTAAAGAAAAAGTAAAAACTTTTAAAACTCTTGAATGGCTCGAACTTAATCCTGCCAAGCTATCCGGTAAAATATTAAGTTCACCTGAAGCAGAAGATATGAAAAATTTAATCAACACTCAATTGATTGTTGAACATTATAGCCGCACCTAAATAAACTAATAACTAATTACTTATAACCGATGACCACAGAGGGAGTTATTGGTTATCTATTTATTATCTGTTATAAGTTTTGGAGAAAATATGGAAGCCATACCATTGCCTAACCAGGCAAAAGTGCAAGATTTAGGAAAAAATAAATACAATATAATACTCGAGCCTCTTTATCCAGGCTACGGTGTTACTATTGGTAATGCTCTAAGAAGAGTATTATTGTCTTCAATGCCCGGAGCAGCTGTGACCGGAGTTAAAATTAAGTTTGTTGACCACGAATTTTCTACTGTGCCTAATGTAAAGGAAGATGTAATACAAATAATTTTAAATTTAAAACAGCTTAGAATTAAGAGTTTTAGTAGTGAACCGGTTAGGCTTTCTATTAAAGTTAAGGGCGAACGCGCTGTAACAGCTGCAGATATAAAGGCCACTGACCAGGTTTCAATAATAAATCCAGAACTTCATATTGCTACTTTAGATAATAAAAATGCTGAATTTGAAGCTGAACTTATGGTAGAGCAAGGCAGGGGATATGGTCCGGTAGAGTCCAGAGAAAATTTGAAATTAGAAGTTGGCATGATAGCTGTTGATGCAATATTCACTCCAATCCGTTCAGTGCATTACGAAGTATCAAATGTCCGTGTTGGTCAACTAACTAATTTTGATAAACTCGAAATAGTTATGGAAACTGACGGCAGTTTAAGCGGCAGCGAGGCTTCTGAAATTGCAGCACATATTTTAGTTGATCATTTTAGTATGGTATTTGGCGGAGCAGCTATAGCTCCAATTGTATCTGAACAAATTCTGCCAGAAACTCAGTCAACTGAAGTTTCTGAACCTAAAATCAACCAGCAGAATGAAATTGATGATACAACTTTATCCACGCGAGCAAAAAACGCTTTAACTAAGAATGGAATTGTTACCTTGGCTGCTTTGCAGGCAATGTCAAACGAGGATATTGGTGGTTTGCAGGGTTTGGGTGATAAAACCATTAAAGAAATTATTGAATTTTTAGGCAGATAATATAATATTGTTATTTTATGCGTCATTTAAAGAAGAAAAAATTAGGAAAAGGGATGGATCACAGAAGAAAGCTTTTAAGAGCTTTGGCCTCTTCTCTGTTTTTGTATGAAAAAATTGAGACCAGCTATGCAAACGCCAGAGGAGCTAAATCTTATGCTGAAAAACTAATTACCAAAGCCAAAGAAAATTCTTTACATGTAAGAAGACAGCTTATTTCCGGTTTAACAGCCATGGCTGCGAAAAAAGCAATTGAAGTTTTAGGACCAAAATTTAAAGATAGAAAAGGTGGTTATACCCGTTTAATTAAATTAAATGACCCAAAGGCTGGAAAATCAAAAGCAATTTTGGAATTAGTTGATTAATTATTTATTTGTCAAAGAATATAAGTATTTGTAAAGATATGAAATCGCAAAGTATTACATTACCAAAAACAGTTGTAAGAAAATGGTTTGAAGTTGACGCTTCTAAACAGTCTTTAGGCAGAGTTGCTACTCAAATCGCAAATTTACTTAGAGGAAAAGGTAAAAGAGATTTTACTCCTCATATGGATATGGGTGATTTTGTAGTTGCCCTAAATTGCAATAATTTAAAATTTACCGGCCGTAAAGTTTCTCAAAAACAGTATTATAGGCATTCTGGCTATTTAGGCGGACTTAAAACTACAACGTTAAAGACTGAGCTAGAAAAGCATCCGGAACAAGTTTTGCGAAGAGCCGTTTACAGCATGCTTGATGAAGTTAAGTTCAGAAAAACTTTAATATCCAGATTGAAATTGGTTAATAATCAAGATCATACTTTTAAGATAGATAAGAAAATTTAAATAATTAGTATTTATGGTTACAAAAGAATCTACAACTAAATCAGCAACAAGCAAGGCTCCTAAAAAGCCTAGAGCAGTTTCGGTAAAAAAGAAAGCTTTGGTCCATGAACCAGTTTTGGAAGCAAAACAGGAAGTAGTAGAGCATCCGGTTCATCATAAAGTTTCTGAAAAACCGGTTGTAGCTAAAGGCAGGTATGTTTTTGCTACTGGCAGAAGAAAAACCGCTGTGGCAAACGTTAGGCTATTTTCCGGGCAAGAAGAAAATATTGTTAACAAGGTAGCTTTTAATAAGTACTTTGGTTATACATACCATCAGCATGAAATTTTAAAGCCATTGGAATTAACGGGTCTTAAGGGTGATTATTATTTTACAGCGCATATAAATGGCGGTGGGCAACATTCCCAGGCCGGAGCTTTGAGTCATGGTATTTCAACCGCTTTAGGCAAAATGTCCGAAGAAGTTAGAAGAGTTTTAAAGAAAAATGGCCTCTTAACCAGAGACGACAGAAAGAAAGAAAGAAAGAAACCAGGCTTAAAAAGAGCCCGCAGAAGCCCACAATGGGCGAAGCGTTAAGAGATTTCGAAGAAACCTTACAACAATATTTATAGAAAAAAGACCTCCTTTGCGGGGGTCTTTTGTATTTTAAGTAATATTTTTGACAAGAGCTTTAATTGTTAAATGGATAAAATTTTTTTTGTAAAAAAATAAATTGACATTTTATGATTAAATTGATATATATTAGATATGCCAATTTCACTAACAAAAATCACCGATGAACAAGCGGATGAAATTCGAATGATTGAAGAAAATCACTTCACTGACTTGAAATCCGTAGAAGTTAAGCCCAGTGTTTTAAGTAACCATATATCAGCTTTTGCAAATGCGGATGGAGGCGATCTTTATATTGGGATAACTGATAAAGAAAGAGATTGGGTGGGTTTTATAAACACTGAAGCAGCAAATGCGCACTTGCAGGTTTTTGAAGGACTTTTTCCATTAGGCACAAATTTTCAGTATGAATTTTGGGAATGTACTAAATATTCTGGAATTGTGCTGCATATTCAAATTGGAAAGGCGCAACACATAATTAAAGCTTCAAACGGGATTCCTTACTTGAGAAGGGGTGCTCAAAGTATAGCCTTAACCGATCCTGATAAAGTACGACATTTAGAAATGGCTAAAGGTATTGCTTCATTTGAAACCGAGCTATTGGATATTTCAAAAGAGGTCATTACGAAATCTGAAGTTACAGAAAATTTTATAAAATTAGTGGTGCCAACTACAACAGCAGAGCGTTGGTTAAAAAAGCAAAATCTTTTGAGAGATGTTAAACCTAGCGTTGCAGGAACTTTGATTTTTGCTGACGAACCGCAAGCTGTTCTTTCTAAGCATTGTGGTATTAAAATTTATAGATATAAAACTCGTGAACTTGAAGGTCACAGGGATTTATTAGCGGAAGATCCTTTAACAGTCGAAGGTTGTCTTTATTCTCAAATAAAAGAAGCTGTAAGAATAACAACTGAGATAACTGAGCAAATACCAAAATTTGATGGAGATAAATTCGAATCTATTAAATATCCTCAGGAAACTCTTCATGAGATCTTAGCCAATGCGGTTTTGCATAGAGATTATAGTATAAAGGATGACATACATATTCGTATTTTTGATGACCGTGTTGAGGTTCAGAGTCCAGGTAGATTACCAGCTAATATAACTCCTAAAAATATATTAGACCAGCGTTTTGCTCGGAACGGTGTTATTGTGAGGATATTAAATAAATTTCCAAACCCACCAAATAAAGACGTAGGAGAGGGTTTAAATACTGCTTTTGTAAAGATGGAAGAACTAGGTTTAAAATCACCTGTAATAACAGAATTAGAAAACGGTGTTTTAGTAATTATTAAACATGAACTATTAGCTTCTCCTGAAGATATTATTTTTCAATATCTTCAGAAAAATCCAAGTATTCAAACTTCCAAAGCTAGAGAAATAACTCATATAAAAAGTGATTATTTAATGAGAAAAGTTTTTAAACGTTTGAGTGATGCAAATAAGATCATGTTATTACCAGGAACAAAAACTAAAACAAGAGGTTGGAAAATAAATCCGGATGTATATAAGAATATTTAGTTTAATAAAAATATTTAAAGACATATCCCCATCCAATTCCTTGTCACAGAATTATTTCAGTAATATTGTTAGTTGCACAGGCATTGCAAATAAATACTACGTCGCGGTTAGTAAAGAGAGATGCAAGGACGAACATCAGAGAGTAATGAATGCGACAGCAGAAAATGTAAAGACAGACTTCGTAAAACAGTTTATTTGGCAGCAGAAATTTATTGTTAACAACAAAAAAATAGAAATAAATTTAAAGGGTTTATTCAGGACGAAAGAACCCTCTATGAAGTTTCAAATGGGTCAAGTGTTAGTTTTTATAGTGTTAAAAATCATCTTTTTACAAAGATGATTTTTTGTTATCCACTGTTACTTTTTTGTAAATATATCGTATAATGAATATATATCATTAAACTAAATAATTAAGATTAGTAAGAAATAATTCTTAATTAAGAAAAATATATGCCAATATTACCAAAATGGTTAGTTGTAGGTTTAGGCGGCCTTTTAATAGCCTTTGTTGCTTTGTCAGTCGTGGGCAAAAGTAAAGAAATTAGTGACACGTACAGTAATAAAAATCCTAAAAATGTTATGACAGTTTCTGCTGAAGGCAAGGTTTCGGCAACGCCGGACTTGGCTACTGTTACTTTAGGTGTGGTTTCGCAAGGGGTTAATGCAGCTGATGTTCAAGAACAAAATAGTAAAAAGGTCAATAAGATTATTGACTTTATAAAAGCTCAAGGCATAACAAAAGATGATATTTCAACCTCCCAGTTTAATGTATATCCGAGGTATGACTACACCAACGGTAAAAATGAAATAAATGGTTATGAAGCAAGGCAGACTATAAGTATAAAAGTTAAAGGCGTGGACAAATCAAGTGACAATTTGGGAAAAATTTTAAGTGGCGCTACAAATAATGGAGCAAACGAAGTTTCTGGTGTAGCTTTAAGTTTTGAGGATCCTGACAATTTAAGACAGCAAGCAAGACAGCAGGCAATTGAAAAAGCCAAAGCAAAAGCTCAAGAACTTGCTAAAACGGCAGGTATAACTTTAGGAAAAGTTGTTAGTGTTTCTGAAAGCGGAAATTTTGACTATCCAGTTCCGATGTATGCAGGAGCAGGTATGGGTGGTGGAATGGCTTTAGACAGCGCCAAGTCCGTCTCTCCAAATGTTGAACCTGGCAGTCAGGATATAACAGCGCAAATGAGTGTGGTGTTCGAGGTCAAATAAAACTACAGAATTACAAAGGAAAATACACAACAGATGCCTACAGAAAAAAATCCACTCCGTAAATCGGAGTGGATTTTTTATGCTCTTAACAAACTCATAAGCCGAATTCTGTTTAACATCCCGCCTTACGGCGGAAAAAATAATCATCTATCTGCCCCAGACATTACTGCCGGGATCAAGCAGCCTACCAAATTTGGCCTTGCACTCAGGTAAGAATTTAGCCGTTTCACTCCGGTGTTACTACCGGAACATCCCAAGGTTACCCTTTGGGGATATTAAACCCTTTCGGATTTAATCGTTTCTGTTCGCATCTCGTGGCTTGGCTCGCCATAGCTTTACGCGACGGCGGGTTGCTCCATACGGGCGTTACCCGTTACCAATTTTGATAACTCTTAAGAGGCTATCAAATAAGTGTTCGGACTTTCCTCCCTCCCGATATGAATCGGGAAAGCGATTATTCGGTTTGTTAAGAACCCATTTAGGGTACCAAAAAAACTTGTTTTTGTCAAGGAAATTCAGTATAATACAGAGGATTTATCCCGCTAGAAGTTATTATCTAACGGGTGTGTTTTAAGGGTCAAAGTAAGGTGATTTTTAATATTTAATCCTAAATTTATAACGGGATGAAACGAAGTGAATTACTTTTTAATATTGCGGCAATTCCTACCGATGCCGCCATGCTCTTACTTGCAGGAGTAGCGTCTTTTTATTTGCGAATTAGCTCAGGTGTGGTGGCTAAAATTCCGCTTGCCTTTAAACTACAATTTCACGACTTTTTTCTTTTAAGTCTTAAAACTATTCCGGTTTTATTAATAATTTTAGCATTATTTGGGCTTTATAATTTAAGAAGTACTCGCAGTCTTGCTATGGAGCTGGGCAAAATTATTACGGCTATTTCACTGAGTTTATTAATTATAATTTTACTTTTCTTTTTCAACAAAAACTTCTTTTTAGATATTTTTCCCTCCCGGTTTATTATTTTAGCTGCTTGGGGTTTGGGAATTATTTTTTTATTTTTTGGCCGAGTTACGCTTAAGCTTTTTCAGGAATATTTTTTTCAACAGGGGATCGGGCTTCATAGGCTGGCTGTAATAAGAGGGGAAGCTATGGAAACTTCAATACTTGAAAGAATTTATAAAAATAAAAAGCATGGCTATGCTGTGGTTGCTGAATTAAATTATGACAGTAGTTTATTAAATAAGCTTGAACTATTGTATTCTGAAAATAAAATTGACGAAATTTTGCAAGCCAATCCTGCTCTAGACGACGAAGCAAATTTAGATTTAGTACAGTTTGCAAGAAACAAAGGGCTTCAGTTTAGCTTTGTCCCAAATTTATTTGAAGCACAGCGAAATATTGTTGAACTCTCTAGTCTTCAGGGTGTGCCGGTTATTGGGTTAAAAAATACTCCGCTGGACGGTTGGGGCAGAGTAGCTAAAAGACTGTTAGATATTTTAGCCTCTTTAGTTTGTTTAGTTTTAACCAGTCCTTTGTTTTTAATAATTACTATTGCCATTAAGTTAGATAGCAAAGGCAAAGTTATTTATTCTGCTATGCGAGGGGGCAGGGGGAAAGACTTTAAATTTTATAAATTCAGAACTATGTATCAGCATCTTTCCGTGGGTGAAGGTTACGGTGGGGAGCAGGCGGAAAAGGTGCGAAAAGAACTTTGGCAAAAAAATGATCGCGGCGGCAAAGACGGCCCGTTTTTAAAAATCAAACATGACCCGCGCGTAACTCCGGTCGGCCGTTTTTTACGAAAAACTAAGCTAGACGAAATCCCGCAGTTTTGGAATGTGTTAATTGGCAATATGAGCATGGTTGGCCCAAGGGCGCATGTTTTAGACGAGGTTGAGCGCTACAGAAACCGCTATAGAAGAATGTTTAGTATAAAGCCTGGAATATTTGGAATGTCGCAAATGGCGCAGGTTAATTTTCCTGACTTGCCGTTTGAAGAAGAAATTAGGCTTAATACTTACTACATTGAAAATTGGTCTTTGGGTTTAGATATAAAAATTCTTGCAAAAAGTTTTTGGCTTTTAGTGTTTGGTAACCGGGCTAGGGAAGATTATTAGAATTTACGAAGTACGAATCAGTACGAACGTACGAATATTAATTCGTCGCTCAAACTTGCGATTCGTAAGTTCGTAATATTTCGTATTTCGTAAATCTATGAAAATTGCTATTGTCCATGACAGTTTTACTCAAATGGGAGGAGCGGAGCGCGTGGTTGAACATCTCCACGAACTTTTTCCAGGCGCGCCTGTTTTTACTTTGGTTTTTGATCCAAAGTTTAAGGAAAAATATAAGACTTGGGACATTCGAACTTCGCCGCTGCAGACTTTGTATTTAGCCTTGGGCAAGTTTCAATACCTTTTGCCCTGGATACCTTGGGCTGTTGACCAATTAGATTTTAGCGGCTTTGATGTTGTTATTTCGTCCAGTTCTGGGTTTGTAAAAAATATTCGTGTTCCTAAAACCGTTAAACATATTTGCTATTGTCACACGCCGCCCAGATTTTTGTGGATAGATAAAAATTACGTAAAGCAAGAAGTGCCTTTTTTATTAAGACCATTTGTAAAATATCTTCTTAGTAAAATGCGCAAGTGGGATTTGGCGGGGTCAAAGCGCGTTACACAATTTATTGCTAATTCAATAGAAGTCCAAAAACGCATTTTATCTGTTTATCAGTGTACTAGTACGGTAGTGTACCCGGGTGTCGATGTTAATTTTTGGCAGAAAACCGTAGAAAAACAGGATTACTTTTTAATTGCCGGACGACTTCAGCCGCATAAAAATAACGAACTTATAGTGGAAATATTTAATGAACTTGGCTTGCTACTTCATGTGGTTGGCACCGGCAGGCAAGCGGAGTATTTAAGAGGAATTGCAAAGCCAAATATTCTATTTTTAGGAGCGGTGGATGATGCTAAGCTCAGGGACGAATATAGTGGAGCCTTAGGCTTTATTTACCCCCAGGTTGAAGATTTTGGCCTTATGCCGCTAGAGGCGGCTGCTTGCGGAACGGCCACTTTAGCTTACGCCAAAGGCGGAGCTTTAGAAACAGTTGTACCCGGCGTAACTGGGGAGTTGTTTGAAAATTATGACAAAGAAAAAATTAAAAAGCTTATTTTAAACTGGGAAGTGGAAAAATTTAGTTTGAATGGTTTAAAGCAACAATCTGTAAAATTTAGCAAGGAAAAGTTTAAAAATTCTATTAGAGATAGTATTAAATATGAAAATCGCGATTGATTTAAGAAGTTTATCTTCCGGCAGCGTTTCGGGCGTGGAGAATTATACCTTAAACCTGCTGGACAATATGTTAAAACAAGATAGGAATAATTCCTATACGCTGTTTTTTAATTCATTTTATAAGACAGAGTTGCCCGAGTTTCATTACATAAATGCAAAAATTAAAATAACTCGTTGGCCAAATAAACTTTTAAATTTGCTTTTTAAATTAAAACTTTTGACCTTGGAAAAATTAATTGGCGACTTTGATGTATTGTATATGCCTAATTTAAATCAATTCAATATTTCCAAAAAAGCCAAACTGTTTTTAACAGTACATGACTTGTCTCCGGTTATTACGCCGGAATTTTACGACCTAAAAAGGCAATTGTGGCATAAATTTTTAAACTATAAAAATGCGTTCGCGAGAGCTGATAAAATTTTTGCCGTCTCAGAATATACAAAATCAGATTTAATTAAAGTTTTTTCGCTAGACCCAAATAAAATTCAGGTAGTTTATCCGGGTATTGATAAAAAATTATTTAATTCAGAAATTTCTTCGGAAAAATTAAGGCAAACACGAAATAAATACGGCTTACCTGGTAATTATATTTTATTTTTGAACACAATAGAGCCCAGAAAAAATTTATTAAGTTTAATTAAAGCGTTTGAAAATCTTAAATTGCCTTGTTCATTAGTAATTGCCGGCAGGAAAGGCTGGAAGTATTCCGAGGTATTTAATGCTATTAACGCCAGCCCTAAAAAACACAAAATAAAATATTTAGGGTATGTTCCTCAAAATGATAAACCTGCTATTATTAAGTTGGCTCAAATATTGGCTTACCCTTCTTATTATGAAGGTTTTGGTTTTCAGCCTATGGAAGCTGCGGCATGTGGCACTCCTGTTTTAGTTAGTAACGTTACTTCACTACCGGAAATAATTGAAAATGGCGGGATGCTTGTTAATCCGTATAATATAAACGAAATTAGCGATTCAATTTCGCTTATGTTGAGTAATAAGGGGCTTTGCCTAGAATTAACAAAAAATGCAGCTAAAGTTGCGGAAAAATTGACTTGGCAGCAAACAGCTAAAGATATTATTAATAATATTAATTCATAAAAAAGTGGCACGAATTGGACTTGATTTAAGAATGGTTAGTGAAATTCAAAGCGGTATTGGCCGTTATTCTTTGCAGTTGGTAAAGAATATTTTTAGTTTGAATTCGGAGCACGAGTATTATGTGATTTTTAATCAAAATAATATAGCACAAGAAAGGTTGGCTGAATTATTAAATTCAACGCCAAATATTGTATTTGTGCAGACAAGTAGTAGACATTATTCATTTAGCGAACAAACAGCATTTTTAAAACAGCTAAATAAGTTAAATTTAGATTTAATTCATTTTATGAATTTTAACTTACCTGTTTTCTATAAAAAACCTTACGTGGTTACAATTCATGACATGGTACATCATAAAATTAGTGGGAATAAAAAAAGCCATTTATTGCACTTTTTAGCCTATAAAAAAGTCATAGAAACCGCTGCAAAAAAAGCCAGGGCCGTAATAACTGTTTCTCAAAATTCAAAAAATGATATTATTAACTTTCTACAGGTTCAAGCAAGAAAAGTTGAAGTTGTTTATGAGGGTTCGTCTTTAAATCCAGAAGTAGAGTCTGAAAAACTTGATGAAGTTAAAGAGAAATATTTGTTAAGTAAGCCTTACTTTTTGTTTGTGGGTGTCCTTGAACGAAAAAAAAATATAGTAAGTTTAACTAGAGGATTTAATGAATTTTTAGAAAAATATAAGTTAGATATGGATTTGGTAATAGCCGGACCGGTAGATAAACATTATCCGGAAATAAAACATAAAGCATTAGACATAAAAAATAATAACCGCGTAGTATTTACAGATTTTGTGGAAGACGAGGATTTGCCCGCATTATATAAAGGAGCCTTTGCTTTTGTATCCTCGTCTTTGCATGAAGGTTTTGGTTTGCCCGGTGTTGAAGCAATGAAATTCGGATTGCCTTTGGCGGTATCCAACATAAAAACTTTTAATGAAGTTTATGATAATTCCGCTGTGTATTTTAATCCTTTAGATACAACTGACATAGCGGAAAAATTATTTTTATTGGCAAATGACAAGCAATACTATGAAGAACTTTCAAAAAAAAGTTTAAAACGCTCCGAGATGTTTAGCTGGCAGAGTTGCGCCAAAAAGACTATAGAAATTTATAACCAAATAACATTGCTGAATAAATGAAAATTTTATTGGTAGGTGGCGGGAGTGGGGGGAGTGTTAGTCCTCTATTGTCAGTCGCCGATAGTATAAAAGAAAAGAAACCCGGTTCAATTTTTCTTTTTGTTGGAACAAAAAATGGGCCAGAAAGAAAAATGGCTGAAGAAGCAAATATAAATTTTGTTGCAATTTCAGCTGGAAAATTTCGCCGATATTTTAGTGTTAAGAATTTTTTTAGTCCTTTTTTTATATTGGTAGGTTTTTTTCAAGCAATTAGTATTTTAAAAGAATTTAAGCCGAGGTGTGTATTTGGGACAGGCAGTTTTGTACAGGTGCCGGTTATATGGGCCGCATGGTTTTTTAAAATACCTTGCGTTATTCACCAACAAGACATTGTCCCTAGTTTGGCTAATAAATTATGCCAAATACCGGCAAATAAAATCACGGTAACATTCGAAGAATCTTTGAAAGATTTTAATTCCGGTTTCGGCTTTTTTTATAAAAGTTATGAACAAAAAACAGTTTTAACCGGCAATCCTTTTAGAAAAAAACTTTTAAATTTTTCAAAGAATCAGGCGCTTGAAAATTTCGGGTTTGAAAAAAACTTTCCAACCTTACTGGTTTTAGGCGGCGGAACAGGTTCAGAATTTTTAAACTCACTTATAATAAAATGCAAAAAACAGTTAACTCAGTTCGTTCAAATTTTGCACTTAGAAGGCTATGGTAAGAGTGTTAAGGAAGCTCAAAAAGAGCGTTATAAGGCTTTTTCATTTATTGCCAATATGGGCGAAGCTTACGCAGCTGCGGATTTTGTAGTTTGCAGGGCCGGACTTTCAACTTTAACCGAATTGTCAAATTTGGGGAAAATCAGTATAATAGTTCCTATGCCCAACTCGCATCAAGAGTATAATGCCGTGGCTTTAATGAAAGAAAATGCCGCTTTGGTTATTTCCCAAAAAAACTTAAATGAAAATAATTTTCCGGTTATTCTCCGTAAAATTTTATTTAATCAGAATTTGCAAAATGATTTAGCAAAAAATATAAAGAAAATTATGCCAAAAAATTCCGATGAAAAAATCGCAAATATTATTATTAAATTAGCAGACTAATGGATGAGCAGAAATTAACTTTAGGTTTGGCATTAAGCGGAAGCGGTAATCGCACTACTTTTTATATTGGTTTTTTGGAGGTTTTAAAGGAAGCTGGTGTGCGGGTAGATTATATTACGGCTATGTCCGGGGGTTCTTTGGCCGCAGCTGCTTATGCTTGTGGGGCTTTAGAAAAACTCAAAGAAATTACTTTAAAAATAAATAAGAATAATATAAAGCAATTTATTGGGAAAAGCGTTGGCCATGGAGGGCTCTACAGTCTAGATCCGGCGGAAGAACAATTAAGAAATTTAACCCAAGGTAAAAACTTCGAAGAAGTTAGGCCAATTATGTCTTTCGTGGGAGTTGATATTGAGTCGGGTAATTTGGTTGATATGTGCATGGGAGATATTGCCAAAGCCGCAATTGTTTCCTGTACTCTGCCCGGCATATTTGAACCGGTCATGTGGGGAAATAAAATTTTAGTAGATGGAGGATTGCTTTCTCAGGTTCCCGTTTCGTCTTTAAAAAAATTTCAGCCCGATGTTACGGTTGGAATTAATATGAGAGGAACTAAGCATATTTTTACGGAGGGGCAGATTAATTTCAGAAAAACCCTGAATTTTTTTAAAAAAATATTATTTTTTGACCAAATTGGTGAATTACTAAACGGGGTATTTTCTAACGAGGATGATCAGCAGACGCATCACGCGCCAAATATTTTTACGGTTTTAGGTAAGAGTATGGATTTAGCTATCTTAGCTAACAAAGCAGCTTTAAAACCGAAAGAAAAATGTGATTTACTAATTACCCCGATTATTCCTAAATTAAACAGAACAGAACTTTCAGAAGAAGCTATGCTGTATTATTATAATTTAGGCAGGCAGAACGCGCTTAATTATTTGCCAAAAATTAAAAGTTTGTTAAAGGAGAAAAAATAATTATGGATACAAACTTAGATTTAGAAAATATTCTTGTTCCCGGCGCCAAAATATATTTTGTGGGCATAGGCGGTATTGCTATGTCTGCAGCGGCTAACTTAGCCTCAGAAGCGGGTTTTGAAGTTTTAGGTAGCGACAGTAAAAGTGTTTATTCTCCGGCAAAAGATGTTTTAGATAAAAACCAAATAAAATATTTTGTTGGTTATGATTCAGAGCAGGTTAAAAACTCTCACGCGGATTTGTATGTTATATCTGCTGGTGAAAGTTTTACAAACCCGGAAGTTGATTATATTTTAAAAAACAATTTGACTCGCTGTGGCCTGGCTGAATATTTGTATTTTTTAAGTAAAGACAAATTGAGAATTGTTGTTGCCGGTACTCACGGGAAATCCACAACAACAGCATTACTTGGTCATTTGCTGAAGAATTTGGATAATAGTTCTTTTATGGCCGGTGGTGTTTTAAAAAATTATAATTTAAACTTTTATTCCGGCGACGGTAATTATTTTGTTTTTGAGGGCGATGAATACAAAGAACAGTTTGACGATCCGACCCCGAAATTTCATTTTTATAAACCCGACATTTTGGTTCTAACAAACTTGGAATACGACCACCCGGATATTTTTTCTAGTTTAGAGGAGCTTGAAGATGAATTTAGACAGTTAATTGCGGCAATGCCTGAAGATGGATTGATTGTTTACAACGCGGATAATTCTAATTTAGTTAGATTGGTTCACGAATCTAATCTGTCCTCAGTAAGTTTTGGAGTAGATAATAACGCTGATTTTAAAGTTGAAAATATTCAATACGGGCAATATACAAACTTTGAAGTAATAAATAAATTTTCAAAAAATTTAAACGCTCAGCTGCTTGGTCAAACTGAAGAGTATAAAATCCAGCTGCCCGGAAAATTGAATGTTTACAATGTTTTGGCTTCTGTGGCTACACTCAGAGCACTGGGTTTTCAGCCGCAGCAGTTTTTATTGGACTTAATTAGTTTTACCGGCCTTAAGAGGCGCTTTGAAGTTGTGGGTGTAAAAAATGGCGTGACTATTATAGACGATTACGCTCACCACCCAACCGCTGTGCGCGAAACACTAGAAGCAGCTCGTCTTAAGTATTTTTCTAATCTAAAACCTAACAGCTCTAACCTAACACCTAAGTTGTGGGCCGTTTTTGAGCCGCATACATTTAGTCGGACAAAAGCCACTTTGCCTGACTTAGTTAAAGCTTTTGATGCTGCCGATGAAATTTTAATTTCCGAAATCTATCCCGCGCGCGAGAAAATATCAGAAGCCACTATATCTTCTTCCGATGTAATTAAAGAAATTAAGAAACAAGAATCAAGTAACAAAAATCAAGTTCGACTTGTTCATAACAAACAAGAAGCCTTGGATATTTTAAAAAAAGAAGCCAAGGAAGGGGATGTGGTGGTTGTTATGGCAGTGGGGGACTTTAACAGACTAAGTTATGAACTAAACGAAAATTTATAAATGCACCCAGTACTCGGACATATTTTTGCAAGAAAAAATAAAAAAGTTCCTACTAAAGATGGTCTAACGATTGCCTTAGTAAATTTTGGCGGATTTATGAGTGGGGTTAGAAGCGCAGGAGCTATGGCAGCTTTGCTTGAAATGGGCTTTGGGCAAGCTTTTGACTCTATATATACAATTTCATCAGGGTTCTTTAATGCTTCAAGTTTTTTGTCCGGTGATGGTTTAAAAAATGTTAGTGTGTATTATGAGGATTTATGTTCAAAAAAGTTTTTTAATCCTTTTAGATTTTGGAAGTTAATTGATTCAGATTATTTAATTAGTGTTTTGCAAAAGCAAAAAAATGTGAATGTAAGTAATATACTAGATCAGTCAACTAAACTATATTTGCGTTTAAATAATTTAACAAAAAATCTAGACGAATATTTAGAAGTTCACAATTTTAAAGAAATAGACTATGTAAAACTTTTTAAAGCAGCAGCTTCCGCGCCATTTTTTGCTCCTGGGTATGTTAAGATAGGTACAGAAAAATTTAAAGACCCTATTGCCAGGGACTCTCAAACCATTGAACATGTTACGCATGTTTTAAAAACCGCAGCCACAGATATTTTAATTGTGTATAATGAATTTGAACAGTATGAGTGTGCAAAGACAATTTTAAATTCGTTTGACTCTAAGAGAATTTATAACATATTTCCCGCCAAAAGTAGTATTTGGGATAGAGTTGAGTCAAATCCAAAAAAATTGAAAGATTCAGCTTTAGAAATGGGTAAACTAACGAAAATGGCTTTTGGTCTTAATGAGGCTATTAAATTATATGGCAATTAAAGTAGTGAATTTAAAGAGATTTGGATACAAATTAACGAAAGTGCTGATATGAGAGAATTTGAAAAACAAAAGCCCGAACAATGGGAGAAGCCAAATCTAGAATATGAGTTTGGTGAAATTGATCGTACAGCTAAAGAGTTTTCACGAGGTGATAAAGAATTATACAAGCAAATAATGTGGGCCTTTAAAAATCAGTTTGACAATGCGCAGCTCGAAACTTTATCGGATGAAATATGGTCTGTCCTAGAAAATACAGATTCTTTCCAAGATCTTTCAGAGGGTGAAGTTGAAAAGCTTGAAGAAATTGCTGCGTTGAATAAGAGAAGCTGGGAGAATAAATTGGCTGATATGAAGAAAGGAGTTCCCATGGCAGCCCCAATTATTTTTAAGATGAATGGAAGGTATCACAAAGTAGCTGGAAATACACGTTTAATGATAGCTAGGGTTTTAGGGATAAGGCCTAAAGTAATTTTTATAAACTTCCCAGCATAAATGCAAATTAAAGAAATATGCATCTTGTTGGCAATAAAAAAGAATCCTTGGATATTTTAAAAAAACCAAGGAAGGGGACGTGGTAGTCGTTATGGCAGTGGGGGATTTTAATCGTTTGTCTTATGAATTGATGGAAGTTGAGTAATTTAGTCGCATTGAGCTGCAGAAAGTTCGGCATATTCTGCATCACCAGGGTTAGAGGCTGCTGCTGCCGCTTTCATAAAGTAAGTTTTAGCTTCTTCTTTATTACCAAGTTTTAAGAGGCATTCTCCTAGCTTACATAACGCAGTATAGTTATTAGCTTCAATCTGTAACGAGTCTTCAAAATTCTTTTTTGCTCCCTCAATATCTCCCAGTTCCATTCTGTCAAAACCGGCATTATCCAGAGCTTCGTAGAAATAAGGGAAAATTTTAGCGGCCTGTTCATATTCTTTAACAGACTCAGTATAATTACCTTGGTTAGTAAAGTTTAGCCCGGCGTTAAAATGTTCTCGCGCTTCGGCTACTTGCTGGTTTATATCTTGTTGGTTGTTTGGCATAAAATTATATTAAATATTTATTTAAAGATTCTACCATATAATGAAAGTTTTAGAAAATATACAATTAGCACCTTACACCACTTTTAAAATAGGCGGGCCGGCCAAATATTTTTGCGAGGTTAAAGACCAGTTTGATGCTTTAACGGCTTTTGAATTTGCTCAAGCAAAAAACTTACCCGTGTTTATTTTGGGCGGGGGTAGTAATTTATTAATAGCTGACAGTGGATTTAGCGGGTTGGTTATTAGGGTTGTAAATAAGGGGATTGAAGTAATCGAAAGTTTTCATGTTTTAACCATCCCGAGTGCGGCCGACTTGTCCGCCGAAGCTTTAACGAAGGAGGAGGGATCCCTTAATATAAATCAGCATGTACAAAAAATCGATTCCTCTCCGCCAATTGGCGGACTCGGATCGGATAAAAATTTTATTTTTCTTAAAGTGGCTTCAGGTGAAAATTGGGACAGTGTGGTTGATTTTGCGGTAAAAAATAATTGGTGGGGAATGGAAAATTTATCGCATATTCCCGGGAGCACAGGTGCTATTGCCGTGCAAAATGTCGGGGCTTACGGACAGGAAGCTAAAAATCTCATAGAATCTGTAACGGTTTTTGACAAACAAACCCATCAAATATTAAGTCTAAATAAAACAGATTGCGGATTTTCGTATCGAAAGAGCATATTTAATAGCACTGAAAAAGGCAGGTATATTATTTTTGAAATTGTCTTTAAACTTTCAAAAAACCCTCTGCCGATTTTAAATTACCGAGATTTAGCTCAAAAATTTGCCAATATAAAGCCAAGCCTGTTAGAAATTCGTCAGGCAATTATAGAAATAAGAAATAAAAAATTTCCGTTTCCCACAGAAGCTAAAAAAGGTAACGCCGGCTCATTTTTTAAAAATTTAATTTTAAATCAAGAAGAATTTTTAATTTTAAAAAATAGGTTGCAAAAAGAATTTGGCCAAGAAACTGCTGAAAAACTTGAACAGAAAAAATTTACTGACGCCAATAGCGTAAAAGTACCAACTGCATTTTTGCTTGATATTTGCGGATTGAAAGATTTTGCTTTCGGTGGGGCGGCTATTAATAAAAATCAACCTTTGGTTATAATTAACCAAACCGGCAAAGCTACCGCAAGCGATGTCTTAAATCTGGCTAAGCAAGTTAAAAAAACCGCCCTAGAAAAGCTCGGGATAAATATCCACATTGAGCCGGAATTAATAGGTTTTTCTGACTCTGATTTAAAAGAATTAGTGTGATATAATAGCTGTATAAAGCAAGATTTAAAAGAATTAAGGATTAAGCAAGATTTAATCATGTCATTTATGGTCATTCTTGTTCAATTATGTCAATCATTCTATGAATATAAACATCAAAGCAACTAACACCACCATTACCCCGGCAATAAGGGAAGTTATTGAAAATAAGCTAGAATCAATTTCTAAGTTTATTAAACCTGAACACAAAATTCGAGTAGAGCTGGAAGTTTTAAAAAAACATAACAAAGGCATGGTACACAGGGCGGAAATAGATATTCAGCCGGCGGGTTATTACGCAGATAGTTTAGGTATAGATTTTTACGCAGCTTTAGACTTAGTTTTGCCTAAAATAAAAGAACAATTGGCTAAAGAGAAAGACAAGCAAGTTAGCCTTAGAAGACGCAGACAGAAAATATAAAATAAGTTAAACCCTGTATAAAACAGGGTTTAATTTTTGATAAGATTTTTTACAGCTTATTTAAAAAATTTATTTAATACAGTTTTAAAGCCGCCTTTTTTATTGACCAATTCTCTCGCGCCTCGGTTTATTGTAGCTAAACCAACTTTTAGTGTTTTAGATATTTCCCGGTGTGGAATGTTTTTGTTAAGCATTTTGACAATTTGCCATCTAACAGCCACTTCTCGGTACTCAGCAGGGGAGAGTAAATCAAACAAAAACTCACGCATTAGTTTATTGTCTTTGGTTTGACCTATTTTTTCTATTAACTTTTCTAATTCTACACCGTACTCATGCTTGTATTTCATAAATATTTGTTATTAGTAGAGTTACTTGTACGGTAACATTAGTAAAAGATTTTGTAAATAAAGATGTGGATAATTCAAATAAACTTAATTATTTATGTGTTTCAGCGTACTAGTACGCTATTGACATAGGCCAGTCGATGGTTTATCATATTTTTATGAGTAAAGCAGTTATAAAATATACAGTATCAGCTTGGTGGACTTTGCCTTCTTTCGCAAAGTCTGGGGTTTAGCATTGTTACAAAACTTTCCTAACCACCTTTCTTTGCGGAAGGTGGTTTTGTTTTGATGAGTTTTGTCATCCCGACCGACGAGCCAATTTTAATGAAATAAAATTGGCGAGGAGCGGAGGGATCCCTTAACTTTTGATTATCTAACAATGATCGAACGTTAAATTATAAGGGATTTCTCACCACGTTTGGAATGACAGCCTGGTCACCAGCGCAAAACTACAATGCAGGCGGTAAGAGCGCTAGGGTACTCGCTTGCAAGGAAAGAGGGTTCAATGGTTTTTCAACAAAAAGGAGTTGTCCATAACTCAGTTGTTACTCGTCGGGAACAAAAGATTGCTGTATTGCTCAAAACTCTGAGCAGTTTGACTGGGAAAACATATGTTGTCATAGAAACCAATGATCGAAAACGAGAGGCTAGAGAGCTGTTGATGGCAAAAATTACTCAAGAAGATTTACTGGCAGAAATTGCCTCTCAAAATAGATACTCTAGGGAATTAGAAGCCTTTGTAGTTCAGGGGTACAAAAAAATGCTTTGGACAAAACAACTACTGGGTGTTTTAAAGGCCTTCTATAAGGCTGAGCGTAAAGGGGAAATCATTACGTCCAAGAATCAAAAGAGTCGTTTTTGTCTAATAAATTCCCTGCAGAAAAAAATTTTTGAGAAGTAGTGAGTTTTGAAATCAACAATTTTGGCAGGCCTAAAAAACCTGCCACCCTTTCTTAGTTAGTTATTTAAATAGTTGATTAAGAAGAGGTTTCCCTTAAATATTTCCGTGTATCACCGTACCCTCCTTCACTAAAGCTTCCAACTTCGTCCGCCTGAGGCGGACTTTGTCGGACGAGTCGGCGGGCAGGCTAGTACGCTAGTGCAAAAGGACTCTAAATTTGAATTGGCGATTGGTTATTTTTGTAACTAATCGCCAGCGCAAAATCACATAGCGGGAATTACAAGCGCGCTGGGCTTGCCTGCGAGGAGGCGGTATGGGAAAAACATATCAGCTCCACTCGTTTGAGTGGAGCTCCGAGCACACCTTGAGGGTGTGCTATGAAATCTCTTCATTTTTTGCCGGGATGTCCGGCAGAAAGGTTGAGGAGATGAGCCCCGAAAAGTTTGAAAAACTTTTCGGGAAAAAACCCAGCCGGCCATCAAAATCATGATGGCCGGCCTTGTAGTATTATTAGTAACAAGCTTAAATTTAAGGGTTTTCAAATGCCGGTAATAATGATATACTCTTTAGGTAATAAACAGCTATATTTATGTCATTTTTAAACAAATTATTCGGTGAAAAAAGCGCATTGGATAGCTATAAAACCGAACTTTTAGAAGTTAATAGTTTTAAAGAAGAAATCGCGGGTTTAACTCAAGAACAAATCCAGGCTGAAATAGCAAATTTTAAGCAGGAATTTTCTAAGCTGCAGACCAAAGAAGAAATAAAAGAAAAAATTCTGGAAGTAAGAACCAGAGTTTTTGCATTGGTAAGAGAAGCTAGTAAAAGAACTTTGGGGCAAACTCATTACGACGTGCAAATTGTCGGCGGACTCGCGCTTTCAGACAACAAAATTTCAGAAATGAAAACCGGTGAAGGCAAGACTTTAACCGCTACTTTGCCTTTGGTTTTATATGCACTTGCAGGCAAGGGCGCACATTTAGTTACCGTTAACGATTATTTAGCCCGCTGGCAAGCTTCTTTAATTGGTCCTTTGTTTAAATTTTTAGGCTTAAGCGTTGCCTCCATTCAGCATGAAGCGAGTTTTTTGTATGACCCGGAATATAAGCCGGAAGACGAAGAAGTAAAAAAGTTGGAAGGCGAAACTCAAGGACTTGTTTTAGACGTTAAGCACATGAGACCTATTACCAGAAAAGAAGCTTACGCGGCCGATATAACTTACGGAACTAACAATGAATTTGGTTTTGATTATTTGCGCGACAACATGGTTCAGCATTTTAGCCAAATGACTCAGCGTGATTTATTTTTTGCAATTGTCGACGAAGTTGACTCAATTTTAATAGATGAAGCCAGGACGCCTTTAATTATTAGTACGCCCGACACTGAGCCGACCAGTAAATATTATGAATACGCTAAAATTATCGACCGTTTAGATGAAAAACTAGACTACACAGTAGACGAAAAACATAAAGCCGCCAGTTTAACCGATGCGGGTATAAATAAAATAGAAGGCATTTTAAAAGTTCCGAATATTTACGACACCAGTAAAGGCGTAACTACCATTCATCATATTGAGCAGGCTTTAAGAGCAAGAACTTTGTTTAAAGTTGACCGTGATTATGTTGTCCGTGAAGGAGAAATTATTATTGTCGACGAATTTACTGGCAGGCTTATGTTTGGCCGTAGATATAGCGAAGGACTTCATCAGGCAATTGAGGCGAAAGAAAATGTAAAAATTCAACAAGAAAGTAAAACCTTAGCCACTATTACTTTTCAGAATTTGTTTAGACTGTATTGGTTTTTATCCGGCATGACCGGCACGGCGAAAACTGAAGAAGAGGAATTCTTTAAAATTTATAGGCTGACTATTGAACAGATTCCGACTAACAGAACTATGGTTAGGCAAGATTTGCCCGATGTAGTTTATAAAACTGAAGAAGCAAAATTTAAGTCCATTGCTCAAGAAGTTAAAGAGAGAAATAAAAAAGGCCAACCGGTGTTAATCGGTACTGTTAGTATTGCGAAAAATGAAATGTTGGCGGAAGTTTTAAAAAAGGAAGGTGTGCAATTTGAAATTTTAAATGCCAAAAATCATGAACGTGAAGCGCATATTATTTCTCAGGCCGGGCGTTTTGGTTCAGTAACTTTAGCTACAAATATTGCCGGCCGTGGTGTGGACATTTTGCTTGGTGGTAATCCGGTTAACCCTGAAGAGGCAGAAGCGGTCAAAAAGGCCGGTGGGTTGCATATTTTAGGCACGGAGCGCCATGAATCTCGCAGAATTGACAATCAATTAAGAGGTAGATCCGGACGCCAAGGCGACCCGGGTTCTTCGCAGTTCTTTGTTTCCATGGAAGATGACCTTATGCGTCTTTTTGGTGGTGAGCGGATGAAAAGTCTTATGACTTCTTTGGGTCTTCCCGACGAGCAGCCAATAGAGGCCAAAATGGTCTCTCGCTCGATTGAATCTGCGCAAAAGAAAATTGAAGGCCTTAACTTTGACACTCGCAAGCACGTTTTGGAATTTGATGACGTATTAAACCATCAGCGCAATATAATTTACAAAATCCGCAGGCGTTTTTTGCCCGGCTATCCAAAGGAAAAACTGGAAGATAGTAAAACATTGAAAGAAGAGTTTTTGGAGTTAATAAAGAATGAATTTTCGGAACTAGCAACTCAAAATTTAAACACTCTCGATGAAAACGGTAATACTAAAGAAGATTGGGATAGCTTAATTAAAACAATTGGCGCAATTATTCCTGTTGACACAGCTTTGGCAAATGAAATAAAAACCGCAGCTCAAAACGCTGCAAATAAAGAATTTGCCGTTGTTGACGCGCTGAGCCAAAAAGCGGTAAAACTTTTTGAGGAAAAAGAAAAAGAAATGGGAGAGGAAGTGTTTGACGGAGCCATGCGTTTTGTAGCTTTGCAGGCTATGGATACTTTATGGATGGAGCATTTAGATACCATGGATCATTTAAGGGACTCTGTGCGCTTAAGAGGCTATGGTCAAAGAGACCCGTTGGTTGAGTACAAAAAAGAGGGTTTTATTATGTTTCAAAACTTAATAAAAGAAATGAACAAGCAAATGGTTTATACCATTTTTCATATTAATGTTCAGCCCAATTTATCAGCAAATCAGCAAACTTCTGTTCCGAGCAATTTAGTTACCAATAAAACTGAAAGTCCCTTATTATCTTCAAATTATAATTCATCCGAAGGCGTAAAAACAGAAAATGTAGGCCGCAACGACCCTTGCCCTTGCGGAGCAATTAACCCCGAAACCGGCAAAGTGTATAAGTATAAAAAGTGCGGAATGGTAAACGCGCCGTATCATAAAAAATCATAAAATATTTTTATGAAAAAAACTAATATTTACAAACAGCTGGCCGGTTTTGTTTATGAAACCGGAATTCACAGTAAGACTCCCAGGTCTGGTTTATGGTTTTTAGGCAGTGGCAGTCAGTCTGTAGCTGAACATTTATTTCATACAGCTATGATTGCCTATGTGTTGGCAAAAATGGAGAAAAAAGCTAACGTAGGTAAGACAGTGCTAATGGCACTTTTCCATGATATTGGCGAAGGTAGAACCTCAGATCATAATTATGTGCACCAAAGGTATGGCCGTTTGGCGGAAGACGAAGCAGTAAAAGATATTGCAAAGAATTTGCCTTTTGGTGAGGAAATTTTAGCTTTATTTAAAGAAGAGCAATTAAAAATTAGTTTAGAGGCGAAATTAGTAAAAGATGCCGACCAATTAGAATGGATGTCTACGTTAAGAGAAGAGGAGATTAAAGGCAACAGCAAAGCAAAACAGTGGATTGTAATAGCGCAAAAACGGCTTAAGACTAAAACCGGTAAAGAATTGGGGAAAGTTTTGGCCAAAACTCATCCGGATGGCTGGTGGTTTAACGCCAAAGACGCCTGGTTTGTAGACAGAAAAGCAAAAGACAGAAGTTGGAAAAAATAATTAATCAAAATTTATTAAATAATTTTTTATTTACGGAGTGGAAGGTATTAAATTAATACGAAAGGCACCATAACTTTATGGCAAATGATTTTAAGCAAAAACAACCGACTAAAACCGAAATGGCTTTATACGAAATAGCCAGTCACATGCAAGCAATGGACAGAAATTTAGTTACGAATTCAGCATTTATTGCGATTTTAGCTTTAATGACTAAGGCAGACCCGAAAACCATTGCTGAATATTTAACCACTAAACGCCAGGAAGTGCAGGATTACAGCAAAAAAATCAATGAAGCTATAGATGAATTAGAAAAGGCAAAGGCAGCAAAACCAGAAGAACAAAAATAATTTTAATTATGGGCATAAGGGAAGTAGGCAGCAGGATGGTGGAATTTTTTCATAAACCGACTTCTGCACGAGAAGTTAAGGTTATTCCTAATGGCGGAATTGATAGGGAAAGGTTAGAGCAAGACTTAGTTAAGCTTTTTAAAGCTCAAGTAATAGGAGAAAAAGACAGGCTTTTGTCTGACGCAAAATTTGCTCATGATGGACAAATGCATACCGGAGGGGAAAGTTTTTCCCAGGTAGATTTTGAAAGGATTGCTGAGAATAAAGAAGAATCTGATAAGCTAAAATCAGCACTTGATTTTTTAGGTGTAAAAATTGAAAATCAAATGGGCTATTATAGCTCAGAAGATTTTTTGTATATTTCATCAAAATATTACGATTCAACAAAAACAGTTAGATTAAGAATAGATGGAGATGCTGTAATTTTTTCAGTTAAAGGTGAAATTACAAAGAAAAAATCCCATAAAGAAAGAGATGAAATAGAGGCTAGGATAACTCAAAAAGATAAGTTGGTAAATATTCTAAAAACTTTTGGCTATAATCTTGAAACTGTGCGGGAAAAAAAACGGACAAATTACGAATTTGATTTTCAAGATCAGCATGTAAAGGTTAAATATGACACTAGTCCTTTTATAAATGTTCCAAACTGGCTGGAAGTTGAGTGTGCGGATAATAGCGTTAGAAATAAAGTAATTAAGCTTTTAGGTTTTAAAGATTCAGAGCTTTTTAATGGCACTGACGCGGATATGTATAAAGAAAAGTTTAAAATAGACCCAAAGAAACTTGCTGAAGTAAGATTTAAAAAACCAACCAATGAACAACCAAAATAAAGAAATTGAAATTAGATTTAAAGAAATTAATGTTGATGAAATAAAAACCCGTCTTTTGAAAAATGGTTTTGAAGATTTGAGTGAAGACTTTTTTACGGAAATAGTTTTTTACGACAAAGCGCTTGAGTGGGTAAAAAACCGGAAAATTCAAACAACCTATGTTAGGCTGAGGAAAACAAAAGCCGGCATACTTTTAACTTATAAAAATCATAGGCAAGACGTAAAAACTGTTGAAGCTGCGGAAATTGAATTTTATGTTTCCAGCTTAGAAGCTGCCAGGGATTTTTTAAAAGCAATAAATTTAACAGATTTCAGAACCCAGGAAAAAAAGCGACATTCGTTTAAAAAAGACAATGTAATTGTAGATATAGATACTTGGCCGCAAGTTCCTACCTATTTGGAAATAGAAGGTCCGTCTGAACATGCATTAAAAAATACTGCTGAGCTTTTGGGTTTAAACTGGGCGGATGCGATTTATGAAAATGCCGGCAATTTAATTGAAAAGTATTACGGCCTAAAAGTTAGCACCATGAGCAAATATACTTTTGACGAAATTAAATACCAAAACAATTAAGCCCATGTTAAAGTTTATAACCGGCAATAAAAATAAATTTAAAGAAATGCAAAAGCTTCTTTCTCCGATTCCGGTTGAGCAGCTAGAAATCGACTTGGTGGAAATTCAGGAGCTGGATCCGAGAAAAGTTATTGAGCATAAGCTAAAGGAAGCTTTTAAGCATCATAAAGGCGAGTTTATTATTGAAGACGGCAACCTAAATTTAGAAGCGTTTAATTATAAATTTCCCGGCACACTCATAAAGTGGTTTTTGCAGGCCATGAGTAATTTGGATATTGTTAATTTAACTGCTCAAGCAAAAAAACCCGGAGCTAAATATAAAATAACTATTGCGTACGCGAAAGAAAACAACCAGATTAAATATTTTACCGGAGCTATGTCCGGCAAAATAGTAAAGCCAAAAGGTAGAGGCGGCTTTGGTTTTGATCCGATTTTGCAGCCAAAGGGCAGCCTTAAAACTTCGGCTGAATTAAAGGAAAATAGATTATATAGTTTTAATCCCCGAGTAATTGCGGCTACTAAATTAAAAAATTATTTATTAAAAAATCAATGAAGCATACAAGATTGTCGGCGCATGTAAAGCCGGAAAACTATACAATATTTTTAAAGCCGAATTTAAACGGCTTTACTTTTTTAGGGCAAGAATCAATTGAACTGGTTTTAAATAAACCGACAGCGGAGTTGACTTTACACTCAAAAGAATTAAAAATTACTGAGCCTTTTTATAAAATAAAAAATGCCGTTTATAAAGCAAAAGACTTGGTTTACAATGAAAAGACTGAAACAGTTACAATCAAATTCAAGGGTAAATTGCCAAAAGGCAAAGGTGCTTTAAGCTTAAATTTTCAAGGCGTTTTAAACGATAAAATGAGGGGTTTTTATAGGAGCCGTTATGTGCACGAGGGCAAGGAAAAACACCTTGCTACAACCCAATTTGAAGCAACAGATGCCCGCAGAGCCTTTCCTTGCTTCGATGAACCGGCTCAAAAAGCGGTTTTTGACGTAAGTATTGCTGTGCCTGAAGGTTTAACAGCTATTTCAAATACTGTTGAGTCGCAAATTATTGAACATTCGCCAGGCTATAAGCTGGTCAAGTTTGAGCCTACGCCTAAAATGTCTACTTATTTGTTGGCTTTTATTGTAGGTGATTTTGAGTTTATTGAAGCAAAAACTAAAAGGGGGGTGAAGGTACGGGTTTTTACCACGCGCGGCAAAAAACATCAGGCAAAATTTGCCCTTATGACCGCAGTAAAGGCATTAGAATTTTATGAAAAATATTTCGCCATAAATTATCCATTGCCTGTGCTCGACATGATAGCGATTCCGGATTTTAGCAGTGCTGCTATGGAAAACTGGGGCGCAATTACTTATAGGGAATCCGCGCTTTTAATAGATGAAGAAAAATCTTCGTTAACAAATAAACAGTGGGTTGCCATTGTTATTGCCCATGAAATCGCGCATCAATGGTTTGGTAATTTAGTAACCATGGAATGGTGGACGCATTTGTGGCTTAATGAAGGTTTTGCCTCTTACATGGAGTACTTATGCGTTGACGCTCTTTTCCCAAACTGGAAAATTTGGCAGCAATATGTTGCGGAAAGATTTAATTCCGCTATGGAGCTGGACGCTCTTTCAAATACCCATCCGATTGAAGTTAATGTAAATCATCCGGAAGAAATTAGCGAAATTTTTGACGCTGTCAGTTATGCCAAAGGTTCGGTGGTAATCCGTATGCTCGCTGAGTATTTAGGTGCGAAAAATTTTAGAGACGGGCTTAGATATTATTTAAAAACTCACTCCTATAAAAATACTTCCACTGTGCATTTATGGCAGGCTTTTGAAAAAGTCTCAAAAAAACCGGTTTTAGAAATCATGAAAAATTGGACGCTAAAGCCCGGCTATCCGCTTATTAAAATTACAGAAAAACCCAAAAATTTATTAATTAGCCAAAGTAGATTTTATTCCAGCGCGCTTTTTGGCAAAAGTAATCAAGATAAAAATGTGTGGCAAATACCTTTAAATATAAGTTTTGGTAAAAAATCACATGAGAAGTTTTTGTTTACGCAAGCTGAAATGGTTTTGCCAAAGAAAAATAAAACATGGTTAAAATTTAATTCCGGGGAAACAGGTTTATTTAGAACCAAGTATCCGACTCAAATGTTAAGGGAAACAGGCAAAGCGGTTAAAACAAAACAGCTTGGCGCTTCTGACAGGTTAGGTGTTTTACGTGATGTGTTTTCTTTGGCCGAGTCAGGACATATGGATGCAAAAGAAGCACTGGACTTTGTAAAAAATTATCAAACTGAAAATGATTATAACGTTTGGCTAATTATGGCATTCGGTCTTTCTTTAATTGGGGGCATTGCCAGGCAAATAGAGAATTCGGAAAAATACAAGAACTTTGCCTTAGTAGTTTTTTCAAAAATTTTAGAACAGACAAGTTTTAAGGCAAAAAGTAAAGAAGAAAGTTCGGCGGTTTTTTTAAGAACCTTGGTTTTGCAGCAGGCTGTAAAATGGGGGCATAAAAAAACAATCCAAAAAGCAAAAAGTTTATTTGCCGGCAAAACAGTAGATGTTAATTTAAAAGCAGTTTTGTATTATGCGGTTGCTAAAGACGGTGCCCAGAAAGAACACGCACAATTTATAAATATGTACGAAAAAGAATCCTTGCAGTCCGAAAAAGATAGGATTGGTAGAGCCTTGACCCAATTTAGTAACAAAAAACTGCTTTTAAAAACTTTGAAATTTGCCATGAGCTCTAAAGTTCGCGACCAGGATGCACCGTTTATTTTAGTCGGAGTTTTAAAAAATCCCGATGGTGCAAGTTTAGCGCTTGATTTCATTTTTGAAAATTGGAAAAAATTAACGGAAAAATATTCTTCAGGCCTAAGTATGATTTCGAGATTAATTGGCGCTATGGATAATTTTTATTCAGAGAAAGACGCTAAAAAAATTGAAAAGTTTTTTAAAATTCATAAAGCTCCTGGTGCTGCCAGATCTTTAAAGCAAACTTTAGAAAAAATTCGTTCCAATGCCGATTGGCTAAGACGAGACGGAAAAATATTACAGGAGTTTTTAAATGCGCTTTAATAAAAAAGTTAAATTTGGTTTTTCAGACAGCACGGATGGTCAAATGAAAATTGAAAAAACAGATTTAAGTGCTTTAATTAACCGCAAAAAATTTATAGCTAAACAAATTTCTGCAAAAATTCCAATAATTTCCTCAATTCAAAAGCATACTTCCAGAGCTAAATTTATTTCAAGTATAAATAAAGATGTTGTTTATAAAGACTATGATGCTTTATTGACTTCTAAAAAAAATATTGTTTTAACTTTAAGTTTTGCTGACTGTTTTCCAATTTATTTTTATAACACATCATCAAAAATTATTGGTATTGCGCATTGTGGTTGGAGGGGGAGTATTAATAGACTTTTGCCAAATTGTTTAAAATACTTAAAACCTTTTAAAACCTTAAAAGTTTATGTTGGCCCCGGCATTCAAAAATGTCATTTTGAAGTAAAGAAGGATGTTTTAAGTAAATTTTGTAGTTACAAACAAGCACTCGTAAAACAAAACTTTAAATATTATGTTGATTTGCCTAAAATTATAAAAAATCGAATTATTTTAGCCGGAGTCTCAAAAAGAAATATTAAATCTTCAAATATTTGTACATATTGCAGCAAAGATAAATATTTTTCGTTTAGACGTGATAAGCCTAAAAAAGTTAAGGCAATGATGGGGTATATTTATATAAATTAACCTCGGCATTGCCAAAAATCGCGATTTTGCTATAATAGCGAAAGCCAGATTTATTTGAATTAAAAGATATAATCAAATATGCATCCAAAATTTAAACTCTTTAGCTCGTTATTTTTTATAGTTTTAATGGCCGCAGCTGCTCTGTATATAGATCATCCAAAGGGCAGTAAAATAGATTTAAATAAAATTAAAATTCCTTATAAACAAGAATTTAAGGTGCATTTAGGTTTAGATTTGCAGGGCGGTAGCCACTTGGTTTACCAAGCAGATTTTAAAGACATAAAGCCGGAAGACAGAGCTGATGCTTTAAATTCAATCAGGGACACTATAGAAAGAAGAGTAAACAGCTTTGGTGTTTCTGAGCCGTTAGTTCAGGTTGCAGGCACAGATAGAATTATTGTTGAGCTTCCTGGTATCAAAGATGTAAACGAAGCCATTAAGCAAATCGGCCAAACCCCGTATCTGGAATTTATGGTCGTAAATCCAAAACCGACGGAGGTTAAACCCGACACAAACGGACAGATTACTTTAGATCCATTAGGTCAATGGCAGTCTACCGGTCTTTCCGGTAAACAGCTTTCCAGAGCTTCGGTGGATTTTCAGCAAGGCAGGAGTTTGGATAATCAAGTTGTAGTTCGTTTGGAATTTAACAATGAAGGAAAAAAATTATTCGGGGAAATAACTTCTGCTAATGTCGGCAAGCCTGTAGCAATTATTTTAGACGGCCAGCCAATTAGCACACCCACTGTTCAAAATGCTATTACCGACGGAGTAGCAATAATAACAGGTAACTTTACTACCCAGCAGGCTAAAGATTTAGCTACCAGACTTAATAGCGGTGCACTACCAGTGCCAATTAAATTAATTTCCCAACAAAATGTTGGCGCGACTTTGGGTAAGGAATCTGTTCATAAGTCTGTGGTAGCGGGTTTAATTGGTGTATTGCTTATAGCATTATTTATGATTATGTATTACCGTTTCCCTGGTTTATTGGCAGTTTTGGCTTTAATAATATACGCTTTGGTTTCTTTTGCCGTTTTCAAAATAGGTTTATCATTTACAGCTTTGGTTTTGGTGGGAGCTTTCTTTTTCTTAGGATTAACTGTAAATGCATGGTTTGGCGCAGCTGCTTTAATAAGTTACATTATTTTAATGCTATTAAATGGCTTGTCGCCGGTGACTTTAACTTTGGCTGGTATTGCCGGTTTTATTTTATCTATTGGTATGGCTGTTGACGCGAATATTTTAATCTTTGAAAGAGTTAAAGAAGAAATTAGGGTTGGAAAAGAAATTCATAAAGCAGTGGATGATGGTTTTGCTAGAGCCTGGCTGTCTATAAGAGATTCAAATATGTCTAGCTTAATTACAACCGCCATACTTTATATTTTTGGCACTCCGTCAATCAAGGGGTTTGCAGTCACACTAGGGATTGGTATTTTAATTTCAATGTTTACTGCTATTTCTGTTACCAGAACATTTTTAAAACTTTTTGTCGGTAACAACATTTTAAGCCACCCGTGGTTATTTGGAGTCTCTAAAAAGAAAAGCAATAATAATTAAATTAACTTCAACCTTATAAAATTCTAAACTTTATGTTTAATACCTTAAAATATTACAAGTTTTGGTTTACAATTTCAGCTTTAATTTTAATTTTTGGAATTTTTTCCCTGTCTTTTTATGGTTTGAAGCTGGGTATTGATTTTAAAGGCGGGACATTAACAGAAATTCAGTTTAAAAATGCTTTTGAATTAAATAAAGTTCAGGAAGCCGTGACAAAGAGCGGTATTGGTAATTTTCAGCTTCAATCAGCCGAAAACAATCAATTGATTATAAAGACTGAAAGTCTGGAAAAAGAAAGACATGACCAGATGCTTTTAAATATTTCTAAGTCAGCAGGGGAGTTTAGTGAGACAAAATTAGATTCTATTGGCCCAATTATTGGCAAAGAATTAAAAAAGAATGCTATTTATCAGTTACTTTTAGTTTCGTTTGGTATTGTTGCTTATATTGGTTATGCTTTTAGAAAAGTAGCTAAGCCCGTAACTTCTTGGAGATTTGGCTGGTCTGCTATTATTGCTTTGCTTCACGACTTGTTGTTTGTTTTAGGTTTATTCTCAATATTAGGGCATTATAAGGGTGTTGAAGTAGACAGTTTGTTCGTTACTGCCATGTTAACCGTGCTTGGTTTTTCGGTACATGACACAATTGTTGTGTTTGACAGAATTCGAGAAAATTTAAAAATTTATCCAGGACAGTCTATAGATTATGTTGTTAATCATAGTATTGCACAAACTATAGTCCGTTCATTAAACACGAGCTTAACAGTGCTGTTTGTGTTATTATCGCTTTTATTATTCGGGGGTGAGACAATTAGATATTTCGTTTTGGCCTTGTTTGTTGGTGTTATTGTCGGAACCTATTCCTCAATTTTTATAGCAAGTCCGGTACTAGTTGTTTGGCAAAAGTGGAAAACGAAATAAGTGTAATCTTTTTTTTAAAAACCCTCTTATTTAAGAGGGTTTTTAATTTAATCATTGTAATTGACAAGTAAACAAGTTTATGCTATACTAAATCCGATAATTTATTTTACTGAAATGGGAATTTTAGACACAATAATTACAACAAAGCAGCAAGAATCTTTAAACACCTTTGAACCAAATAGGGTGGTTGAGGAAATTTTGGCAATGCTGAAGGAAAGAGATAAAAAAATCCTTATTCATCGCTACGGTTTGCTTGGTAACCAGGCAAAAACCCTAGCTTCTATTGGTCAGGAACAGGGTTTAACTAGGGAGAGAGTTAGGCAAATTGAAAAAGACATTATTAAGCAGCTTAGAAAAACTTCTTCAAGCAATAAAGCATTTTTGCAAACAAAAGAATTTTTAATAAATGTTATTTTAGAACACGGAAAAATTATAGCTGAAGAAAATTTATTTCTTTACTTAAATTTAAAAACTGAAACAGAAAAAAACGCAGTAGTTTTTTTGCTAAGTTTAATAGATGAGATAGAAAATTTTATTCATCAAAACTACAAAAAATCTTGGGTACATACCTTGTTTAAGGATGATGTGGTACATAAATTTACTGAGCATACCAAACAAATTTTTATTACCTCTAGTGTTCCTATGGCTGCCCATGAATTTTTAGAAAATTTTAAAAAAACTGAGTTTTATATTGCAAATCAACAGGATTTAAATGATAAAATCATACTCAATTTTTTGGATCTAGCGATAGAAATAGAAAAGAATGTTTTTGGGCTTTGGGGAATGAATTTTTGGAAGGAAATTAAGCCAAAAGATGTAGGTGATAAAGCTTATTTGGTTATGAAGTTCCATAAAAAGCCTGAGCATTACTCGGTAATTACAGAAATGATAAATAAAGCTGGTTTTGATTCAAGAACAGCTTATAAAGAAACAGTGCACAACGAATTAATAAAAGACAGGCGCTTTATTTTAATTGGAAGGGGAATTTACGCGTTGTCAGAATGGGGTTATAAGTCTGGCGTTGTATCGGATGTTATCCGTGAAATCCTATTAGAATTAAAACAACCACTTCCAAAAGAGAAAATTGTAGAAGAAGTTTTAAAAAGACGTGTAGTAAAGAAAAATACAATTTTAGTCGGTCTATCAGACAAAAAACAATTCAAAAAAGTTGGAAAAAATCTTTACGAAATCGCAGCCTAAAGTTATTTAAACTAAAACAAAATGCAAATATTTTCTAATATAACCCCGCAGTTTTTGGAAATATTTAAAATTTTCGGAATCTTTTTTATAAATGGCGGCTGGGTAATTTTTGCTTTGGCTGCTATTTATTTGCTTTGGAAAACCTATTTGCATGAAATTCAACATCAGTTCGTGCACAGTCAGGAATGGATTTTTTTAAGCATTAAAGTTCCGAAAGAAAACTTAGTCAGTACTTTAGCAGTGGAGAGTATTTTTACACAAATGCATGCTTTGCATTCAGCCAAAACTTTTCCTGATAAATATGTAGAAGGACAAATTCAGCTTTGGTATAGTTTGGAAATTGTTAGTTTGGGTGGTAAAGTTTCATTTATACTAAGGGTGCCAAAAAAGACAAAAGAGTTAGTAGAAGCTGCTTTTTATTCGCAGTATCAACAGGCTGAAATTACAGAATGCAATGATTACTTGGAGAATTTTTCTTTTGATCCAGAAAATCCGGGCGATTTTGAAATTTGGGGAACTGAATGGAAGTTAGTTGAATCGGAAGTTATACCTTTAAAAACGTATAAAGATTTTGAACATCCTGCAGCAGAAGAAACGGTTATTGATCCGCTTTCAAACTTTTTTGAAGGTATGGGAAAAATGAATCCACACGAACTTTTTGCAACACAAATTATTATTCAGCCTCTGGCAGACGAAGAATGGAAGCCAAAAGGGGAGGATAAAATTAAAGATTTGATCGGCGAAGAGCGTGCTCACGAGGTTTCGTATAGCGGTGCTTTAATGGCTCCGGTTTCTAAATTTTCTCAATTTGATTTAAAAAATTCAATATTGGGTGGAGGTCACGGTCATGATCACGGAGCTGAAGAAAATAAACCCAAAAATAATTGGATGAGTATGACGGAAGCTGAGAAAGATCGCGTTAGTCTCATTGAAAGGAAGATTAGTAAACCCGGCTACAAAACCAAAATCCGTTTTTTATACATTGCTCATAAAGATAAATTTGATGCAAATAAAAAAAGTTTAATAATTGGCTCATACAGACCTCTTGGTTCTAGTATGACAAATAAATTAAAGCCCGACGGCAATACTTGGACTAGTGCAGAGTATAAATTTTCTAAAACTTTAGAACAACTTTATTTGCAAAAAATTCTAAATAAGAAAAAAAAGTATATACTCAAAGGGTTTAAAAATAGGGAGATTCATATCGGCTCACCTATGTATGTATTAAATGTTGAAGAGATTGCGACTTTGTATCATTTCCCAATAACAACTAAGACTACAACAGTACCTACAGCAATAGAGAAAACTAATAGTCGCAGGTCGCAAGCCCCTCCTAATTTACCAATAGCAGAATATTAAATTTATGGAAAATAATCAAGAAAACAAAATTACTGTTTTTGCTAAAACCAACTTCCGAAATAAAGATGTGGCTTTTGGTATTAAAACCGATGATCGAAGAAGGCACATGTACTTAATTGGTAAAACGGGAATGGGTAAAACCACATTAATGGAAAATATGGTCATTCAGGATATCCGTAACGGCAATGGTGTGGCGTTTTTAGACCCGCACGGAGACTCAGTTCAAAGAATATTAAATTCCATCCCATCTAACCGTGTTAATGACGTAATATATTTTAACCCAGCTGATTTGGAATTTCCCGTAGCATTTAATATTTTAGAGGCTGTTGACGCTAAATATAAACATTTGGTAGCTAGCGGGCTTATGGGTGTATTTACTAAAATTTGGGCAAACTTATGGTCAGCGAGAATGGAATATATTTTAAATAATACAATTTTGGCTTTGCTAGATAGCCCTGGCAATACTCTTTTAGGTATTACCAGAATGTATGTTGATAAAAAGTATAGAAAGAAAATTGTTGATAATATTAAAGACCCTATGGTTAAGGCTTTCTGGGTCGATGAATTTGCTAATTATAATGAGAAGTATAGAACAGAAGCTATTGCCCCTATTCAAAATAAAGTAGGACAATTTTTATCTAGCGGCATTATTAGAAATATTGTTGGCCAGCCGAAAAGCACAATAGATTTGCGCGAAATAATGGATAAGCGCAAAATCTTAATTATGGATTTGTCTAAAGGTAAAGTAGGCGAAGACAACAGCGCCCTTTTGGGGGCAATGGTGGTAACAAAACTTCAACTTGCAGCCATGTCAAGAACAGACATTCCTGAGCACGAAAGAAAAGATTTTTATTTGTACGTTGATGAATTTCAAAATTTTGCCACTGAAAGTTTCGCGACAATTTTAAGTGAAGCCAGAAAATACCGCTTAAATTTGATTGTCGGGCATCAGTACATTGCTCAGTTAGAACAAGATCGTAGTACAAAAGTTAGAGACGCTATTTTTGGAAACGTGGGAACAATTGTGTTGTTTAGGATTGGTGCTGCTGACGCGGAGTTTTTAGAAACTGAATTTGAACCGATTTTTACGCCAAACGACATGGTAAACCTGCCTAAATATCAAATTATTTTAAAATTAATGATAAATGGCGTTGCTAGTGAACCGTTTTCTGCCATTACCTTATCTCCAAACCCCGAATATTATTCCGGTAATTTTGACAAAGTTATAAAAGTTTCCAGAGAGAGGTATACTAACCCTGTTTTAGATGTAGAAGAAAAAATTTCTCGTTGGATGGGTGCGGAATTTCATGAGGAGACAGCTATTTTAAAAGATAGCTCTGAGGATTTGGAAAATGAAAATACTGATTTAAATTTGAATAACATAGAACAAATTACAGCCTTGCCTGAAAAACCTTTGGTAAAAACTCCTGATACAAGCAGTCGGGAAATAGCTGTAAAACCTATAACACAAACTTTTTCGAGTAAGCCCCACGAAGAAGTTGTTAAATCAAAAAAAGATTTTAAAACAAAAATTCATCAAAATCCTAAATTTTCTGAGAAAAAAAATAATACAAAAAAAACTGAAGGAAAAAAAGAAAATCCAATCTGGAATACAATAGCTAATTTAGAAAGAGAAAAAAAACAGCGTCAGTTAGGAGATCTTAATAAAAGTATTGGAAACCAAAAAAATGCAGATATCCACGATGCTGACAATATAAATAAAATCATAAATCCTGTAAACACTAAAACAGTAATAAAGCCAGGTCAGGTTCATAAAATCGTTTGAGAAAATGTACGAGACTGGTGACTGGTGCATAAATTGGTTGCTAATAAAATACAAAAGAGCCTGTAATTACAGGCTCTTTTTAGTCTGCCAGAAAACCCCGGACAGGCGGCCAGCATTGAAGCCATAAGCTTAAAACAGATCTTCACCGCCGTCCGGGGATGAACGGCTCTGTTCTTTCCAAAACCATCCCCGTTTTGGAAAGCAAGTTACGCCCGCCAGCAGGTAAGCTCTTAGCGATTGATAATCATCGCGGGCGCCGTGTTGGAAACCCCGGGTGGAGTTATCGGAACCCGGGGAGGAGGTTATTAGAGTATATTGGTAAAAAAGTTTGCGACTGGTAACCTTTTAGGTTGGTAATTAATCAGTTTAGCCACTCAGAGCGCCAGCGACTCTTCCACCGTCGTCCCGACCAGTCGGGACTTTGGCGGATCTGGATGGTTCTTATTTCAATATTTACATACTGATTTCATACACGAAATTGGTTAATGAAAAACAAACAAAAAAGCCTTTATTCAAGGCTTAATTGTACTTTAACACCAACCAATTTAGTTACCAGTCTCAAAAGTTTTAAACTTTCTCGATTGATCCAAGTATTTAATTAAATATGCTTCTTAATTTCGTCTTCTAAAACCTGTTTAGGTGCTGCTCCGATCATTTCGCCGACAACTTTGCCATTTTTAAAGATTTTAAGGGTTGGTATGCTCATAACGCCAAATTGGGAAGCAAGTGAGTTATTTTCGTCTACATTTACTTTGCCAAATTTCATTTTTCCAGCGTATTCAGAAGAAAGTTCTTCTATTATTGGGCCAATTATTTTACAGGGTCCGCACCAAACAGCCCAAAAATCGACTAAAACAGGTAAAGTTTCATCTAATACTTCAGTTTTAAAATTTACTTCGTCAATTTTGATTGAGGACATATATTTTTTTGTTAATTATGCTTAGTTATATTATCCACAACCCGAAGCTTTGTCAACCGTTATTTGACCTATATAATTAAGGACACAAGCTGAAAATTAAGCCATTTTAATAAAAGTGTTAAATACAAAAACAAAAATATTTTTTAGTCTTTTTATACTGTTTTTTTCTGTATTTTGTGGTTGGTATTTTTCTTCTCAGCTAAGCCTAGGATTATACAGACCAAAGCAGGTTATTATTTTGTCGAAACCCATGGTTTTAGGACAGTCAACTTCTACTACTCCAACATTTATTCTGCCTCTTAGACCCGAGTTTATAGACCAAAACAGTTCGGAGCTAAAAAATGTTTCAGCAAAAAGTTATTTGATTTATAACGAAAATTCCGGTCAAAATTTATTAACAAGCGAAATTAATATAAAACTAGGGATAGCAAGTTTGACCAAGCTTTTAACAGCATATGTAGCGTATAGGAATTTGGATTTAAATTCTAGTCTGAAAATAAATTACGAAGATTTTGTTGATGTTGCCCCAATTCTTGGGCTCAGGGTCAATGATGAAGTGAGTTCTTTGGATCTATTTAATGCCATGCTAATTGGTTCGGCTAATGATGCAGCAAAAGCCTTGGCAAATGAAACTGCTCGTGTTACTGGACATAATTTTGTTGAATTAATGAATTCGGAAGCAAAAAATTTAGGAATGCAGAATAGTAATTTCAGTAATCCTATGGGTTTTGATAGCGATAGAAATTTCTCGACCGCCGATGATTTGAAAAAAATTATTTTAGCAACTCAGCAATTAGGTGCCTTTAAAAATATAAGCCGCTATAAAAATTACGGTTTTAAAGACGTATCTTTAAAAAAAGCCTTTAAAATTGAGTCAACAAATAAGTTAATTTCTAGCCATCCTGAAATTGAAGCAATAAAGACCGGTTATACCGAAAATAGTCTTGGGTCTATGGCAATAAGAGTAAATACTAAGTCCGGGAGTTATATTATTTTAGTTTTGGGTAGCAAGGATAGGGAAAACGACGTGCTAATTTTAGAAGACATTTTACTTAAGTATTTAAAAGATAAAGTGACTTTGTAATACCTAAGAAGTATGGTATAATTAATTAAACTTTTCTTAAGAAAATTTAGTAATAAATGGAGAATCTCGCTTTAATTAAGATTTTTATTTTAACCACGCTCGGTTTTGGAGCCGCGCTTTTTTTCACACCTTTATTGACGCAGTTTTTATATAACCATAAATTAGGTAAACAAATTAGAAATGATGGCAGCACGCCCATTTTTTCGAAACTACATAGTTCAAAAGCCGGTACGCCAACTATGGGCGGAGTTTTGGTTTGGGGGACACTAACTGTTCTTTTAGGATTTTTTTGGCTTTTTTCAGAAATTCTTCATTTTCAAAGCCTAAAATTCTTAAATTTCTTTTCCAGAAAAGAAACGCTTTTGCCTTTTGGCGCTTTAATCGGTTCTTCCTTAGTCGGAGCTGTTGATGATTGGCTTGATGTTCGAAGACTCGGACATAATGGCAGAGGCTTAAGATTTAGGTTTAAAATTTGGCTATATATTTTAGTTGCAGTTATTGGTGCGTGGTGGTTTTATTTTAAACTGGGTTTTGATTATCTGAACATTCCTTTTTATGGAAACTTACATTTAGGCTGGATCTTCATTCCTTTTTTTATTTTAGTGGTTATTGCCACAAGTTTTTCTGTTAATCAAACTGATGGTTTAGATGGACTTGCGGGCGGTATTCTAATGATCTCATTTTTTTCTTACGGTTTAATTGCATTTTTTCAAAACAAACATGATTTAGCAGCTTTTATTGGCGTAATTGCCGGAGCATTACTGGCATTTTTGTGGTTTAATGTTTATCCGGCTAGGTTTATTATGGGAGATACCGGATCAATGGGCTTGGGAGTGCTTTTAGCTGTCGTAGCTTTTTTAACTAACTCAGTTTTACTTTTACCAATTATTGGTTTTGTTTTTGTTTTGGAAGCCTTTTCTACAATCCTGCAAATTTTTTCAAAAAAAGTATTTCAAAAAAAGGTTTTCTTGTCAGCGCCTATTCATCATCATTTTCAGGCACTGGGTTGGCCCGAGGCAAAAGTTACTATGCGCTTTTGGATAATTTCAGCAGTGATGGGTATTTTTGGTATTATTATTTATTTCTTAAGTCAAAATTATGTATAGCTTAATTATAAAAAATGCAAATGTTATTGATGGGAGTGGCAAGTCAGGGCAAATTTTAGATGTTGCGGTTGAGGGTGACAGGATTGTAAATATTTCAGAAAAAATTTCCGGCAATGCCATTTCAACCATTGATGCTTCGGGGAAAGTTTTGACTCCCGGGTTTATTGATATTCAAAACCATAGCGATAGTTATTGGCAAATTTTTGATAACCCTTCTCTAGATAGTATGGTTACTCAGGGATTTACTTCAATCTTAATTGGTAACTGTGGGGCTAGTTTGGCGCCACTACTTTCAAAAAATGCCTTACTTTCAATTCAGAAATGGCATAACTTAGAAGGGGCTAATATTAATTGGCAGTCTTTCGGGGAGTATTTAGAACAGCTCGGAAAAATGCAGTTTGGATGCAATATTGCGAGTCTTGTTGGGTATTCAACTTTAAGACGCGGAGTTGTTGGTGATGAAATTCGTTCTTTACAAAAAGATGAACTAGAAGTTCTAAAAAAAGCATTGCGTGAAAGTTTGAATGCTGGCGCATTTGGCTTTTCAAGCGGTCTTTCTTACGCACATGAAATTATAATTAGTGAACTGGAGCTTTTTGAACTTGCAAAAATAGTTAAAGAATACGAGGGTCTTTTTTCTATTCACTTACGTAGCGAAGGAGCGGAAGTTGTTGAAGCTGTCTCAGAAGCCTTGGATATTGCCAAAGCAGGAAATTTAAATTTAAAAATTTCACATTTAAAAATACGTAATGAGCAAAATTGGAATAAGTTGGCTGATGTTATTGCTGAAATTGATACCGCTTTTCACCAAGGACTAAATGTTCATTTTGATGCTTATCCTTATGAGTCAATATGGCAGGTCCTGTATTCATATTTACCTAAGTGGGCAATTGAAGGTGGTAGGGCCGTTATGTTGAGGCATTTTTCAGATCCGATTCAGAAAAATAAAATACTTAGTTACTTAAATAATAGCGGGGTGAAATTCAGTAATTTAATGATTGCTTCGACAACCAATAAACTAAATTTTACAGGTAAAACAATAGGACAAGTCGCAAAAAATTTAGAAATGTCTAGTGAGCAGGCCTTACTACATATTTTAGAAAATGGGGGAAGTGAAATTTTGGTTTTTGAAGAAAATTTAGATATTGCTTCAGTGGAAAAACTGCTTTTTCATCCACTTTCTTTCATAGCTACCGATGGAGCTGGTTTCCCTGAAAAAAACCAAAGTCGGCTTGTGCATCCAAGGTGCTTTGGAACTAGTGCTAAATTCCTGCAAACTGTAATAGAAAAAAAAGCAATTTCTTTAGAGAGTGCAATTAATAAATTAACTTTAGGGCCTGCAAATAAAATTGGACTAAAAAGTAGAGGTAAAATAGCAGTTGGCAATTTTGCAGATTTAGTTATTTTTACTCCAAGCGAACTTTCAAGCAAAAGTACTTATTTAAACCCAAATCAGTTTAGTACGGGCTTTGATTACGTGTTTGTAAACGGGCAAGCGGTGGTAAATAACAAAATTTTTACGAGCAGAAAACCTGGTTATGTATTAAAAAAGAGTTAGACATGAAAATTCATGATTTAAAAAAAAATCTTGTTGCTGTTTTGGGATATGGCACTGAAGGCCGTGCAGTTACAAAATATTTAATTAAGCACGGAGTAAAACCCGTGCTGTTTGATCAAAGGCCTTGGCAAGAGTGGAATGAATTAGAACAAATAGAAATTAAATCTCTCGGTTTAAATTTTATTTTTGGACCGGACGCATTTTTAGAGTTAACAGGTTTTGATGTTGCGTTTAGAAGCCCCGGTATAAAATTAACACAATTAAAAAATTTTAAAGGTCTAATTACTTCGCAGACGAATTTTTTTTTCGATAATTGTCCCTGCAAAATTATTGGCGTTACCGGCACAAAAGGCAAGGGTACAACATCGACTCTAATTTATGAAATTCTTTCTAATCAAACAAAAATCTTAAATCTTAAATCTGAAATTTTTTTAACTGGAAACATTGGTAAAATCCAGTCTCTTGAATTTCTTGATAGCCTGAAACCTGATGATTTGGTCGTCTATGAACTTTCTAGTTTTCAACTCCAAGACCTAAGAAAAAGTCCTCACATTGGGGTAGTTTTAATGACAACCTCGGAACATTTGGACTACCACGCAGATCAAGATGAATACATAGAAGCTAAAACAGCAATTGTTAAATACCAGGGTTCTGAAGACTTCGCTATTGTAAACGCAGATTTTCCGTCATCGGTTTTCATTGGAGAACAGGGTACTGGAAAAAAAATATATTTTAGCCGCCAGAAAGAATTAACAAGCGGTATTTACTTAAAAAAGGACGAAATCCAAGTTAAGGATCTGCTTGGTGCAGACTACTCACTCCCAACAACTCACTACCAACTAAAAGGTGTTCATAATCTGGAAAATATTGAAGCAGCAATTGCTGCTAGTTTGGCATCTGGAGTGAAGAATTTTAATTTAATACAATCTGTAATTGATAATTTTAAAGGCTTAGAGCACCGTTTAGAGCTAGTTGCAAAAAAAAATGGCATTTCATTTTATGATGATTCATTTTCTACAACTCCCGAGACAACAATTGCCGCTATAAATTCATTTAATGAGCCTATAATTTTAATACTCGGCGGCGCAAGCAAAAAAAGTAATTTTGATGAACTGGGAAAAGTTATTTCTAACTCCAATAAAATTAAAGCCGTTATTTTAATTGGAGTTGAGGCAGAAAGATTAAAACAAGCTATAAATAATCCTAAGCTTAAATATATTTTGGGCGCGAAAAATATGGTTGAAATTTTTGAGCAAATCAAATCCGTGGCAATAAGCGGTGATATTGTGCTGCTTAGTCCTGCATGTGTGAGTTTTGACATGTTTAAAAATTACCAGGATAGGGGACAACAATTTAAAAATTTTGTATATAGTTATTAATGCGTCATCAAACAAAAAACTTAAGTAAAAATTCAATAAACCTGCAGCTACTTATTGTTGTTGGGTTTTTGCTTGCCTTTGGTTTAATTGCCTTATATTCTGCTTCAACTGTTGATTCTTATAAAAATTTTGGCAATACAACATATTACGTAGTGCATCAACTTATGTATGGAGTTGGTTTAGGACTAATTGGTATGTTCTTAGCATCAAAGGTTGATTACCATATATTCGAAAAATATTTAAAAGTTTTAATATATGGTTCAATCTTGCTTTTAGTTGCAGTGAAAATTCCAGGCCTCGGGTTTAGCGCAGGAGGCGCGACAAGGTGGATACATATTGGGCCGATTTTTTTTCAACCTTCGGAGTTAGCAAAATTAGCGGTAGTTGTTTATATAGCTTCATGGGCTGGTCGGCAAAAACAAGATTTAAATAATTTTTATTTCGGAATATTGCCGACATTAACCATAACTGCTCTGTACGCGGCTTTGATTCTATGGCAGCCTGATTTGGGGACAATGTTAGTTTTGGTTTCAGTTGCAGCGAGTATGATTTATGTTGCAGGGATAAATTTAAAATACTTTTTTTGGACAGCTGTTGTGGGAGTGCTGTCGTTGTATTCCTTTATTCACTTTGCGCCATATAGAGCTAGGCGGCTGACATCGTTTTTAGACCCTAGTATAGACCCAAAAGGTATTAGCTATCATATTAATCAGGCGCTACTTGCAATTGGCTCAGGGGGGTTTTGGGGTTATGGTTACGGGCTTTCCAGGCAAAAACATAATTATTTGCCTGAAGTAATGGGGGACTCAATTTTTGCTGTTACTGCGGAAGAGCTTGGGTTTTTCAGAATTCTATTGGTGATTATTTTATTTGTATATTTAGTTTTTCAAGGTTTTAAAATTGCAAAAAATGCTAGAGATACTTTTGGTAAAATGCTTGCTTTTGGCATAACAGCTTGGATTGGTTTTCAGGTTGCGATAAATATTGCGGCAATGGTCAATCTGGTTCCCTTAACTGGCATACCGCTACCCTTTTTTAGTTACGGGGGTAGTGCAATGATAGTAAATCTTTCCGCGATGGGCATTTTGTTAAATATCCATAAACAATCGGTATAATGGCAAAATTCAAACTCCATATTCACAAATATCAGTCCATTAAATTAACTGCTTCAAAAACCAGCAGGGTTTTTCTATTTTTTTATTATATTGGTTTGTTTGTATTAAAATTCTTTCTAGCTTTTAGTAAGTTCGTTTATGGTTTATGCCTTAAAATTAAAAAACTTTGCTATGTTATATATTTGAATTTTTCCAAAAGTTTCTCTAATGAGTGGAAAAAAACACTTTATTATTTTTCTATTCGGTATAAAACTTTTTTGAAAACCTCAAGCGCTTACACCCTTTTAATCTTTGCAATATTTTCCATTTTCAGTATTTTTGTAATATTTTCTGGTAAATTTATTGCAGTAGGTCTAGAAAAAAAAGATGAGATAATTCAAACATCAATACAAGGAGCCAAGTATTTAGAGTCGGCTAAGAACTCCATTCAAAATCAGGATTTTGAAAGCGCAAATAATAGCTTTCTCATGGCATATAAAAGTTTTCAAAACGGGCAAGAGAAATTAAAACAAGCTGCTACCGACTTTTCAAAAGTTACTAACTTATTACCACAAACCCATGATGCTGGGAACTTACTCCAGATAGCTTCTTTAATTTCAACAAGTGGTAAAGAGTTTGTTAGCTTTTATGATACTTTAAAAAATTTAAAATTTAGTAGCTTAGGCATAGAGGGTTTGGATCAAAGAACCTGGGAAAATTTGAATGCTTCCGTAAATAACATTAGTCAAAATATAAATCAAGCAGTTGAAATTTCAAATGAAGTTAACCCAAATAATTTACCTAAGAGCTATGCCGAACAATTCTTTTCGGCACAAACAAAATTGCATGCTGTAAAACAAACGTTTGAAAGTTTTGAAAAAATGTTTAAGATTTTATACGCGTTACATGCCGATAGAAAAAATATTTTATTGATTTTTCAAAATAACAATGAACTTAGAACTTCGGGCGGATTTTTGGGGACATTTGGGAGCTTAATTTTGAAAAACGGAAAAATAGATACTCTCCACGTTAGCAGTATATATGATTTGGACGGACAACTTTCTGAAAAAATTTCTCCGCCTACTCCAATATTAAATGTTAATTCTCAATGGTTTTTAAGAGATAGTAATTGGTTTGTAAATTTCCCTCAATCCGCTAAGTTAATGAGTGGTTTTTATGAAAAAGAAGGTGGTGAAACCCCCGATGTAATAGTTGCTTTAACTCCTGACTTTGTGCAAGATTTGTTAAAAATTACCGGGCCAATTGAGCTGCCAAAGTATAACTTAATTTTAGATTCTGATAATTTTTTTGAGCAAATACAGCTTGCTTCCTCAGTTGGATATGGAGCAATAACCCCAGGTCAACCAAAACAAGTTTTAGCGGATTGCATACCGCTTATTTTTCAAAAACTAGAAAATTTATCACCAGAAAACTGGTTAACAGTATTTGAAGCTTTGCAAAGAAATTTAAATTCTAAAAATATATTAGCCTACTCCAGAATCCCGAGTATTCAAAAAACATTTGAAGACTTTAATTGGGCCGGAAAAGTTTTGTCATCGGATCGCGATTATTTACAAATTTCAACCTCGAACCTAGGCGGAACAAAGACTGATTTATATATAGATCAAAAAGTAAAACTAAATACAAGTATACAAAAAGACGGGCAAATAATTGAAGAATTAGAAATCTCTCGAAGCAATAGCATGCCTAAAAGTTATAATACTTTTAATTCAAGTTTTATTCGTATTTTAGTACCGTTGGGTAGTAGACTAGTTTTTAATTCCGGTTTTGACAATAAAGTTTTAGAAAATCAAAAAAAGTATGAATACAAAACTGACCCAGATGTTTATGAGTGGGAAAAAAATTCAGTTAAAGATGTTATAAGCGGAACGCTTATTGGCCAAGAAGCGGGAAAAACTTTTTTTGGCAACTGGCTAAATGTTCAAGGTGGGGAGACGAAAGTTGTTAAGTTAAAGTATATTTTGCCTTATAATTTTTCAGACTCCGAAATAGACAGATATGTATTAATGCTTCAAAAACAACCAGGTACAAAAGTTCAAAATTTTAATTGGACACTTTCTTTTCCAGGCAGATCTTTGGTATGGCAAAACTTCAGTTTTAGCAACCTGCAGACAAACGCAGACTCTGTTGATATACTATTAGACAAAGATCAGTTGTTTGGGGCTGTAATTTACAAAAGATGATAAATAAAATAAGAAACTGGGAATCTAATTTTTCTCTAACTAAAGCCGCCTTTATAGTCGGTTTTTTCGCGTTAGTTTCTAGGTTTGTGGGTTTGTTAAGAGACAGGCTATTGGCCAGCCGCTTTGGCGCAGGTGATACGTTAGACAGCTATTATGCTGCTTTTAGACTTCCGGACTTTATTTTTAATTTACTTATTCTAGGCACTCTTTCAGCAGCTTTTATCCCCGTTTTTACAGAGTGGCTAAATAAAGATAAAAACAGAGCGGATAAAATTGCTAATACAATTTTAAGCTTTTCGTTTTTGTCGATGTCTGTAATTTGTATTGCGCTCTATTTTAACGCACATTGGCTTACTAAGTTAATGGTTCCGGGATTTAACGGTCAGAAATTAACAGACACTATTAGTCTTACTAAAATATTTTTGCTTTCGCCAATAATTTTTACTTTATCGAATTTTTTTGGCAGCATGCTCAACGCGAAAAAAAGATTTTTAGTTTCCAGTCTTGCTCCAATTCTCTATAATGGAGGAATTGTTTTTGGAATTTTAGTTTTATTTCCCAAATACGGTTTAAACGGTTTAGGTTTTGGAGTAATACTCGGCGCTTTTTTACATTTATTTGCGCAAATTATTGAAAACGCGGCGACAGGCTATAAATTTTCTTTTGAGTTAGATTTGCGAGATCCCGCAGTTAAAAAAATTGGAAAACTTTTTTTCCCAAGAATATTTGGCGTAGATACTTCACAACTAAGTTTGTTAATAGGGTCGATTGTGGGCTCATATTTGAACTCTGGTTCTATTGCGATTTTAAATTTGGCTAACAATTTACAGGCAGTACCAACAGGGATTTTTGGTGTTTCAACTGCCATGGCAATTTTCCCCAGCATGTCTGAAAGTTATGCGAAAAATAATTTTAGAGAGTATGCTGAAAATTTTTACAACAGTCTTATGCAAATTTTATTTTTTGTAATTCCTATTTCAATTTTTATTTTAATTTTTAGGGCTTATATTGTTAGACTTGTCTATGGCGCCGGCAATTTTAATTGGGAAGATACCATTTTAACTTTTCAGACTTTAGGTGTTTTTTGTTTTGGTTTATTTAGTCAATCAATTTTACCTCTTTTGTCCAGAGCGTTTTATGCACGACAAAATACTAAAACACCGGTTATTATTGGTTTAATTTGTATGGCTCTTAATATTTTTTTTGCATGGTATCTGGCGCCTAAATTGGGAGTCATTGGAATTGCCGTAGCTTTTGTAATTGCAAGTATACTAAACGCAGGAATTTTGTTTGTTTTATTGAGACAAAGCATGTTACAAGATTATTCACCAAATAAGTCTGATTGGGTTTTTGACAAAAATTTGTCAGATTTTTTGGCAAAACTATTGCTTTCAAGTATAGTTGGTGGTCTTTTAGGTTACATTTTTCTATATCTATCTGCTCCATTTTTAAATACTAAAACTGGTATAGGTATTTTAATTCAATTTAGTACTGCCAGTCTGTTTGGCTTTGCGGGATTTTTCATTTTTGCCATAATATTAAAGCTCAAAAATGCGGAAAGTGTTTTAAAATTTCTTAAAAAAACCTTGGGCTTAATATATGACAAATAGCTTTAGTTTTGGTAGAATATAGCTTCTAAACGAACTAATGTGAGGAGATTATTAAAATTCAGCTAAGGGCTTGGAGATTCGGGAAAAATATAGATTGTTTTGGCTATACTCGCAATGACGGAGGAGAGAATGGTTATTTGTTAGTCTAAATAAATTGCTAAATATCATAAAATATTTGTCTAAGTTTTCTAAATTAAATGTCTCAAGAAAATATTCGTAACTTTTGTATAATAGCTCATATAGATCACGGGAAAAGCACTCTCGCGGACAGGCTTTTGGAAATTACTAAAACTGTGCAAATGCGAGAAATGAAAGCCCAGCTGTTGGATCAAATGGATTTAGAACGCGAAAGAGGTATTACCATCAAATTACAACCGGTTCGCATGGATTATGAACTGGATGATAATTTAGGTGATGTGCCTGAAATTTTAAATCATAAATCTTATATATTAAACCTTATTGATACCCCGGGCCACGTAGACTTCACTTACGAAGTATCACGCTCACTCGCTTGTTGTGAAGGCGCTATTTTAGTCGTAGACAGCACACAGGGTATTGAGGCGCAAACTTTGGCAAATGTTTATTTGGCTTTGGAACATGACTTAACCATTATCCCAGTAGTAAATAAAATAGATTTGCCAAACTCTGACCGTAAAAAAACTGCCGAAGAATTAAAATCAGCTTTTGGTTTTACAGACGAAGAAATTTTGTATGCTAGCGGTAAAACCGGTGAAGGCGTAGAAAATATTATAAAAGAAGTTATAAAAAGAGTGCCGGCTCCTAAAGGCGACCCTAAAAAGCCGGTTACAGCTTTGATTTTTGACTCTATATACGACATTCACCGCGGCGTAGTAGCTTACGTTCGCGTTTTTGACGGCGAACTTTTTCCAAGGAAAAAAATTTATATGATTGGTAGTGATACAGAAAGTGAGACATTGGAAATAGGCTACTTTAAACCAAAAATGGAACGTTCTGATAAAATTTTGGTTGGTGAAGTGGGGTATATTGTTACGGGGCTTCGTGATGTTAGTAAGGCCAGAGTAGGTGACACAATAACTTTGATTGAAGATAAATCGCAGGCAAAGGCTTTACCAGGATATAAACATGTAAAGCCCATGGTTTACGCGACAATTTTTCCGGTCTCCGGCGACGATTACCCGGTTTTAAGAGAAGGTATGGGTAAATTAAAACTTTCCGATGCGGCTTTAGAATTCGAACCTATAAACATCCCTTCTATTGGCTTTGGTTTCCGCACGGGATTTTTAGGTCTTCTTCATATGGATATTGTGCAGGAGCGTTTGACCCGTGAATACAATCTTGATTTAATTTTAACTGCGCCAAGTGTTGCGTACCGTATAGAAAAAACCGATGCTAAAGAATTTTATATTCATAACCCCGCCGAAATGCCCGACCCCAGCGTTATAAAAAATATTTGGGAACCGTGGATGACTGTAAATATTTTAACCCCCAGTGAATATATAGGTCCTATAATGGAAATTGCCAACCAGCGTCGCGCTGTAAGCAAAGACATAAAATACATTGGCTCTAGTCGTGTAGACATGTCTTTTGAAATGCCACTTTCCAATATTATTATAGACTTTTACGATAAACTAAAATCAGTCTCTTCCGGTTATGCATCTCTTAATTATGAATTTATAGAAGAAAGAATTGGGGACTTGGTTAAAGTAGACGTTTTAGTAGCCGGCGAACCCGTTGCTGCGCTTTCTGCCATAATGCATAGGTCTACCGCAGCTAACGATGGTAAAGAATTAGTAGATAAATTAAAGCAGTTAATTCCAAAACACCAATTTGAAATAGCAATTCAAGCAGCCATTGGCGGCAAAATAATAGCCCGCGAAACTATTTCAGCCCTACGTAAAGACGTAACCGGCTACCTATACGGCGGTGACGTAACTAGAAAAATGAAGCTCCTAAACAAGCAAAAAAAGGGTAAAAAACGTATGAAGCAAATCGGCCGCGTCGAAATCCCCCAAGAAGCTTTCCTAGCTGTTCTTAAGAAGTAAAAGCCGACTGCCCTGAGTCTGTCGAACGGGCAAGAAGCGTTTTTGGCGGTATTAAAGAAATAGTATGTCTCACATTAATTTCATTATTAATTACTTAGGTCATCTATTAAAGCTGCTAAGAGACCTATTGGTGGCAATACCCATTAAAAGTGGCGACGTGCTGACCTACTCGGCAATAATTCTTGCTTTTTTGGCTTACCAATATCCAGTGAAGAAAGAATTTGACTCCATCTTAAGTTTGCTTAAGAATTTACGGGATGAAATAGCAGAATGGGTTGAAGGTGAGTACTCAGAACAAGGCTTCCATGATAAAAAGTCTTATTTACCAATTTATCAGTGGAAGCCCGTGCCTAGCGATGCAACGAAAGAACTTACAAAAAGAATGCGTGGCGGTATAGGAGGAATCAGCTTAATTTCCGATAAACTCATAAAAAAAATTTCTATTTTACATCAGAAAATAGAACAGTATAATGAGATAGTTGCCTCAGAAAATAAAATATTAGACTCAAACCCAGTGGATAGTATGCTAATTCAAAAGTCGCTTGAAAATAAAGCTAGTGACGATAAAGTTAGTTTTGAAGATTTTGAAAGAGAGGTTTCCAGATTAGATCCAAAACTCAAAGGCTTAGCAAATCAAATCTATAGTTATAGAAAATATAGGCATATTGTATTAATTTCAGATAGTAAAAATAGTGACGGTCTTAAAACCATATACGAGCTAATTAAAACCGAACTGAGTCATCAACCAATGAAACCATGGTTACTGCGCTGGTCCTTATCTTCAATTATTATTTCTTCTCTGGTAATGTTTGTCTTCATCGAAGTATTTTTTTTATAATTTAAAATGAAAAATGGGGACATGACCCGTTAGTTTAAAGTTAACTAACTTATATGAATAAAGGATTAAAGATGAAGATTTAATATGCCGAAAATAAATTTTTGGGAATTAATCAAAAATGTAGTAATTAATGCCTGGCAGTTTTTTTGGAGCTTTTTAAGTTTAATAATTTCCATGCTTTGGTCTGAACTTAAATTACATCCAATACGCGCATTGGTATTAATTATATTCTTACTTGTATTGTTTTGGTTAAATAAAACTTTTAAAAACAAGTAAACTTGGAATAATGTGTAAATAAATTTAAAACAATTATGAGTGGAGAATATGGCGAAGAGCCAAAAGAAATGAAGAAAATGAGGTTGTTGGAAGAATTAGAAGATTTGTTCCTTGAATGTGTTCGGGAAAATATGGACACAGATTCCGATAGTTCATTTGGCTTTTTGTTAATACACGGTGATGCCGCTCAAAGCTTACTGGCTGAATTACACGTATTAGACCCTGAAAGTTTCCTTGCAGATGTTGAAAAAGCTTTGCAAAATTCAGCTGCAGGCAAAGGCTTAACCGAGCTCATTACCAGTTGGACTTTAAGAAGAATAGGTCTTGTTTCAGGATACACAAAAAAACCTGAGTTAAACTAGTAAAAAACGCCTACAAAAGTGGCGTTTTTTTTATTTTAAAACATTTCATAAAATATGCTAACATATCTAAATGACTCATAATGAAGCCACCCTGCTGGTTTTCCAGCAGTGGCTTGAAGAGGAGGATGTTCTTTTTGCAACATATGGCAAGCCGGTTCCGTCCGGCGAAATACCATATGGGTATAAACCGGGCGATGGGTGCCCGGTATGCGAGGAGTTAGAAATATACAGGGGAATTTTAATTTGGGTGCCTGGCTGACGCACCAACTACTTGGTGTGCAGTTTGCACCCAGAACTCCATTGCAGGCGAACCTTAGAAGGCGGACTGCAATGCGGAATTTTTGGGCAGTAACCCCGCTGCCCTTTTTTATTTAGAAGCTTTCATTGTCTAAAATTAATTATTTTGCTATTTTTAATAAATCAATTATTAAAATAATATTATGGAAACAAACGAACAAATGCCAAAGCCGGCAAGCGGCAGAGGAAAAAATATTGTAATTGCGATTTTAATTGTGGTTATTTTAGCCGGGTTAGGCTGGTATTTCAAACATAAAGAAGCAAAGGAATATTCTTTAGACATTAAAGGCAGTATGACGAACTCCAATCTATCTTTAAAAGAGCTTGCTTTAAAGGGGAGTCAAAAATGCGAAGTTGTATATCATAATGAAAATACCAGCAGCCAAACACAAGTATATGTTGGTGGCGGTAAAATGCGCGCCGATGTGAATTCAAATGTAAATGGAAAAAGTCAAACTACCCACATAATAAATGACGGCACAAACCAATATATTTGGGTAGAAGGCAGTAATCAAATGGCATTTAAAATGTCACTAGAGCAAAATGCCAACAATCAAAAATTGCCTGACCAGAATACTATGGCAGCATTTGATATAAATGCTAAACATGAATACAAGTGTTCAGATTGGAGTGAAGATTCAAGCGTATTTTTAATACCGAGCAATATAAAATTTACAGATTATACTGCCATTATGAATACCTATAAATCAAATACACAGGTTAAAACTTCCGGCAGTACTCAAACTACTGCGCCTTCCGAAGCCTCGAGTCCTTCGGCAAATAAAAGCGTACAGTGTTTGGCATGCGAAAATTTATCCGGTAACGTAAAAGCTGAATGCCGAGCGGCTCTTGCTTGCCCGTAATTGTTTAAATAGATTAAGTTATAGTTAAAGGCTCAACCTATGTTGAGCCTTTAACATTTAATCGGCAAAATGCCTAGAATTTGTTATACTTTAAACTATGAATATAAAATCCGCTCAATTTATAAAGGGTGTTGTTGAAGACGATGAAATTTTAAACGATACAAAACCTCAAATTGCTTTTATAGGAAGATCTAACGCCGGTAAATCTAGTTTGATTAATGTGCTGACAGGCAACAAAAACTTAGCAAAAACTAGTTCGTTTCCCGGCAGAACCCAGGAAATTAATATTTTTTTGATAAACAAGGAGTTGTATTTTGTCGATTTGCCGGGGTATGGTTTTGCCAAAGCTTCCAAGGAAACACAGGAAAAACTTCAAAATTTAATTCATTGGTATTTATTTAACCCAATTTACGAACAAAAAAAAGTAGTAATGATTATAGATGCTGAAATTGGTTTAACTAATACAGACATGCAAATGCTATACAGTCTTAATCAGGAAAATAAAAACGTAATAATAGCTGCAAATAAAATAGATAAAATAAAAAGTTCACAACTGCAAAAACAACTAAAGAACATTCAAGAACAGGCCGGTAAAGTTAAAGTCATGCCGGTTTCAGCCGAGAAAAAGAGCGGAATTAGCGAGCTGTTAAAAGAAATTCTGTAAATTTTACTAAATATTTGCCCCTATACAAAACCCCAGTAATGTGTCATACTTAGTGGGCAAACATTTATGTCACAAATCTAGTCGAATTTCACTAACATATTCACCCGGTTAGAAGTAAGACGCCCAAAAGGCGTCTGTCGGTGTCTTAAAGACACCGGACTTCTAACGGGGTACACACTTTGCCTTAACAGGCGGTGCAAATTTTGCACTTAAATAACTAAATTTAAACTTCCATGACTGGTGTAATCAAAAAGAAAACCGATAAAGGTTTTGGTTTTATTACTGTAGCTGGACAAGACAAAGACTTATTTTTTCACAGTAAGTCCTTAGTCGGTGTAACTTTCGAAGAACTTAACGAAGGCGACACCGTATCTTTTGAGGTTGAAGAATCTCCTAAGGGTCCTAACGCAGTTAACGTACAAAGAGCATAGTTTTGCTTTTAAAAACCCCGTCCCCGTAAAGGGGGCGGGATTTTTTATTCTCATTATTTTAATAATTATAGCGAATAATCCGCCGAAGCCTTGCTTTGCCCGCCGAAGCTTTAGCGAAGGAGGGGCGTAGGTGGAGTGGTTAAAATTTGGTATACTTAAGTAATATGATAAAAACATTAATTTATTTAATCGCTTTTTACATTTCTTATGAACTGGTTTTATTTGCTATTAAATATGTTCAAATACCAAACCTGCCTGCCATAGACCAATCTGACAAGACTTTTGGACAAGGACGGAATTTACGGTATATTGTCGCAGGGGACAGCGCGGGGTTAGGTTTGGGCGCAAGTAAAACCGAAAAAACTTTTGCTTTTAGAGTCGCACAAACTTTGTCTGCGAAAAATACAATTGAATATAAAAATATTGCGGTTAAAGGTTATAAGACTAGTGATGTAATAAAACATCAGCTTGAGCAAATTATTGCTTTTAAGCCGGATATAGTTTTAATATCAATTAGCGGAAACGATGCTACACATTTAGTAAGCTCTAATAATATTTTAAATAACTACCGCACAATAATAAAAAGATTGACCGAAGAGACTACTGCCAAAATTTATATTACTAATATTCCTCACTTTGACGATGCGGATATTCTGCCCTGGTTTTACAGAAAGTTTTTAGAATACCGCAGCAGTAAAATTAATAAACAAATTTTAAGTTTGGAAGCAGGTAGGCTAAAAATAATAAATATTCACGACTTTGGCTGGGAAAACTATCCTGACCTTAAAAAAACCTACGCGGCTGACCATTTTCATCCAAGCGATTTAGGTTATGAAAACTGGGCGAATGCTTTTTTGGAGAAAATACTAAAAGATTTTTAATTTAATACTATACTATTATGATTTACGCTATTTTTATTGTTTTGTGCCAAGCGGCAGGTATTTTTGGAGCGCTGTTTACCAGAAATTCAATTCAAACCTGGTATAAAGGACTTATAAAACCTTTTTTTAGCCCACCTAACTGGGTTTTTGGACCAGTTTGGACTATTTTGTACACGCTTATGGGCATAAGTGGGGCTTTGCTATGGCAAAACAGAAATCAAAACCAGAACGCAAAGCTTGCTTTAATATTTTTCTTTATTCAGCTGGCGTTAAACGCCATTTGGACGCCCTTGTTTTTTGGTTCGCATAAACTTGGTTTAGCTTTTGTTGAAATTGTATTAATGTGGGTGTTTATAGTTTTAACCATTGTCTTTGCTTTTAAAGTTAAGCCTATGGCTGGAGCGCTATTAATTCCATATCTTTTATGGGTGACTTTTGCCTCACTTTTAAATTTTAGCTTGTGGCGGTTAAATAAATAATGAAATTCAAAAAAATAAAAGTTAATGATAGTTTGCAAAAAGGTTACAGTTATACTTTGGCTGAGCCAATGGGAAAAAATTTTGACCCAGAATTTAAACCAGAGCTTTCTCCAAAACAAATGCTAGCCTTAGGTGTTTTTGGCGGCTTATATTTATATGACTGTCAAAAAGAATTCCCCAAAGATTGGTTTTTAAAAGCTAAAATGGTAAAAGGTGATGTTACGGTAGAGGAGAATCATAAAAAAGACTTAAATTATTTTGGTGTAAATGCCTCTAAGCCATTAAAATATTGGCAGCAAAAGGGTTGGATACACGAACAAGACCCGCGTGGCTGGTTTTTGTGGTATTGCCGCTATTATTTAGGCAGAAGGACTGAAGACGACCAAAGGCAAATAAAACGCTGGAAAGCCATAAAGCGCCATGTATCGCAAGTCAGACTTAATTGCAGGCCGGGGGATTTAACCTGTAGACCCAGGCAAAGGCAAGCCTTGCTTCACTGGGCGTACGATTCTCGCAAAATTTAATAATGTTAAATCGTTCTGATTAATTGTATTTTGTGCTAAAATACCTCTAAGCTTAACTAAAAATATAAACTATCTTATTATAATGAGCTTATTTAACAACAGAAAACTAGTAAATAAAATTATGTACGGCCTGGCACTTGTTATTATTTTTACAATGGTAGTTTTAACTTTCGGACAATCCTTTTTAAATTAAATGTTCACATTAGAATTACATCCAAATGAGAAAGTAATTGGCATATATAGACAAACTGAATTTATTTTAGTAAAAACAGTTTTAGTAATTTTTGCCTGCATATATTTACCGTTTGCAGTTTTAATCAAGTATGAGCTGCTTGAAAAGTTTTCGCGTTTAATAATCACCTGGACAATTTTAGTGGCATTGTATGGGGCATATAAATATTTACTTTGGTTATTAAATAATTATATAGTTACCGACAAAAGAATACTATGTGTGAAATATTACTCGTTACTGCATAAACAAATTTTGGAAACTCCTTTGGAAAAGGTAGCGAATATTAGTTTTAGAAGTAAAGGGATTATGTCATTAACCGATGTAGGGACAGTGGAAATTCACGTTACGGGAGTTATTGAACCCCTTGAAATGAACAATTTAAGACATCCTCAAAAAATTAAAGACGCGATTTGGAAGATGTCGGCAAAAAAACAAGTCCCATCAATGAAAATAATCAACTCAACTGTATGAAGTTACTTAAGGGCACGAGTTCTAAAATTATTTTAATCATTTTATTTTCATCTGCTATATTTTTCGCGAGACAAGAATACTTACAGTACAAAAGCCAAAAAAAAATTGAAAATGAAAAGAATAAAATTACCGGTCAAATAAAAGAGTTGACTGAAAAAAATGAACAACTTAAACAATCATTAACCTATTTAAATTCAGCAGGATTTAAAGAGAGGTTAGCAAGAGAACAATTAAACTTAAAAAAGCCGGACGAGCAAATATTCAGTTTCTCGGAAAGTTCAGCTCAGACTAAGGATTCCTCCGGGAACGCACAAGAAAAAAGCAATCCTCAAAAATGGTTGGCTTATTTTTTTGGATCTAAATAAATTATCATGCAAACAAAAGTTAAAAGTTCCAAGTTTTTAATAGCCTTAACAGTCGTTATTTCTTTTACAGTTTTTGTCGCAACTGGCATTTTTTGGCTTGCAAGAGGAGGTCTGACAACTGCCAAAATTAATATTTTAAAATCTGGCCCCTTTATTTTATCTTCTCTAGAAGGCAAGCCGTTAATGTTTAAAGATTATTGGAAATTTTACGAGTTGTATAAAACAAACACCGACGTCAATAAAAGCATTAATTACCAAGAAATTTTCAATTTATATTTAGAAAATCAAAAAACTATCGCGGTTGCGAACAAACTTAAAATACAAATTAATAAGAAAGACGCTTTGGAATTTAGTAACTATATTAAACAAGCTTCTTTAACAAACAGCGATGTAAGTCCGGAGGTAATTTTAAATTTTTATTATGAATACAAGCTTCAAATTTGGTATAACTCCCAGCCTAGTTTGAATCAAAAAGAATATGCGTTATTGGAAAGTCTAAAAAATCGGCTTTCTTTAAATGAAGACTTTGCAAAATTAGCGAGTGATTATAGTTTAGATGAACCTAGCAAAAATTTTGGAGGAGATTTGGGTTTCGTGGAAGTACCTATCCTTTTACCTGAATTGAGGGAACCAATTCTAAATTTAAAGCCCGGGGATTACAAAATAATTCCCAGTAATTTAGGAGTTCATTTGTTTTTACTAGATAAGAATATAGCCGGGGATAATAATACAAAACATCTAAGGCAAATATATTTAAAAACCTATGGTTTTGAAGAATGGTTAAAAAAACAAAAGTCCGAAATAGCAGCTAAACAATATATTACTTTATAAAACATGAAAATTGGAATTTTTGACTCAGGTTTGGGAGGGTTGATTATAGCAAGATCAATTTTTTCCGCTGGAGGAGAATCAGTCTCCGGCGGAAAAGACGTTTCCGCCTACGACTATATTTATTTGGGAGATACAAAAAATTTGCCCTACGGCGAAAAGTCGGCTAGTCAAATTTATAAATACACAAAAAACGCTGTTGATTTTTTATTTAAGCAAAATTGCCAATTAGTAATTGTTGCCTGCAATACTTCTTCTGCGCTTGCTTTAAGAAAACTGCAGAGGCAGTATTTACCTAAAGCTTATCCCGGCCGACGCATTTTAGGTGTGGTAGTACCGACTTTGGAAATTGCTGATAGTGGCAAAGGTAAACGAATTGGTGTGATTGGAACCTCTGCTACTATTAATTCGCATATTTACAAAAAAGAGCTTTCTAAAATTGACAAAAAAGCAAAAATTTTTGAACTTGCCACGCCCAAATTAGTACCGTTAATTGAAGCAAATTCTTTACAACAAGCAAAAAAAGCCCTAGAATTATATTTAAATATGCTACAAAAATTTAAAATTGAAGCGCTAATTTTAGGTTGTACTCATTACCCAATACTAAAACAGATGAGTAGGAAAGTAGTGGGTAGGGGAGTGGTGGTAATTTCACAAGACGAAATTATTCCAAATAAGCTTGCTGATTATTTAAAACGGCATCCGGAGATAGAAAAAAAGTTAACAAAACTATCTAAACGTGAATTTTTAGTAACAGCAATAAATAAAAATTTTACTGATGTATCAGCTAGACTGTTTGGCAAAAAATTAAGACTGAAATTAGTAAAGTTAAGCTCGCCGGCTTAGCTCTCCGCCAGCTGGCGGATGGTAGACCCCGCCTTTCGCGAAAGACGGGGTAGAGCAATGGCCCCGCATCAGTCCCGATAAATCGGGACGGTACGGGGTAAATATCACCCGCCCGCAATGACTTCGAAATACAAAATCGGTACTTAGTGATGCCGTCCGCCATTGGCGGATCATCTGGTAGAGCAATGGTATCGCCCCGTCACTTATGACTTGGCCAAAATAGCTCAATTGGTAGAGCAGCGGCCCGCCCCTCACCATTTGGTCTTGCCGATGTAGCTCAATTGGTAGAGCAATGGTATCGTAAACCATAGGTTATCGGTTCGATTCCGATCGTCGGCTCCAAATGGTGAGGGGTATATAAACCGCAGGTTGTGGGTTCAAGTCCCACTTTTGGCTCCATAAGTGACGGGGTAAATAAACCATAGGCCTGCCCCGTACCGAAGACGATATGTATATCAGATTTCTTGTACTGGGTCATACTGAATAAATTACAAACTAAACATTTTTTATGAACCTACCAAAAAACGCAAAAAAAGTATTTGAAGGAATAATTTTTGATGTTTTTCAATGGCCACAAAAAATGTTTGACGGCAGTACGGCAACTTTTGAAAAAGTTGTTAGAGAAAACACAGTAGTAATTGTGCCGACCGTAGGCAAGAAAATTGTCATTTTAAAACAAAAGCAACCAGGGTTAAATTGGTACTACGATTTACCAAGCGGGCGCATGGATAAAGTAGGGGAAAGTCCAAAACAAGCCGCTCTGAGGGAACTTAAAGAAGAAACCGGTTTAGTGCCAAAAAAAATTAAACTTTGGAAAACTTACAAGCCAAGTGGAAAAGTTTTGCAAAAAGTATACTTTTTTATTGCGTACGATTGTAGTAAAGTTTATGAGCAAAAACTTGATCCGGGCGAAAAAATTCAGGTCGGATATAAAACTTTTGATGAATTTTTAAAGCTTTCAGATCATCCCCGCTGTTTTTTCGGCCCGCTTATGATAGATGTTTTATTGGCCAGAATTCATAAGCAAAACTATGAGTATTTAAAAAACGCTCTCTTTAAGCCAAGTTTAAAAGAAACCAAACTGCCAGCTTTTGGTCCTACAACAAATTGGTAAAAGTGTCAACCTCTATGAGTCTTGACATAAAAATTGAAAATCCGTTATATTTAAGGTAGTTTTTTGCAGGTAATATAAAATTATGGAAAAAGATGAAAAAAACTATGTCGTGCCCGGCCGAATAAGCATTGAACAATTGAAAAAAGAGCAAAAAGAATTGGCAGAAGCTCAAAAAGTAAGCAAACTTGAGCCGAAAAGTAAAAGTTTGCTAAATGCCATGTCAATGTTCAGTATAGCCACAGATTTTGGGCTAATTATTGCCGTACCGTTGATTGTTTTTACTTATTTGGGCAAATGGCTGGACAATAAATACTCGCAAAAATACTTTATATTAATCGCCATAATTTTAGCAATTACTACAAGTTCAATTGGGATTTACAAGCAAATTAAGAAATTTAAGGAACTCACCAAATGATGCTAGTTTTACCACCACTCGCAGCGGAAACCATGTTTTATGTTTCAGGTTTTCCTATAACCAATTCTTACATTAATTCAACGTTAGCATTAGTTGGCTTTGCTATTTTTGCTTTTTTTGTAAACAGAGGTATAAAAAAATATTACTCAACCACAAACGCGCCAAAAGGGGTTTTAAATTTTGCTGAAGGTTTAATTGAATTTATACTAGGCTATTTTGACCAAGTTACCGGAGATAGAAAAAAAAGTTATAGGTTTCTTCCAATTGTAGGCACATTTTTCTTATTTATAGTTGTTTCTAACTGGATGGGGCTTATGCCGGGAACCGGTTCGATTGGAATTTGGAACCTGCATCACGGCAGCGTTGAACTTATTCCATTACTTAGGCCGGCAAATACAGACTTAAATATGACTCTTTCAATGGCCGTTATTGCGGTTATGGGCTCGCATTTACTGGGAATCGCAGCGATAGGATTTTTTAAATACGCAAATAAATTTATAAAACTTGGCGACTTGTTTAAAGCAATTATCTCCTTTAATCCTGTGAAAATTTTAGTTGCTGTTATTGAATTTTTTGTGGGTCTGATTGAAATATTTTCTGAAGTTGCTAAAATGGTTTCACTTTCCCTAAGACTTTACGGAAATATTTTTGCTGGCGAAGTTTTGCTTACGGTTTTAGCTTCTATGCTGGCAATTTTCTTGCCCTTGCCGTTTATGGGTTTGGAAATTATTGTAGGTTTGATTCAAGCGGTTGTATTTTCTATGCTAACTTTGGTCTATCTGAATATGGCTACGGCTGAAATTCATCACGCAGAAGGACATTAATTTAAATTAATTATTATTAAGGCATTTTTAGCGGACGTTAAACAACAATTTTAAAAGTCAAAGCTAATTTGCCAAAAGGAAATTTTATGGAAGCAGAAGTAATTAGAATTATCGGTAAAGCAAGCGCTATTGCATTAGGCGGCATGTTGCCAGCCTATGCAATTGGCAAAACAGCTAGCAAAGCTATGGAAAGTATTGGCAGAAACCCAGAATCTGCCGAAAAACTATTCGTTCCAATGCTTTTGTCTTTGGCTTTTGCTGAAGCTATTGCTATTTACGCTTTAGTTGTATCTTTCACTCTTTAAAAACAAAACCCTCTCTTAATTAATTTTTAAGAGAGGGTTAGGAAGATTTGCGAATTTTGTCACAATTCCTCTTAACCCCCTCTTTTTGCCTTAAGCAAAAAAACGGGGAAGACCGCTGTTGGTCTTACTCTAAATTAACGAATATCTTATGAATTTTGATTTCAATTTATTTATACAAGTGGCTCAGGCCGCAGAAGAAGCTGCTGGTGCAGAAAAACAAGCCGGAATAATTGGTACACTAGGCCTTAATTGGAAACTGTTTTTAGCGCAATTGGTAAATTTTTCAATTATTTTGTACATACTACGAAGATATGTTTTTGTCCCAATATCGAAAAAACTTTCAGAACGTTCTGAAAAAATAGAAAAAGCTTTAAAAGACGCGCAAGATATAGAAGTACAAAAAACTGAGTTTGATAAATGGAAAAACGAGGAAATCTCCAAAACCAGAGTTGAAATTTCTGAAATGATGGAAAAAGCTGACAAAGAAAGCCAGGCTTTTAAACAAGCAAAGGTTTTGGAAACCAAACAGGCTCAAGAAAAAATTATTGAGCAAGCAAACTTAACCATTTCCAGCAATCAAGCTAAAGCAATGACGGAAGTCAAAGAACATGCAGCAGATTTAGTTACAACTGCAACTGAGAAAATTTTAAAGCAGAAATTAGATGGGAAGAAAGATGCAGAGTTAGTTAAAGAAAGCCTAAAGGACATTAAATAAAATTGAACAAAATTAATTAAAATTAAATAAAAATTACTGCATTTCAGTTTTACTTAATTTTATTTAATTACGAAGTTTTACTTAATTTATGAAGTTTACCACAACACAATACGCTCAAGCCTTGTATGATAGCGTGCAACAGGTTAACCCTAAAGATTACGACATTTTGCTCGACAATTTTGTTAAGATTTTGGCGCAAAACGGGGACTTAGGTAAACACGCAGAAATAGAAGAAGAATACAAGCGCCTCGAAATGAAAGCTAAAGGTATAAGCACGGCAGAATTTACAGTTGCGGCCGACATGGAAATAAATTCCGGGCTAGTAAATCAGCTAAATTCAATAATCGGCACTAAGGTGGAAGTAAAGAAGAAAGTTGATGACGGAATTATAGGCGGAGTAGTAGTAAGGGTAGACGACACATTAATAGATGCGAGCGTAAAAACTCAACTCGAGAATTTAAACAAAAGTTTAAAAGTATAATTTTAATCTCAAAAATGAAATTCTGGAAATATTCAGGAATGATTTATGCGGCTGCTATTATATTGCTTATACTAGCATTTTGGGTTGAAGATAGTTACAGTAGAGGCGGAAAAGGTTGTGATGATTTTTGCGGAAGCAGTTTCATTTTAGGAATTTTTACTATCTCTTTCCCGCTATTAATTTTAATAATTTTTATCTGTAAACTGATTTATAATAAATTTCAAAAAAAATCTTAATTTAACTTTATGGCTTCAACAAACTTAGTATCACAACTCAAAGAAAAAATTCTAGCTTTTCAGCCTCAGGCTAAAGTCGAAAAAGTCGGCACGGTTTTAGAAGTGGGTGATGGCGTTGCTCGCGTTAGCGGACTTACCCAAGCTAGCAGTATGGAAATGTTAGACTTCGGCAATGGTATTATGGGTGTGGCGCTTAACTTAGAAGAAAACTTAATTGGTAGCGTTATTTTGGGTGAGTGGCAGGCTGTTAAGGTGGGCGATACTGTTAGAAGTACAGGTAAAGTTTTGTCTGTTCCGGTTGGTGAAGCTTTAATTGGTAGAACTGTTAGCGCACTTGGCGAACCTAAAGACGGCAAAGGTGCTATTAAAGAAGCGGCGTTTTATCCGGTAGAAAAAATTGCTCCGGGCGTTATAACCCGTCAAGGCGTTAAAGAACCGGTTCAAACCGGCGTAAAAGCCATAGACGCGCTTATTCCAATTGGCCGCGGCCAACGTGAACTTATAATTGGCGACCGTCAAACCGGTAAAACTGCGGTTGCAATAGACACCATTATAAACCAAAAAGGCCAAAACATGATTTGTATTTATGTGGCCGTTGGTCAAAAAGAAAGTAAAATTGCAAAAATTGTAAACACGCTTACCGAAAACGGTGCTATGGATTACACCATTGTGGTTTCTGCTTCTGCTTCAGAACCTGCCGCGCTTTCTTACATTGCTCCTTACTCTGCAACTGCTATGGGCGAATACTTTATGGATCAGGGCAAGGACGTTTTAGTTGTTTATGATGATTTAAGTAAGCAAGCTGTGGCTTACCGCGAAATATCACTTTTGTTAAGACGCCCACCGGGACGCGAAGCTTATCCGGGCGACGTATTCTATTTACACTCTCGCTTGTTAGAACGCGCTGCAAAACTTAACAAGGACTTTGGCGGCGGCTCACTCACTGCTTTACCAATTATCGAAACCCAAGCAGGAGACATTTCCGCTTACATCCCAACCAACGTTATTTCTATTACAGACGGACAAATTTTCCTTGAAACCGACCTTTTCTACAAAGGTATTCGCCCGGCTTTAAACGTAGGTTTTTCTGTGTCCCGCGTAGGCTCGGCCGCTCAAACCAAAGCTATGAAAAAGGTTGCGGGCAAACTTAAACTTCAATTAGCTCAGTTTAGAGAGTTAGAAGCTTTTGCTTCTATTGGCAGTGATTTGGATGCGGAAACTCAAAAAACCCTAGATCTTGGCCGCAGAATGACCGAAATTCTAAAACAACCGCAGTACAGTCCGCTTTCCTTAGAAAAACAGGTAACTATTATGTACGCAGTCAACAACGGTTACTTTAACGTAATCCCGGTAGAAAAAATTGCCGAAAGCGAAGCAAAGTTTCATAAGTTTATGGAAGTACAAGGAAAAGATGTTTTAGAAGAAATTCGCTCAACTAAAGAATTAGGCGAAAGTACAGAAGCTAAATTAAAAAAAACGATTGAGAATTTTGTACAAAGTATTAAATAATTATATGGAAATACAACCCGAAAATTTATCTGCCGAACAGATCGAAGCTGATATTAGAAAAGCCGATGAAATTTTACGCGAAAGCGAAGGTAATCTTCTTGACGGGAACGGCAAGCAATTTAAACGCGGCGTGAAAGTCAGAATTTCTGAGAAGGGTAGAGCAAAATTGAATTTTCTGACTCAGCAAGAAATACCGAACTATCGAGGAATAGTGATTAGGGTATATGCACCAAGAAATGAAATCACAATAGCTCCACACGATGAGTACAACTCCACATTAGGCCAATTGAGGGGCGGATTTTACACAAAAATATTTAAGCCGGATGACTTAATAATTGAAGGGGACGCATAATATACCTTTCTCACAATACAAATCTTAAATTTTACTTAATCTTGTTTAATAATCTATGGCCAGCATTAAAGAATTAAAAAATAAAATAAAGAGCGTTAAGAGTACTCGTAAGATTACTCGGGCACTTCAAATGGTTAGTGCCGCTAAAATGCGCAAGAGCCAGAATATGGTTTTGCAGAGCAGAAACTATTCGTCTTTGGCTTGGAATTTAATTGAAAATGTTGCTCCTAAAGCTGCTATTGAACACCCGCTAACTAAGACTTACGAAAAGGCAAAAAAGGTTGGCTTAATTTTAATTTCTACCAACGGCGGGTTTGTAGGCAGCATGAACACCAATTTATTTGCAAAACTCATAAAAATGGAAGATTTGCAAAACCCAGACGTTTTAGCAGATATAATAACTTACGGTAAAAAAGGCCAAACAATTATGGCCAGAATGGGGAAAAACATTGCCGCAGATTTTCCAAAAAAAGAAAAATTTGTAAACGTGGAAGAAATATACCCGATTGCACAAATGATTATGGAAAAGTACCAAAGCGGGGAATATAAAAAAATCTATGTCGCATATAACCACTTTGTTTCTACGCTTTCACAGAAACCAACCATAAAGCAGTTATTGCCGTTTGCCGATCAAAGTAGCGCGCCGATTCATCGGCCATCAGAGACGCCCATAAATGGGCACGTTACACAGCAAGAAATCGCAGATTACCTTTTTGAACCCTCTCCAGCCTCTGTCTTAGAACATCTTTTGCCTAGAATAATAGAATCTCAAATTTACCAAGCAATACTAGAAAACGACGCCAGCGAACACTCAGCCCGTATGGTTGCCATGAAAAACGCCACCGAAGCCGCCGGAGACTTAATTGCCGACTATACATTAACCTTTAACCAATTAAGACAAGGCAAGATCACCACGGAATTAGCAGAGATTACAGCAGGAAAAATTGCGTTAGAATAATTAGCTACTAGCTTGTCGCAGATCCGCCGTAGCTTTCTTGTCCGACATAGCTTTAGCGACGTCGGGAGAGAAGGTGGACGGAAATAACCGCCGGCAAAATTGCTTTAGAATAAATATGAATTCGGAATTGAATCCAAACAGAGAATCTCAGGTTAGCCTTACTGATTTAAAAAATTTTGACGCTGATTGCGAAAAAAATCCTAAACTATTGGAGATTTATATTTACTTTCTCTGCTATAGAATAATATCACTTACTTATTCAGGTTATGAGGAGATAAGAAATAAGAATAATAATATAACTAATTCCAGCGTTTCAGCCTTACGTGAAGATAAACAATTTTTAATAAGAACTCAAGAATTCTTTAATGATTTATTAGCTCAATGCGAAAATAATCCCGAATCGTTAGAAAATTATTGTAAAACCAATGGAATAAAATTTCCTAAACATGAAGATATTAATGAAGCTAAAAGATTATCTATTATTTTTTTTAGAAAATACGGAGATATTAATAGTATAGACGAGCATTAAATTAAAGAATTTATCAAATTAAATTACATTTATGAACAAAGGAAACATTACACAAGTTATCGGTCCGGTGGTGGACGTAAAATTTGCGGACGGAAAAGTCCCGGCGATTTTTAATGCGCTGGAGATAGAAATGGGGAATGTAGAGGCACGCCGCGGCGTGCCTTCTAGTGACGGCATGCCGGGGCATGCCGCTACAAGCAATAAATTAACACTCGAAGTTCAGCAGCAGCTCCCGGGCGGTATTGTGCGCACAATCGCGATGTCATCCACAGACGGACTTAAGCGCGGAATGGAAGTCTTAGACACCGGCGCTGCAATAAGCGTGCCGGTAGGAAAACACACCTTAGGACGCATTTTTAACGTTTTAGGCCAGGCTGTAGACGGCTCTGAGACACCTAAAACAGAGAAAATGTACCCAATTCACAGGCATGCTCCAAAATTTACAGACCAAGACACCAGTACACAAATTTTAGAAACCGGCATTAAAGTTATAGACTTAATTTGTCCAATTTTAAAAGGTGGAAAGGTGGGTTTGTTCGGCGGTGCCGGTGTAGGCAAAACCGTTATTATACAAGAACTTATTAACAACATTGCAAAAGCTCACGGCGGCGTTTCTGTTTTTGCCGGCGTAGGAGAACGTACTCGTGAAGGTAATGACTTGTATCATGAAATGAAAGACGCGAAAGTTTTAGACAAGCTTGCTATGGTGTTCGGTCAAATGAATGAACCACCGGGAGCCAGAGCTCGCGTGGCTTTAACCGGTCTTAGTATGGCAGAATACTTCCGCGACGAAGAAAAGCAGGACGTTTTAATGTTCATAGACAACATTTTCCGTTTCACTCAAGCTGGAAGTGAAGTATCTGCTCTTTTAGGTCGTATTCCTTCGGCCGTAGGTTACCAGCCAACGCTTGCTACTGAAATGGGTGAGCTACAAGAGCGTATTACTTCTACTAAAGAAGGTTCTATTACTAGTGTTCAAGCTGTATACGTGCCGGCCGACGACTTAACCGACCCGGCTCCTGCGACAACTTTTGCTCACTTAGACAGTACTGTAGTTTTAAGCCGCGCTTTAACAGAGTTAGGTATTTATCCGGCTGTTGATCCATTAGACTCATCGTCCACAATTTTAGACCCAAACATTGTAGGCAAAGAACACTACGACGTAGCCCGCGGCGTACAAAAAGTTTTGCAGCGCTACAAAGATTTGCAAGATATTATTGCTATATTAGGTATGGAAGAATTGCCGGAAGAAGACAAAGTCACTGTAGGCCGCGCTCGCCGCATACAGCGCTTTTTGTCCCAGCCTTTCCACGTAGCCGAAATTTTTACTGGCACCCCTGGGGCTTTTGTTTCTTTAAAAGATACCATTAAGGCTTTTAAAGAAATTTTGGACGGCAAGCACGACGACAAACCAGAGTCCGCTTTCTATATGAAGGGCGGAATTGAACAAGTAAAATAGAATTATGTAGCAAGTAGCATGTATAAAGCATAAGGCTTACTACTTACTACTTACTACTTACTACACATAATGAACCATATAAACTTTCAATTAGTCACCCCCGAAAAAACCGTTCTAACAAAAGAACTTGCTTCTTTAAGCTGTCCTACGACTATGGGTCAAATAACTATTTTACCCAACCATTCACAGCTAGTAGCAACATTAGCGCCCGGAGAACTTCACGCAAAAACCGCAACTGAAGAATTTTTTATTCACGTAAGCGGCGGTTTTGTAGAGGTTAGAGAAGGCAACAACGTTATTGTTTTAGCAGATTCAGCAGAACATCATTACGAAATAGACGAACAGCGCGCGAATGCCGCCAAAGAACGAGCGCAGAACGCCTTAAAACAACATGTTTCAAACAGCACGGAGTACGCAAAAACACTTTCAGCTTTAGAAAGAAGTTTGTCCAGAATAAATATTTCGCGTAGACACTCAAAGAGAAAAAGTGCTTTTGTAGACCAAGGAACTTTTAATGAATAAATAAATGGTACGGCAAAAATGCCGTACCATTTTAAAAATATGAAAAAATATTTTGTCGCAGACACTAAAAAAAAGAAAGTTATTTTAAAAATATATACCCTGCTTGTGGAAAACTTTCCGCAAACATTTTTAGTCGGAGGCTCAGTAAGAGATATTTTAATAAAAAAATCCGTCTCAGATTTTGATATTTCAACACAAGCAAAACCGGAACAAATTACAAAAATCTTTAAGAAGCAACCATTTACTATAAATAAATCGGCAATCAGTCTCGGTGTAGTTTTTATTTCTACTGCAAAATACTCCATAGCTATTTCCAGTTTTCGAAAAGACAGCTACAAAGGTAGTAGGTATCCTAAAATTTCATTTACCAACAGTATAAAAACAGACTCTAGCAGGCGAGATCTTACTATGAATGCCTTATATTTAAGCATAAAATCAAACAAAATATTCGATTTCCATAATGGCTTAAATGATATAAAAAATAAAAAACTTAGGTTTATCGGTAATCCCAAAAAAAGAGTTTTTGAAGATCCTTTGCGAATAATAAGAACGCTTAGGTTTTCTTTATCATTAAAGTTTAAAATTGAAAAAAAATCTTACGCTGCAATAAAGAACAATTTTTATCTGATTGAAAATCTATCAAATAATTTATTGAAAAAAGAAATAAATAAGTTAAAATCAAAAAAACTAAAATTAATTCTGGAAAAAGTTTTATCAAACAAAAAATTGCTTGACAAATATTTTAAAACATCATAAAATAATATTAGTTAGTGGGGGAAATAACTGAAACAGAAAAAACTGAAGACAAAAACCGAAAACGTAAATTCTTAACTACTAATGGTTAAAAACCGTGAGTAGAAAATTAATCAAGTTGCGCCAAAATTAGCGCGCTTGAGGGAGACTAGCCCAATGGCTACAAAGAAAAAAGCAAAAAAGAAAGTCGTAAAGAAAAAGACCGCTTCCAAAAAGAAGCGAAGATAGTTCTTTATAGCTTTTTAGCTTACGAAAACCACTCTCAAAACTAGAGTGGTTTTTGTTTTTAAGATTTTGTTTGTTATAAATTAACAAATTTCGTGTATTAAATTAGTTTGTAAATATTGAAATAAAAACCACTCAGATCCGCCCGTGGCGGAGAAGAGTGGTTACGCTGATTGATTACCAACTAAATCACTTAACAGTCCAAGTGCTTAAATGTAAAATTTAAAACCGCCAATTAAAGTAATTGGCGGTTTTAAAAAATGGTGGAACGTGGTCTTTGCAGGCTCTATTGTTTTTTTGACGGAATTAAATAAATCACAATAATTCCTAATATACCGAAAAATGCTACAAGTCCAACCCAACTTCCAGAGCGATGTTTAACTTTTAAAAGCTTATAAGTATACCAAGCCGCAATTATCTGAAGAATCCCCCATATTACATACCAAAATGTCGGTTGTACCCCCATTGGACCAGGGTTTGTCTCTAAACCCTTAGCAATTATATATGCCAAAAGAGATAGTATAGCCAGGATCCATATTTTAAGATGTAGTTTCATAAATTTTTATTAATAAACTTACTAAGCCCTATTATATCACATTTTTTTTCTAACTTGCCTGGAGAAATATTAAAAACCACCAATTTTTATTGGTGGTTTTTAATGGCGGACTGAACGGGACTCGAACCCGCGACCTCTCCCGTGACAGGGGAGCGCTCTAACCAACTGAGCTACCAGTCCATAAATTAAATTGTTTGGTGCCGGGGAAGGGAATTGCACCCCTGATCCGCCTAGGCGGACTTATGAGCCCACACTAAATTTCAACTAATACCGTACGCTCTTGGTGCCGGGGAAGGGAATTGCACCCCCGACCTTGGGCTTATGAGTCCCACGCTCTAACTAACTGAGCTACCCCGGCCTCAAAAGATTACGGTATTTTATCGAATTTTCAAAATTTAGTGTGGGCTGAATGCACGCTCTAACTAACTGAGCTACTCCACCAGAAATAAAAAATCATTAATTTGGCTTAGCACCGGATATGAGTCCCACGCTCTAACTATACTTCGACTACCCCGGCCTCAAAAGATTTTACCAATAAACTAAAAATCCTGCGAACAGCAGGAAATTGCTGTCACGACAATTTTTAATCCAAGTCAATATTCAATCTATTATTCAATACTAGCTTGGTTGCGGAACCCGGACCTAAGCCGAGAATCCGCCTAGGCGGACTATGAACAATTGTCAATCAAACCGCGTATAAATTCTCTACCTTTTCCGGTTTTGAAATATTTTCTCTAGCATTTGCTTCAGCTCTTGTCTTAAATGATTCGGAATAAATCAGTGTCCAAGGGCGCGCGCTTTTGTAAAACTAAAGAAGATGGTGTTACCATTATGTTGCTTAATCCTTTTAACAAGATCAGCGGTAGAACCTTTATATAGTATACCGTCTGGGTTCCTAATTATATAGGCGTAGAACATACAGCATCAACCAAGCTAAGATTCAATCTATTATTCAATACTAGCTTGGTTGCGGGACCCGGACTCGAACCGGGAACCTCAAGGTTATGAGCCTTGCGAGCTGCCAATTGCTCTATCCCGCGATATATAGAACTAAACTATTATACTAAATATCTAAATAAAAGGCAAGTTAAAACCCGCTCTGTAAAGGGCGGGTTTTAAAAGTTATTCTTTTCTTACACTAATCTTTTTTGGTTGTACTTCTGGAGTTTTATCAAACGAAAGTTTAATAACTCCGTTTTTACAGACAGCTTGCGGTTCTATATTTAGATTAACTGTTTCTGGTACTTTTACATTATACGAAAATGAACTAACTGATTTTCTGTAAAATTTTTTTTCTTGGTTGTTATCTTGAAATTCCTGATGAGCCTTTATCCATAACACACCTTTATCAAAGGTAACTTCAATTTTATCAGGGTCAACGCCCGGTACCTGAGCTTCAACATAAACATGGTCTTTATCTTCAGAAACACTTAAGCCGGAAGGCTGACTGGACATTGTCCAAATACTATCTTCTTCATCCCAAAAGGAAGGCATAAAGAAGGAGCGAGGAATAAGACTATTCATAGGTATTTCTCCTTTAACCCATAACTAATAATAAATAACTGATAACTTTAGTTAAGGGTTATTAGTTATAAATTAATTGTTATCAGTTCGGCTTTTAAAGCCATTGGCTGGGGGAGGGCCCTCTTTTTTCCGTACCTGTAAGTATCGAAATAATCCCGCCCCCGCCCCAACCAACAGCTTCAACATAATATAATACGTTATATTTTTGATTTTATTTCACTTTACGGTACTTCTATTATCACTCTACACCAGAGAGTGATAATATGTCAAGTCCAAATATTTTCTTTGTTTAAGACTAATTTAGAGGCCTATGTCTATATATAAAGTCTAAATATAAATATGCTATAATTTATTTATGAATACACAATTTTTGTACATAATAATAGCCATTTTATTAGCTGGTTTTGGGATACTTTTATATTTGCTCTTTTCGCTCAAAAAACAGACAGAAAAGCCCGTAGATGACAGCGGAATGAAAATAATGATGGAATGGATGAAGGACATGAAGCAAAGCACGGAAAACACACGCGAAGGCATGCAAAAGAGCATAGATGAAACCAATAAAGCTATTAACGAACGTTTAGATAACGCCGCCAGGGTTATTGGGCTTTTGTCTAAAGAGCTCGGCGGTATTTCTCAAGTAGGTCCGGACATTCGCAGGCTGACTGAAACCTTAGCTTCGCCTAAGCTTAGAGGTAATTTTGGGGAAGAAATGCTGGAAAATATGCTCCAGCAGGCTTTGCCAAACCAGGGTTTTGAAATTCAGCACAAGTTTAAAAATGGGGAAGTTGTAGATGCAATTATAAACGTAGGTGAAAAAATTCTGCCAATTGACAGTAAGTTTAGTATGGAGAACTTCCGTTTGTATAAAGAGGCTAAAACCGACGAAGCGGCCGAAGGCTTAAAAAAAGCTTTTCTAAAAGATGTAAAAAAACGCGTAGATGAAATTCATAAAAAATACATTTTACCGCAAGAAAATACCTTTGACTTTGCGCTAATGTACATTCCAAGCGAAGGGGTTTTTAGCGAAGTATTGGATGACTCAACAATACTTACTTACGCTCGAGAGAAAAAAGTGTATTTTGTAAGCCCGAATACTTTATATCATCACCTGCAAATAATTTTGCTTTCTTTGCGCGGACAAAAAATAAACCAAGCGGCGCAGCAAATACTAGCTATGATTAGTGGTATAAAACAAGAGTCTGACAAGTTTGGCCGCAATTTGGACGTACTGGGAAATCACATAAAAAACGCCGGCAACACTATGGGAACAGTAGTCAATGACTTTGCCAAACTAAAAACCAGCATTACCAATGCATCCTCTTTAAAATTAGACGAACCAAAGGCCGGTGAAGAACAAAAATTAATTGAATAAGCCTACAAAACTACAGATTACTACATATCTACAAATAACTACCAAATGACTACAGAAACTAACCAAACAATCAATGTAGAATTTTTGTATAAGGAATTAAGCTATGAAATTATTGGGGTGTTAATCCAAATACACAAGGAGCTGGGTCCTTTTGCCCGCGAAAAGCAATATGGCGACGAGTTTGAAAAAAGATTAATCGCTAAACAAAAACCCTATAGACGCGAACTAAGGGTTGCGGATTCTGGCAATATTCTAGATTTTATTATTGAGGACAAATTAGTTGTAGAATTTAAGACAGTTCCTTATTTATTAAACGATCATTATGAACAAATTAAAAGGTATTTATTTACTACAAATTTAAAACTAGGTTTGCTTATTAATTTTCGTGATAAGAGAATTAGCCCTAAAAGGGTATTAAATATTAATAATCTTCGAGACTCAGGTAATCTGTAGATTTTTTGTAGTTATCTGTAGCATTCGTTGATTTTTGTAGTTTTATGTCCATAAGAAACCAAGA
>CAYVNU010000002.1:0-22587 GCA_964453265.1 uncultured Candidatus Saccharibacteria bacterium | reverse complement strand
TTTATGTCCATAAGAAACCAAGATCAAAGAGTCGGAGTATTTGTAGACGTGCAGAATTTGTATTATTCTGCCCGCAATATTTACAATGCCAGAGTAAAATTTAATGAGGTTTTAAATGCGGCTGTGGCTGGAAGAAAACTCATTCGCGCCATTGCTTATGTGGTAGAAGCTAATATGCCGGAAGAAAATACGTTTTTTGAAGCTTTAGAAAAGGCAGGTTTTGAAGTTAAGCGCAAGGAACTGCAAACTTTTGCCGGTGGTCACCAAAAAGGCGACTGGGACGTAGGCATTGCTATGGATATAGTTAAGCTAATGAATAAGTTAGACGTTGTAGTTTTATGCAGCGGCGACGGCGACTATGTCCCGCTACTTGAATATATGCAAATGTCCGGGCAATTTACCGAAACACTAGCCTTTGGTAAATCTTGCTCTGCAAAAGTAAAAGAACTAACCGACTATTTTATTGACCTAGACGAAAATCCTCGTAAATTTCTAATGCCAATAAAAAAATAATGAAGATTGTAATAGATACAAACGTTTTAATAAATGGCTTTAAAGATGAATATAGTTATGAGAAAAAAATTATTGATGCGGTTATTGCCGGAGAAATAGAAGCTTACGCCAACCGGCAGACTTTACGCGAGAACAAGCTTATTGCCAGGCAGCTAATAGAAAACGACGAATACCAACGCGAGCTTAACAACCTGTTTGGACAAATAAACTGGGTGGTTAATAGGCGACAAATTCGCGTAGTCCGCGACGAAGAAGACAATAAAATTTTAGAAAGCGCGGTGGAAGCTGAAGCAGAATACTTAATAACTAGTGATAACGATTTATTAAGTTTGGAAAATTATCAAAATGTTTCCATTGTCCGCCCAGCGGAATTTTGGGTAAAATACAAAGACGAAGGCATGGACTGGTGGAAACAAATGACTAATTTTGTAAAAAGTAAGTAAATTGTTTATGGAAAACGAAGCATCTTTTAAAGAAAAATTAAATGCAGCAGAAAATGCCACGCACTCGGATTCTAGTTTACAAATTTACGAAACCCTTTTAGATATTAAGTTTAGAGAATTTAAAGGAAAAAAGATATTGGATGTAGGGGGAAAACCAAACGGCAAATTTGCCACGGAAGCAAAAAAATTGGGTATTAACATATTCACTTTAAATCCCGCAGAAAGGTCAATTGGTTCCGAAAATAATATAGGGGTTACGGTTAGGGGGTTTGCTCAAGACATGCCTTTTCCTGAAAATACCTTTGATTTAGTCATCGTTTTAGGCGTTACTGATTGGTTTGTATCAAAAAAAGACTACGTGGAACTAGCCTCAGAACTAATTCGGGTATTAAAACCCGGAGGAAAAGCCATAATTCAATTTATTACCGGCTATATTCAAGGAGTCGGAAATATTAAAGCAATATTTAGCGAACGAGAATCAGGAGAAATTAAGATTGATTTTTCTAAGTTACCAGATAATCCGGCAAAGCCCAAGAACCAACAAAAATTATACAAAGTAACTATTTTAAAAACTAAGCAATAACTTTATGACTTTTGAAGAATATCACGAAGATCCAAAAGAACATAATCAATTCGAGACTGATCAGTTAGCAAAAATCGATGGAAATCCCCTAATACTATTTGCCGGATTAGCGCATGGCGAATGGGCTAATGTAGATCGTTTAATATACAATTATGACTCCATGACAGATTCTTTCTCATCTCAGTTTGTGCAAACATTCTAAAAAGAGCAGCGATAGAAAATAAACATGGTATTACAAGCTCTATAAAAACAGATAGTACAGGAAAACAATATACCGTATACGCAAAAAAGTAAATAAAACTATGCTTAAAGAAGGCAGAGACATTGGATCAGAAAAAAACAAACATTTAGAAAAATTTCTAAATGTTTTACAAAATATTTTACCAAATACTCCCTATCAAATGGAAGATTTAGAATTTTTGTTTGATATTCAAAGGCATGAATTATTACCTTTTTTAGATCAATATTGTGAATATAAAAAAGATGGGGAACAGATAGTAATATCTCGAAAATCTACAAACAGAAACAAACTTGAAACTACGCGTAAAATTATAACACCAAAAGAAACTGAAGAATGCATTAACCTGTTTTACAAAACCGGAAAACATAAAGGTTTTAATATGGCGGCAATCAACCGTCTTGAAAACCCTCAAAAAAGACTGCTTGCATTAGGAGTTGTAAATAATTTAGTTTATTTAGAAAATGGAGTATATAAGCTTATTAAATTAATGCGAAGGGGTAAAAAAATTGAGCAACAAATTACTTAAAAATCTAAACACCGAGCAGCTTGCCGCGGTAAAGCATACCGAGGGGCCGCTTTTAATAGTGGCTGGGGCAGGAACTGGGAAGACTACAGTTATTACCCGTAGGATTGCTTATTTAATTGAGCAAAAATTAGCCAAGCCGGAAGAAATTTTAGCTTTAACTTTTACGGACAAAGCCGCAGGGGAGATGCAGGAAAGGGTAGACTTGCTTTTACCCATTGGTTATGTGGACACTTGGATTTCCACCTTCCATAGCTTTTGCGAACGAATTTTAAAGAACCATGCGCTGGACATTGGCCTGCCAAATGATTTTGAATTACTTGACGGCACCAAACAGTGGATACTGGTTCACAAAAATTTTGAAAAATTTAATTTAAATTACTATAGGCCTTTAGGTAACCCTGGCAAATTTATTTCCGCACTGCTGACACATTTCTCAAAGTGTAAAGACGAGTTAATTACACCTGAAGACTACTTAAAGCACGCGGAGAATTTAAAACTGTCTTTAGATAACCCCCAACCTCTCCCTAATCCTCCCCTTAAAAGTGGAGGGGAAGATGCGGTTGTATCAAGCACCTCTCCTTTTGAGGAGAGGCCAGGAGAGGTTGCTAAAATAGACTTAACTGAGATATCCCGCCTCAGCGAAATTGCCAATGCCTATCATGTCTACCAAAAACTTTTGTTAGACAATAATTATTTAGACTTTGGCGATTTAATAAACTACACTTTAGAATTATTTAAAAAACGTCCAAACATTTTAAAATATTACCAAAACCGTTTTAAATTTGTAATGGTTGACGAATTTCAAGACACCAATTTTGCCCAGTATCAGCTGGTTAAAATGCTTGCTGGGGAAAAAGGCAATATTGCGGTAGTGGGGGACGACGACCAAAGCATTTACAAATTCCGCGGCGCCAGCGTTAGCAATATTTTAAAATTCAAAGATGACTTTCCAAAGTTAGAGGAAGTAACGTTAATAGAAAATTACCGCTCCACCAAAGAAATATTAGATTTGTCGTATAAATTCATTCAGCAAAATAATCCCGACCGCCTAGAAATAAAACTGCAAATTAATAAAGAACTTAAGGCCAACACACAAGAAAAAGGTAATATAGAAGTTTTAGAATCCGAAGATTTAAGTAGTGAGTTAAACGGGGTTTGTAAAAAAATTCTGGAGTTGAAAAACACCCCCTCACCCCAGCCCTCTCCCTCAAGGGGAGAGGGAGAAAGTGTGAGTTGGAACGATTTTGCAATTTTAATAAGAAGCAACTCAGCGGCCGAAGAAATCTTGCCAATTTTAGCGAGTTACCAAATTCCGCACACTTTTTACGCTAACACTGGATTGTACAAAAAGCCCATTATTTTAGATTTGCTTGCTTACATAAAACTTTTAAACAATGTACACGACTCTTTTTCCTTGTACCGTGTTTTAAATATGCATTTATTTCAAATTAATGTGCATGACATTGCCACAATTTTGGAACTAAGCAAGAAAAAAACTTTAAGCCTTTACGAAGCCTTAAAACAAACGCAAGTTTCCAAAGTTTTAAGCGCTGAGGAAACAAAAACGGTTGGTCTGCTTTTAGAAAATTTGCATAAACACCACAGTCTTTCCCAAACAAAAAGCGCGGCCGAATGCGCGGTTGAAATTATAAAAGACTTAAAACTGGCGGACAAAATTAAAGAAGACACCGCAGAAAATGTTGAAAACAGAGAACTAGTCGAGCAATTTTATAAAAAAATTGAAAGCTTTGAAAAAGAAAATTCAGACAGAAGCCTGCATAATTTTTTGCTGCAGCTAAATTTAGAACAAGAAGCAGGCGATGAAGGCAAGATAAACTTTAACCCAGACCTAGGTCCTGAAAGTTTAAAAGTTATGACCATTCATGGCTCAAAGGGTCTTGAATTTGAAAATGTTTTTATTATAAACATGGTAGACAAGCGCTTTCCGAGCATAAGCAAAAAAGATGCCATAGAAATCCCGGAAGCTTTAGTTAAAGACATTTTGCCAGAAGGGGATTTCCATATTCAGGAAGAACGAAGGCTTTTTTATGTAGGCTTAACGAGGGCCAAGAAAAATTTATTTTTAACTTGGGCTAAAGACTACGGCGGCAAACAGCAAAAAAAACCTTCGCAGTTCTTAGTGGAAGCCGGCTTAGTGCCCAGCGAAAAAATAAGCAAAGCCACCGGCAAAGTCGTTTTTACGAAGCCGTCTACTTTAAAACAAATAGAAGTTTTTAAAAACATTCCTGACCGTTTTTCCTACTCGCAGTTAAAAGACTTTGAAACTTGCCCGCTTAAATATAAATATCAGTACTATTTAAAACTGCCGGTCGGCGGGAGTCAGTATTTAAGTTTTGGCAACACTGTCCATAAAGTTTTTGAAGATTACTTAAAATTATTTATTGAGCAAACCAAATTTAGTCAGCAAGATTTATTTGGCCAGAGCAAAAAGGCTCCTAAACTTCCAGAATTTGAAGTTCTAGAAAAGCTTTATGAAAAAAATTGGGTTGATGAGTGGTATGACAGCAAAAAAGAAAAAGAGTTATTCTTTAAACAGGGCAAAGAAATGCTTAAAAAGTTCTATGAACAAAGTTTGCAAAATTTGCCTAGGCCTAAATATATTGAACAATCATTTTTTCTATTTTTAGGCGAGTACAAATTGGTAGGAAGAATTGACCGCGCTGATGAAACCCCGGAGGGTTTGGTTATTTATGACTATAAAACCGGCAAAGCACCTAAACGCACGGAAAAAAGAGACATTGACCAGCTCTATATTTACCAGTGGGCTGCGGAAGAATATTTAAAAGAAAAAGTTTCCGGTTTAAAATATTGGTTTTTGCGCGAAACCAAAGACCAATTTATTACTGAAGAACTGGCAAATAAGGAGGAAATTTCCGAATTAAAACAAGGCCTGCTTAGTTTAATGGAGCGGATTACCAAAACTATTAAGCATGACTCATTTAAAGATGAGCATAAAAAAAGCAAAGAACATAAATGTGATTTTAAAAATTTGGAATAAGCGCCTAAGTACGATACGTATTAATTACAAAAATTTGACTTTAAAAACAAATTTTATTTAAATACAATATTATGGTATAATGCTTAGGAAACATTAACAGATTTTTCATTTGTTTAGAGTTAATTTTTGAAGCTAAAATTAAATGATAAAATCAAATCCCCAGCACTTAACCCTACTAATTACCTGCTTAATACTTTCAGTTTTTTCCCTGGGATCAATAGTTAATTTTACAGACCCGTACTCTAGCTCAATTTTAACAAAAATATTTTTTTATATAAGTTTATTTTTGTTCTGCCAGTCGTTATTTAGTCTCTTGGGGCTTGTTATTAGGCAAATATTTTGGCCAAAACTTTACATAATAAATTTGAGTATTTCTTTTAGGCAAGCCGCGTTATTATCTTTTTTTATTATAGCATCGGCAATTCTGCTGACCCAAGGAATTTTATTTTGGTGGGTCGCATTAACTTTAATTTTATTTTTTGCTAGCTTAGAAGCTTTTTTTAACCTAAAAATTTAAAACCTAAAATGAACGAAGAACAAACAAACAATTTAAACCCCAAGCCACAAAATCCACCAGAAAATAAACCAGCTAAAGCAGAGGCTGAAAACGATGATCTTTTATATTTTAATGTTGCACCCAAAACATCATTAAAAGATCAAATAATTGGTCCTAGCATAAATTCAAATAGCGTTCCTAAAATTAATAGTCAAGAGCAACCACAAAACAATACTCAAACTCCGCTGCAAATAAATAGCGAACCCGGTTTTTTTACCAAAAACAAATTTTTTGTAATTGTTGTTTTGGCTTTGATTATTTTGGCGCCGATCGGTTATTTTTTAATTAACAAGTTCGGTACTAGCGATTACCAAAAATCAGATATTGTTATTAACCCAAATTTAGCTAATGATCTGACACAAAAAAATCTAGCCGCTGACGCAAAATTTAAAACCCCAGAAGAATGGAGAAAGAAATTTTTTCAATCATGCATAGATGAAAAAACTTGTGGTGATTCGGCTGACCCGGATTATGACGGGCTCACTAATTTAGAGGAATCAAATTTACAAACAGACCCAAATAATGCCGACTCAGATTCTGACGGGATAGCAGACGGCGATGAAGTTCACGTCTTTTCCACTGACCCAATCAACCTACACTCCGGAAATCCCAAATATACAGACGCGGAAGACATAAAAAATTCTTACAGCAAAGGCGTTAAAATGACACCTGAGCAAATAAAAGATATTGGCAATAAAGCTAAAAGTTTAACTGTACATGAGCCTACTTTAAAAACTCTCGGCGACGTTTTAGAAAAAGTTTATGGTTACGTCAAACCGCCGCAAGACACTGTTAATACTTCAACCTCTACACCCGCTAATGCCACAAGCACACAAGCCACCGGTAGCCCTGCAAGCATTTTTGAACAGACCCCAGAAGCAAAACAGGACAGAGACGCTCAGCGAACTAATACCGTTAAAACTTACGAAATAGCTTTAATTAAATATCAGGCAGATCACAGCGAATTTCCAAAGACCGCTAATTTTTTAGATATGCACACGGCTGTAAAGCCCTACCTAAAAATTGCGACTAACCCTTTAGACCCAATAAATAAAGACCAGTACGTTTATTCCTACGCCCTAAACCCAAAAGGAACCGATTTTACTTTAAGTTTTTATAGCGAATCAGCCGGTCAATTAATAAAAAAACACTTGGCCGACGCAAAAAAGGACAAAATGGCGGATGAAGCAGCTATTTTTGACGACCAACGAAAAACAGACCTAGCCAACATTCAAAGTGCTCTACTTTTATATTCAAACGCAAATATTTCCGGAAAACAAGAGTATGTTTTTCCTACAATAGAGAAATATAAGACAGAGCTAGTTCCTAAATATTTATCCGCGGTTCCTAAAGATCCCAAAACTAACAAAGACTACGAGTATAGACCCTCAGATAAATTCGATACTTTCACGCTAAAAACAGTTTTAGACGCGCCGGCTTCAGGCACAACCGGATATGTTTGCAATCAAATTGAATGCTTAAATTATTAAATATTTCTAATGTTAAATTTTTTAAAAAACTTTTTTTCTAAAATTAAAACCGAGCCAAGTAATTTTAATAACATACTAGCTGCAAAAGTTACTGCTGTAGAAAAGCACCCTAATGCCGACAGACTTAGGGTTATTAAGCTCGACATAGGACGAGTAAACCAGGCTCGTGGCTTACCTCCCGGCACAAACGAAGTGTATCCGGTAATCTGCGGGGCTTTTAATTTTGGGGAAGGGGACATAGTAGTACTTGCTTTACCGGGCGCACAAATTGCCCAAAATATACATAGCGAAACTCATGAACCTTTTGTCTTAGGCAAAGCTAAAATCCGCGGCATTGAAAGCCAAGGCATGATTTGCGCGGCTTTTGAATTAGGACTTTCCAAAACTCCGGATGATAAACCAGGTATAATGCTCTTAAAGAGCGATGTTTTACCTGGTAGCGAATTTAATCCAAGTATGGTAAAATCCCTTTAAATTAGCTAATTTACCGTATTATGAACATAGTCATAAATCTTTCAGAAGAAGCTCGCCTAAAAAAAGAATTAGAAAAACGAACCGACTTTGAAGCGCTTAGAATTAGGCGCTATTTAAGCATGCCGGATTTGTCGCGTACCGAAGGCAGCCCAATAAAAGAAGTGGTAGACAGAATACTAGCCTCTGAATATTTTAAAGACCTGGGTACCATACAAACTCCCGAAATAGTTCCGGCAGATATTAGTTTTGATTTATTTGATTTCCCACCAGACCACCCGGCCAGAAGCAAAAGCGACACCTATTACGTAGACGATAAAAATATTCTTCGCACCCACACCACCGTAATGTGGTATTACTTTTTACAGGACGAGGGCGTAAAAAAACGCATTGCGGAAAACCAAGCAGTCGGTGCTTTTAGTTTTGGCAAAGTTTATAGGAAAGATGAAATTGATAGTAAACACATGAATGTTTTTCATCAAATAGATGGCTGGTATTTAGCGCCAAAAAATATAAAAACTATAACGCAAACCGACTTAGAAGAATCTTTGGGCAATATTGCAAAAGCAGTATTCGGACCCACTGTTAAATATAGGTTAAACAAAGACACTTTTCCTTATACTGACCCGAGTTTAGAAATGGAAGTAGATTTAAACGGCAAATGGGTGGAAGTTGTAGGTTGCGGCGTGGTAAAGGGCAGCGTACTTGAAAAGTTGGGGGTTGATAGCAAAAATTACACGGGCTGGGCTTTTGGGTTTGGCTTGGAACGTTTAGCTATTGCTAGCATGGAACTTCCTGACATTCGTCTTTTATGGAGCGAGGATGCCCGCGTAAAAAAACAACTTAAACTTGGCCGCAAATACATCGAGGTTAGTAAGTTTCCACCAGTACCACGCGACATATCTTTCATAGTTAACAAAGACTTTGTACCAAACAATTACTTTGACCTTATTCGTGAACTGGGAGGGGATTTAGTGGAACAGGTAGAACTTATGGACAAATACGAAAACGACGCAAAATTCGGAGCAGATAGAATGTCCTACACCTACCACATAGTCTACAGAAGCCCGGAAAGAACATTAAAAAGCGAAGAAGTAGATGCAATTCATAATAAACTTTACGAAGAAACCAAACGCGTTCATAACGCGGAGTTAAGATAAACTAAAAAGCAAAAAAAATGACAAATTTTCCAGAAAAAAAATTTACCCCACATGAAGGTTCGTTCGACACGGATCTTATACATGAAATATCACAGACCTACGAAAATCCAGAAGAAGCCTTTTATTTAATTACTGAGGCTCTTAAAGAAAAATCTAATAGTAGTTTAATTATATCTTTTTTTCAAACAGAGCGAGCTGCATTAAAAAGCAGAAAAGAAAATAATACCAAGACAAAAAGAAGTAATAGAGAATTGACTCATGCTTTTAACCCATCAGAAAATTCAAAAAGTCCCCAAGCAACGCGCATAAATCCTCATGGGCCAAGAATTGGCAGGTCAGCCCGAGCTAACGCTTTAGATGAGACACCTGGTGACGAAAACGACTAATTAAACTAATGATATTCTATTAAAATAGCCTTATTTAAGCGCTATTTTATAAAATTTTACACACATTTTTAATGGAATTATATTCAAAAATTTGCTATAATTTCTCTAGTTATTCAAATGCAATAATTTTATGAATAAAATCCTCAGGAGAGATATATTAAGCTTTGTTTCAGGGGCAGCAATAGGAGCATTGGGCGAAAAAAGAAATAGCGAACAGGACAACAATTTAGTAAATGATAATTCAGAAATCGAAGGAGAACAACAACTATTTATAAACTTAAAAGAACTTATAATTGAATTTAAAAGAAAATATCACCAACACAACGAACCGCTAGAAATCGCAATATTAAATCAGGTTAGCAAATTACAAAAAAATAACATTCATGACGCGATTAGTTATTTAAGAGGCGCAATGGATACCCTAAGTATGGTCTATGTAAATATAGGCCACCCGGAAGAATCAATACCGCCAACAACTACTCATTAATTTTAACTAACAAACTTTATTTTTAAATGCCAAAAGACGAAAAAAATAAATCATCAAATTATACTTCTGAAAATATAACTGTACTTGAAGGTTTAGACCCGGTAAGAAAGCGTCCGGGTATGTATATTGGAAGCACCTCTAGTACCGGACTTCATCACCTTATTTGGGAAATTGTAGACAATAGCGTGGACGAAGCTATGGCTGGGCATGCCACTAAGATTGGTGTGCTGCTACAAAAAGATGGCGGAGTAACGGTTGTAGACAACGGCCGTGGTATTCCGGTAGACATTCATAAACAAACCAAAAAGTCAGCGCTGGAAACGGTTTTGACTGTTCTTCATGCTGGTGGTAAATTTGGTGGCGACGCTAGTGGCTATAAAGTCTCCGGCGGTCTTCATGGCGTGGGCGCGGCTGTGGTAAACGCTCTTTCAACAAACCTTGTTGCCCAAGTTAAGCGCGACGGCAAAATTTACGAACAAAAATATAAAATTGGAAAACCCCAAGGACCCGTAAAAGTTGTTGGCAAAGTAGACAAAGACGACCCTGAACAAACCGGCACCAGCACGACTTTTTATCCGGACGCCAGCATTTTTGAAACTACGGAATTTAATTTTAAAACCGTACTAGAACACTTACGCAGCCAAGCTTATTTAACTAAAGGCCTCCACTTCATTATTACAGATGAGGCTTTGGGTTTAACCTACCAATACTTTTTTGAAGGCGGTATTGTAAGCTACATTCGCCAAGTAAATAGAAATAAGAAAACTAAATCGCAGCCAATTTATATTCAAAAACAGGTTAATGACGTTTTAGTTGAAGTCGCCATCCAATACACCGACGATTTTGACGAACGCATTTTAGCTTATGCCAACAACGTATATAACCCGGAAGGTGGTATGCATGTTACCGGTTTTAGAACCGCCCTCACCCGCGTAATAAATTCTTACGCAACCAAAAATAATTACGTTAAAGAAAGTGAAAAGTTAACCGGGGAAGATATGCGCGAAGGTCTTTCAGCTATAGTTTCAGTTAAACTGCCTAACCCTCAGTTCGAAGGCCAGACCAAAGCTAAACTTGGTAACCCGGAAGTTAGAACTGCTGTAGAGTCGGCGGTTGGCGAAGCTTTAGAAATTTATATGGAAGAACACCCGCAAGATGCGGGAAAAATTATTGAAAAAGTTATTTTAGCCGCAAAAGCCAGATTAGCAGCCAGAGCAGCTAGGGACAGTGTTATTCGAAAAGGTGTTCTAGAAGGATTGGCTCTCCCCGGAAAACTTGCTGACTGCAGTGAATCTGACCCAACTAAATGTGAATTATATATAGTTGAGGGAGACAGTGCCGGTGGCAGCGCAAAACAAGGCCGCGACAGGCGTTTTCAGGCAATTTTACCACTCAGAGGTAAAATTTTAAACGTAGAAAGAGCTCGTTTAGACAAAGCCTTAACTAATCAAGAAATTAAAAATTTAATTATTGCTTTTGGCACCGGAATTGGGGACTTATATGATATTTCCAAACTTCGCTATCATCGCGTAATAATTATGACCGATGCTGACGTAGACGGCGCGCACATTCGCACCTTGCTTTTAACTTTATTCTACCGCTACTTCCCGGACTTAATTAAAGGCGGACATTTATACATTGCGCAGCCACCGCTATTCCAAGTTAAGGTCGGCAAGAATGCCAAATATGCTTTTAGCGATGACGAGCGTGATAAAGTCCTAAAAGAATTAGTTGCGGAAGTTAAAGCCAATAAAAAAGAAAAAAGTGCTAAGAGAAAAGAGAAAAGTGATGAAACATCGGAAAACGAAGAACAAGAAGAGATCTCTACCGTAGAAGAAACCACAGGCGGCAATATAGACGGCGTAAAATACGCTATTCAGCGTTACAAAGGTTTAGGAGAAATGAATCCAGGCCAGCTTTGGGAAACCACCATGGACCCGAAAGCTAGAGTTATGCTTCAAGTAAATATAAAAGATGCGGAAAAAGTCAGTGAAATTTTTGAAGTTCTAATGGGCGACGAAGTCGCTCCGCGCAAGCGCTTTATAACCACGCACGCAAAGAACGTTAAAAACTTGGATATATAAATGATTGGAGAAGAACCAACAAGAGAAATTTACAACCCAACAAAATATTTTGTTGAATTCGGCCATGGTGGAAATCCCGCGCCGATTATTTATAATCAAGATTTTAATTCAAAATACTATTACATAGGCGTTGATACAAACTCTGAATTATCAACAGACCACTACTCAGAAAAGGATCTTGTTAAAGCTCTGCAAAGGCCAAATGTTGCTTTTATAGAAGGGAATAAGCCATTTTATGAACATAATTCTCAAGAGGGGACAATTGCGTACCCAAAAAGCGCAGGAAAAATTATTGGTTCAATACCCAAAGATGCACCGATAGTTAACCAGTTGGGCATGATAAGGTTTAAAGATAATTCTATAAATACAGCTTTTATTGCAAATACTCTAGGCTCTCCCAGAGTTCAAAAAAGTCAAAATTTACATCTTTTATGGGACGATATTTTAAGATCAGTTGAAATAGGTGGAAATTTAATTATTCTAGAAACTAGGACTCCTTACAAATTAGAAACCCTTGAAGGAATTGCTTCCGGGTACGAACTTAAAGTACAAAAGGTTAGTGTACAGGGCGACATTGACTTTGAGAAAGAAATCGAGCCATATAATTCAGGTGGCGGTGTTTATACAAACACAGGGGAGTCTTATATTATATATTTTAAAAAAACTGAAAATACAAATAGTCATTACGATTTTGAAGCTCATTTTAGTTGACATGTAAGTAAAAAACTTGTAGTATACACGAGCTAACCACGTAAATAAACAATTTTCATTCTCGCTTTGAGCGGGAATATTTTAATAAAATTTTGGTTTCAGCTTCAATCAGCGTTCCTATCAGCGAGTAGTCCGCGTTAAAATATAACGCATCGCAGATCGCATTAAATTGCACAGGCCTATGACACAAAATTAAACCCATTTTACACATATGTCAAAAAAATATTTGCTCACTAAGGAAGGTTTGGAAAAACTTAACGAAGAATTAAAACATTTAATAAACGACAAGCGCAAAGAAGTAATTGAAAGAATTAGAGAAGCTGCGGCTCACGGCGATTTAAGCGAAAACGCCGATTACGCCCAAGCCAGAGAAGAGCAAAGCTTTATTGAAGGCCGCATTATCGAAATTGAAGATATAATAAAAAATGCGGAAATTATTACCACCAACACCCACGGTTCCACTGTTACAATTGGGACAACTGTTGTGGTTAAAGTCTCGGGCCAGGAAAGAAAATACACAATCGTAGGTAGCAACGAAGCTAACCCAAAAGAAGGCAAAATCTCCAACGAAAGCCTTGTTGGCAAAGGTTTATTGGGGCACAAAGCAGGTGAAAAGTTTAAAGTTCAAACCCCTGCAGGCGAAGCTGAATACGAAATAGTTTCTATTGAATAATCAATAAAATTGAAAAAACCGCCAATTTGGTAAAATTGACGGTTTTTTGTTATAATAAAGCATATTAACTATAATCATAACCATAACGATAACTTAACAAATCATCTTTATTTTAGATGAATTTGTTATTGTTATAGTTCTTACCCATATCCATGTCAGAAAGACTAGAAGACATAATAAAAGGCAGGAAAACCAAGCTTGAGAATATCAAGGCAGCGGGAACGAATCCATACCCGTCAAAAACCGATCGTACCCACGCCAATGAACTGGCGCTGGATGATTTTGATAATTTAACAGACAAAGAAATTACTTTGGTCGGTCGCATAAGAAGTTTTAGAGATATGGGCAAAATTATGTTTGTCCACATAGAAGATGGTTCTGCTAAAATTCAAGTTTTGTTTAAGAGCGATGATTTAGGCGCGGATAATTTTAAGTTTGCTTTGAAAAATTTAGATACCGGCGATTTTATACAAGTTACCGGTAAACTTTTTAAAACTAAGACCGAAGAAAAAACACTGCAAGCTATAAACTATAAGTTATTAGCTAAAAGCTTACTTCCGCTTCCAACAGAACACTTTGGCATTGTTGATGAAGAAATACGCTTGCGAAAAAGATACTTAGACATTTTATTAAATCCCGAAGCCAAAGATATTTTTATAAAAAAAGCCAAGTTTTGGAACAGCATGCGCAAGTTTATGGAAGATGCTGGATTTTTGCATATAGACATGCCAATACTAGAATCTGTCCCGGGCGGAGCAGAAGCCAGGCCGTTTATAACTCACCACAATGCCTTAGACCGCGACTTTTATCTGCGAATCTCACTTGAGCTGCCTTTAAAGAAAATGTTGGTTGCAGGCTATGAAAAAGTTTTTGAAATTGGTCGCATATTTAGAAACGAAGGTATAGACACAGAACATTTGCAAGACTACACCCAAATGGAATTTTACTGGGCCTACGCTTCTTTTGAAGATATGATGCTGTTTTGCCAAAAAATGTATCAACAAATTATTTCCGATGTATTTGGCACATTAGAAATTACCGCTCACGGCCAAACCGTAGATTTTTCAGGCGATTGGCAAAAAGTCAGTTATGTAGAAATTTTTAAGCAGCATACCGGCATAGATTTAATGTCAGTTAGTGATGACGACTTAAAAAAATATTGCGATCAAAAGCATTTAAAATACGAGCCAGCGGCCGGCAGAGGAAGACTTATCGACATTATTTTTAAAGAAGTGAGGAAAAATATTCCTACACAAAAGCCCGTATTTTTAGTAGACCAACCAGTTGAATTAGAACCACTTGCTAAAAGAGACCCAAAGAACCCAAAAATAGTGCAAAGAATGCAGATTTTGGCGTTTGGCACAGAATTAGGCAAAGGGTTTGGCGAACTAAACGACCCCGTTGACCAGCGCTCTCGTTTTGCCGACCAAATGAAACTACGCGAAGCAGGGGACGACGAAGCCCAAATGCTTGACGAAGCCTATGTGGAAGCCATGGAATACGGCATGCCCCCGGCTGCTGGTTTTGGGGTTTCTGAAAGATTATTTAGTGTACTTATGGGTAAGTCCATACGAGAGACTGTGGTATTTCCTTTAATGAAAGATTCCACCAAGAACTAATTATTAAATACAGACTATATGTATTCAGAACAAAAAAATAGCGAACCTAACGTAGATTCAATAGATAAGATAGTATTAGCAGTAAATGCTTTTACTATAGCTTGGCAGGGTTATAAAAACAACGGAGGTATCGATTCTGAAACACCAATACCAACTGATGATGAATATCAAAATTATGACCCCAAAAAAGATCAAGACAATCCTAAACATCAGCGCAGATATGCCTATTTTTTAGCACGAAAACGACTAGAGGAAGCGGAGCAAAAATTAAAGGATTTAGGAATTAAAGAGATTAGAAGAGGCGCTGAATTCCTTGATAATCTACCCGAAGATATTAGAAAAGCCTGTAAAGAAAGCGAATTCTGGAACGCAATGCAAGTAAGGTAGAAAACCTGATTAATTCAATATTGGGAGGAAATCCTTAAATTAACTATGGCAAATATTCAAAAATCTATTGTCTTAGGAGTTGTAATTAATAGTGAGGGTAAACTCCTAATTGGTAAACGAAAAGATTTAACTGTACCTGATGCTGATGGCTTCTGGGAAATACTCGGGGGTCATATTGAATTTGGCGAAGACCCTGAAGATGCCATAATAAGAGAAATAAAGGAAGAGTCTGGCTTAGAAATTGAGGTTATAAAATTACTCCCAAAAATCTATTTTTCTATTTGGCAAACTAAGGACGGCGACAAGTGGCAAACCCTATTTCCGACATATCTTTGTAAAGTTACAGGCGGTAGTTTGCATACCAAAAATTTTGACAAAAAAATAACTGAATTAAAGTTTATTTCAAAAAGTGAAATAAATAATTACAAATACCTTCCAAACGTTATAGAAATTTTTAAACTTCTAGATTCTTAAATACAGACTACAAGTTACGAAACTAAATTTACGCGTTCTAATGTAATAAAAAACTACAATTCATTTAAAAACATTCAAAAGACCGGGAGCTTGCTTAATACATAATACATTATACTTAATACATAATACTATTTATATGTTAGACATCAAATTCATTCGCGAAAATGCGGAAAAAGTTAAAGAAGCCATTAAAAATAAACGGATCGATTTAAACTTAGAAGAACTTTTAGACTTAGATGCAAAAAGACGAGACTTGCTAACTGAACTAGAAAGCTTGCAAGCATTAAAAAATCAGGCTTCTAAAGAAATCCCAAAACTTGAGGCAAAATCCAAACAGGTCAAGCTTTTGGAAATGAAGGAAGTTGACCAAAAAACTACTGAACTTAAAATTTTAGTAGCCAATGTTCAAAAAGACTACGACAATTTAATGTACTTGGTTCCAAATATTCCAAGCCCCGAAACTCCAATTGGCAAAGACTCATCGGAAAACGTGCCCTGGAGCTACTGGGCCCCGGCTTTAGGCAATGTTGATCCAAAAGACACTGAAAAAATCGGACAAATTCCTACCAGATTTGATTTTGATATAAAAGACCATATTGCGCTTGGCAAAGATTTAGACCTTATAGATACAGAGGCGGGAGTGAAAACCGCAGGATTTAGAGGCTATTATTTAAAAAACGAAGCTGTATTACTCCAATACGGCTTAATTTGGCATGCGCTTAAAAAAATGCAGCAAAAGGAATTTACCTTAATGGTACCTCCTGTATTAATACGAGATTTTGCTTTATACGGAAGCGGGCACTTTCCTTTTGGACGAGAAGAAATTTACAAAATTGCCAATTCAGATGAAAAAAATTCTGATCAAATTTATTTAGCCGGTACGAGCGAGCCTTCTTTAATTGCTTATTACTCAGATAAAATTTTAGAAGAAAAAGATTTTCCCGTTAAAGTCTGCGGTGTTAGCTCATGTTTTAGAAGCGAAATAGGCAGCTATGGCAAAGACACCAGGGGCATATACCGAATTCATGAATTCATGAAAGTTGAACAAGTGGTTATATGCAAAGCTGATATAATAGAAAGCGACAAATGGCTTGAAGCTTTGCGAGAAATTGCCCAAGAAATGCTAATGGATTTAAAACTACCACATAGAGTTTTAAATATATGCACAGGTGATATGGGCGCAGGCAAATACAAAATGTACGATATAGAAACCTGGATGCCAAGCCGCAATGACTTTGGAGAAACCCATTCAGATTCAAACCTTACAGACTGGCAGTCTAGGCGTTTAAACATCCGATACAAAGATAAAGAAGGAAGGATTAAGCATGCTTACATGCTAAACAACACAGTTATTGCCAGTCCGAGAATTTTAATCGCGATTCTAGAAAACTATCAACAAAAAGACGGTAGCATAGTTGTACCTGAAGTTTTAAGGCCATATGTTGGAAAAGATGTTATAAAAAATAAGCTAATTAGTTAACTTTTCTCGCTTTGACCTAAAGTATGCTAGGAAATAAAAATAAATTTGATAAAAAAATTAGATTTCAAAAACAAAATTTTCAAACCCAGCTAAAAGAAGCCAGAAACTACAAAAGACAGTCTGGTGAAAAATCTAAAAGTGGCTTGAAAAATTTGTTTTTAAAAATCAACCAAATCTCTGTTGTTAAAAATATCATTTTTATTTTTTTCTTGGCCGGATTGGTTTATATAATTTATATTCCGAATTTCCTCTATGTAAAATCCGTTGAAATTTCGGGCCTGCCACAAAAACAAACTGAAGAATTAGCTGCCCGCATAAACACTTTTTTAGATACAAAATCTCTCCTGCCGCAAAAAAATTTACTTTTGACTTCAAAAAAGAAATTAGACCTGCTTATAAAAAACGATTCCAGTATTTCAGAAATTCAGTCTATTCAAAAAAAATGGTTTTCTTCACTTAAAATAAGCTTGTTACCTCGAATCGCATCTTATGAACTAAATTCCAACTCCAAGCAATATAAACTCGCAAGCGACGGCTTCATTATGGAAGAAATTATAATGCTCGAGACAGCCAGCCAAACCACTACAAGTTTAAAAAAAATTTTTGTACTCGGCGCCCAAAACTACCAGGTAGGAGAAAAAGCTGCGGGCTTAAACGAACTAAACAAAATTAATTTATTAAAACAAGAACTGCTAAAAATATCTGGCTATGAGGTATCACAGTTTAGTTTTGACAGTTTTCTAAGCCCCGATTGGTTTATTGATTTTGTATCTGGACCTCAGCTCAAAATAAATAGCCAAAATGATTTACAAAAAACCTTTGCTGAATATAAATCTATAATGCTAAACTTAAGCAAGTCGGATTTTGAAAGAATTTACTATATAGATCTACGCTTTAAAAACAAGGCGTACGTTTGTTTCAAAAAAACCGCCTGCTCATCTGAACTTATTATTCCTACAGCCAGCTCAAGCTTACAAACATTAAAACCCTAAACATGCAGAATCAAAAATTGTTCATAATTTCACTAGGGGGATCGCTTATTTTCCCTGAAGAAATAGACTTTAATTTCTTAAGAGAGTTTAAAAAATTAATTTTAAAACAAGCTGCAACGAAAAATAAATTTATTTTAATTACGGGCGGAGGAAAAGTTTGTAGAAAATACCAGGGCGCTTTAAACCAATTAGGCAAAGTAAGTTCTGCTGACTTAGATTGGATGGGAATTTACACTACTCACACCAATGCTCAGTTTGTAAGACTAATGTTTGGACAAAAAGCTAACAGTAAAATAGTTATAAATCCCACAAAAAAAGTTAATTTTAAAGAAAACATTCTATTAGCTGGCGGATGGAAACCCGGCTGGAGCACTGATATGATTGCTGTACTGCTGGCAAAAACATATTCAGCTAAAACCGTTATAAATTTAAGCAATATTGACTTTTTACACACCAAAGATCCGAGAAAATTTAAAGACGCGAAAAAAATAACTACTATTTCCTGGGGTGGCCTACTAAAAATTACCGGAAAAAAATGGCGCCCAGGAGCCAATGTCCCGTTTGATCCAATTGCCGCGCAATTTGCCGAAAAAAATAAAATACAAGCCATTATTGCCAACGGCAAGAATTTAAAAAATTTGGAAAATATTTTAAACGGTAAAAACTTTGACGGCACGACAATTTCATAAAAAAACAGCCTTGAATTTCAAGGCTGTTTTTTTAAAGTTTAATTGACTTTATATTCAGTAATGTATATATTCGTCCCTACATAAGGCCTGACTTCCGGGTATTCTTTTTCGTCTATCTTAACCCAATTTTTTGGAGTTTCCGGTTTTTGTCCACCAAAACCATTTGTCCATAAAAGCCAAACCGTATCTGCATTATTTAAACCTTGATTAAAATCTAAAACTAAATCATTATTTGTCAAAATTGCCGTACCTTCAAAGTGAAGCATATTCTCAACTTTTCTACCGCCGCTATAAAGCAGAGGACGGGGGACACCTGTTCTGCGCATTTGAGAAACATAGTATTTTAAATTGAAAAATTCAAAGCTACTACCAACGTACAGTTTATCTTTTTCCTGAATATTGGATTGAATAAACTTGGCAGCAGAATCCATCCCGGGTCTAATTTTAATATTTAAATCTTTCCAATACAAATAAAAAGCAAATAAATTTATTATTGCGTAAATTATAAACAATGTCTGGCCAAGCCATTTCCATTTCATTTCTCTAAGCCAGGCTGCAATTATTACAGAAAAAAAGGTTGATGTGTAGAGAAAATATCTAACTTGATAAACTGAAGAATTACTACCTTTTAATTTTGCCAAAATATAAAATAAAACCGCTCCAAAAAAGGGAGCTAGCACACAGAGCAAAACCAAGTATTTATGAAAACTCTGGCTTTTTCTTAAAAACCTGTATACAACAAATAAAAATAGAACGCTCAAAGCAATTAGCCATTTTTGAGTACCGTGGTTTTGCACATCGTGCCCAAAGCCTAGAATTAATGTCCATAAAGTTGAAGGTACGCTCCAGCGATCCATGGGCGGAATCCAATATCCGCCGGATACTTGTTTAAACTGGAATAAAAAGGTTTTTAGCCAAGGCAGGTAAGACAAAACAATAAGTACACCAGATAAAATAAGCCACTTAAATTTTTCCCAAAAATTACCTTGATGGTGGAAAAATAAATAGACTACCCCATAAAAACAAATTGCCGCAGCAGTAAAAAGCAAATAGTAGTGAGTGTAAATCATTACCACAATACTCAAAACAAAGCCAATGTAACTTAAAAGCATGCTTCTTTTTATGTCTATATCTGCGGGCAAATTTGGCATGTTTAAAGATATGTCTCCTGCTAATTTTTTTTGCCTGTTCAATGCTTTTATTAAAAAATACGCAGCTAAAATGGCAAAAAAAGCACCCATAGTATACATGCGAGCCTCGCTTGCGTACTCTATTTGGAAAGGGTTAAGTGCCACTAAAACCGCAGCCCACAGAGCCATTTTTTCGTCTTTAAAAGCCTCTTTAACAAAAAGCCAAGCTGCCCAAATAGTTCCTACACCGAAAAATACTGTAAAACCGCGAAGCGAAAGTAAAGAATCGCCAAAAACATAATGCCAAAACCGCAAAAAAATATAATACATGGGCGGATGTACATCCAGTCCAATTCCATACATCATTTCACTCCACGGATACTTTATAAGCAAAGCTGAAAAAGCCTCATCATGCCAAAGCGAAATGCCAAGATTATGGTAAAATCTCAAAGCGATTCCGATAATTAAAATTAGTATGAGTGGCAGATTTTTTTTCATATTTATTTTACTGCTTTAATAATCAAAATTCCGGCAAAAATTAAAATAATTGCAAAAAATTTAATTGGCTTTACGGGTTCGTGTAGAAAAAACATTCCAAATAAAACAGCAATACCTGCGCTAATTGCTACTAAAATTAAACTTCCCAATGCAATTGGGAAACCCTTCTCATAAGCCTTAAGGATGCAATAATCTATTGGAAGTACAAGTAAACCTGCACTGGCAGCTAGTATTAGTGATTTTCCACTTATACTAGCTAAACTGAATTTTTGCTTAATAAGCAAAACCACTCCCAATAAACCTGCAACTAGGGAAAATATAGTTGCTCCAAGAAGAGGAGTAAGACCTTGTGTTGATATTATTTTTCTAGCTATTTGGAATATTCCCGCAAAAACTCCTGCAATTAAAGCATAATAAAATGGATTCATTTTATTTTAGAAATAACTTAATTATTATTAACAATCTCATACACCGCTAAAACGGTTTGGCCGAATTGATTTTGCAGTTGCATTTTCAAATAAGCCTGCGGGTGATATTGTTTAAACTTTCTTGTATCAAATATGCTACTTTGGGCAAAAATAATTTGGTCACCAATTTTTAAATTTTTCAATTCCCAAGAATTTTCCGGATCCACCTGAGAATAGGGCACATTGCATTTAGCTGAAAAATTACCACCAGGGTCTGAAGTCAAATAGTCGGTAGTCTGAACGGAAAATTTATCCAATACCAAATATGTCGCATCTTTCCTGCAGCGCTCCAGCAAATATTGGCTTACCGGCGTTAAATCTGAACGGAAATAATAAAAATTTTCCGGACTGTTTTTTGCATACACAAAATAACCAAAATAAGTCTGCAAAATTAAAGCCACAAAAAAACAAACGGCTATCAGCTTAAGCCCATAGGCGGCTAAACATCGGCTAAAAAAACGCCAGACACTTTCATAATGAGGTAAATTACAACTAAGACATCGTTCCCAAATTTTGGAATGCCATACCCAGACAAACTCCGCTAAACTATACAAGGCCCAGGCGGAGATAATAAATACAGGAGGTATCATACCGATTGATCTAAGACCATGCGGAATGCCTTCCGCAGTTGTTACAACCGGCAATAACATACCCCAAAACCAACCGGTCAGAATAAAATATTTCCACCAATGCTGTTTTTTTCTTGGCATAAAAACATAACCAATTGCCAACAAACTTATTATAATTAAACCAACACCAAAAAAAGGACTAACTAACTGAGACAAAAACGGCCAGCCAGAAATATTATGTCGCCAATTCAAATCCCCTTGGGTAAAAAACCCGAGTAAAGATTTTTTGCTTACTTCTCCTAAAGCACTCAATACAACCCCAATCGGTGGTTTTCCATGTAGTTGCTGACCATTGACCAAGTAAAGTTCAGGGTTAAATACACTAACTTGTCCGCTCCTACCAATAAAAGATCCGGGATGTTGATAGAAATATTTAGCCAACGGAAATATAAAAATAAAAAAAGCAAATAAAAATATTAAAGCGGCTCTCCAATATTTCCTTATTTGCTCAGTAAAACCATTAAAAATCCATGGCCATATAAGAGCAATTGCAATTATTCCAACTAAAATTCTGTAGGCAATATAAGTATAAAATCCTAAAGCAAAAAACGCTCCGGTTAAAAAAGAATAAATTAATTTAAGCTTATTTGTTTTTGCTTGATACGTACAAAGTAAAAAATATACAGTAATACCAGCAAAAAGGGGAATAAGATTAGCACGAAAGGCAGTTCTAGACAGCACAACATACCAAGAATTTACTGCCATTAAAAAGGAAGCCAAAAGTGCTATATTTGTAGCCCGCCTAAGCTTTAGTGTATATTCAGACTCATCTAAAAATTCAAGGCCAGTAATAAATAATCGCCTTGTTAATCCAAAACAAACAATAACAGATAAAACACCAACCAAGGCAGGCACTATACTAAACTGCCAGACACCTTT
>CAYVNU010000001.1:104375-196666 GCA_964453265.1 uncultured Candidatus Saccharibacteria bacterium | reverse complement strand
GGGCACCAGTTAATTAAACCGGTAGACTCAAAAGCTAAACCCTTTTTATAAAATTGTAAAAACAGCCACTGCGTCCATTTGTAATATTCCGGATCTGTAGTATTTATTTCCCTACTCCAGTCAAAACTAAGCCCCCAACTCTGCATTTGTTTTTTAGCATTTGCTATGTTCTTTTTGGTAGTAATTGATGGATGAACTCCCATCTTAATTGCATAATTTTCAGCCGGCAAACCAAAAGCATCCCAGCCCATTGGAAAAAGCGTTTCAAATCCGCGCATACGGTGAAATCTAGCATATACATCGGCCGCCACATAAGGCCGTAAGTGGCCCATATGTAACCCCGCGCCACTTGGGTACGGAAACTCAACCAAAATAAATTTTTTTCCGCCCAAAGCCGGCTTCACCGGCATAGTGGCGGATCCGCCTAAATGCCTTGCCTCGGCATGGCTTTTGGCGGAAGGTTTTTTTGAAAAGTCTCTAGCTTGAAAAGTTTTGTTCTTTGCCCAAAACTTTTGCCATTTAGCTTCAACTTTTTGAGGGTTATATTTGTTCATAAAAAACTCTAATCTATCTTATAAGTATTTAAATACTTTTTATTCTCTCCCAAAAAATTCTATGAAAAGGTCTGGTTGATAAAAATTTTTCAATATCTTTTTCCATAAGCCAGACTGGTTCTTGTTTAGCTTTCTCGTATTCAGTCATTTTTTCAACTTCATCATCAACTGTTTCAAAATACAGGGGAATAAGTTGTAATAATCTATTCTGATTTTTACTAGCTTTAAAATATTTAAAATAAATCGGATCTCCTAAACTTTTTATAAATTTTAAATTCTTATAACCGGTTTCCTCGGTAATTTCGCGCACTGCAGTCTCCTCCGGCTTTTCCCCTTCTTCCACTCCACCCGATACCGACAAATAACCCAAAACTCCGCTTCTGTGATGTTTGACAACCAAATACTTATTTTCTGAATGATGCTTAATAATACTTGAAACAGCTTTTAAACAAATAGTTGGAGCATCTGACTTTGGCAAAGCGTCTATATTATCGGCCTCAAAATATGGCGTAAGCGGCTCGCCTTTTTTCAAACCAAAAATTCTTTCAAAGTCCTTTTCTTCCTGTTCATTTTTAGGAAAATACTTTTGCATTTCTTGCCAATCAATTTATATTAAATAATTTTTTTGCATTATCGGTAGTAATTTTTTCAACCTGTTCTAAACTCATCTTTTTTAGTTCTGCGACTTTTTCAGCAACGTGTTTTACAAAACTAGGTTCATTTTTTTTACCTCGCATTGGGACAGGAGTTAAGTACGGGCAGTCGGTTTCTAACACAAATTTGTCGTCGGGAACAACCTTTAAAACTGCTTCTTGGTTACCTGTTTTGTCAAAAGTTATTATACCATTAAAGCTTATATACCCGCCTAAGTCTACAAACATTTTTGCCACCTCCGGACTACCTGTGTAACTATGAAGTACAAACCTCGGGAGAACCGAACCATCCAGAGCGGAGCGAAGGATCCCTTTAACACCATGATTAAGGGATTTCTCTCCGCCAGCTGGCGGATCGGAATGGCTAGATGAAAATTGCTTCAAAATTTCCAAAATGTCCAAACACGCATCATCTGTACCCTTTGAACTGCGTGAATGTATAACTAAAGTTTTGTTTAATTCTTTTGCGAGTTTAAGCTGCTGCATAAATGCATCTTTTTGCAGCTGTTTTACAAATTCTGCATTCTGCATTCCTAATTCTTCATTTGAAGGCAGTCTATAATAATCTAGCCCGCACTCCCCAATTCCAACCACCAAAGGATTCTGAGCTAATTTTTTATACGCTTCATAATCAAACTTCTCTTCCCTGGTATTAAAACTAGTTTCTTCTTCGTCCAAATGCTGACTATAAGTATGCACAGGATGTAGCCCCACGACTGCATATACTTGTAACTTGTTACTTGTTACTTGGAACTTATTTGCCATCTCAACCGCCTGCCTAGAAGTATCCATTTGTGTGCCCACATTTATTACACTCACGCCCGCGCTTAAAGCCCGCTGCATAACTTCCATTGCATCGTTCTCAAAACCTTTAAAATTCACATGCGCGTGGGTGTCAATTAACATTTAATCGTTTAAACTATCAAAAACTTTGGTGGCTTCTTCAGCCGCTGTATTAAAATCAGTCCTAGTTTCTATTGTTAAAGCCCTTTTGATATTATTTAAAGTTGTTAGCACCTCGGTATCAGCAGAAGCTTGACCAGCTCTAGTAATTAGCTCTTCAATATGAGCAAGTGCTGCTTCTTTTGTGTCTATTATTTTAATACCACGATGAACCTCTTCTCTATCCACTTGCATATTTTTCCTTTCTTAATTAATTTTTATATCCTCGGAAACAACCTTGGAATATTTTCCAATGTTGGTTCATTTAATGCTTTTAAAATTTCAGACGATGTATAGGGCAAAAAGGGCTGTAGGTTTATTGCGATTCCATTTAGCTGTCCAAGCAAATGTTCTATGTCTTTTTTTCCGGCTTCTACGTCAACTTTAATTTTCTTAAAGGGTTCGTTTTGCTGAATATAGACATCGCATGCGGTTATTTTCTGCCACAGATGATGAACGGCGTCGTTAAGCTTGAAACTGTCCAATACCTCATAGGACTGATAAGACTTATTAGGACTAATAAGACGGACATTATTTGAAACCGCCATTTTTAAAATTCGGCTGGTTAAGTTCCCTATGCCGTTTGCCAAAAACGCGTTATAACTTTCTAAAAACTTTTCCCAAGTGTAATCGCCATCTTCAAAAGTTGGAATGTCGTGCAATAGGTAAAAACGTAAAGCGTCGGTTGCTTGTTCTTTGGTTAAACCTTTTGAAATAAGTTGATCGATAATCTGATATGGATTTGCCACATTCCCCAAACTCTTAGACATTTTTTGCCCATTCATTAAAATATGCCCGTGGATTAATATCTGCCTGGAGTTTGGTAAATTGGCCGACATTAGCATAGCTTGCCACATAGCAGACTGTTGCCTAAGGTTGTCTTTCCCAGCAATTTGCAAAGCATTTGGGCTTTCCACTGTTCCCCAAAATTGCTCAAATGGCCCATAAATGGGCACGCTACGCTTAGATTCATCACTTTCGGATGTGTAGCGTGCCGATTTATCGGCGACTGCACCCCATCCTAAAGTAGAAATATAATTTATAAGCGCATCAAACCAAACATACATAACATGACTCTCGTCACCCGGCACCGCTACCCCCCACGGCATTTTTTCTTTTTTCCGAGAAATACTAAAATCCTTAAGTCCGTTTTTTACAAATTCTTTAATTTCGTTAAAACGAAAATCGGGCACCACAAAGTCAGGATACTTTTCATAAAGTTCAAGTAATGGTTTTTCAAAAGCGCTAAATTTAAAAAAATAATTTTCTTCTTCGCGAATTTCTAATTCCAAATGCGGGTGGACTAAACATTTTCCTTCTTCGTTTAAATCACTCTCAGTTTTTTCTAGTTCACACCCAACGCAGTATTTTATTTTATATTCAGCTTTATAAATGTACCCGTTTTTGTCTACCAATTTCCAAAATTCCTGACACGCGGCAATATGGTGTTTGTCAGTGGTGCGGATAAAATGAATATCCGGAAGCACTCCCAAAGCCGGAAGCAAATTTTTAAACTTTTCCGCAAATTCGTCACAGTAAGCCTGCGTATCTTTGCCTTCAGCTAAAGCTTTTTGGTAAATTTTAAGACCATGCTCGTCTGTGCCGGTGTTAAAAAATATTTCTTTGCCAAGTAATTTTTGACTGCGCACTATGGCGTCTGCCTGCACCAATTCCAAAGCAAACCCCAAATGCGGGTCTGAATTTACGTATGGTAAAGTTGTGGTTAAATAAAATTTATTCACCCCGTTAAAAGTAACTATTAGTTAATTAGAATAAATATAGCAAAATTTTACCTCGGGAAATTATTTTAGACAGCAATTAATAACTTCTAACGGGGTAAATCAAAAAGGCCTAAATAGGCCTTTATATTATAGCTTTTTTTAAGTTTTATCTCAAATTTTTTAACTTGTGGCTTTAGATGCCAAAAATTCATTAACCACCACAGTAATCGCACTGACCAAAGGCACTCCAATAAGCAAACCAATTATTCCGGCCAATTTATAGCCTATTAACAAAGCTAATAAAACCGCCAAAGGTGAAGTCCCAACAGTTTTTTCCATAACTTTAGGGACTAAAGCATAACCTTCAATTTTTTGAATAATTAAGTACAAAATAGCAATCACTAATGCGAGCGGAGGGCTGTAAATAAAAGCAATTAATACTGCTGGAACTGCGGACAAAAATGGCCCCATGTAAGGCATAACCTCTAACAGTCCTGCAAGTAAAGCTAACAGCAAAGCATTTGAGAGTATAGGATTTGCGCCTTGACCTTTAAAAATAAAACCTACAATTAAAAGGCCTGCTAAAGTTAAAACAAAAATTGAAAAGCTTAAAATTAATTGTCCTAAAATCCAAAGTCCCATTTTCTTTTGAATTTTTTCCAAAAGTCCCATTGTAAACTCATGATGTTGCTCCGGTAAAAGTGTTGCAACAAATTTTTTCATACCCTGCTCTTCCGCAACTAAATAAAATGAAATTACCAAGACTGTAATAAAAGTAAACAAGCCGCTAAATACCCCAAAAGTTGTACTTAAAACCGAACCCGACCCCTTGTTGGCAATAATATCTTTAAAAGACTCAAACGAAATTAAATTGCCTAAGGAGCCACTACCAAATCTGTTTTGTAAATTTGTTATATATTCCGGCAAGTTAGCTTGAAAAAATTTAAACTGAGCGCTAACCGGCGGAATAATTAAAGCTATAATCAAGCCTGCAAAACCCAAAACTAAAACATAAACAGTAATTACACTAACAGCTCTTGGAATACGTTTTTGGTTAAAATATTCAACCATAGGGTCCATAGCCGAAGCGAGTATAAGCGACAAAAGCAAAATAACAATTATGTCCCTAACTACCCACAAAAACGCCAGTACTAAACCGGCAAAAACAACTTTTAAAATAATCTGTGTGGATTTTTCCAGTTCTCCAAATTTCATAAATCCCTATTCGCCCTTAGCTAATCTTTTGTCTATTAAACTAATAGCTTTATCACAATAAGCAATAACTTGCTCTTTTAAAAACTCAGTTAAACCTTCGCTTTTTATGTCGCGAATTAAAATATCTTTTATAGTCTGATCTAAATCAGATGCCTGTATTATTTCAATAATTTTTTCAATTTTGACAGTCTCATTCATATTAAATACCTTTCTCAACAGAATCCCTGATACTTATAAAAACATTTTTAACCCCTTTTAAAACAGTCTCTGGTAAATTTGGAATTGTGGTTTCTATATTACCTGGTATTTTTTCCGAGGACTTTGGACCATTTTCATTGAACATAAATTTTATATTTTATTTCTTAATTTCTTTAATATTTTCAAATCTTCTTTCACTTTATCATGCTCAGTTTCAAGAATCAAGGCAAAGGTTTCGGATTCTGCATTTTGCATTCTAAATTCTTCATTTAAATAGACTAATAATGCTTTAAACCCCTTTTCCCCTATTTTTCCTTCACCAATATGTTCATGACGGTCTTTTCGGCCCCCTAGCTCTATTTTTGAGTCGTTTATATGGGACATTTTAAGCCACTTAAGGCCTATAACTTTGTCGAACTTGGTAAAAGTGTCTTTAACGGCCCCTGATGTTCTAATGTCGTAGCCCGAAGAAAATGCATGCTGAGTGTCAAAACATATGCCGCCAAAAGTTTTAAACTTTTTTAAAGGCTCCATAAGTTCTGCCAGTTCTTCAAAGGTATCACCAATAACTTCCCCACTGCCGGCTGCTATTTCAAGCAAAAATTCGGTTTTTGGGTTTTTTGCCGCCTTTTCGTATTTTTCCAAAACTTCCACAAAACCTTTTTGCGCCTGCTTCATGCCTTTTTCCGGACCTAAATCTTTAAAACTGCCTAAATGGGTCATAACCATTTTTGCACCCAAGCTATTAGCTCTTTTTAATTCTTCCGACACTATAGAAATAGAGCCATGAAAGGTGGGTTTTTTAGCAGAGCCAAAATTTACAATATACGGGCAATGTACAACAAAATCTGTTAGCTTATATTTTTCCATCTCCGCCTTAAACTTTTCTACCGCTTCTTCGTCTATTTTAGGCGCAGGGCCACCCATTGGCGGACGGGTAAAAATTTGAAAAGTTTCGCATTCTAAAATAGCCGCATTTTTAGGCGCATTCCAAACTCCTCCCGCAGCAGAAACGTGACAGCCAATGAGTAAATTTTTCATAATAAAATTTTTCTTAATATAATACTTAACTTAACCTTCTTCATTTAATTCTTTTGCTTGATCCCAATCTATTAAATATAATCGAGGATCGCCATTATACATTTCCACACAAAAATTGCCGGTATGATCATGGCCGTGCAATATTTTAAATTTATTTTTAAGAACGCTAATAATTCTTTCTCTTTGCTCCCAAAGCCTCACAATATATTTTCTATTTTTTTTATTTAACAAAAAATCAAACATGCTTTTCCCCAAAACTTTTGAAGTTACAGGGACTTGAGCTTCTGCATTGCCCGAAACTTTAAGTTTATGCCTCTTTTCTTGAATTATGGGCTCAATGGGAATATAATCAAAACCTGCATCACGCCAAACTTATTCAGACTCAAATGCTTTTTTCCATAATAAAAATGAATCTCTTGCTACAATTCTAACTATTACTTTACCTGTAAGGTCACCACCCATAAGAAACAATTCCGAGCCAGTTTTTGGTAAAGATACGCCTCTAATTTGGCCACTTTTGTCTACTAAATCTTGACGAGGTGTCTTAGAATATAGTTTATGATGTACAAGCTTATCTGAATAAGCGGATAAATAGCTATCAACGCCGGGAACACCTTTTGACAGCAATTGACTCACCAAAGCATTGCCTAAATTTTCATTTTTAATGAAAGGCAATAATTTATTAATTATTTTCTCCCAATCAGAACTTTTTGCTCCAAGCAATTCTTTCAAATACTTCTGTCCGCCCGGTAATAAATTTTGCTCTAACTTTTCAAAAAATTTTCTGTCTAACAATTCCTGTCCGAAAGGATATTTACCTTTTACAGAATCTGGTTTTGTTCTCTTTATAAACTCAGGGTTTATTCGAATATGTCTTACTTCTCCCATATGACTATATACTTACAATTTTTGTAAACATTTTCTCACTCTTATAAGGCCCAATTACTGCCAAACTCATATGTTCTTTTTTAAATAGCTGTTTTGCTAAATTCTGAACATCGGCCGCGGTTACTTTGTCTATTCTTTCAAATGCCTCTTGTGGAGTTTTTATTTCGGGGTAAAAAGCCGCTCGGTCTAAAAACCAATCAAGGCGAACCTGGTTGTCTTCCAGCGCCAAAATGGTTTTGCCCTTTAAAAATTCTTTAGCTTTTTTTAACTCTTCGGCGCTAACTAACTCAGTTTTAATTTTTTCCAATTCTTCAAAAATAACTTTTAAGGCTTCTTGTATTTTTACCACCTGCACCCCGGCGCCAATATTAAACACGCCGGTGTCCTGATAAGAGCTGCCGCTAGCTCTAACATAGTAGCCTAAGCCTCTTCTCTCCCTAACTTCTATAAACAAACGACTAGACATCCCGCCGCCCAAAATTGCGGACAAAACCGACTGCGCGGCATTGCGCTTGTCGCCGTACTTTAAACCTTTATAACCAATTGCTAAATGCGCCTGCTCAGTTTCTTTAAACTGAACTTTTAAACGCGGATGTTTTTGACCGTCTCTGACCTTATCCCAGCCGTGGAATTTTTTGCGCGGCTGCTTTTTCCAATATTTTTCTATTAAACTATTTAATTTAGCCTGTTTATATTTACCGGAAACTCCCAAAATCATATTTGGAGTTTGATAGTGCCGGTTTATGTAGTCTAAAAACATTTCACGCGTAAATTTGGTCACGGTTTCTTTGGTACCCGCAATGTCTCTACCCAAAGCTTCTTTTGGCCACATTTGCTGCTCTAAAATATTTTCAATTTCGTACATTGGCGTGTCTTTGTACATATTTATTTCTTCCACAATTACGCCTTTTTCCCGCTCAAGTTCTTCTGTATCAAAGAGCGGATTTTGTATCATGTCTGTGAGCACTTCAAAAATTAATTCAAGATGTTGCGATGCTGCTTTTATGTAAAACTGAGTATGCTCTTTGCCGGTATTAGCATTCATCTCCCCACCTATGGAATCAATTAACGACGAAATTGCAAGAGCTGTAGGATATTTTTTAGTGCCTTTAAACAAAAAATGTTCTAAAAAGTGACTAATACCGCTTTCTTTTTGTGTTTCGCTTCTACTGCCCGTCTTAAGAAAAAAATCCACCACCACGCTCTGTGCGTCGCTAGAAGGAACCTCTATTACAGTTAACCCATTTGCTAATATTTTTTTAGTAAATTTCATATTTTTGGATTACTGTCAAAAGTCCTAAAAATCTCATCGGCTTTTCTTAAAAACTCACCCGTGTTGTAACCGCTCGGTGAGCTAACTCCATTAAGAAGATTTTTTTTGTGTTCTTTTGCTTCCGAAAGAAGCGTATTTATTTTTCCAATTACTGAATGGTCGGTGCTCAATTTTTCAAAATCTCTTTTATGCTGGCTTATAAAGCTTTCTATAATTTCTATCACATTATTAATTTCGGCAGTAGTTTCGGGCTGAAGCGATGTTTCGATTGTTTGCATATTATTATAAAATAATTTGATTTAACTTTGTTGGCACATTTATAAACTTTTTTACTTTCCCATTTTCCAAATATACCAAATCTTCTATTCTTATACCGCCAAGCTTTGGTATATATACGCCTGGTTCTATACTAAACACCATGCCGTCTTTTAATTCGTCTTTAGACTTTGGAGAAAGGTTAGGCAATTCATGAATTTCAAGACCTGTGCCGTGGCCAAGCGAGTGAATAAAATATTTGTCTAACTTTTTTTCGGCTAAAATATCAACGGATTTTTGGTAAACTTGGTCGCCATTCACTCCCACCTTGCCTCCCCCCTCAAGGGGGAGGAGCCTAGTATCAACGCGTTTGCTTTTTTCCCTCCCCTTGAAGGGGAGGGCTAGGGAGGGGTGATTTACAAACTCCATACTCCCATTATACGCCTTCTCTGTTTGATTATATGCTACTTCCAAAATTTTGGGAACTTTTTTTAAAAATACTGTTCGGGTAAAATCTGAACAGTAATTTTTGTATTTGAAACCAAAATCGATAATGATTGATTCCCCTGGTTTTAAGCGTTTTGCCGATGGCACATGGTGCGGTATAGCCGCATTTACCCCGCTTGCCACAATAGCTGGAAAAGAAATATCGCCAGCGCCAAACTTATAACCGGTTTTGGTAATAAACTCCGCTAACTTTTTTTCTGTCATTCCACTCTTAGTAATTTCTTTTCTAACCTGCGCAAAAACTTTTTCTACAATCTGCATTGATTTTTTAATTTTCTCCAATTCCTCCGCGCTCTTTATTTGCCGCATTTCATCTACCGGACTTCTTTCCGGCTTAGCCCTTAGCCCTTTGCACTTAGCCTTCAAGTAAGTACCCTCTCCGTATGTAAAACCCCACTCTATACCAAGTTGCTTTGCGCCTTTCAAATAACTTCCAATGTTTTTCAAACGGTCCGATTTCTTTACCCAATCTATTTGCTCTAAACCAGAACCAAACCCAACTACTTCCTTTTTTGTAACCAAAAGATATTCCTCTGCTCTATAATCAAAAGACCTACCTGTCAAATAAAACAGGTTTTGTTTTTTCTTTATTAAAATTGGGTTAGAAATTATCTGTTGTAATTTTTTTAACCGTTTTTTTTCCATTTGTTTATCAAAAACTCGTAATCTTTGTCCCACTCGCGAAGAATATCGGCTATAACGTCCTCTCTGAAATTAATTCCTGGCATGAAGAGCTGTATTAATGAAGTCTCCAAACTGTTTAAATTTTCAACCTCTTGCGCAAGTGTGTCAATCTCCTCTTTTGACTTTAAATCTGAAGATTTTGGCTGATATTTTCTAAGCTCATCTACTTTTGCGAACCTCTCCGGAAACCTTTCTTTTGCTACTTCTAAGGCACGTCTTTTTATTTGATCCAAATTTAAAACCTCCTTAAAAATTTGTTTTGATTCACTGCTCATTTTTTTTATTGGGATTATTCATAAAAAATTATAATAAATGCGAATGTAAATAATTTTTTAACTCCTCAATCTTCACCCTCGGCTGTTCTTTGGTGTCGCGGTTTCTTACAGTAACACAGCCGTCCTTCTCTATTGTGTCAAAGTCCACGGTTACGCAAAAAGGCGTACCAATTTCGTCTTGGCTGTAATAGCGTTTACCAACATTACCCCTGTCGTCCCAGGCCACGTTAAAATGTTTTTGCAAGTCGTGATAAATTTCTTTGGCCTTACTAACTAACTCAGGCTTGTTTTTAAGCAATGGAAACACCGCAACTTTGTAGGGCGCGAGTTTAGGAGGCAAGTGCAAAACAACATTTTCCGGGTTAGAATCGTCAAAAGCCGAACATAAAACGGCAAGCAAAGTTCTGTTTACTCCCCAAGTTGGTTCTATGCAGTACGGTAAAAACTTTTCGTTGGTATGCGGATCTGCGTATTCCAAACTCTGCCCGGACTTTTCCATATGGTTTTTTAGGTCAAAGTCCGTGCGGTTAGCTAGGCCATATAATTCTTTTTGTCCGAATGGGAATTTGTATTCTGTGTCTATACTTCGTTTACTATAGTGAGCTCGGTCTGCTTCCGGCACTTCTACAAAAACTGAATTTTCTAAAATACCCATTTCCTTAAGCCACTCTTTTTGCTGCTCAAGCCAATACTCAAACCACTTATCTGCCTCATCGGGCTTTACAAAAAATTCTATTTCCATTTGTTCAAATTCGCGTGTCCTAAAAATGAAATTACCAGGAGTAATTTCATTTCTAAATGCCGGGCCAATTTGAGCAATACCAAAAGGCACTTGCTTTCGGCTTGAGTCAATAATATTTTTAAAATTTACAAACATCCCCTGCGCGGTTTCCGGGCGTAGATATACTGCAGACTTTTCATCTGCCACTGGTCCTAGGTTTGTTTTAAACATTAAGTTAAATTGCTTGGCCTCTGTAAACTCTTTACCCCCGCACTTTTCGCATTTTTCTGGTAATTGATCCGCCCTATACCTTTCATGGCATTTTTTACACTCAACCATTGGGTCGTTAAAAGTTGCTACGTGGCCAGAAGCTTCCCATACTTTTGGGTTCATAATTAAAGCCGCGTCTATGCCTACGACGTCTTCCCTGCCCTGCACAAACTTTTTCCACCACAGCTGTTTTATATTATTTTTTAATTCCACGCCCAAAGGCCCGTAGTCCCAACTATTGGCTAGTCCGCCATAAATTTCACTCCCTGGAAACACAAAACCCCTTCGTTTACAAAGGGAAACAATTTTATCCATCAAGTCTTTTTCTTCTGTCATACAAAGATCACCTTTGTGCAGCACAAAGGTGATCTTTGTTACCACACATCTTAAATTTTCTTAGTTTAGTATAGCAAAACAAGGCATTTTTGCCAAAAATATAAAAATCAATCCAATTTTAGGATTGATTTTTATATTAACTACCTACTACCCACTACTTTCCTACTCTCCTACTTGCCTATAATTTTTTACCCTTCGACTTCGCTCAGGATCGCAACTATTATATTTCTTTATAGTTCCGGGCCATATCTTCAAAATAATCGTAAGTTATGGCGTTCCTAATTTTCTTCATTAAATTTAGGTAAAACTTTAAGTTATGCATAGTGGCCAGTCGCTCTGCCAAAGGCTCACCGGTTGCGAATAAATGACGTAGATAACTCTTTGTATGATTAAGGCACAAATAGCAGTCACAGGTATTATCTATAGTTGTAAAATCTTCTTTGTATTGTTCAAGTTTAATGTTTAAAGTAGAATATCCTTCTGATTGCAACCTCTCCCCAGCCCTCTCCTCAGAAGGAGAGGGAGTCTGCATTTCTCTCCCCTCCTGAGGGGAGATGCCGAGTGCATCCGAGGCAGAGAGGTTGTATCTTGCATTCACATATAGTCTTCCATGCCTCGCCTCCCTAGTCGGAATAACACAGTCAAAAGTATCGCACCCTCTGCTTACTGCCTGCACTATGTCAAAAGGCGTACCAACTCCCAGTAAATGTTTGGGCGCGGTTTCCGGCAAGTGCGGAATTGCAGCTTCAACGGCTAGCATCATTTCCTTATGGGGTTCACCTACTGCCACGCCGCCAATTGCAAAACCTTCAAAGCCTAGCGCTACCATATCTTTAGCCGATCTTTCACGTAAATCTGGAAACGAAGCGCCCTGAACAATACCCCAAAGTTTTTGTCCTGGGTTAATTGGATCACCATCTAAAACAATTTTTTGGTGTTCCTTAATGGCGCGCTCCGCCCACCTTTTAGTTAATGCGATAGATTCTTTGCTGCGCTCATACTCAAAAGGATAGCCTGGAAAATCATCCAGTATTAAACAAATATCACTACCCAAATTGGCTTGTATATCCACCGATTTCTCTGGCGACAAAATTTCTTGTTTGCCGTCTAAATCAAACTGAAAAAGTACCCCAACTTCCATAACTTTGCGCATTTTAGCTAAACTAAAAACTTGAAAACCACCTGAGTCGGTAAATATGGGACCTTTCCAATTCATAAATTTATGTAAGCCCCCGGCTTTGTAAATAAGCGCGTCGCCCGGCCGCTGCCAAAGGTGGTAAGTATTTGCCAGCATTATATCTGCTCCCCAAAACTTAAGTTCCTCAGCCGTAACTGTTTTTACCGCGCCTTTTGTACCAATAGGCAAAAACGCCGGGGTCTGTATATCCCCATGCGCGGTATGAATTATACCGGCCCTTGCGGCCGATGTTTCGTCTTTTTTTAGGATTTCAAAATATGACATTTATTATTTCCATTTAAGCTTAGCCGGATTTTAACCAAACACCGTTGCTTTTTACCAGATGCTTAAGCAACGCTATTTTATTATCTTGAATTTTTACTTTGCCGCGACTTATCAATCTTTCGATAACCAGTCGAGCCAAACCCTTCATGGGCATCAACTTTTTTGTCACGATTAGTTAATTTAGTAGTATCTTCTTCCTCACTTTCCAACCCACTTTCAGACGCTTGAATACCTAATTTATTTACAATAAAGTCTCGCATCGCCATTAACGAAATCTTGTCCGTAGGTATACCATATACTCTATTTAATTTTTCTGCTCTTTTTTCTCTATTTATTTCATCTTCAAGCGCCCTGTAAATAGTTTTCAATATTCTAAATTGAGCATCCGGATTTAGTTTACTTACTGTATCCTTAGGCCCTTCTAAATTTTTATTAATTTCACTAAAAGAAATAGAATTTTCAATCATAAAAATTTATTTAATTAATATTTTATTCAACTCTAAACTTAAAATATTTTTCTCCGGTTTTAATGGCCTCAAGACCTATTTCTACAGGCTTAAACAATTCCCCAGGCAAGTTATTGATATCAAACCAACCTAAGTCCGACTTTTTCTCAGGCTCCATGTTTTTTGGCTCTCCGGAAATAATATCGGCTGTAAATACTACATCTAAATACTGTTTCTCCCCGTACCATTCATGACCTAAATATAAAAATTTTAAATTTCCAACTTCAATATTAAATTCTTCTTTAGCTTCCCTTGCCGCGGCTTCCTCCGGGGTTTCTCCAAGCTCAATATGTCCGCCCATTGTCCCCCACTTCCCCGCCCCCAAACCCTTGGTTCGCTTGGCTAAAAATATTTTATCTTCTTTAATAATAATCAGCCCGGTACTAGAATAAATTTTTTGATTATTTTCTTGCATATATTTTTTATAGAAAAACAGTCTCGGAAAGTTTTACATTCCCGAGACTGTTTTTTAATTTTATCTGTCAAAATTTCTTCTCGGTGGTCTGCCGCCGCCGTGGCCACCTCGGCCATTAAATCCACCACCGCGATGAGGTCTATCGAATCCGCCACTCGCAGCACCTGCTGCTAATTGTTCCGGGGTAGGAGCCGGAGCAAATGGCTTATGTGTTAGGTTTATGCGGCCTTGGTCGTCTATTTCGGAAACTTGCACCTTGAGTGAATCGCCGATCTTTACTACATCTTCCACTCTGGCCACGCGGTAGTTGGCTAATTGAGATATGTGAACCAAGCCTTCTTTACCGGGCAAGACTTCTACAAAAGCGCCAAAATCCATAAGGCGGGTTACTTTGCCTTCAAAAATTTCTCCGGCTTCCACTTCTCTAACTATGTCCTGTATCCATTTAACAGCCTTGGCAGATGACTCGGCATCCGTAGAAGTAACCATAACAAGTCCGTCGTCTTCAATATCAATTTTAACACCCGGACAGTTGGCAATAATTTCGTTAATGGTTTTACCGCCACTGCCAATAACTTCGCGAATTTTATCAGGCTTAATTTTAAAGCTGGTAATGCGAGGAGCATAAGGAGACAAATCTGCGCGAGGCGCGGAAATAGCTTCCTTCATTTTAGAAATTATATGCATTCTTGCCGGCTTAGCTTCTCTTAAAGCTTGAGCTAAAATGTCGGCACTTAAACCTTTTAATTTCATATCAAGCTGGAGAGCTGTAACACCTTCTTCTGAGCCGGTAACTTTAAAATCCATATGGCCGTTAAAGTCTTCTATGCCTGCAATGTCGGTTAAAACTTTAAAGTTGTTTGGATTTTTCTCGTCCATTACAAGACCCATAGCGCAGCCGCCAATAATATGTTTAATAGGCACACCTGCATCCATTAAAGCCAAAGTACTACCGCAAGTAGATGCCATACTGGTAGACCCGTTAGAAGACATTATTTCAGAAACAAGACGCATAGTGTAAGGAAAAGTTTCTTGCTCTGGCAAAACTACTTCAACAGCTCTTTCGGCTAACATGCCGTGACCAATTTCTCTGCGGCCAGGACCTCTAAGTGGAGCTACTTCGCCTACACTGTACCCAGGCATATTATAGTGGTGAATGTAACGCTTAGTGCGGCCTTCGCTTGGGTCTTCCATACCGTCTAAGGTTTGTTCGTCACCCTTACTGCCTAAAGTAACCACTGTTAAAGCTTGGGTTTCGCCTCGGGTAAACAAAGCCGAACCATGCGTACGCGGCAAAACGCCTACCTCGCAAGTAATTTGACGAGTCTCATTTAATTTTCTACCGTCAACTCTTCGTTCTTTGTCTAAAATTTGCTTTTGCTGATATTTCTTTAAAACATAGTCAATGGCTTTAGCCGCGTCTTTTTCCACACTAACGCCTTCTATATCCCCAACTGCGGATTTAACTTCTGCAACAACTTCTTTAGTAAGCTTATTAATGTTTTCCCCTCGCTCTTCTTTATTTTTAACATAAACTGCCGCATCCATTTTACTTTCTGTCAAAAGTTCTTTAACTTTTTCCATTATAGAGTCGTGCGGCTTAACTATAATAGGTTCAGATTTTTCTTTTCCAACCTGTTTAGCAAATTCTATTTGGCACTTTACTAACTCACCTAAGTAAGGCTGGGCGAATTTTATACCGTCTACAATTTCTTCTTCTGTAACTAACTTTGCGCCCATTTCTACCATAATTATGTGCTCACCAGTACCACAAACAATTAAGTCCATAGTAGACTTTTCACTTTGCTCATGGGTTGGGTTTATAACATAGTTTCCGTCTATTTTTCCTACTCTAACGCCAGCAACCGGACCATCGTAAGGAATATTGGAAATTGCCAAAGCCATGGAAGCTGCATTTACCGCAAGCATATCCGGCTCATTTACACCGTCTATACATAAAACCATTGCAGTTAACTGCACGTCGTTACGCATACCTTCTGGGAAAAGGGGTCTTAAAGTTCTGTCTATAACTCTACCTTTTAAAATAGCGTCGTCGGTTGCTCTGCCTTCGCGCTTTATCCAGCGGCTGCCTTTTATTTTACCGGCCGCGTACAGGCGTTCTTCGTAATCAAGCAAGAGCGGGAAAAAGTCTATACCATCCCTAGCCTTGTCGTTCATTATAGTAGTTGCTAAAACTACTGTATCGCCTACTCTGGCCAATACGGCGCCAGAAGCCTGTCCGGCTAGTTTGCCGGTTTCAAATGTAAAATCAGCCTCGCCGATTTTACACGAAATTTTTTTGCTTTCCATTTAAATTTCCTTTTTCACGATGCCAAATGTGTTGACGATGACTATAACAGAAGATACCCCCTAAGATAGCTTCTAGTCCTCGCTGTACCCATTTACCATACGTGAAATTAATTATATTAATCACTAATACAACAATCATACACATGCCACAAAGCTAAACTATTCTAATTTATATCGTGTGATTCATGCCTGCTCGTGTATTTATGATTTGTTTAAAACTGAGTTAATTTTAGCTAATATTTCCTCCGGTGTAAAGTAGGCTTTTACCATGTAATCATTAGCTTTTAAAGCTTTGGCTTTTAAAATATCTTCGCTACTCCAAAGGTTGCTTAAAACAATAACCGGTGTATTTGCGATTTTTTTGTTAGGATTTTTTCGGATTGTTTCTAAAACGGAGAACCCATCCATTTCCGGCATCATTAAATCGAGCAGCATTATATCGGGTGTTTCCTCTAAAAACATTTTAAGTGCAATTGCGCCGTCGGAAGCATGGCGCACTGAAAAACCACTACTATTTAGCTTATGGGTAACAATTTCGGCCATAGCCACGTCGTCTTCGGCTATTAAAACCTTTTTTTGTTTTGTTTCAAACATGTTATTTGTTTAATTTATTATATCACATTTTATAAAATTTGATAAAAAAAATTATGATATACTTAATAAACAATGCTGTTACAAGACCCAAACCAAATTTCCTACAACTTCCCCAATTTTAAGGTGGTTATAACTCTAGCCAAACCGTGCGGAAAAAAATGGAAAAACAAGAACTTGCAAAAAAAAGTTTTGGCTTGCCGAAAGGCTTATTTACGCTACGGTAAAGTTCCTTTGTTAGATAAATTCGACAAAAAATCCGACGTTTACTTAATTGAGTGCAGCGCCAAACAAAACGGGTTTAAAAAACCGGAATATTTTAGCATCAGGTTTGTGCATGCGGGCAAAAAAAATCCTTACGCAACGGAAGATTTTTTGCATTTTGGGCATAAAAATATTTCTCTGGAGTCAATTTTAAAAAAACATAAAATTAAGCTGCTGTCTTTAGTTACAATTTCTAAATTCTGCCGGCAAAAAACCAAACCAACAAATTTAAAATTTACAAAACTTGCTTTTTGCCTGGCAAACAAGTTTTTTTTAGAAACTCGCCCAGAAATAAAATATTTAACCGGATTATTCAGAAACGAGGTTATAAATAAATCTCTGACAAAAAACAGCCTGCCTGAATTTACCAAAGCAAATACCATTTTCCGTTCAAATCTTAAAATTAACCGCTCTGTATCTGCCTACAAATTCCCCGGCTACTTTTTAAATTTGCCAAACTTAAAATTAGCTATAAAAAATTTAGAAAACTCGCGTCAAATTTCAAAGCCAACATTAAATTTTTATTTAGGTAAACAATTAGCGGCAAAAATACTTTCTACCGGCAATCTTAAAATTCCGGAAACAAAACTGCTACCAAAATTATTATTGACTTCCGGGCACCTTAAGCACTCTCAAATATCGGGCGAAAGGCTAAGAGAAATTTTAAATACGGAAGTTAATGACGGTCCGGACTTTTATTTTCTGCATAAAGAACCTTGGCTAAATAGCATTAATAAATTTTTAAATGAATTTTAATCAAATAAAACCCTTTGTAATAGCAACTAAAATTGCCCATAAAAAAGGCCTTGTTAAATACGATAAAAATGGTTCGGCTTTAATTAAAATTCATAAAAAAACTTTTAAAGTTCCAAAAAATAAGCAATACGATTTAACTCAAGCGACAATTTTTGGATTAAATGAACGCCTAACCATGTCAGCCAATTCGCCTAAGTATGAAAATAATTTAACGCTTAGGGATTTGTTTAACAAAGAATGGGAAATTTATAACACTGCACTTTTAAATGCAAAAGGTTATTACCTAAATTATGGCTACTATGTTTTTTTTGCCCGCTCTGGAGAATTGGTCAGGTTTGCTAATCCATTTTGGCACCGTATTGTTTCTGTTGCCAGCAACTCAAGCTTAATTAGCGACCCAAAAAACCAGCTTTCGTGGTCTCAAATCCAAAATAAATTTGAAAATTCTACAATTGGCATTGCTGGCTGCAGCGTGGGCAACAGCATCAGCCATTGTATTTGCATGGATATCCGCCCAAAAAATTTAAAAATTGCCGACAAAAGCCTGTTTAAAATGGAAAACATTAACCGCGTAAGGCTTAGCTATAAAGATATGGTTTTGCCGAATTCAGAAAGAACAAATGCTGCCGATATGCTTTTAAGAAACAAAGCCTCGGTTACTGCCGAGCAAATATATTCTATAAACCCATTTGCAAATATTTACATTTATGACCAAGGGCTAACTGCGGAAAATATTAATGCTTATTTTGACGGGCAAAAAAACGAGCCAAAACTGGATTTGATTATTGAAGAAGTTGACGACCCAAGAATAAAAATTTTACTTAGGCAAGAAGCTAGAAAAAGGAAAATACCCCTGCTTATGGTAACTGACGTAGGCTCATGCATTCAGCTGGATATTTGCCGATATGATTTAAAAGAAAACAAATTAACCTATAGTAAGACAGATGTGGAACTAATAAACGCTATGGAAAATGTTTACAGCAACCCCGGTGAAAGAAAAGCATTTTTCAATTTTGTCGATTCGCTAATAGGACCTAACTATAGGCAAGACGAATTAAAAAAAATTATTGAAAACAAAACCGAAATCCCCACCTCTACCATTATCCCCCAACTCGGATCAACCATAAATACTGCTGCGGGCATTGTTAGTGAAGCTGCGGCTAGAATATTACTTGGGCATACATACCCAAGCAGAGTAATTTTCAATAAAAAAACTTTTAAAGTTAAAATGTATCGCTAGACAAAAAAGTTTCTTCTAAAGGCAGACGTGGAGAAAAAGGCCTTTGTAGATCTTTTAAATTTTTAACTTTTCCTACCCGAAATAAAGCAGTCAGTCTTCTGGTTGTACCCAAGGTTGCGGCAAAAATTTTATTTATTAATCCAACCTCAACAATTGCAGCGTGTATAGCCAAACTAAACCCCTGCTTGAGTAAAAATAAAAAAATATTTTCTAACGCCATGCCGCATAACAGCCAAAATTCCGGTTCATCTTTTTGCACAGTTAACAAACCAACTAAAGGCGATTTTTCCAAATATATTTTACCGGACATGGAAAATTTTAAACCATCTTCCGGTTCCAGCGGCTGTTTTCCTAACAGACCCATATGAAAACGCTTAGCCTGCACATCGCTTAAACCAAAGCCGTTTCCCGGCATGCCCAAATGTGAGTTGGTGTTATTGGGCAAAAGCCACTCTCCCAATTCTCTGCTAAAAATTTTGGAATTTATAACATAATTATCGGCTTGACCTTGAAATTCTGCCAGTGACTGTTTTAAAATGCCTTTTTCAACTAAATGAAGTTTAATTTTCTTTCCATCGATAAAACTGGAGAGTTTTTTTATAATATTTTGCGGCAAGAAAATTTGCGGATCGAATTCCGCGCGTACAACCTGCCTATAAAAAATCTGTCCGAATAAAGAACCTGTTTGTATTTTGGCTTCCAAGCTATTAAAAGTAATTTCTGCTGCCATTTTATACCTACCTTTATCTCCTTTAAGGGGCAAGCAATCTTTTTTTGACAAACGGGATAATGTAAGCTTGTTTGGCAAACCATAATGCTCTGCGCCAACCAAAATATTCGCCACGCAGCAACCCGCGCTTACCAAAGTTTCCCGGCCAACCGGATCGGATTCATTGAGTATAAAACGTCTATCAATAAATATTTTTATTTGTTTTTTGTCTAAGTCAAGAAAAAAACGCCAAGGCTGGGTATTATGTGAACTAGGCGCTAAATGCCCCAGCAAACACAAATACTCAAGCCGTTTATGCTCACTTAAAGCATTAAATTCTGCCTGAGTATATTGTTTTTGGCCTCGCGTTTGATTTTTTTCCAGCATATAACTTTTATTTTTTATAAATATAGAGTATCATTTAATTAACAAACATCAAAATATGCAAAATATACAAATTGAACTACTCTTAGGCATTATCGCCTTTTGCGCCAATACCTTTTTAGGCTTGATGGTAGTTTTAAAAAATAACAAAAGCTGGACCCACAGGTTATTTTTTAATTTATCAATAATTACCAATTTATATATTATTGTAAATTTTCTATCGCTTCATCCGCCGGGAGGTATTGGCGACAGCCAATTATTCTGGGTACGGGTTGTAATGTTTACCTGCTCGTTTATCGGACCTAATTTGATTTTGCTTGTCCACACATTTCCAAACGACCGAATAAGCATGCAAAAAAGTTATATTTTTTTGCTATTCTGCTTAATGTTTATGTCAGCGGCGGCTTCCCTGCTTCCATTTGTTTTTACCGGCATTACTTACCCAAACGGCAATCCTGTCCCTACTCCTGGGCCAGGTGTGCTGATTTTTTTTGCCGATTTTGTAGGTTTGTTTATTTTAAGTTTTGTTATTTTAATTACCAGATATAAAAAAGCAATCGGCGAAGAAAAAATTAAAATCAAATACCTATTATTTGGGGTCTTGGCTTCTTTTTCTTTAATGGGTTTGTCCACCGTTACATTTGTAGTTATTTTAAAAACCTCCGCATTTGTATTTTTAGGTCCGATTTTTCCCGTTATTTTAATGTCCTTTATTGCCTACGCGATTGTTAAGCACGGGCTTTTTGATTTAAAAATTATTGCCACCGAAGCATTGACAGCAATTCTAGCTACAATTTTATTTTCCAAAATTTTTACATCAAGAACAACAACCGAAAGAATTATAGATATAACAATTTTTTCAGCAGCGATAATTTTCGGTTATTTGCTAATTAGAAGCGTGCGTAAAGAGGTGGAACAAAGGCGACTTTTAGAAGCATTAACCAAACAATTAGAAAATGCCAACGAAAAACTAAAAGCTCTGGATATTGCCAGAAGCGAATTTATTACTATAGCTTCGCATCAACTGCGCACTCCTCCGGCCACAATTAAATGGTATTTATCCGCTCTGCTTTCCGGCGACTACGGAAAAATAAAAAAAGAACAGTTGGAAATTATTCAAAAAACCAGCCAAACCAACAACGCTCTAATTTCGCTTATAGACGACATGCTAAACGTATCCAGAATCGAGCGCGGCAAAATGGAATTTCTCTTTGAAGAAACGGATTTATTGCCGCTGGCAAACAGCGCGTTTGAGCAGCTCTTACCAATTTCAAAAGATAAAAAATTAAAATTGCTTTTTGAAAAGCCAAAGAAAAATTTACCTAAAATAATGGCCGATAAAGAAAAAATTAAACAAGTAATGAATAATTTAATAGATAACGCCTTAAAGTATACGAAAAATGGTTCGGTTAAAGTTAAACTTTGGGAAGATACAGATGAAATAAAATTCTCTGTTACGGACACGGGCAAAGGCGTAAGCCCTGAAGAAAAAAATGAAATTTTTCAAAAATTTAGCCGCGGCAAAGAATCTATAAAACACAGCGCCGGACTTGGTCTTGGCTTGTATGTTGCTAAAATTGTTATTGAACAGCACCAAGGAAAAATTTGGGCAGAAAGCCAGGGCGAAGACCAAGGTTCCACATTTATTTTTTCTCTACCCATCCACTCAGACTTAAAAACCACCACTCTTCTAGACTTTACAAAAATTTAAAAAAAACCGCTGCCTTTTGTAAGGCAGCGGTTTTTTTTAAATTTCTATTTCATACTTCCAAGCATTTCTTCTTCAAAATGGAGCAAAAACTGAATAGGATCAGGCGTACTTCCAAAAAGAATATGATCTACACTGCTTCTTTGATTTCTTTCCTTCTGGCTTTCCACACCCTTTTCCTGAAACCACTGCTTCCATTCTTCGCTAAATTTTTTATAGCTCTCGGTGTCTTCTTTACCGTAAATTTCGTAAATAACGTCGTATTTTATCTTATCGCAAATATTAATAAACTCGCTTTTTTCTTCCAATGTCAAAAAACCATTTTTTTGCAAAGAATGTTTAATCTCTTGAACGGTTTTATTTACGTAAACTGCTTGGCAAATTTTTCTGCCTAAATCAGTCCATTCTTTTTCAAAATCGCCCATACTTTAGCTTTCAACAATTTTTAACTTTAATTTATCTGCTATTTTTTCGTATCGCTTTTGGTCTTCATTCTTTAAATAGCGCATGAGCCTTCTTCTGTTGCCAACCATTTTAAGCAACCCTCTTCTGGAATGGTTGTCTTTTTTATGAGTTTTTAAATGCTCACTAACTCTTTTTATTTCTTCAGTTAAAATTGCAATTTGAACTTCCGGACTGCCGGTATCATCTTTATGAGTTCTGAACTTTTTTATTATCGCGTCTTTTTCTTTAGGACTAAGCATACTTTATTCGTTTTCAATAAAAGAAAACGCCTTTCAACACGTAATAAGTAGCAAATAACAATTAAATAAAATTTAAATGCACTTGCAGTCAATTTTACTTAATTTTTAGTTTTAATTAATGCTTTTCGAACTTATTCGTGGGTTAATTAATATAGACCATTATACTAAATTTTAAGAATTTTAGCAAGTTAAGTCAAAAACTATTTAATTAAATATTTGATAAAGTCTTGGGCTATATTTATTTTTAAACGCTTCTCAAGCCAATAAAAACCGGGAAAACGGTTAACTTCTAAAACATAAAATTTATTACCCTTTTGCAAAATATCTACTTTTGCCAGTTCACGGCCTAAAACTTTAGATGCTTTTTCTACGAGATTCTTAAGACCTTTTACTTGCTCAATATTAACAGCATGGTGTTTATAAAAATCCACTCTGCCGGACTTCCGATTAAAATCAAACCTTAAAACCATTGGTAAAGCCTTGTAGCCAACCGTAATAACCTTGTATTCATAATCTGCCTCTATGTATTCCTGAAACATTAATTCATTTTTTGGAATAAGGCTAGGGATTTTTTTTAAATCATTTTCGCTTCGAATTAAAAAAGTTCCTTTAGCTTTCATGCCGAATTGCCATTTAACAATATACGGAAACTCTAAAAACGCACGGCCGTGCGTTTTTAGAGTTTTTGGGATAGCAATTAAAGCATTTCCTAAATCCTTATAATCTTGCCACTTACCTTCTCCTAAATGACCGCTTGCAATAACATCATCAACAACCTTTTTCCCTGCCTGCTTAAACTGCTTTGCGAGCTTAATAATATTGGGAATGTATTTCGGGCTGCCTTTAAAATATGGGTTACGAACATACAAACAACTGTACTGCTGAATATCTATTTTAAAATCTACCCTAGTCAACTCTTCCACGCTTAAAATTCTACATGCTAGATTTTTAATTCTGCATTCGGCTAGAAACCTTTTTGCCGAATAAACATTTTTTGGGGATATGATTAAAATCATACTAAAAACATAGCATAATTAAGCCATTATGATAAGGTCGCATAATGTTATATAATAAATATATAAATTGCGTTGTCGTAATATATTCTGTGGGTATTGTGGATAAGTACCATGTCGCATAACGTTAACATGTAGTAAGTAGTAGGTAGCGTTTAGCCAAACAGTTTGACTACCTACTACTTACTACCGACTACCTACTAAAAAACCATGCAAACAAAAGAAAAAAAACTAAAGCTACCCCCTACCGAGCTTGAAAAGTATATTCAAGAGTTTTTGGAGTACTGTGAAATTGGCAAAAATCAAAGCTCTCACACCATAGAGGCTTATACCCGCTATTTAAAAAAGTTTTCCGATTTTGCCGCAGGCATGAATGTGCTTAAGCCTAAAGACATAACCCTAAACTCAGTAAACAAGTTTAGACTGTACTTAAACAGGCTTTCCGATGACTCAGGCCGCCAGCTTAAACTAATAAGCCAGAACTACCATTTAATAGCTCTGAGGGCATTTTTAAAGTACTTAATGAAGAATGACGTAGAAACTTTGCCGCCAGAAAAAATTGAACTGCCCAAAAATCCCCAGCGGCAAGTTGAGTTTTTAGATACCGAGGAATTAAAAAGACTATTTGACGCGGTAAAACAAGAAAAAGACGGAATTACCCGCCTGCGAGACGACGCAATACTTAAAACACTTTTTTCAACCGGTTTGCGCGTTAGCGAACTCGCCTCGTTAAAGCGTGAGGGTCTTAATTTAGACCGCCGCGAATTTACAGTGCGTGGCAAAGGAGCAAAGCTCCGTTTAGTATTTTTGTCAGAAGATGCCTCCATAGCAATAAAGGCATACTTAAAAAAACGCTCCGATAACAACAAAGCGCTGTTCGTCGGGCATTCAAAAATCGGTCAAATGTCTCACACTCCATTATCTCCAAACGAAGCCGGTGGATCTTTAAAAATTAAAAAAATTGCGGCTGAACAAAAAAAAATTACCAAAGAAATTGAAAGTATGTCAGACGATTTAAAAGACCGCACTGGCAATACAGGCCGTAAAGCATATGGACTCACCGTTAGACAAATTCAAAGAATTATAAAAAAATGTTGCCTTATAGCAGGAATTGTGAAAAAAGTTACACCCCATACTCTAAGACATTCCTTTGCTACAGACCTTTTACAAAATGGCGCGGACATTAGAAGCGTACAAACATTACTTGGCCACGCCTCTATAACTACCACTCAAATTTACACTCATATAACCAATCAGGGACTTAGAGATATACATAAAAAATTTCACGGAAAAACTAATAACCATTAATTTATAACCTATAACAAAAAACCCGCCTTACATCCCCAAGACGGGTTTTTATTCTGTCTGATTATGCATCTGTTTTTCAGTTAACAGTTATTAATTATTATTTGTGAGCTATAATTTTTTCTTAAGCAAAAATTATACATACCACTTATATTCACTCATGCTGCGCATAGCCTCTTCCATATTAATCTGATACTCTTTTTGTGTCTCTTTGCTGTATTCAGTTAACGGAATTTCACATCTTGGACATACATCTGGATATTCTTTGCTATAACCGCAGACATCACATAAATACATGTAAAAATTTTGCATAACTATCACCCCCTTTATGAAATTATGCTTATTTAAAATCTAATTTAGAGACTCCTTTCTTTTTTTAATTTTTATTACTCTCTACTTTCGGTTTAGCTCTAAAATATATTCTTGTCAAGATTACCAAAAAACAAAATCTAACAACAAATTGCGACATTATAGGCTATTGAAAAAACTAACAATAAATGATATAATCATTAAAGTTTTATGACCTCGTAGCTCAGTTGGATAGAGCGTCAGCTTGCGGAGCTGAAGGTCGCAGGCCCGCCCCGCACCATTTCTCAACTAATTTAAGTTAATAAACTGGCCTCGTAGCTCAGTTGGATAGAGCGCAAGCTTGCGGAGCTTGAGGTCGCAGGTTCGACTCCTGCCGAGGTCACCACTTAATTTTGATAAATGATGCGGGGTAAAACTCCTGCCGAGGTCACCATATATTTTACAAAATATATTGGCATCGAATGTTAAAAAGATTTTTTTATCTCGCGGTTTTTGTAGCTCAATGGATACCCGCCCGACTCGCCTGAAGGGTCTCGTAGCTCAATGGATAGAGCAGTGCTCTTCTAAGGCATTGATATTGGTTCGATTCCAATCGAGACCACCAGACGAGTCAGGCGGTGAATGGTACAGGGTAAAATTCCTGTAATTTATTTACTAATATCTCGGCTAAAAAACAAAAAAATAACCTTACTTAGCTTAATTTACAAAAAAATCCCCGGCTCGCGGGGATTTTTTAAATTCTTACACGTGCGCTTGAAAGTATTTTTTATTAAGTTTAACGGCGTAATAACCAACCCCCATTATTGCAAGTCCGGCTAAAACTAAAGCTAGCGGCCAACCTAAGCCTGTTGTAAAATACTCGCCGGTTAATTTAAGAATATAGCCGATTAAAAATAAACTAGCAAAAATTAAATAGGCTTTACTCTTTACATAAACGCTTAAAAATAGAAGGCCAAAAACTAAGACTGGGTAAATTAATTCCCAAAAAACATTCTCATTCGGTGAATATCCGCCCAAAGCCATAGCACTGCCTAAAAACAACAAACTTCCAAAACCATTTAGAAACCCGCTTAAAGATTTTCTCAATGTTGAACTAAAATAATAACCAAGCAGCATATAACCCAGACCAAGAATTAAAAACCTATACTCGTAGATTTTAACTTGGTCTTGGGAAGAAAAATTAGAACCAACCAAAAGATTAATTACAAAATGAAACAGTCCGCTGGAAAATAATATTAAAAATAGAAGTAAAATTGTTTTTCTAAAATAATAAAAAGCTGATGCAAATACTGCGGTTAAAATTGCAAAAATTGCAGCCTGAATTGAATTAGTGGTGTAGTCAACTCCGGATTCAAAAAAGGCTACATTTAAAGCCAAAGGTGCGAGCAGGCCAAAAAGCATAAAAAAACCATTTGAAGCTTTTTGAAAATTCTCATATTTATTTAACACAATCGCAACAATAAAAGCCGCTAAAGAGCTTCCTGTGGTTATTGTGATTCTGGTTGCAGAATTAAAAACATCCCAATTTTGATAAACCAACACGCTGACTCCTAAAAAAATTATAGCAGCTCCAATGAAATATAAAATGTCCGATAATTTTAATCCGACTTCTACTTTAGCCGAAGAAATTTCAGAGCTCCCATAAAATGCTGCTAAAAGTTCTTCTTTGTTTAAAAGATTTTGTGCTGCCATTTGCCTAACTGAATCTAAAATCTCGTGTTTGTCCATAAAATTATGTTTAATTAATCCAACCTAAAAACTGAAAATTTGAATAATTAGGCCCTATTAATTTTAAATTTAATTTTTTGCTCCTGTTATAGCCTCTAATATAATAACTTTCATAATCGCGACCGGCTCCAAAAAACAAACCATCTCCCCCGCCTGATCCTTGGCTAATTTCATAGCCATCTGCAGATTTTTTAGCCGGATCTAAATTTAATTTTTGAGCTTCCTCAAAAGTTATTTCTAAAGCTGTGTTGGTTTTTACATTATATCTATAAAAAACTACCGCAGACTCAGGATTTTTAATCTCTGGGGTTAATTTTTCCTGATTTGAAAAACTGCTCTTTATTAAATGTCCACTCTGCACAGAATATATTCTAGAGCCATAGTAAATATCGAATCCGGTTGCGTATACAAAATCTTTTTGCGGAAATTTACCTAAACCCGGCAAATAAATTAACAAAGCAACTACGACTATCATTAAAAAAGGCGCTATTAAAGCAAATATTAAAGGCCAATTTTTTTTAGTTTTCTCGGTTAAATTATTCATAGAATTACAATCATTATAGCATATTTATGCGAAATGATATATCATACTACTATATATCAGGTGTAATGTTTTCATCTTAAAAAATCAACTTAATTTTACTTCCATGGAAAGAGTACAAAAATATTTAAGCTCAGCAGGAGTTGCTTCGAGGCGAAAAGCTGAAGAGTTTATTAAATCCGGACAGGTTTTAATTAATGGCAAAAAAGCAAAACTCGGCGATAAAGTAGACCCGGAAAAAGACACAGTAAAAGTTTACGGCAAATTAGTTAAAACCACTCCAGAAAAAATTTATATTGTTTTAAATAAACCCAAAGGCTATGTTGTCAGCAAAAGCGACCCGCAGCACAGAAAAACCATTTTTAGTTTACTGCCTGAGGAACTAAGAAACAAAGTATGGAATATTGGGCGTTTAGATTTTGATACTGAAGGTCTTATAATTTTAACCAATGATGGCGACTTAACCCAAGAATTAGCCCACCCTAAATACGAGCATGAAAAAGAATACGAGGTAGAAACCCAAGAAAAGCCTAACGATTCGCAATTAGATAAATTAAGAACCGGTGTGGAAATTGCCACAGGAACTACCTTCCCGGCACAAGTAAAAACCAGAAACGGCAAAGTCTTAATAACAATCCATGAGGGGAAAAAAAGACAAATCCGCAGAATGTTCAGTACTGTCGGCTTAACCGTTACTAACTTAAAAAGAATTAGAATAAACAAATTTATTTTACCAGCAAGCTTACCACCTGGAAACTTTGTGTTGGTAAAAAGAGAAGAAATAATTTGAGATTAAATAAAAATAAGTAAGATTAATTAAAATTAAATAAAAATTTGTCACAAACTCGAAAATTTTACATAATTTTATTTAATTGTGGTCAATCTTTTAAATCTATCTATGCGCCATTTTAAATCCAAATCCTTCCACTTCTCCTGGATAGCCTCGCTACTATTTGCCGGCGCGGCTATTTTTCTTATTGCCCAAAAATATCCAAAATTAGAAATTTCTAATATTCCAAATACAAACCATCAAATCTCCTCAGAACCACGTAAAACTAATATTACACCATCGTCATCAACACCTTTACAAACTAACAACCAACCTGCCTCGCCGACAGGCGGGCAACTACCCACTACTCTCCTACTCAAAGTCCCCTTTTCCCCTCAAGCCCCCACAGCCAACTGGGATGAACTTCATAACGAAGCCTGCGAAGAAACCAGCAGCATTATGGTAGAACAATACTTTAATGGGAATACATCCCTTACCTTAAAACCAGAATTAGTAGAAAGCGAGCTTTCTAAAATTACTGAATGGGAAAAACAAACCTTTGGCTATTATTTGGATATTGATTCAGATGAGACTGCAAGAATGCTGCGCGATGTTTATGGGCTCCAGACCAAGCTCGTAAAAAATATGACGGAAGATGATATTAAAACAGAATTGCACAATGGTCACCTAGTAATTTGGTCGGCAAACGGTCGCAAACTTGGTAACCCCAACTTCCGCCAGCCCGGCCCCCCTTACCATATGCTAGTTATAAAAGGTTGGGACAGTAATGGCTTTATAACCAACGACCCCGGCACCCGAAAAGGCCGAAACTACCCATACACCTACGAAACCCTCTACAATGCCGCCGGCGCCTGGAGCCATAATCTAAATGCGGTTGATGAAGGCGATAAAACTGCGATTGTGGTTTGGAAATAATATTCACGGATGCACTGATATCACTAATTGCACAGATAAATAGAAGACGCCGGGTTGTGCAGCCCGGCGTCGGTTCGAACGTTAAGAGTTTGGATTCCTGGGCAGAGCCCAGTTCCCATTTGCGATCCTCAAAAGGATCGCAAAAATTTTAAATATATTCATGTGACGACCTCGAGCTTTTCAACAAAAAATTATTATTTAAAAACTAAAAGTCACAACAAATTCTCTTTTTAGATTAATCAATTATACAATATTTCAGCCCAATTGAAAAGCCCGCCTTAAGGGCGGGCTTTTTGATTGCTGATTTCAAAAAACAATCATTCCTTTCTATAAATTTGAAACAGTGCCTTACTTAATAATTCTTCCAAAGTTTTTAACTCATTATTTGTAAATTTTTCTGCATCAGGATCAAGTTTAAATTCTTCTAAACCTAAAGTTTGAACAATTCGTTCTTTAGAAAGACCTCTTTCCGCAGCCCCTTTTGCGGCTTTAATAATATCTGCTAGGCAATTTTCCATTACCTCCCAAACTGCTTCTACTCTCTCACGTTGATAGCCCCTTTGAGCTTGATACCTATCATCTGGCATAATCGGCGGAACCGGATTTTCAGCCGGGCTGCCAAACTGCAAATTAATATCGGATATTTCTCTTTGGTATTCATTCAAAGCTTCATGTTTTGCCGCTACTAAACGTTCAATAATAGCCTGATCTCTCTTTTCTTTTTTCTTGTAAAAATCTTCGATCAGCTTACCTAAAGATTGCTCTACATGTTCCTGTTCTTCGCCTTTCTCGTCAATTCTTGCGTTATAAATTATAGTATCTTCATTAACAATCCCCAACTTCATTAAGCCTTCATAATTTACTACGCACTGATCGCAAGAAATTAAAACACTATGGTTTAATCTGTCATGTTCACCGGTATTTTCATTTTTAGAAACTGTTAGCACCGCAGCGACAACGCCACCTTCCTTTAAAGTTCCCATCTCCATACCAATATCAGCTCCACTCCAGTTTGGGTCTTCGGCGCTGCCTGACCTGGGTATATTTAATGCATTTAAAAAAGACCTGGACTCCGCGCACTCACGGTCAGGCCAAGCCATCATGGCAGGACTTGCTTTTGTGTTCGCTCCGGTAAAAACTTCTGGCTCAGCCAAGTTTAACTCTTTATTTAAAACCAACATGCAACAGCCAACATTAACATGCTTATGATGATTTGCTCTGCCTTCAGCGCTAACTGCTGAACTAAACATGGCATCTTTTTTCCCCCGAAACAAATTTTCAAATGCTTTTACAACTTCCTGGGATATTTTGCGCGGTTCAATCTCAAATTTACTGTATTCGTTAAACATATTTTAAATTACTTACTTTCCCCAATCTGTTGTCTCCACATAGCATAGTACAAACCTTTTTGGTCTAGTAACGCTTGGTGCGCACCCTGTTCTGCAACTTTGCCTTTTTCCAGAACATATATTCTGTCGGCGTGCATTATAGTAGAAAGACGGTGCGCAATTAAAACAGTTATTTGATGTGAATCTTGCGATAAAGAACGGATAGTAGAAGTAATTTGCTCTTCGGTTAAGCTATCTAGAGCTGATGTAGCTTCGTCAAAGACTAGTAGGTTAGGATTGCGCAGCAACGCTCGTGCAATGGAAAGACGCTGTTTTTCACCGCCTGAAACTTTAACTCCGCCCTCGCCTATAACTGTATCTAAACCTTTATCTGCCCTTTGCATAAGGCTGTCGGCCGCGCTCTTTTTTAAAGCTACCCACAACTCTTCGTCTGTAGCATTTGGATTTACAAACTTTAAATTCTCGCGTATGGTACCTGCAAAAAGCTGGGTGTCTTGGGTGACAAGTCCAATTTGCGACCTTAGTTCGTCTACGCTTAAGTTATTTATTTCTACCTGGTTATAAAACTGTTTACCTTCCATTGGCCTGTAAAGTCCAACCAATAATTTTACCAAAGTAGTTTTACCCGAGCCGGAAGGCCCGACAAAGGCAATTGTCTCGCCTTTTTCCGCATGAAAATTCACCTTGTCCAAAGCTGGCCTGGTGCCGGTAACATGCTTAAAACTTACGCCTTCAAAAGCAATTTTAGTTACTGTGCCAATTTTTTCCGCATTTTCATTTAGCGGTTCTGTTTCCATACTCAAAATTTTTCTAAAATTGTCTAAACTAGCCTGAGCCTCACGGTAAGCCTGTATAGTATTGCCCATTTCCTGAAGCGGGTTAAACAAAAAGAACGAATATATCCACAAAGAAAAGAATTGCCCAAAGGTAACTTGCTTAGTAAAAATTAAGTACATCATAACCAAAAGCATCATAGTACGGAGCAGGTTTATAAGTGTACCTTGTATAAAACTTAAAGAACGAACATACTTAACTTTTTCCAGTTCCAATTTTAAAATTTCCTGGGTAGTATGATTAAGCCTGCCCACTTCTGCTTCAGAAAGCCCCATACTTTTAACTAGTTCGATGTTGCGTAAAGACTCGGTAGTAGAACCGGCTAAAGCTGTAGTCTGCGCCACAATTCTGGTTTGGACATTTTTAATTTTGCGACTTAAAAATACCGCGGTAAAACCTAGCAGCGGAACCATAGCTAAATATACAACGGCTATTATCCAGCTTACAAAAAAGGCGTAAACAATTACAAATACAAAACCTACCAGAGTAAAAAATAAAACATTCACTAAAGATGTTATAAGCGCCTGCACATCTTGCCTCACCTTTTGGAGTTTCTCAAGTGTCTCCCCGCTTCTTTGATCTTCAAAGACTTGGTAAGGAAGCTTTAAACTATGAGCTAAGCCATCGGTATACATTTTGGCGCCCAATTTTTGAGTTACAGTATTTACAAAATAATCCTGAAAATTTTTGGCAATACGGGAAACTAAAGCCGTGCCCATAGAAAGAAGTAGCAAGACCCCCACTCCTTGGAAAAACTGAGTTCTAGTTAGCGTATCAAATTTGCTTACATAGTTGTCTAATATAAGACGGAATATGTAAGGATCCATTAAAGAAAATATTTGGTTTATAGCAGCTAAAAAAAGCGCTAAAGCCACAACTTTCCAAAAGGGTTTAATGTATTTAAAAAGTATATTCATAATATGTCTCTACGAAATAATTTTACCCAAGCTTGAGTATAAATTTACCAATAAAACTGCCGATTACTGCCAAGAAAATTACCAAGCTGGCGGCCCTTAAAAAGAATTTTGTAAACCCTCTGGAAACATATTGTCCCATAATTTGAGGGTTTTCAGAAAATTTAATAAGAAAATAAAAAATAACGGGCAGCAACGCGCCGTTAAAATAATCGGCAAATAAAGTTAATTTAAACAAACTAATTTTAGGAAATAAAGTAATAATTAAACCCAAAATAATTTGTAAGATAAAAAATACATAAAAAACTTTTCCTTTTACAAAACTCGCGTTTAAAGTTCTTTCGTACCCAAACAATTCAGAAAATACATAAGCGGTTGCCAAAGGTACAATTGTAAGACCTAAAAAAGAAGCCGCCAGCAAACCAACAGCAAAAAAAATGTACGCCAAATTTCCGGCAAAAGGCCCTATTGCTTTAGCAGCAGTAAAACCATCCGTTGCCTTTATTCCATGGGTAAACAAAGTATAAGTTACTGCAATTGCTATCATCCATGAAAAAAAGTTGGTAATAAATGCCCCTAAATAAATTTCAGCACGTTCTTGATTTAACTGATGAATTTTTAAACCTTTATCCGCCGAAAAACTATTTACAAAAAATTGTCCCCAGGCAGTTACTGTGGTTCCCAAAACAGCAATTAGAGTAAACCAATAAGTCGGATCAGTAAATGAAATATGACTCGGGTAAATTAAACTTTCCTTTAACGCCTCTCCCCAATTTGGCTTAGTAAGTACTGCGGAAAAAATATAGGTCGCGTAAAATAAAATTGTTGTAAAAAAAACTTTTTGTAAAGTTTTAAAGTTCAATAAAACTACCAGTATTATTAACAAAAAACTAGATAAAATTAAAACCGGCTGCCAAGGCAAATTTAGTAGTTGAATTGAGGCTTTTAATCCGCTTACATTCTGAAGAACTACTCCCTGATTTACAAAAAAATAAATAAAAAACAAAACCACCGAAACTTTAACTCCATACTGCTCTCTAATTAAATCACCCAAACCCTTACCGGTAACAATTGCTATTCTGGCGCCGGTCTCCTGGGTAATTGCTAACAACAAAGTTGTCAGCAAAACAAAATACTGAGACGCCATACCATAAACGGAAGCCGCAACAGAATAAGTGGCAACTCCGCCGGCATCGTTGTCCGCCATAGCTGTAATTAAACCAGGGCCAATAACCGCCAAAAAAAGTAAAACCTGCTTTTTTAATCTGGAAAATCTTTCCATAATAATTACTAAGCGTTAGGGTACAACTGACGCATCACGTCATCAATCGTTACAATTCCCAATAGTTTTTTTTCTTTATCAACCACCGCGGCTGTAAATAAATTATACCTGGTCATTAAACCGATTATTTTTGGAATTTTATCTGTGGGTTTTAAAGCAGCGGGAGACCGAAAAGATTTAGACAATTCAGCCATAGTTTTATAATTTTCAGCCACTAAAATTCTGCGCAATGATACAACGCCGTGAAAGCTGCCATCCGCATCTGTTACATAAACAAAAACAATTGACCTAAAATTAGGTGACCATTTTTTTATTTGTTCAACCGCTTCAAGTACAGTCCACTCTGGCCTAACTGTTACAAAATCCAAAGTCATCAGACCTCCGGCAGTGTTATCCGGATAAGACATTAATTTCTCCAAGTTTCTTACTTTACTACCCTTAATTTTTGCTAAAATAGCTCTTGATTCAGCAGACGAAAAACTCTTTATTAAGTCGACAAACTCATCGCTAGACATTTGACTTAAAATTTTAGCCGATCTTTCTGGCCCTAAATATTTAACTAAAATATTCTGTAAATTAGGGTCGACTTCCTCTAAAACCTTTGCCGCTTGAGTATCAGTTAAGGATTCTAATATATTACTTCCCTGCTTAACATCAAGTTCTTCGACAATATTAGCCAAATCAGCAGGGTGAAGTTGGCTTAAATCTTTTGTGCTCGTATTTAACTGAAGTGGCCCATTGTCTAAAAGCTGAGCCTGGCGCCAATCAATTAAACTAGACTTAAAAAGACCATTTATAAAACGGTTATCCCACCCAAGTCGCCTAAACAACCCTCTTACACTTGAATCGATTGCTAAAACTGACATTTTATGATCAAAGAATCCAATTCTCAAATCATTTACTCGAACAACCCTAGTACCTTCTAAATCTACTATTTGTTTATCTAATATATCCTTTTTTAAATATATGAATTGTTCCTTAGGCAACTCATCTAAGGCTATTTTACTAAACAAATTCTTTAAAGAAATCTCCCCTTTATCAAAATTTTGTACGAATTCATAAGCTACGAATTTTATAAGTTTACCCGGAGTATCTATAACTAAAAATTTTAAAGGCGCAAAAGTATCTTTTTGAGCACTAATTAAGACATCTTTTAAATACCCGACAGTATGGTCTGAACTGTCAGTAACCTTATTATTCAATAAATGGCTTATATACGGCATAGATTTTAAACAAACTATAAAACAAGACTATTTAAATAGCTTTAAATTAAGCAGTACATAATATAAAAATAATTTCAGTAAATACAAAATAAGTATACCAAATTACACAAATTTAACCAAATTATTAATTTTGAAATAAATACTAGCTTTTTATGTATAAATGTAGTGAAGTGTTATATTATATAAATACCCTTAAAATTTAATTCAAGAAAATGAAATTCTACCATTTTGTCAAAACTAGACCAATAATTTTTTTTATTTGCTTAATTTCCCTAGTTGGACTATCAATTTACGCATACAAAAAAATATTTCCAACCAAAATTTCCAACCAGTATATTACACAAAAGGTAAAAAATGGCACGCTGATATTTTCAATAAGCGCGACAGGGCAAGTGGCCAGCGATAACCAGGTTGATATAAAGCCTGAAATTTCAGGAAAAATTTTAAATCTTAAAGTAAAAAGTGGGCAAGATTTAAAGTCTGGCGATATAATTGCCCAAATTGACGCAACAGACGCTTTAAAAAACGTTCGGGATGCACAAAATAATTTAGATAGCGCCCAACTTTCATTACAAAAATTACAACAAGCCTCTGATCAACTTTCTTTACTCCAGGCAAAAAATAATTTAGATAAATCCAAAGAAAATAAACAGATTTCCCAAAATAACTTAGACAAAGACTACGAAGATAGCTTTAACAATATTTCAAATACTTTCTTAGACCTGCCAACAGTAATGTCAGGACTTCAAAATATTTTATATAACGTTGAAAAAACATCAAATAGCAACGGACAAGCTAATGTAGATTTTTATTCAAGCATTATTAGCCAATACGACACTCTACGTGCAGATAGTTTTAAAAATGATGCCATAGCAAAATACGCTTCGGCAAAAAGCGCCTACGACGCGAACTTTAACGACTACAAAATAGTCACCCGCTTCTCCTCAAAAGAAACAATTGAAAAACTTTTAACCGAAACTTATGAAACTACAAAAAAAACATCAGAAGCTATAAAAAGTTCAAACAATCTCATTCAACTATATGTCGATAAGTTAACAGAAAAAAATCTTACCCCTGCCGCCTTATCTTCAAGTCATTTAAATAATTTAAACACTTATACCGGGCTTGCAAACAACCACCTTTCTGGCTTACTTACTAGTCAAAATTCACTAAATAACGACAAGCAAGCCTTAGTTAATGCCGATAGAACAATTGAAGAAAATCAAGCAAATTTACTAAAACTGCAGGCAGGAGCAGACCCATTAGACATTAAATCTTCGGAACTCACTGTCAAATTAAGACAAGATGCCTTATCAGACGCTAGAATAAATTTATCTAAGTATACAATTAGAGCGCCTTTTGACGGAACTTTGGCAACACTCTTAGTTGAAAAAGGTGCCAGTGTTTCCTCAGGATCAAGCTTGGGCAGCTTAATTGCCAAACAACAAATTGCCCAAATTTCACTAAATGAAGTCGATGTAGCAAAAATAAAGTTAGGGCAAAAAGCCACTTTAAATTTTGATGCCATAGACAGTCTTAGTTTAACCGGCACAGTCGCTCAAATTGATACTTTAGGCACAACCAATCAAGGAGTTGTATCTTATTCGGTAAAAATTGCTTTTGACACACAGGACAACAGAATTAAACCAGGAATGAGCGTCTCAGCCTCTGTAATAACAGAAGTAAAACAAGATATTTTACTGGTACCAAATTCCGCGGTAAAAACACAAGGCAATTCAACCTATGTAGAAATTTTAGAAAACGGGGTTCCAAGTAAACTGAATATTCAAACTGGCTTAAGTAATGACACTTCAACAGAAATAATATCTGGTCTCACTGGGGGTCAAGAAGTAATAACTCAAACCATAAGCTCGCAAAGTACCGGTACACAAAATCAAACAAAGAGCACAAACAGCATTCTGCCAATTGGAGGCAATGCTTTTAGAGCAGCGGGAGCAAGGTAAATGATAACCTGTAAAAATCTTACAAAAAAATATAAAAACGGAGATCAAGAAACTTTGGTATTGAAAGGTTTAGATTTTAAAATAGAGCAAGGAGAATTTGTTGCGATTATGGGTCCTTCAGGTTCAGGTAAGTCTACTTTAATGCACATATTAGGCGCGTTAGACTCCCCTAGTTCAGGCAGCTACTTTTTAGACGGACAAGATGTATCTAAGCTTTCTGACGATGAGTTAGCGGAAGTCCGAAAGAAAAAAATTGGTTTTGTTTTTCAATCTTTTAATTTACTTCCACGCGCGACAGTCTTAAGAAATGTGGCACTGCCCTTAGTTTACGCCGAAGTCGAAAAAAATTTACGCGAAGAAGCGGCTAAAAAAGCCCTGCTCGAAGCTGGTATGGAAGAAAGCAGATTTTTACATTTATCCAACCAACTCTCCGGAGGGCAAATGCAGCGCGTGGCAATTGCCCGAGCTTTGGTAAATAATCCGGCAATTATTCTAGCAGATGAGCCAACTGGAAACTTAGATACAAAAACCGGATTAATTGTTCTCTCAACATTTAAAAAAATGAATTCGGAAGGCAGGACAATTATTTTAATAACTCATGAGCATGATGTAGCTATGCACGCGAACCGGATAATTCATATAAAAGATGGTCTAATATTAAAAGATGAAAAAAGTAAATAATCTATTAATATGAAAATTGCTGACCTTTTAGAAGAAACATATTCTGCGATAACCGTAAATAAAGTCCGCTCTGGCTTGACGGTTTTAGGTATAGTAATTGGCATTGGCTCAGTAATTGCCATGATAGCTATCGGCCAGGGAGCTCAAGGCTCAATTGAATCGAGCATTCAATCAATCGGTTCAAATTTAGTTTTAGTTACACCGGGATTTGCCCGAGGGGTAGGGACTCAAGTTTCCTCAGGACGCGGTTCCGCCCAAACGCTTACCCAAAATGATGCCGATGCAATTATAAAAGAAATTACCTTGGCTAAAGCAGTGGCACCGGAAATTTCTAGGCGCTATCAAATAACCGCTAAATCAAAAAATACCAACACACAAGTTATTGGTACAGTCGCCTCCTACACTGATGTTAGAAATATTCAAATTGACCGAGGTGTTTTTGTATCCGAACAAAATTCTAAAAATCTTTCCAAAGTTGCCGTACTTGGGCCAACAACCGCCTCTGATTTATTTGGACAAGATTCCGATCCAATAGGACAAGCTGTCAAAATCAACAAAGTTGAATTTAAAGTTATTGGGGTAACTAAAGCTAAAGGCGGAAGTGGTTTTAGTAATTCCGATGATGCAATATACGTTCCGCTCGCCACAGCTCAGCGTTTTTTGGCAGGCGATAATTATGTAACAACAATTAGCATTCAAGCCAATGATCAAAATTCTATGTCAGCCATCCAGCAGCAAATTACCCAACTGCTTTTAAAAAGACATAAAATTTCAAATCCTCAAATGGCGGATTTTCAAGTTCTAAATCAGTCTGACATAGTAGCGGCGGCTTCCAGCGTTACAGGCATATTTACCATTTTACTTGCGTCAATTGCCGGCATCTCTTTGCTAGTCGGCGGAATCGGGATAATGAATATGATGCTAACCACAGTAACTGAACGCACAAGAGAAATTGGCTTACGAAAAGCTATAGGAGCACATAGAAAAGATATTTCTATGCAGTTTTTATTCGAAGCTTTGATGTTAACTTTTTTAGGAGGCTTTTTAGGTATAATACTGGGCTGGCTACTCGCATTTGCAGTAACAAAGTTTGCCGGAATAGCAACTAGCGTCTCTATTTCTTCAATCCTTCTGGCCTTTGGGGTATCGGCCGGAATCGGAATAATTTTTGGCTACTACCCTGCCAGAAGAGCTTCCGCACTAAACCCTATTGAGGCTTTAAGATATGAATAATTTAAATTAATAAAATAATTAATAAATACCATGGACAAAAAAAATCTTACTACAGTAATTGCAATAGCTATAATTGTTGGTGTAGCCAGTTTTTTTGGCGGATACAAACTGGGACAAAAAAACAACAGCAAACTAGCTGATCAATTTCCTGGCGGTCAAAATTTCGCTCAAAGACAACAAGGAACCGGACAATTTAGAACTGGAACAGGAACAATTAGAAACATGCCTCAAAATGGCGGTTTCATTTCAGGGGAAATTTTAAACAAAGATGATAAAAGTTTGACTATAAAAATGCGGGATGGCGGATCAAAAATAATTTTTTATTCCGACAGTACCCAAATTAACAAAGCAGCCATAGGCACAAGTTCAGACTTAGTAACAGGCAAAGAAATTACTGTTGTCGGAACCCCAAATTCAGACGGAACAATTTCTGCTCAGAACATTCAACTAAGGTCAATAATACCGCCTCAAGAAAATCAAACAAAATAAACCAAATTAAAAATCCGGGGAAATAATCCCCGGATTTTTAATTATCTATAATTTTTTGCTTGCAATACTGGCTAAAGTTACTATTAAACTTCCAAAAAAAGCCGGCCAAAAACCTGTAACTTCAAAGCCTTTTACAAAACTTGCCGCTTGAAACATAAGCGCATTAATAACCAAGAGAAAAAAACCAAAAGTTATTAGCGTTAAAGGGAAAGTTAAAACTTTTAAAAAGAAGCCTAAAGTTGAGTTTAAAATTCCAAAAACCAAGGCAACCAGCAAAGCGGTACCAAAGCCGCTAACATAAATACCGGGGACAATTTTTGCCGCAAGCATAACCGCCAAGCCGGAAATAATTATTTTTAAAATCAACTTCATAAAATTTAAAATTTAGAAATATCTCTAGGATAAAAAATATCTATTGTCCAATCTAAAACCACACGCAAACGGTTGGCCCAACCAATTAATTTACTGGCGTAAATAGTCCTCCAGACCCACCAGGCAAAATGCCCAAAAAGTTTAATTTTATAAATTTGCGCAATAGCCATCCATCTACCTAAAGAAACCAGTTGACCTTTTTCTTTATACAAAAAACTGGTTAAGGGTTTATTATTTATAATGGCACTGATATTTTTTGCTACCACCAATGCCCCTGCCTCAGCAGCCTGGGCTGTTTGAGGTATACTATTTTTTTCACAATTTATTGCAGCCATATCACCTACCACAAAAATATTTGGCAAAGACGGTATTTGTAAAAATGAATTTGTTAAAATCTGACCTTTTTTATTTAGATTTACCAATTCACCTAAATCAAAGTTATTTGGTTTAACACCAGCTGATAAAATTGCCGTATTTGTCTTTAAAATCTTACCGTTTTTTAAAATGACTCTATCTTTAGATATTTCTGAAACTTCACAATTAAATAAAATTTCGAGTCCAGCTTTATTACTAAGCAACTTTGCTGCTTTTTCCGCTAAAATACTGTCAAAGTTTGGCAAAAGTTTTTCACCTTTTTGTACGAGATATATTTTTAAGTCTTGTTTCTTTATACTCTTAAAGCTATTTACTAATGTATCACTTACAAATTCAGCTACTTCGGCTACTAACTCCACGCCGGTGGGTCCTCCACCAATTACTACAAAAGTTAAAAGTTTTTTTCTTTCTTCTAAATCTTCTTCCCATTCAGCTTTCTCAAAACATTCCACTAAATGATTTTTAAGCCGCCTAGCATCATGTAAATCTTTTAATCCAAAAACCATTTCCTGTCCAAACCCAAAATAATTAGTTTTTGCTCCGGCTGCCAGAACTAAAAAGTCATAATTTATTTTTTTTTGCTCTGTAAAAACAATCTGGTCTTGCGTATTTATAGACAAAACCTCTTCCTCCATAATACTTCCCGGACCAGGTTTTAAAATTTCTCTAAGCGGCTGAATAATATTCGACTGATTAACAGAGCCAGTAGCAACTTCATGCAGCAGCGGAGTAAATAAAAAATAATTTTTTTTACTGATTAAAACTAACTCAGTCAGGCTTATGTTTATTTTTTTCCATAAATTCAAATAAGTATAAACTCCACCAAATCCCCCACCAACAATAACAATTTTCTTTTTTTGCATATATATTAAAATTATAACACTAAAGAACCCTTTTAACATTACTACAAAAATTACTAACTTTTATTCCTATAGTTGAGAGTAAAAATATTGACTAAAATCTCTCAAAATGCTATAATTTTTTTACCTGACACAGCAGGTAAATTATAACTCTTCACGAATCCGGGTTTCGGATAAACTGTGTGAGAGTTTTTTTGTTTAGAGCTTGTAACTTTAAACTTTATAACTTGGAACTTATTTATGGCGGCTATGGTATAGTGGTTATTACACCGCTCTGTGGCAGCGGGAACACGGGTTCAATTCCCGTTAGCCGCCCCATATAAAAAGCCTACTTTTTAAGTAGGCTTTTTGTATGGCTTAGGATAATGGAAGTATTCCCACCGCGCCCCGCACCCTTCTGTGGTGCGGGGTTAGCCACAACTTCAACATATGTTGAAGTTTTTCCTAAAGAAATTTTTTATCAAATATGCTAAAATTACCTCATATGAATAGAGATTTATCAGCTGACATTACAAAAACTTTCGCAATATGTCCTCACGGAAATTTACCTGATTCGTGCGAAGTGTGTCGAAGCGAGAATAAACAAACTGTTCCAAAAGCTACTAAAAAATTTCGCTCACATAATGACCCAAACCGCCGGGAACTTGAGGACCAAACAATAGACAAGCCTTACATAATTGAACACAAACTCGGGCAACAACGTCTTGTGTTTTTTGGAACTGCACACACTTCAGATATTGAAAGCCCTTTTATTTCAGGGTTACGCACTCAACGCGCAAAATTTTTGAAAAATGTTCCGCCTGAAAAAGTAGTTTTTATGGTTGAGGGTATGAGCGATGGAATGGATATTCAAAAAGCAAACGAAATGTTAGTCGGAATAGAAAATGAAGATGAAGCTATAAAAAAATTTGGAGAAACAGGCGCTTTAATGTGGACAGCAAAAGAGCAGGGTATTGAAATAACCTCGCCCGAAATACCAGAAAACCAAATTGTCCAAGAATTAAAAAATCAAGGATTTAACCAAGAAGAAATTGCTCTTACTTTTTTACTTAGAGACATTACATCTTCCGTGGGCAGAATGCCAGATAATCCCAGAGATGAAGCTTTTAGACAGGAATCTCTCAAAAATTTTGCTCGCGAATTTTTTTATTTGCAAAACCTTACAGGAATTACTTGGATTAAAGATTTAAAAAAAGGTGAAGATTTAGCAGAAATTGCAAAAGACCCAAAAAAATTAAGGGAATATATGCAATCTGTAATAGAAGAAGCTTTACAGGGTGCAAATAAAGCTTTTAGCAAAATGTCAGGAATGTCTGATAAAAAACTAATACCTTCACTAGATGCATTACTTAACCGCGATAAGCAGCAAATCCCAATCGAAGACGTAAATGCACTTTATGACCCCCTTGACGAAAAAGGTCTAAATGCTATAACAAATCAAATTGCCTCTGCTTACAATCTTGCCCGCGATAAATATTTAACCACCAAAGTTTTTGAAACCTTAAAGGATGGGAAAAGTCCATTTATAGTTTATGGTGCATCCCATGCGATTACTATTGAGCCTGCATTAGAAGAAACTGCTTCACAATTTAAGTAGTCTTGTAGCGATTTTGCTAAAATTTATTATACTAATGGTACATAATTATAAAATTTAACCATTCAATAAAATATATGAAAAGAGAAATGGGTCTTACACCCAGTCTAGCGGAAAGAGAATTTGACACAGGAACATATTACAAAATTTTGGGTATTTCACCTGACGCAAATGAAGATGAAATAAGACTGGCTTTCTTAAAATTATCTAAAAAAAACCACCCTGATCAGGGTGGTGATACAAAAAAATATCAATTCATTTCAGAGGCATATACTGCTCTTAAAGATCCTACAAAGAGAAGAGAATATGACTTATGGCAAACAAAGGTTAATTTAAATGACATTAAAAAACGTAAAAAAACACCTGGTAAAACAGAAGTTTTTGTTAGAAAAGACGACGGATCTTTTGAGGCTTTTGAATGTAATGAGAGTATTGATCCTGAGGATGGCCAACCAAGAACACGTTATTCCAGTACTTTATTTCGAATTAATAGGTTAAAGGACTTAGTTTTTGATTATACAAAAGAGGAAAAAGATGAATCAGATAACATCAGAAAAGAAGCAATCAGGTCTCATGTTGAAAGTCTTAAAGAAAAATTAAAACAAGAACAAGCAAATTTAAGAAAAATAAAAAATGAGAGCACTAAATATGGTGGTGCTTATACAATACGGCTTTGATAATTAATGTCGCCGCTCCTGTTCCCACCACTCACCGCCGTTAAAAGATAACTGCAAAGCGAACATCATAAAATAGAACTACGCTCCTCGCGACTCTAAACATAAATATACCAAAAGAAAAACTTCGTGTTGTACGAAGTTTTTCTTTTGTCAAAAAAATGTTACAATTTATATCTAAACTACTAACCGAACCTTGAATAACGAAACGAAAAAATTTTAGTGTTCGAACTTGTCGAGAACCTAAAATTTTGGTTTAAATACTCAATCTTGTTCTCCACAAGGTCGAACAATATTTTCGTTTCGGAATTAAAAGTAATAGAAAGGCATACTATGAACCCCTTTAGATTTATTTACTTTGAAAAAATGAATTAAGTAAATTAATAGGGTTTATAACAACAATCATATGACAAACGACACAACAAAATCTAACGGGGTGAACGAAAAACAAATGCTTATGACAGTAAGAACCAGAGAATACCCTATTAGCTTAAAAGTAATTAAAGCCTTCCCTACTGACAAAGCAGATTTTAAGCCCCATGAACGTTCTCGCTCTGCCAAAGAGTTAGTAGAAACTTTAGCCGTTGAACAACTAATTAATATGCAAGCCTTAGAAGGCACAATAGATTTTTCCAAGCTTCCTCCCCATTCTACTTCCTCCATGGAAGAAGCAATAAGCCTGTTTGAAAAAAATCATAAACTGGCAGACGAGGCTATAGAAAATGCCAGTGAAGAAACTTTAAATAAAATGGTAAAAATGGGTCCGGGCGAAATGCGCGCCATAGACGCCATTTGGGCAATGCATATGGACAGCGTACACCACCGCGGCCAGTTCTCGGTCTATATTCGAATGGCCGGCGGCAAAGTGCCTTCCATTTACGGTCCAAGCGCGGACGAAACTCTTGGGATGTAAAACTAAGAAAGATATTAATAGATATTGGATATTAGGATACTAGAAAAACGCTAGGAAATATCCCAATATCTAATATCTTAATATCTTAATATCTTGAAAAAATTACAATGACTAACAACCAAAAAATTCAAATCGATGAGGAAGATTTAAAGCAGCGTCTTACTCCCGAGCAATACAAAATTTTACGCGAAAAAGGAACTGAAAAACCTTTTACCAGTCCTCTCTTAGAAATGAACGACAAAAATATGGATTTTACCTGCGCAGTTTGCGGCAACGTGCTTTTTAAGGGCGACGCTAAATTTGAAAGTGGCACCGGTTGGCCTAGTTTTGACCAAGCTTTGCCAGGAGCTGTGGAATTAAAAAAAGATGATGAATACGGCACCCTCCTTCGCCAAGGCTTCGGCGGGCAAGTGAGCCGAACCGAAGTGACCTGTGCTAAATGCGGCTCGCATCTTGGACATGTTTTCGATGACGGTCCGAGCGAGACAACAGGAAAAAGATTCTGCATTAACGGCGCGTGTTTACTGACCGAAAAACATTAATCATCATTCTATAAACACCATTTGCTTAAAATAAAACTGAAAGCTTATAATAAGCCTTCAGTTTTTTTGTAATCCCTAGGTTCCGGAGGCCTTCCATAATATTGTTCAAAGGTATAACAAAGCCACTCTCGCATTTTTTCTTCTGTGCCAACATTATAACCGGAAAGACTTGTAAAAATTTCTACGGGCATAGAATTTTCCAATGCGGCTTCTGCCCATTGAGTCTTTATTAAAATTTCATTTTTACCTTTTCTCTCCCACTCTGCGAGTTCGTGTCTCCAACCCATAGACATAACATTGCTATGCAAAACAGTACTTAGAATTGTAGCAAAAGGTTCTAAAACTTTGCTGTCAGACATAATTTTACTTTTATAATTATATTTTAAACAACTTCATAACCAGTCTTCTTTATTGTCTCGATAATTTTTTCCGGGCTGACTTTTTCTGTTTCAAATTTTACTTCAGAAAATTGTTTGGCATAATTTGTCCTTGCTTCCTCTACTCCGTCTAAATCTTCTAAGTCCATATCTATAGTCATGGCGCAAGAAGTGCAATGCATACCGGAAATTTTAAAAATTTGTGTGGTAATCATATAAACAAAATGTGTATCATTATTTTAATTAACATCTATAACTCCTCTGTACATTCCCATACTGCACATAAAAGCTAACTGCCCTTTCTCTTTGGGTGCAGTAAACTCTAATACTGCTTCCTCTCCAGGCGGGACAATTTTCTGGAGCCTTAAAGAAGGAATGGTAAAAGCTTGGGCGCAGGAATAGTTGTCTATATTTTTTAAATGCAGTTTAACGGTGCTTCCCGCTTTAACACTTAAATTTTTTGGGCTATAACCGGAGGATTCAATGCTTATATTTAAGTCCTCTCCTTGTGCTGCCACAACTTCTTCTTTGTCGCAATAGGCTATTGAGCAAAATCCTGCCTTCACAGTATTACCAAAAGTCCAGCGGCTGCCGGTTAAAGCAATAGCGTTATTAGTGTTAAATAGTGCTAAAATAATTATTGCAAAAGCCGCGACTCTCATAAACTTTTTGTGCCAAAAATCTCCAAGCTTGGTGGCGGTATAACCCAAAACAAAAAACACTGGCATGGTGCCTAAAATAAAAGCGTACATAATAGCAAGTCCTCTAAGTGGACTGCCCGAGGCAATAGCCAAAGCCATAAATGCCTGTGTTGTACCGCAAGGTATAAATACCGTAAACGCGCCTAAAAGCGCGGGCGCAAAAATGTCTTTACTCTTAGTTTGATTTTTTATAAGCCTGGTTAAAAAACGAGGGGGCTGAATTGCAAAATGGCGAAAGAACGGGTGCACATTAAGCAAATTAAGCGCTGTTCCAACCATAAAAATCGCTACAGAAAACTGTAAAATAAGCTGCCAACTTAAAGATAGCTGCATTACTGAACCAAGCCAACCTAAAAATAAACCTAAAATACTGTAGGCAATTAATTTGGCAATTAAAAATGCCAAAATTGGCCGCGCCGCGCCTTTCGTAGTTTTTTCTTTTAGCCTTTCTTGTTCGCGCTCGGCAATAGTCGCGGCTAACAGGCCACCTTGTACGGCCAAACAAGTTAAACCTCCGGTTAAAAGTCCGGTTAAAAATACTGCAATAAAACTGGTTGATGCATTTTCCATATAGTACAGGACTTACATATTCGGTAGTTTTGGAAGAAAAAATATCCTTCGACTTTATGGAGAAGGCATTTTTTCCGTTGATTTATAAGCCAAATAATAGGTTCTCCACAAGAGCCTGCCCCGTACTTGATACGGGGTCGAACAGTATTATTTGGCTAGCGCGTAAGTCATATAGTAATTATTATATCAATTTTTTATTTTTTAGTCTTAAAGAATTACTAACTACCATAACCGAACTAAAAGCCATAGCCAGTCCGGCAAAAGCTGGATTTAAAAGCGAACCAAAAAACGGATAGAACAAACCGGCGGCAAGCGGAATACCAATAATGTTATAGCCAAATGCCCAAAACAAATTCTGCTTTATAGTAGACATGGTCGCCCTGGCTAATTTTATAGAAACCGCAATTTTTGCAATATCACCCTTAAGCAAAGTTACGTCGGCAGTTTCTATGGCCACGTCTGTTCCGCTACCCATAGCAATGCCTACGTTGGCCTGCGCGAGCGCAGGAGCGTCGTTTATACCGTCCCCGGCCATTGCCACAACTTTGCCTTCTTTTTGAAGTTCAATTATTTTTTGCAGTTTCCCTTGCGGCATAACTTCGGCAATTACATTGTCTATGCCCAAACTTTTTGCAATAAACTCAGCAGTTTGTTTGTTGTCGCCGCTAAGCATAATAATTTTTATACCTAAGTCATGTAAATTTTTTATACTTACAGCCGCGTTGTCTTTTGGTTTGTCCGCAATAGCTAAAATTGCTAAGACTTCTGTTTGAGACATTAAAAACGCCGGAGTTTTTCCCTGTTTTGTGTAAGCGCTAATTTTTTCTGCTTGAATTTTTATATTTAATTCTTCGGAAAGTTTTGGACTACCGACAAAATATACCTCCCCGTTTATTTTACCCTTAACTCCCCTACCTTCTAAATTTTCAAACTCCTTTACTTCTAAAAATTCTAAATTGTCTTCCTTAGCTTTGCTAACAATTGCCTCTGCTAAAGGGTGCTCAGATTTCTTTTCTAGACTTGCCGCAATTTGTAGCGCATTAGTCACTTGTAACCCGTCACTAGTAACTACTAGGTCAGTAACGCTCGGCTTACCTTCTGTTAATGTCCCTGTTTTATCCACCACCAAAGTATTTACTCCGGCTAAAAGCTGTAAGCTTTCCGCGTTTTTTATTAATACGCCCAAAGAAGCGCCTTTACCAACACCAGCTATAATAGCCGTGGGCGTGGCAAGCCCCAAAGCGCACGGACAAGCAATTATTAATACGCTTACAAAACATAAAATACCTAAAGACAAAGCTTGGTTAAACGGCATATAGTTAGGCGCTACTAACAGCCACAAAAATAAAGACAACAAAGCAATGCCTAAAACTACCGGCACAAATACCGCGGAAATTTTGTCAGCTAATTGTTCTATGGGAGCCTTGCTGCCTTGCGCGCTTTCTACCATTTTAATAATATGCGAGAGCAAAGTTTCACTACCCACTTTTTCCGCCCTAAAAACAAAGCTTCCCTGCTTATTTATAGTACCCCCCACAACTTTTTCGCCCACAGTTTTACTTACCGGCATAGACTCCCCGCTAACCATAGACTCGTCAATTGATGTTTTGCCTTCTACAATAACTCCGTCAACCGGCAGCTTGCCCCCGGGTTTTACTACTATTAAGTCGCCAATTTTTACCTCTTCAATATTTTTTTTTACTTCTATTCCGTCTACTAAAACCAGCGCTGTTTTGACCTGCAAATTCAAAAGTTTTTCAATAGCTTCTCCGGTTTTAAGTTTTGAGCGCATTTCCAAATATTTTCCCAAAACAATAAATCCTATAACCACAATAGTCACGTCAAAAAATACCAAATCCGGCAAATTTAATTTTGTTTTGACCGATGGAAATAAAACCACAATCGCGCTGTACACAAAAGCGACTAAAGTTCCAAGGCCTACAAGTGTGTCCATATTGGCAGCGCCATGTTTTATAAACCTCCACACGCCTACTAAAAATTGTTTACCCGCCCAAAACAAAACCGGCGTGGCTAAAACTAACAAAATAGCATTATATAAATCCATTGGTAAAAAAAACTTTGGCAAAACTGTAAAAAAATTCCCGGCAATTTCCCAAAGCATTAAAGCAAAAACTAAAATGGCTAAGGGCAGTACAAACTGTACTTTTTGTTTTTGATCGTTAAGTTCCTGAAGTTTTTCTTCTTTGGTCTGATTAAGTCCCAAATGTTCGCTATGATCCATACCAGACATAACGCTGCCGTCCGGCATAACATGTCCTTTGTGCTCAGTTGGCATTCTAAAACTGTACCCTAAAGGTTCTATTTTTTTTGACATAGTTTCGGGCGAAATTTTACTTTCGTCAAAACTAATTTTTGCTGTTTCTGTGACATAGTTAACTTCGCACGCCTCTACCCCCTCTTGCTTCTGCAAGGTACGTTTAATAATCGCACCGCAACTAGCACAATGCATTCCTTTAATATTGAATTGTTTTGTTTGATTATGCATAAAGCTTATTTATAGGCTTTGAATTACGAAATAGCAAAATTTTAGTGTTCGACTTTATGGAGAACCCTTCACTTCGTTCAGGGCAGGCTCTAAAATTTTGATTTAAATGCTCAATATTATTCTCCACATTTATCCGCCTCTGGAGGAAGGTCGAATAATATTGAACACAGCCCTCTCATACTCCCCCTACTTATTCGCCAACTTATAAACCTTTAAAAGTTCCTTAACCGCTTTTTTGCTCTGTCCATGCATAAATTGATGAGCTACATGCTCAGTTAAATGGTTTTCTAAAAGTCCTGCGTTAAAACTCTCAAGCGAATTATCCACAGCCAAACTCTGAGTTAGTATGTCTACGCAATACTTATTTTCCTCAACCATTTTCTTAATTCCCCTAACCTGGCCTTCTATACGGTTTAAATGATTAATTAACTTTTTCTTATATTGTTCCTGCATATGTTCTTGTTACTTGTTACTTGTTACTTGTTACTTGTTACTTGTTCTGATTGTATACCCCCCCTGGGGTATTTGTCAAGGATTGATGTAATGGCAGATAAATGATAAAATTACTGTATGATTAATTCCCCTATTATTGCCCTAGGCCAACAACCCAACGGGTTTTTTCCAAAGCGGTTTTTTTACGCTAAGTTACAAAGCGCGCGCAATTTGCAAAAAGAAATTGGCGGCAAAATTGTTTTGTTTTACCACGACTCCGATGCTGACTATAGAGAAACTATTACTGTAATGCGCGATAAACATACTGGCGCAGAGGTGAGGTTAAATTTTTTACAGGAAAATAAAATCCAAAAAAACTTTTCCCCTCTTTACGAAAAGCGCATTCCAACCACATGGAAAGGCGATATTTTAAAACAATTACCTAGATTTTTCTCTCCTCCCTCTCCCCTCGAGGGAGAGGGTTGGGGTGAGGGGGCAAATATGATAGAATTATTTACATCTGTAGAGCCTACAAATGTTGCGGACTTTTGCCTAGAAATGTATAAAAAATTAGGAATATTAGACGGTATAGAAGTTATAAAGTCTTCGGACAAAAATTTCAGAGAGGCGGCAGAAGATTTGCAAAATGAATTCTATGCAGACGTCCCATACGAAGGCGAAATGGTTCGTGCTAAAAAAATCCCCGAAGGCTTTCAGCTTCATTCCGGTGGTGACAAATTTATTACACTCCCCGACCAGCAAGTTAACAAAAATCAAAAAACCCCCGGTCGCGACCACCGCTTTAAATGGATGAACTCGGTTATACATGCAACCCACTACATAACCGGCAACTCGGAATATGATTATTTAAAAAAGGAAGACTTCCCGGAAGTTAACTTTATAAAGCGCGATCAGATTGACGACCAAGAACTTGCTTGGATTCCTAATCTTTAAATCTTAAATTTTAAATCTTTAAATTTCTATGAAATTACTTTGCATTGGCGCTCACCCGGACGACATTGAATTCGGGCTTGGTGGGCTAGTTACAAAAGAAACTCAAAACGGTTCGGAAATTAAATTTGTAATTTGCTCTTTAGGCGAAGCCGGAAGCAATGGCACGCCCGAAAGTAGAAAACAAGAAGCCATAGATGCTGCGAAAATTTCCGGTGTTACAAATGTTGAATTTTTAAATATGGGCGGCGACTGCCACATAGAAAACACGGCCGAGAATAGAATTCAAATTGCCAAAATAATTCGGGAATTTAAACCAGATATGGTATTTGCTCCGGAATTGCAAATAAACCAACATCCTGACCACTATATTGTGGCGCAAATTGCCCATGCTGCTTGCCGCCTTGCTCGCTATGGTGGTTTAACTGAATTAAAAACTTTAGATGTTCATAAAGTTGGAACATTATATTTTTATCCGTCCCGCGCCGAATGGGGTGAAAAGCCGGACATAATTATAGACGTAAGCGAAAATTACGAAACTTGGATACGCGCTATGCAGGCGCATAAAAGCCAAATGCAGACCAAGTCTTATGTAAACTTAGTCACCACTAAAGCCGCTGCTTGGGGCAGTAGTATTGGCGTTAAATATGCCATAGGCCTTTGGACCAACGACCCAATTCGTGTAGACCATATTTCAGATTTGTCATTATCTTCCCGAAACTATTAGTATGCCTAACTACCCACTACCCACTACTCACTACTCACTCAAAATCGGAATCGTCTGCTACCCCTCTGTTGGCGGTAGCGGCATTGTTGCCACTAATTTAGGTTTAGAACTTTCTAAGCTTGGCCACGAAGTTCATTTTATTTCCTATGAACCGCCTTTTAGATTGTCCGAAAAACATCCGGGGATTCATTTTCATAAAGTCCACATTAACGAATACAGTTTATTTAAGTACCCGGACTACACTTTACCCTTGGCTGTAGAAATAGAAAAAGTCCAAAAACAAATCGGTTTAGATATTCTACATGTGCATTACGCTGTCCCTCACGCAGTAGCAGCTTTGCTAGCCAGACGAATCATGCTCATAAATAACATTCCGCTTTTAAAAGTTATTACCACTTTGCACGGCACAGACATAACGCTTTTAGCCAAAGACCCTGCGCTATTTGAAGTTATAAAATATTCCGTAGAAAGAAGCCACGGAGTAACCACAGTTTCGCAAAGCCTAAAAGAAGAAACTATAAAAGTTTTAAAAACCGACAAACCTATAGAAGTTATTTATAACTTCTATTCTCCCCCAACGCCCACTAAGTCACGCGCCGTAATGCGCAAAGGATTAAAAATTAAGGGTACCGATATTCTAGGCATTCACCTTTCTAATCTTCGCCCGGTAAAGCGCATACCGGATTTATTAAAGATTGTAGCAGCTTTAAGGGACGAGTCAAAATTTAAACTGTTAATTTTGTCAGGTGCAGATTTTTCTCCTTATAAACCGCTTGTAAAAAAACTCGGTATTTCAAATAAAATAATTGTTAAAGAAAAAATTAAAGATATTGAAAACTATTTAAACGCGGCTGATGTGGCAGTTTTTACTTCCGAAACCGAAAGCTTTGGTATGGGCGCTCTAGAGGCAATGGGTTATGGAAACCCTGTTTTAGCTACAAATAGCGGTGGTACACCGGAAGTTATAGAAAATAACAAAACCGGCTTCTTACACAAAGTTGGCGACATAAAAAGCTTTGTTAAAAATTTAAAACTTTTAATTTCAAACCCAGATTTAAGAAAACAAATGGGAGAAGCCGCGAAACTTGCTGCTTGTGAAAAATTTTGCAGTAAAAAAATTGTTCCGGAATATGTTGAGTACTATAAAAGAATAATAAACCAAAAAAGCAGCCCTTAACGGCTGCTTTTTTAATTACAAACGTGAACTTTGTTTCAAGAAGATAAATTACGAAACTTAATATTATTAGACCTTCCTCCAGAGGCGGATAAATGTGGAGAATTATATTAAGTTTTTTAAACCAAAATTTTAGCTTCTCCATAAAGTCGAAGACTAAAATTTTTTCTTCGCAATTCGCTCTTAGCTACTACTCTTATACTCTACCAACTTTCCGGCTTTTATTTCTATTTTATCTGCCTTGCGCCCTCCTTCGCTAAAGCTTCGGCGGGCAAGCAGATTTTTTATTTTCTAAACTCTAGTAATTCACCCGCTTTAATTTCAATATTATCAGCTTTTCTTAAATTTCTGATTTGGGCTGGCGATAATATTTTATAATGTTTTATTTGGTCTAACTTCTCGGGAATTTCAAACAAATTTTTTTCTGATGTTCTCCAATTCCCCTCCTTTTTAAAGGAGGGGTTAGGGGAGGTTATTTTATTTCGGTCAAACCAACTTAAATCAAAAAGCTCACTATACTCCCTTAAAGTTTTCTTGCCATTGTCGTCAAAATATTCGTGGAAATAAGACAAAGCTAATTCTCGCACTGTGCGATATATAGGTTCGCGGTACCTAAGGACAGCATGGTTAGTTTTACTTATTGCCCCATAGCAGCCAAACTGCTTAAACACCGCCACCACATGGTCATAGTCCCCGTCTATAGAACGTAAATCCATTACATAAGGTTTGTGACCATGATATTCCAAAGCAGCCGCCGCAAACATAGCTCCTTCCATACAATGGGCGCTTCTATTTTTCAAAACCATCCTCGGAGAATAAACCGTCTCGCCTTTTTTTTCAAAGTTGATAGTAAGTGAATTCAAAAAATCCTGAATCTTCTTGGGCGAATTCAGTTTTTTAAAAAGCTTAATTTCATTTTCAAAAAAATAACCCTTCATGACCACTTTTTGTTTGGCTCATAACCATCGGCAAAAGAATTTACATCTATAACTCGGCTTTTATCTTTAAACTCCGAAATACCCAAATCAGCCAAAGCTTTAAGCGCCAACTCTTTATTTTGCTTTGCTACTGTAAATTTCAAACCCGGTCCTGCGTTTTGAGCATTGCCATAAAGAGGAAAAATACTTTCAAACTCAATTGTGGGCACTGTATTTAATTTTTTCTGTATATTTTTTAAAGGAATATTAATAGGGCTGTTTAAAGTTTTGTCCAGTGTTAAACCTGTAGTTTTTTCCGAAACCAAAACAAACTCAAGCGGTTGCCCTGGCTTTCCCGCTGTAAGCTCAAAACGAATATTGTATTTTTTTATTTCTTCAGCTAAATTGGCTACTTCAACAACATCCGGCGATGCTTCCGGCCTGTTGCGAAATCTTAAAAAATTAAACATATATTTTTACTAGCTCTAAATAATATTTAGACCTTTTACATTCATAGTCAATTTACTTTGTGACCGCCAAACTGCTTACGAAGTAGCGCTACAATTTTGTTGGAAAATTTATTTTGGTTTTTAGGGTCTTTACTTTCTAAACGCACTTTTACGGAGTCTTCAATTACTCTTGCGTCCACACCCAATTCTTTAGCCGTTTGAACTGTCCATTCCCCTTCTCCCAGCATAGCAATCTCGCCCTTGGTATTTTCTATGTCTTCTTTTTCAAAAATATTTCTAACTAAATCTATTAGCCATGACCTAACCACTGTGCCGTGCTGATAGATTTTAGTAACCTGAAGTAAGTCTAAATCCATTTTAGATTCTTTCATAATTCCATAACCTTCACCAATAGCTTCCATCATTCCGTACTCAATACCGTTATGCACCATTTTTACAAAATGCCCGGCGCCGTGCGGGCCAACTAAACCATAATTTTCCCCGGAAGACAAAGCTTTTAAAATCGGTTCAATATTTTTATAATGTTCTTTTTCCCCGCCAACCATTAACGCAAAACCATTATCAAACCCCCAGACTCCACCGCTTACGCCCACGTCAAAAAAATGCACGCCTTTTTCTTTTAGTTTTTTAGCGCGCTCTATACTTTTTTTATAATGGCTGTTGCCGCCGTCTATAACTATGTCGCCTTTTTTTAAATGCCCACCTAGCAGCTCTTTGCTAAACAAAAAATCTTCTACAACTTCCTGAAGAAGCATAATCCAAAATATTCTTGGCTGTTCCGATATCCCATTAATTAAATCATCGAGACTAGAAAAAGCTTTACTGTTAGATCCGTCTAATTCTTTTGTAAATTTTTCAAATTCTTCCCTTGGCCCGGCTGAACGATTCCAAGACCGAACTTTAAAATTATTTTTATGCAGCCTTTTAGCTATTTGCATGCCCATCTTGCCCAAACCAAAAATTGCTATTTCCATTATCTTTTACTTAATTTTTACAGTTTAATTATATCACAAGCCCTACTACTTCATTAATTTTGCGTAATGCTGTTTAAATTTTTGCAGTTTTGGGTTAATAACCACCATACAATATGGTTTTCCAGAATTGCGCTCAAAGTAATTATGGTGGTAGTCTTCAGCTTCGTAAAACTTGTCTAGCGGTTTTATTTGCGTAACAATTGGTGAAGAATAAACTTTTTCCGCTGTAAGTTGCGCAATGAATTGCTCAGCTTCTTTTTTTTGTTCATCGTTTTCGTAAAAAATCACACTGCGGTACTGTTCCCCCACGTCATTCCCTTGCCTATTTAAAGTAGTTGGGTCGTGAGTAGAAAAAAATACTTCTAGTAAAACCTTGTACTCAATTTGCGCAGGGTCATACTCAATTTTAATAACTTCCGCGTGTCCTGTATTACCATTACAAACTTCCTCATAAGTAGGATTGGGTTTGCTTCCGCCCGCATAACCCGGTGCTACGCTAATGACTCCAATTAATTTTTGAAATATAGCTTCCGTGCACCAAAAACACCCGTTACCAAACACGGCACTTTGCAAATTCACTGGCTGATGATTATCCATAAATATTTATATTAATTATTTGGGTATTTTTGGAAGAAGCCTTGCCCGTACCATACCAAGCTTGCTTGGGATTTGTGTATTCAAATTATTTTATAATTACGTTTCTTAATTCTTTCCTTAAAACTTTATAATTAGGAATTGTCTGGCCCACAAGTTCCCAAAACCCACGGCCGTGATTCATTTCTTTTAAGTGACATAACTCGTGAACTATTAAATAGTCAAGCTGGTCCCCGGGCAAATGCACAATTTTATAGTTAAAATTCAAATTGCCCTTTCTACTGCAACTGCCCCAGCGGGTTTTTTGGTTTTTTACACTTACCCGATTGTAATTAAAATTATAAAACTGATTCCAGTATTTAACTTTTTCTTTAACCAAATTTAGCGCTTGTATTTTTAACTTACGATATTCTACAGCCGATGTTTTTATTCTTGGTAAGTTTTTAAACCGGCTAACGTACTTTACTTTTCGTAAAATCCAATTTGCTTTAGACCGAATAAACTTTTCAAACCGGCTTTCCTCCATAAAAAAAGGCACGGTTACCACAACACCCGCGTCACAAGAAACCGAAATCCGCATAAGTCTCGCTCTTTTACTGCGCCTTAATTGGTAACTAAAATTTTGTTCGTTCATTTGCCTATTTGATAATATATACTACTGCCGTTTACTCCTTCTTCTGTTGCTTTATAAACCCCTTGCCCTGCGGACGGAGTTACTACTGATACATTTAAATTTACAGGTTCGTCTTGGTTTTCAAAATTGGCGTAAACCGCGCAGTGCCCGTCTGCGGTGTACGCGTAACGATAATTAGTTTGTATTTCTGTACCTGTCTTTGGGTCTTTTGGTAGCATAGAACTAAACTGAGCAAGCTGTGGGTATTTAACCGTAAGTTCAGGCACTAAATCTGCCAAATCGTAATCCCCGGCTCCTGAATTTGGCACATAGCAGCTGGAAGAATATAAAAACCTGCCCATTTGCGCAAGGTCGGTTTTTCTTTTTACGTCTCTGGCTTTTTTTCTGGTATTTGCCGTCGCAATAATAACAACAGATGATAATAGCCCAATAATCGCAATTACCACCAAAAGTTCCACCAAACTAAAACCACTCTCTTTTGTTATTTTTTCCATCTGTATTTTTCAATATTTATTTTAAAATCTTTTTCTATTTTAATTCCATCGCGTTTCAACAAATCACGTTGCAGCTCTTTTGTCGCAGTCCAATTGCCTTTTATGGAAATTACTCCCTGATTGTTAATAACCCGCCACCAAGGAATACTAACCGACGAGATATCTAAACTCTTTAAAATGCCTCCAACCTGCCTTGCCGCACGAGGATGTCCACAAACCGCTGCCACCTGCCCATAACTTACAACTTTCCCTTTGGGAATTTTTTTTACATACAAAATAACCGCCTCTTTAAAAGTCATAAAATATTTTGCACTCTTCCGACTTGCCCATCTGCTAGCCTTACCTTTATACCATGCGGATGAAAGCCGGAGTTAGTTAAAATTTCTTCCACAAACCCGCGCGTAAGTTTTCCGGTACGCTGGTCTTCTTTTAAAACCACTTCCACTTCTGCCCCTATTTTTATGTCGTCTCGATGTTGATTTCCCATAACTTAACTATACCTTATAAATATAAGGTGAGTCCATTGGCTTACATAAGCGTAGTGTGCCCATTTATGGGCTTATCTAAAGAACGGGCCGATGAATCGGCACGCTACACGAAGCACTAAAATTTCCTAATGTTTATTAGTTATTGGATTCACGTAAAATTCTATTTGACAAAAATATAGAGTTGTGCTATAATTATATAAATAGTGGTTTAATTCCACACCCCCTAAAAACAGGGGTTTTATAATGCTTTTTTTATGACACCACAACTCCCAACCAGCTTTGACGGACTAAATATTGCTCCAAAACTTTTGGAAATTTTAGACAAGCTTAAATTCACCGTCCCAACTCCAATTCAAGCGCAGTCAATACCAACAGCGCTTTTGGGCAAAGATATTATGGGTATTGCCCAAACCGGCACGGGTAAAACCTTGGCTTTTGGCATACCTATGATTCAACGCTTGGCCCAAAGTAAGGGCAAAGGCTTAATACTTCTACCAACCCGTGAACTCGCTGTTCAGGTAGATGAATCTTTAAACCGAATCGGCCGTTTAATTGGTCTTAAAACCGCTATTTTAATTGGCGGCGAAAATATTGGCAAACAAATCAGAATGCTGCGCAATAATCCGCATATTATTATTGCTACCCCGGGCAGACTCATTGACCACTTAGAACAAAAAACTATCCGACTTGATGCGGTTAAAATTTTAGTGCTTGATGAAGCCGATAGAATGCTGGACATGGGTTTTGCGCCACAAATTAAAAGAATTTTGGCCACTGTACCTAAAGAACACCAAACCATGCTATTTTCCGCGACTATGCCTGTAGAGATTGTTGAAATTGCCAAAACATATATGCAGCTCCCTGTACGCGTAGAAGTAGCTCCGGCCGGCAGCTCTGCAAAAAATATTACTCAAGAAGTTTTCTTTGTAAACAAAGAACAAAAACTTTCTTTACTAGATAACTTACTAACAGAATACAAAGGCAGCGTACTAGTTTTTACCAGAACTAAATTCGGCGCTAAAAAAGTTGCCGCAGCGGTTAAAAAAATCGGTCATACTTCAACTGAAATCCATTCCAACAGGTCTTTAAACCAAAGACTTGAGGCCTTAAACGGTTTTAAGTTGGGCAAATATCGAGTTATGATTGCAACCGACATTGCCGCTCGTGGTATAGACGTAACCGGTATTGAACTGGTAATTAACTACGATTTACCAGAAAATGCCGAAGACTACGTACATAGAATTGGCAGAACCGGCAGAGCTCAGCACACCGGCCATGCAATTTCTTTTGCCACCCCGGACCAAAAATTCGATATTCGCAGCATTGAACGCTTAATAAAAAAACAATTGCCAGTTTCAAGCGTACCCGCGGGACTAAAGACCATGCCTAAAGAAGAAAGAACTTACGGACAAAGCAATTTAGCAAGACCACAAAATAATTTTTATTCCGGCTTCCGCGGCACTCGCATGCCCAACAGGCAATCTATGGAAAAAGCCGACCGCTTTGGTAATCAACAACAGTCCCCTGCTCCAAGACCTTTGCGTAGCCCATTTTCCAAAAGCGATAAAAGCAAAAATAATTTTAAACATTCTTCTGGCAGGTTTAATAAAACTCGCGGAAATTTCCGGCACAAAGCTAATACTTACAATAACCCATTTTAAATTAAAAACCCAAAAGTTAAAACTTTTGGGTTTTTAATTTGTCCGCCACTCCCTTAAATCTTTTTCTATAAACTCGGCGGCTTCTTTCGGCCCGCTGCTGCCTTGCGAATACAAGTACAGGGACAAATTTTTCCAAGCAGCAGTAATTGAGTCTATATACTTCCAAGCAGCTTCGATTTCATCGCTGCGAATAAACAAACGCTGATCGCCCTGCATAAAATCAAGCAGAAGCCTTTCATAAGCGCCGGGAATCTCGCCTTTAAATTCCGCCCCATAACTAAACTCCAATTTAGACTGATGCAAATGAATGCCGAAACCCGGAATTTTATTGTTTATTTGTAAATGCACCGCTTCATCTGGCTGAATGCGAAAGGTTAATACATTACCCGCGCAGCCTTTAAACAAACACCTTTTTAACTCCTTAAAATGAATAGAAATTTCTGTTACGGTTTTAGAAAGCGCCTTGCCGGTACGAATATAAATCGGCACGTTTTGCCAGCGCACTGTGTTAACAAAAGTTTTCAGCGCGACATAAGTTTCGGTTTCGGTTTTTTTGCCCAGCTCTTTGCTAAAACCGGCATATTGGCCTTTTAGCAAAAAACTATTTACGGTCTTCTGACTTAAGGGCTGCAATGCGGACAAAATTTTAACTTTTTCGTCGCGAATAAATTCAGCTGTTAATTCTTTCGGTTCATCCATTAAAATTAAGGCCAGCATTTGCAAAGCGTGATTTTGTACAATATCTTTTAACGCTCCGGTTTGATTATAAAATTCTGCCCTGCGTTTAACTCCATCTTTATACAAAACGCTAATTTCCACATGATCAACAAATTCTTTATTCCATAACGGCTCAAATATTGAATTACCAAACCTAGCTACAATTAAATTCTGAACGGTTTCTTTACCCACATAATGGTCTATTCGATAAATTTGTTCTTCAGAAAAATACTTTAGTAATAATTTATTTAATGCCTGAGCTGATTCTAAATTAAAACCAAAAGGCTTTTCTACCAATACACGGGTTTGCCTGCTGTGCTTACTACAGGACATTAAAAGGCCTGAGGTTTTTAATATATTGGCAATTTGAGCAAACAGTTGCGGACTGGTGGCAAAATAATACAAACGATTGTAACACTCATGTTGTTTAGCGTCTTTATCTTCCAGCAACACCGCTAAATTTTTAAAACTTTCCGGTTTTTCAAAATCTCCCTGGAAATAAGTTAAGTGCTTTAAAAAATGTTTTCTAGCCTTCCCCTTGCTTAAATTTTTTAAATATTTTGATTTTTTAACCACAAAATCCAAATATTCATCGGTAGTAAATTCGCGCCTGCCAACGCAGACTAATCTAAAATTATCGGGCAATAAACCCTCCATATCCATATGATGCAAGGCGGGTAATAAATACTCTGCTGACAAATCTCCGGTGGCGCCAAAAATGGTTAAAATGGTGGGCGGAAGTTTTTCCGGCAATTGATGAAAATTCTTCATGTTATAATAATATCATCATTCATCTTTAAAAACAAAAATGAACACTACCCATTTCTACGTAGCATTATTTATACATTTAATTTCACTTATTATTGGCTTTGGCGCGGTTATTGTTATAGACACTTTTGGCTTTTTGCTCTTAATTAACAAACAACCGCTGAGCATGCCTAAGAAAGTTGCCAACATTACTCAAGTGCTTATTTGGGTCGGATGGCTTGGATTAGTAATTTCCGGTATAAACTTAATTGTTTTAAAAGGCCACTTAGACAATTTAACAATAATAAAATTATTTTTTGTGGTATTGCTCGGGTTAAACGGCATATTTTTACATGTTATAAAAAAAGTTCTGGATAAATTTAAGACTTTTAAAGATGTACCTGCCATTTGGCGTTTCCGCATAGGTCTAGCTTCTTTAATTTCTCAAACCGGCTGGTGGGCTGCTATTTTTATCGGCTTTGTCCATAGACATATAAACCACAAAATTAACTGGCCCGAAAATCCCCTTACATTGATTCTTGGCCTAAGTCTAATTTTTATTTTTATAATACTTAGCGGAGAATTTTTCTTAAAGAAAAAATAATTTATTTATATAAAAAATTTAAAAAGCCGGAGCAATTACATGCTCCGGTTTTTTAATCTTAAAACATTAAACGGTATTTTTTGCTTCTAATATTTTATAAATTATTTTCCTTATTTCATCGGCTAGAATTATGGCCAGACCTAAGAATATTATAATCACCCATTCCGTAAAACTTAAAGGCTCTAATTTAAGTATAGAACTCAGCCAGGGATTATATACCGCGAAAAGTTGTAAAATTATGTTAATAGCCAAAGCAAGCCATAAATACTTATTGGAAAAAAGCCTTCTGTGAAAAATACTTTTATTTAAAAACTTGCAATTTAAAGCATTAAACCACTGGTAAACCGCTAAAAGGGTTAAACATATAGTCATGGCTTTTGCGTGGCTTATTGGATAATATATATTAAATACATATAAACCGCCCAAAGTCATAACAGTACCGACCAACAGCATGTGAATAAACATACGCCAGTCTACAAAAAATTTGGAATAAGAAATATCTTTATGGCTGTGCATTTCGGCTTCTTTTCTTTCCATGGCTAAAGCAGCTCCTAAAAACGGATCTGTAATTAAATTTAACCACAAAATTTGTACCGCTGTTACCGGTAAAGGCATTTTAAAAACCAATGCAGCAACTATTATAAAAAGCTCGCCTAAGGAAGTTGAAAATAAAAATGCCAAAACTTTTTTAATATTTTGGTACATAAGCCTACCTTCTTTTACTGCAGAAATAATGCTGGCCAAATTATCATCTAGTAAAATTATATCCGCGGCCTGCTTTGCCACGTCTGTGCCGATTTTCCCCATAGCCACTCCTAAATCCGCGGCAACTAAACTCGGGGCATCATTAACACCATCCCCTGTCATAGCGACAATTTGTCCGCTTAGCCTATAAGCTTTTATAATTTGCATTTTATCTTCCGGGGTAACGCGCGCAAATACACTAACATGTTCATTTTTTTTTGCCAGCTGCGCTAAAGTCAAACTTTGAATATCTGGTCCGGTTAAAATCTCATCACCAACTTCATAAATCCCTGCTTCGGTGGCTATGGCTTTTGCGGTTATTTTATGGTCGCCGGTTATCATAACAACTTTTAAACCTGCTTCTTTTGCTAGCTTAACTGACTGTTTTGCTTCCGGACGTACCGCGTCTTCAATTGCGAAAAATCCGCCGAAAACCAAATTTTTTATGGCTAAATCCGGTAAATTTTCTTTTTTCGGCTCAACAAAATTTTTGTAACCAAAAGCTACCACTCTTAAGCCGCTTTGAGAAAATTCCTGCAAAACTTTTTCAAATACCTTAATATCGGCATCGGATAATTCATGAATCTGACCGTTCTCTATGTAGCGCGTACTATGTTTTAAAATTACCTCGGGAGCCCCGGTCGCTGCGCAAAAAATCTCGCTATTATGCTCATAGTATACGGCTCTAAATTTATTTTTATAATCAAAAGGTATTTCCGCGGCCTCAGCATATTTTTCCAAAATAACTTCCCGGCCAAAGCCCAGTTTCTCACCCAAAACCGCCATAGCAGCTTCGGTCGGATCTCCAATAACTTTATACTTTTTTTCTTCTTCCAGAAAACGTACGCTGGCGCGGCTGGCCAAACTGGCAATTATACCCGCAACTTCTAATTCATTTTGTTTAACCGGTAAGTTATTGTCCGCAAAAACCGCACCCTTAGGCTCATAACCATTGCCTGTGATATTGTAAAATTTTTGGCCAAAATAAATTTTTTTAATGACCATTTGGTTTTGAGTAATAGTTCCGGTTTTGTCTACAGCTAAAATTTTTGCCCGGCCTAAAGATTCAACAGCCTGCAGTTTTTTTACTAAAGCATTCTTTTTTGCCATGCGCCAAACCCCGCTTGCTAAAACTACGGTTAACACCAAAGGCAAGCCTTCTGGAATAATCGAAACCGTTAATGAAACCACCACAGCAAACATTTCTTTTGCCGCGCGACCGGAAAAGAGTCCTAAGAAAAATAAAGCCGGAGCTAAAAAAACAATAACTAAAACAATAATTTTACTTAAATTACGAATGTTTTTTTGCAAAGGTATTTCCACTTCTTCGCCTAAAATAAATTTACTTATTTTTCCAAGTTCTGTATTAATTCCCGTATTAACCACCACAGCAAGCCCATGACCCGACTGTATTGTAGTGCCTTTAAATACCATATTGTGCATGGCGGAAATAGACGCCTCCTTGTTATTTAAAGCGGCGTCATGCTTGTGAACATTTTGTGATTCACCGGTTAAGGCAGATTCGTCCAAACTTAAACTGGCGCTAAATATTACTCTGGCGTCTGCGGAAATTTTTTGACCTTCTACTAATACTAAAACATCGCCTACTACTACCTCACTTTCTTTAATTACAATTTCTTTGCCGACCCGCAAAACCGTTGCTTCATCTTGCGATAATTTTTTTAAACTGCTCATAACCTGACTGCTTCTGCCCTCAAGAACCATTCCAATTATTGCATTCACGAGCAGTACAACTAAAATAATTGCGGCATCGGCCTTTTCGTCTAAATAAAAAATAATTACAGCGGACACCAGCAAAATATAAATTAATGGGCTCTTAAATTGGCGCAAAAAAATCAGCGCCCATGAATCAGGCGCTTTCTCGGGTAAACTGTTAGGCCCAAATTTTTCCAGGCGTTTATTGGCTTCTTCTATACTAAGGCCTGTTTCCAGGTTAGTTTTTAGTTCAAGCTCAATTTCGGTTTTACTTAATTGTGTCCAATTCATTATATGCTAGTTGTTAGCTTATTCTTTTCCGCCCATGCCTTTTATGTCGCTTCTATATATTTCAAGCAAAGTTGTAAAGACCGATACTATTATTGGTCCAAATAAAAAACCTAAAAAACCAAACAGTTGTATGCCGCCTAAAATTGCAAGCAAAACCAGCAACGGATGAAGTTGAATTTTAGAACCGACTAATTTAGGGGCCAGCACATTGTCTATTAAACCGACAGCCAGCATGCCCCAAATTGTCATGCCAATACCCGCGCCCGTATGGCCGGTTAAAAATAAAAATAGTGCGGCCGGCACCCAAGCTAATGTGGTACCAACAGTAGGAACCAACGCTGCCAACACTGTAAAAGCGCCCCACAAAAAAGGCTGTGGCACGCCAAAAATTAAATAGCCAATTGTACCTACAACGCCTTGGCTTAAAGCTGTTAAAAAAGAACCTTTTACAACACCAGAAACTGCTTCCTCAAGTTTACTAAATAAAGCGTTGTCATAAACATTTGAAAGCGGAGAAATATCTCTAACAAAGGCTTTAATTTTTTCGCCGTCGCGCAAAAAGAAAAACAACATAAAAATTAATAAAAACAAAGACAAGAAAAAACTAGCTAAGTTGGAAAGCAAGCCGGAGACTAAATTAAAGGCTCCCCCGGTCATTTTCGAAACAATAACATTTATGTCATTGTTCAAACTTTGAACAATATTTTGAATTTGTAAGGGTAAGTGCGAAATAACTTCCGTCTTAGTAAATATTAATTCTCCGAGACGGAATTTATTGTAAACATCGACAATTTCATTAAACAACAGCTGCCCTATAAACCATAGAGGCAAAATAGCAATTAAAATGACCAAGAAAATTGTTACCGCGGCTGATAAATTTTCATTTCTAAATTCGGCTTTCATTTTTTTATACAGCGGGTGAAAAAGCACGGCAAAAATACCGGCCAGACAAAGCATTTGCCAAAACGGCCAAAATATCATTAAGGCCAAAGCAGAAGCGAGTCCGAGCAAGACAAAAAAGCCAATTAGCTGTTTATTTTTACTATCTGAGATTATTTTTGCCATGTTTTTTATTTTAAAAAGTTTTAAATTTTAATTTTAGCTCAAAAAACAACGTCCTTAATTATTATACCAAATTATTGACTTTTTGCGAAATTTTTAGTATTATTATCGGGTTGCAATTAACATTCACAGAATGACACGGAAGAAGAAACGGATTAATACGGATCCGTGTTAATCCGTAATTATCTGTGTACATCGGTTTTTCATATATGACAAGAGATAACTTAAGAAATATAGCCATTATCGCCCACGTTGACCATGGCAAAACCACTCTGGTAGACGCCATGCTTAAAGCCACTCACACTGTTAAAGACGAACAGGCTGACTTAGTTATGGACAGTATGGACCTTGAACGCGAGCGCGGCATTACCATTAAAGCCAAAAATGCTTCTATGATGTTTGGCGACATTAAAATAAACATTGTAGACACCCCAGGTCACGCGGATTTTGGCGGCGAGGTTGAAAGAACTTTAAAAATGGCTGACGGCGTACTGCTTTTAGTAGATGCTAAAGAAGGCCCTATGCCTCAAACTAAATTCGTTTTAAAAAAGGCTTTGGCTTTAGGCCACCGCGCTATAGTGGTAATAAACAAGGTAGATAAACCAGGAGCTAATATAGACGAAGCTTTAAACAAAACTTTTGACTTGTTTGTTAAATTAAATGCTTCTCACTTACAGTTAGACTTCCCTATTATTTACGCTTCCGGTATACGCGGTCTTGCTTCTGAATCTGCCGAAGAACTCTTGCTTAAAGTCAGTGACGAAAAAACCGCACCCGACTTAACCGCTCTTTTTGACGCAATTGTAAAACACATTCCAGCTCCAAACGCCGAAGTAGACAAGTCTTTTGCTATGCAGGCCTTGGCCCTTATGTACGACAACTACAAAGGCCGTATGGGCGTAGGTAAAGTTGTTTCCGGCAAAATTAACAAAGCGCAAAATGTTGTGCTTGTTAAAGTAGACGGCACTAAAATAACCGGAAAAATTTCCGCACTCTCCATGTACCAGGGCTTAAAGCAAATAGACGTAGAAGAAGCCGAAGCTGGCGACATAGTAGCCATAGCGGGTTTTGACGACATTCACATTGGCGACGTAGTTACAGACCCTGCAAACCCGGTTTCTCTTCCTGCCGTAGAAATAGAACCGCCAACTATAAAAATGACTTTTGGCGTTAACACTTCCCCGTTTGCCGGCCGTGAAGGAAAATTTGTAACTTCCAGAAACTTACGTGAACGCTTAACTAAAGAACTTGAAACTAATGTAGCTTTAAAAGTAGAACCCTCTGAAGAAGGTTCTGAAAGCTTTTTGGTTTCAGGCCGCGGCGAACTTCACTTAGGTATTTTAATTGAAACAATGCGACGTGAAGGTTTTGAACTTCAGGTTTCTCAGCCTCAGGTTATTTACCACGAAGAAGCCGGGGTAAAAATGGAACCTTACGAAGTTGTTACCATAGACGTACCTTCTGAATTCCAAGGCGTTATGATAGAACAAATGGGTAAACGCGGCGGTGAACTTCAGCATATGGATCTTTCTGCTTCCGGTGAACTTCACGCGGAATACTTAATTCCTACTCGTGGACTTATTGGTTTAAAAAGTTTACTGCTTACCCGCACCAAGGGTACGGTTATAATGAACAACCTTTTTGACAGCTATAAACCAGTTCACGAAATAGATACCAGAGTTAACGAACACGGTTCGTTAATATCTTCCGAGACTGGCGTTTCTAACGCTTACGGCCTTAACAACGCCCAAGAACGCGGTATTATGTTTATTGGCCCTGCCGTGGAAGTTTACGAAGGCATGGTCGTTGGCAAAAACGCTCTTGAAAGCGACATTGAACTAAACGTATGTAAAACTAAAAAACTTACTAACATACGCAGTAGTGGCACAGACGAAGCCATAATCCTAACCCCTCCCCGCCCAATAGAACTAGACTTTGCGTTAGAATACATAGGCCCAGACGAGCTAGTAGAAGTAACCCCCCTCTCAATTCGTATTCGCAAAAAAATTCTTGATGCTACAGCAAGAAAAAGAGCAGCTCGATAACACAATATTGTTCGAGCTTGTCGAGAACAAAACACATATTAAATCCCCTTGAACACAAACTTCAAGGGGATTTTTGTTTCTGTCATTCCGGAAAATTTTTTAGCAATAAAATTTATCCGGAATCTTAAATCTAAATAAAAAAGCACGGGACCAGCAAACGCCAGCCCCGGCAAAGTCCTCGGCTATCACTCGAGTTATTCAGAAACCGTAAGCTCACACCCCGGCATGAGAGCTTTCAGAAGCTCTGTCGAGGTCAACGAAAACTTCAACAGGTTATCGTTTGAAGCGCTGAAACCCGAAATGAATATAACTCTCCGGACGTCAGCCTCAGCAAGAACACGCAGACAGCACCCCTCCGTGTCGCCATCACGGATCGGGATCAACTCAAAGTCATGTGCTTGTTTTGTGCTCCGTAGTTCCTGCTCTACTTTTACCAAGCCGGGATACGGTTGGTTCTCGAACGTTCGAATAATTTTCGCAGTCTTTTGCATATATCTGCCTCCATCGCATTGGAGGGAATATAGCATTTTCATAATAAAAAATCAAGCCTCTTTAAACTATCTTTCGTGTATCATCGTACTAGCCTGCCCGCCGACTCGTCCGCCATAGCTTTATGCGACGGCGGAAGCTTTAGCGAAGGAGGGTACGCTAAAACAAAAGGCACCAAAAACCTCGACGCTAACGCAAGAAAAAGAGCAGCGAGATAATCTATATATAAAACCCCGTGAGCGGGGTTTTAGAATATTATTAGTATTTATAAGTAATGCCTAAAGCCGGCCTAAAAAGACTGACAACACGATATGCTCCGGAATCTTTTATATAACTGAGTAATCCAATACGTTGTAGGCTTTCTACTGTTTCTTGCCAATTTTCGCCGTAAACTTTCTTTAGTTCTTCTTTTGTAAACTTATGCTTTCCTTCTTTCTCTAATATTTTTATGTTTGCTTGTTCTTTAGGAAATTCATTATAGATATCTTTTTCGAGCTTATATTTTGATGCAATTTCCAAACCTGCTTTTAAAGACTCTGTGGAAAAAATTTCTGGGCAATCAGTAAAATTAAGCATATTCTTACTCTTTTGATAATTTACTGCTGCTTCAAGCATGTCTATTACAGTTCTGGGGGTTACTATATTATTTGAATCTTTTAAGTGCGAACAAATCCATGTAAGAGACGACGAGGACTGTATTTTTTCAGGAAATATTTGATTCCAATATTCATTCCTATTTTGCTTGACTCTCAAAAGCTCTTTAACCTTTTCAATACTACTATCCTCTATTCCTAAATAATGCCTCAACGCATTACTAAGCAAAAGTCTATTTAAAATAAGCTGTTGTATTTCTTCGTTTGACCAACTTAATGTTAAGGACTCTCTCGCGAATATATGAGTGGCCGCAGTCAAAGGTTGAATTTCTTTTTTTGGAAAAAATTTTCTATAAGTCTCAGCGTCTGTTAAAAATAATTTAATATCATCTCTTAAAAAGAGTTTTATTCTAAATAAATCCTCTTGTTGACCCGCTTCAAAACTTTTATATGACCTAAGAAGACCCCTTAAACCACAGAATTCGGTCATTGTATAACGATCAAATACTTCGTCTAGCCTATCTAGAATTATCCATATTTTAAATCCACTCTTGTTTAAAATTTCTTTTAAGGAATCTCCTATTTTATTAATATATATACTTTGCCTAGTACTGTTACTTTTTTCTTGGTTAGAATCCCCTTTCTCAACCGTGACTTCAGGAATCATTGTAAACAAAGAAGGCTTTTCAGCGTCATAAATTATAGTGGTCTTTGCTGAAAGTTTTTTGATACTTTTTATGACCCATGGGATTATAGAGTCCTTAGTTTGTACTGCTGGTATTTCGGGTATACCAGCTTCAATACAATTTTTTTTAAAAGCCTCAATTTCTTTTTCGCAATAAAAAAGCTTGACTTCATACTTAGGATTTTTTATAAATTCATTGTAAACCAAGTAAATAAAATACAATTTCCAAAAATTTTCAAAGTCAGTCTCAGTAAAATTATTAAATTCAGCTTTAAACCTATTAAAAATAGGCTCTCCATGTGCGTTTACGCCAGTTAAAATTACTAAGTTGCGTGTTTTTAATAACACACCTGAAAGAAGGGAAAAAATTCTAAACATAGCTGTCTTTCCTGCCCCTTTTCGACCTGGAATAATATCATATTTATCACCCAAAACTGAATCAAAAACTGGCGTCTCTACTCTAGCGGATTCTAAAAGAGAGTCCTGCTCAGCAACAGAATTTCCAATTTCAATATCATTTATTATCGCTTCGTATAGTACCTTATTAATTGCCATAAATTCTTATGAATTAATATCTAAAACCCACCCTCATCTGCCGTGGGGCCATAAATAGAGGGCACGGGGATGTTGTTTAGGCGCATGTAGACGGTAAGTTGGCCGCGATGGTGGACCCAGTGGCGAATACTGGAGCTTACCATGTCTTTTTTAGACATAGACATTAAAACATGGCCGTCGTTTTTTAGGTTAAAGGTTTGTTCTAGTTCTTGGTCTGTAACTTTTTCTAAAAGCTTTTTAGCCCAGTTTAAGTTTTCGTCTAAATGCGCGGCAAGTTCACTGCCGTTTTTGGGCTGGGCGTGCGTAAAGGTTGCAAAGTCTATATCCCCTTTTTCTAAAGTGTAAGCTATCCACTTTGGCACTTCGGCCACAAGCAGGGCCAGGTAACCCATTTTCATAGACTTTTCATGCGGCTTAAATTCAAAAACTTCCGGGGTTATACGTTCTAAACATTTCCGGCTAGAAGCAGCCTCACTTTCCATTTCACCTAAAAAAATTTGTCCAAGTGTAGTCATAAATTTTATTTTAATGGTTAATAAACAATATGTTCTCCACAAGGTCGAACAATATTGTTTGAGTAATCAAAATAGTCTTCGACCCTGTATCAAGTACAGGGCAGGCTTTTTTGGAGAAGTTATTTTGATTTAATTATAGGCTTGTAAATTTAATTTGTAAATAATCTATACCTATTTCTGCAAAAGCAAATTTTTGCTATTATATGAAATATGGATCAAGAAAATAGCTCAGAAATTAGGAAGAATATAACAAATCCACTAGATACGCGAATTTCCAGAACCAAGGATCTGCTTGAAGCACCAAGTGATAACTTAAGTACAACCGACCTTCTATACCAAATAGAAGGCAGAATTCTTTGTTTTTCAGACCAAGCTGCTTTGGATAATTTTGATATATCAAATGCGCTTAAAATTTATTATGAAAATAGGGAAAAACTAAAGGCTCTATTAGAAGAACCAAGTCCCGAAGAATCTTTTAAAAACCTAAGTACCCCGGAACTTTTTGACTTTGTTCAATTCATGTTTAACATGAACTGTTTTTTAAAACCAGCCAGGCTTAATTCGGAAAAAAGTACAAAAAGTTTAAAACCTGACAAGCAAGCATCTTTCTTAGAAATTACCCAACAATACTTTTTTGTTAGTTCAAAAGAAAAAATAGATAGATTAAAAACCGAATCTTTAAAATTATTAAAAGAAAAAATAAAAAAAGAACCAACTGTCTTACGCGCGCTAGTTAAAAAACTCCAGGAACAAAAACGCTCAATTGATAACTCGCTTTTAGACGAGCTGTTTGAAATTCCAGAAAGCATGGAAAACGCAACAGATAATGATGAGGAATTTTATTTAGGAACCCCTTACAATACTATAAAAAAATTATTTAGCTCGGGTGAAATTCCTAAAAATAAAGTTTTGTACGATATAGGCGCCGGCTACGGCAGACTGGTTTTTTACGCAGCCTTGCTAGACCAGCCAAAAGTAGTTGCTGTAGAAAAAAATAAAAAACGCGCGGCATTCTTAAAACAACAAGCAGAAAAATTTCAAATATCTAATCTTGAAGTTAAAGAAGAAGACGCAACCACAGTTAATTTATCCGAAGCAGAAATTGCGTATTTATATTCCCCTTTTGCCAGTAATCCTGCATTAGAATCAGCCTTTTTTGAAAATTTGAAAAAATCAAAAAAAGACAGCTTGGTAAAAATTATTTGGCAAGGTCCGATTCAAAAAGACACCTTAAAAAAAATAGATTGGCTAAAAAAAGTGCAAAATAAAATGTCTGGTCATTACGAAATAATTACCCTTATGCCAAAATAAAGCTTATACTGCTTCTCTTTCAAAGTCCTGACCAAATGACATACTAATAATACTTTTTACCTGCCCATTCGCCTTCTTAAATTATGGATAACTTGGCGGTTGTCGGCGGGTTTATAACCCCGCGTAGCTAATTTCTTTAGCTTGGGTACTTTTTGCAAGTTTGCATCGTTGCCTGCTTTTTTACTTTCAGGTGCTGCTTTTGACTTGGGCTGATTTTTCTTAAAAAGATGAAACATAGAATTACTTTAATTTATAAAAAACTTTTTGACCCCGCTCATTAACGCGAATTAATTTGTCTAAATCTGTCAGGTAACCTAAATACCTATTAGCCGCGTTGCTGGAAACTTTTAACTGCTGCTCAACAATACTGTCTGTTAAATGCGGATTACTGGCAGCCAAGATTATAATCCTATCTAAGTATTCCTTTCGTTTTTTTATAGCCTCCGAGCTTAAAGGATTGTTTTCAAAATCATCTTGATTAACTTTTCTATATTTTGTAAAAATAAAAACTACTATAATAATTAATACCAAAAGTAAAATTAGGGGGTTCATATTTAAATTTTACACTAAAAAGCTCAAAATAAAAACTCCCTTGCTCTAGACAAGAGAGTTTTTAAATTATTGCTTATTGATTTGTGGTAGAAGTAGGAGTAGTGGTGGTAGTTGTAGAAGTGGCTGTAGTGCAAGTTTTCAAAGCAGCGTTGCGAGCGTCTAAAGCAGTTTTGTTAGCTGTTTTTCGAGCATCGCTTGCGCTTTGAGTAGCAGTCTTAAAGGCATCTTGCGCGGCTTTTACAGCAGCAGCCCTGGTTTCGCGCGCAGCTTTAGTTGCTGTATTAAAAGCAGTTCTTGCAGCAGTTTTACCGGCTTCGTCAGTAGCCGCGGCTCGGTCTGTTTTAAATTTATCGGCAGCAGCTTTATAAGCTGTGGTAAAAGCATCTTGTGCGGATTTAACTGCTGTATTTTTTGTCTCGCGGGCGGTTTTAGTGGAGTCTGCATAAGCTTTGTCATTGGCTTTAACTGCATCGCGGTAAGTTTGTCTAACAGTTTGATTATCTTTGTAACACTGTTTTAAAGCAGCACTCTTAACTTCCCTTTCCTGCTTATTTTTTTCCTGCATTTGCTTTAACTCTTCTCTCTTTGCTTCCATTGCCTGCTTGTTAGCCTCGCGCTCATTTTCCATTTTCTGTTTATTTGCTTCTCTTTGAGTTTTAATTTCTTCCTGCTTAGCTTTTATTTGATCCTTCGTTGTTGTGGAAGAATTTTCGGCAAAAACCGAAGTGGCGGAAAGCGCCATTGTTGCTACCAAAGCGGTAACCGTTACTAATTTTACAAACTTACTGTTCATTTTTTTGTCTCCTATTTCCCATAATTTCGGGAAAAATTACTTTTATTAATTATATCAGACATTTATAATACGCGGAAAATATATTTTTGTTTCAGTTATTAAATTAATATTTGGCTCAAAATTAGGTCTAAAAGGACTTTTCCGGGCAATTGACTACTTTTTAGTTCAGTGTCTAAGGCATTTAATTTTTCCAGGAGTTCTAAAATTTCCTTAATTTTAAAGCGAGCGGCAATTTTTCTCATTATAAATAACCGACCACTTTTCCACTGGGTTTTCTCTAAAATCTCTGCTTCTGTAGCCTTAGCATGCATAAATGCCTGCACCATAGCCACATTTCTAAACTGTTCTGACAACAGCGCGTTTAACTGAATAATTCCGGCTTTTTCGTCTGACGAAGAAACTTGTTTTAAAAATTGCCCTATTAGAGCAAAACTTTCATCACGATTTTTTTCCGCTATAGCGTTGGTAATTTGTAAAGCATCCACTTCCCCATTTTCCGAAACTAACTCTATTACATCATCTTTTAAAATTTCCCGGCCTTTGGCAAAAGCAATTAATTTGCCAATTTCACTGTTTGTCTGCCATAAATTATAAACTTCTTCCACGCTCACGACTTTGCCGCCAAACTTAGTTTCTTTGGCTTCATCACGCCCAAGGCGCACTGCAAGTTCGTTAACAGCGTCTTGTGATATTTTACCTGCCAGCGATGTTACTTTATTTAAAATCCACTCGTTTAATTCACTCCCATGAGGCAAAGTAAATTCTTTAACAATAATTTTAGAGTTAGCCAGCAAATCTTTATTTTCTTTTTTTCGCTTGTCTAAAGAAATTGCCGATACAACTATGTGGTTTGGTGATGATATTAATTTATTCAGAACTCCTACACCCTCTCCCCCGCCTTCGCCAAGGCTACTGCGGGCAGGCCGACCCTCCCCCAGAATGGGAGGGAGATTAAGAACAAAAACTTTTGGTTTGGAAAATAAGTCCGCTTCCAGCAATTTTTCTATTGTCGGTACTTCCTCATCATACCCAAACATTACCAAATCAGCTCCTTTTTCCTTAACTAAAGAGTTAATTTCCTGTTTTTTTGTAAAGTCATCGGCACCTAAAAATAAATACAGCATATTAGCATTCTATCATTTAAACATTTTTACATCAAAAACCCGGGGCCTGACTGTATAGTCAAGCGCCCGGGACGACCCCGAGGTCATACGAAACAACATCTATTTCCTCTCCTCCTTCAATAACAATCCAAACCAACCTGGGCTGGCTCGGATTGATTGTACTTCGAAGCCAGCTCTCGGCTTCGGTCTTTGCCGGCTCCGCCTGGCTTGCTCTTAGACTTAAGCGCATATTTTTTCCGCCTGCCTCACAGACAAAGTACCACATACCAACTCTTTCCCCCGCCGCTTTGCGACAGGCGAATATTGGCAAAAACCAAAATTCGTCTATCGCAAAAAAACCGCCTCTGCAAGAGAGGCGGTTTTAAAAGTATTTTAATACCTAAAGCCGTATCTTTTGCAGATAGCAGTAGGTCTTCTTAGTTAAATTAAGAAATTTACTAAACATATACTATATTCTATACAAAACCTAAAAAAAGTCAAACTAGTGCTTTTTTATTTCCAAGCTCTTAACTATGTCTGTCATTTCAGTCAAAGCTTTATTTAATTCAGAACTACTTTTTTCCGGCAAACTATTTAAATCTTTAGAGTTATAAGCCATGGTAATAACATAGCTTAAACCCTGTCCTTGAGTGTAGTAGTTAAAATAACTACCTTGGCTGTTGGTTATATAAGAAAAATACCAAACGTTTTTTCCACTTGCTGGGGCAGCACACCAATTTTTTCCCAAAATATCTGCTTTGGAAACATACAAGTCAACTCTCGGGTGGTCTAGGGCTGCCGGAATTGTTTGAGATGTGCCGCAAGGCGGGCTTGGCTGAGTTGTAACTACCGCATCTGCACTTGCGGCACCCATGGCAATTTCCGCAAACCTGCCGCCCTCTACCCCGCTAGCCTGGCTGGCCTGGGTATTTATATAAAGTATGTAGTCACCTTTAGTAATATTTACGGCTGCCGGATTTGGTAACGTTTTTTCAATACTACCTTCAATAACTTTTTTTACTGCTTGTTTTATTGTCCAACTTTCTGGTACTACAACTTTAAAATAATCAGTTTCATAAGTTTTACTGTTTACAACTTCAGTTGGAATTGGCGTTTTTATAGACTGAACATTTTGGTCGGTATTCTGTTGTCTATTACAACCTGCTGCGATTAACAAAACAACTGCAAAAACCAGTATTTTTTTATTCATAGATGTGCTTTTATTAAGACTTTTGCTCTTGAAAAAATAGTACTTTTATTGTAGAATATGTAGAGTAATTAAGCAAATAAAGGCCGGCAAATGATTTAAAACGGCGCATTACTGAACACAATCGTGTAAATGTTGAATCAACAAAAAATTACCGCCCGCTAAAGCTAATTCACTACCAAGGATATTTGCTTAAAAGCAATGCTAATAGACGGGAAAAATTTTTTAAAACAACTTAAGGTAGGCGCTTGCTTCGACAAAAAATAAAAGATATTCTAATAAAAAATGAAGTGCTCGATTAAGCTGTTTAATAATTTATGGGTCGGTAGCTCAGTTGGTAGAGCAGTAGCCTCTTAAGCTATTTGTCGTGGGTTCGATCCCCACCCGACCCACCAAATTTTCATTCAATCAAATTACTGTTCAATTAAATATTTATAATTTTGTTCCATTACTTGTGCTTTTGCTCTCGTAGCTCATTTGGATAGAGCGCTTGGCTTCGAACCAAGAGGCAGTAGGTTCAAATCCTACCGAGAGCACCACAAGTAACGGCATAAAAACACCCTATAAATTTTATAGGGTGTTTTTAAATATAATTTAAAATCTTTAATTTGATTTAGTTGAAGTAGAAATATTTGTAGGAGTGCTGGTGGTTATATTAACCGGCGTTGTGGTAGCGGGACTTAACTCGGGATTTGAGCTTTTAGGATTAAAAAGGCTTCTGCCTGTACCGCCCGAGGGCTTAAATTCAGAAGCAGATTGTATACGATTTACTACTTTGTCGTAATCTGCAAAATTTATTCTTACCCCTTTGGCAGGACTAACAGCCGGAATTTGTTCTTCCCAATTTAAAACTTTTAAAACAGAGTCCTTTACCACAAATGCCTCTAAAATAAACAAGCCAAAAATTAAGACAAAAAACATTCCGCGAGAAATTTTCTTGGAAACTTTTTCGGACTTAAACAGCCCCAGTAGCGATATATGTTTTAAATCCATAAATTATTTTCTCCTTAAATAAAAACTGGCGTTTAACGAAACATTAATATTATCACCCAGTCCGGTTGAAGCAGACAGCGCGGACAAATTAGTAATAAAATCTAAATTCTCCAGCGCTTCAATTGCATTAACTACATTGGCAAAAGTGCCTTGAAGACTAATGGAATATGGAACTATGGCAATATCGCTAATTGTTTTTGCTTTAGGCGCGGCATTGGCAATACCTGAGACTCCCGAAAAACCCATGTCCACCCCATACTTGTCGCCTAAAGTTTCTAGAACTTTTATTTCTTTGACCAAAGTTATATCTTTGCTAAAAAAATCTTCAGGCTTTAAGCTTTTGGTATTTATTTTTTCCAAGTCTTCTTTAGCCAGTCTATAACTATCCTGCTCGGCTTTTAAAAGCTTTAACTCTTTACTCTGTTTCCATATGTTGTCTAAAATCGCGTTTGTTGATTTATCAAACAAACCAAAAAAATAAAAATACATAAGTGCGCACAAAATCAGCCAAACCGCAGCGGCTAAATAAATTTTATAATTGAAAGAATATTTTTGCATGCCTAATGTATAACCTGATCTTTAAAATTAAAAGAATAATGAAAAGAAACATTCTTGGCTTTCACCACATTTTCTAGCGGATAATCAACATTATAAAAATGCTCGCTATCAGCCAAAATATTATTGTAAAGCTGTATAACCAATTCACGCGTCGGGCTTATACCGGTAATTGTAACTTTTTTACTTGGCAAATCAACACTAAAACTGGTAATTTTTATGCCCTCGGGCGGAATAACTGAAAAAGTTTTAAGAAGTTTTGACCACTTAGGCGAATTGGAGTCCAATGTATTATAATCGGTAATCCAATCATTAAGTACTTTAATTTGTTTTTTTAATTCAGCGTTATCATTCTTATTCACCTGCTGTTTTATAACCGTAATCTCTTCGTTAATTTGACTAAGCCGGCTTTGTAAATAAATTTTTGAGCCGAATTGAGCAAGCAACACCAAGACAAAGCTAAAAACCGAAACCCAAATTAAACTTAGCCAGTGCCGATACAAAATTTCGGCATGGAGCTGCTGCTGTCTGTCTTTAGGTAATAAATTAATTTCTTTCATAAATTAGGGTTCAATTTTAACACCTCTCATTGCTAAGCCAACGGCTGTGCTAAAACCCAAAGCATCTGGTTGGCTTAACGGGGTGTTTTTATCAAAATTTATATTCAGCCAGGGGTTGCCAAGTTCAACAACAAGCCCCGGTCGTTCAGTGAATTCCCCAACCAAAAACTCGGATAAATTTTTAAGCTTAGCTGCGCCGCCGGTTAAAATAATTTTTGCCACCTGACTATGCGAATGCTCATCGTGAAATTTTAAAATATTTTTAATTTCCGCGCTTAAATTATTTAAAATAGGCAAAGCTGCGGTTTTTATATTGGGGTACTCGGGGGTATTGGCCATACCGACTTTTTGCTTAATTATTTCCGCTTTACTGCTGGCAACGCCTAAAGACTTAGCAATAGCTTCTGTAAAATTATTTCCGCCAATGGGAATGGTTGAAGTAAACTGCAAATTACCGTCTTCAACCATTATTAACCCGCTACGCGTTGCTTCCATGTCTACAATTAAAGCGCTAGCACTTTCCCCAGCCTTTATAAGCGCTCTTAAACAAGCTTGCGACTCAACCTCCAACGCAATAACTTTTATTTGTACCTGGTCTAAAATTGAAAGAAAAGAATCTACAAAATCTTTAGGCGAAGCAATAATTAAAATATTCATTTTGTCTTCTGTTTCGCCAATTTTTTTCCAGTCCATATATACCTGATCAAGAGGCAAAGGAATAAAACTCTCCGCCTCAAAAGGCACCGCAGACTGACTTTCCACTTCGGACATTTTTGGGATTTGAATAACTCTAACAAAAGACTTTGATTCAGGCAGACTAACAACCGCAAACTCTGTATTAAATCGTCCAAACTGAGGCTTGTTCTGAACTTGCTTAATTAAATACTCAAAAGTCTTTACATCGGTAATTGCATCGTTAACTAGCAAACCTTTTGGAACAGCGGCTTCGCCAAAAGCCTGCAGTTTAAAACCGCTTTTTTCAGAAGCAAGTTGCAAAAGCTTGAACGAATTCCCGCTCAAATCCAACCCATATGCTGTTTTAATTCCCGAAAATAATTTCACAAAATATTTATTAATTTATTGTATATTCTGGCTTATGCTATAAATAGGAGAAATTAAAGCCATGGCCAAAATCCCTACCACTCCACCAATAGTTAAAAGCAAAAGAGGTTCAATAATAGAAGAAAGGTTTCTTAAAGTCGTATCAACTTCTTCTTCATAGTGTACGGCCAGCTGCTCTAAAATATTTTCTACAGTTCCGCTCTCTTCCCCCACTTGCAACATTTGTACGACTAAAATCGGGAAAAGCGAATTGTCTTTATTTAAACTTTCTGTTAACGGCTTGCCTAATTTTACATCTAACGAAGATTGAGCTATTAATTCTTTATACGGAATATTGCCCATCGAGCTACTAGCAACTTCAAGCCCCTGAACTATGGGAATCCCGCTCTTTAAAAGCGAACTTAATATACGAGCAAAACGAGCTAAATTTATTTTTTTTATTATTTTATTAATAATATAAAAATGCAAGAAAAAAATATCAAAAGCTTTCTTTCCGCCGTAAGTCCTATGTATAGCAATTAAAGAAATAACCAAACCAATTATTCCTACAATCACCAAAAAACCGTTAGCACTCATAAAATCGGCAATCGCAATAACAGCTCTAGTTGTAGGCGGTAAAGCAGTGTTAAATTCCTTAAAAATCGAAGTTAATTTCGGCAAAACAAAAATTGACATTAAAATTCCAATAATTAACATGGCACCAACAATAACAGAAGGATATATCATAGCACCTTTAGCTTTGCTTTTTAGTTCATATTCACGCTGCAGTTGGATGCTTAAATATTCCAAGCTCTTGTCCAAATTTCCGGAAATTTCCCCCACCTTAACCATACTGACAAAAATATTTGTAAAAACATCCGGGTACTTTTCCATAGCCTCCGAAAGCCCTTTTCCGCCCTGAACCTGCGAATAAATATCCGCGCAAATATTTTTAAACCTAACATTTTGAGTTTGCTTAACTAAAATTTGAAGCGCCCGACTAACTGAAATACCGGCCTTAAGCATTATACTTAAGTTGTCTACAAAATTAATTTTTTCTTCTAAAGAAACTGTGCCGTAACTTCTTAAAATAGTAAGTAGATTTCTTTTATGACTCTCGGTAATTTGGGTTGGTAAAAGACCCTGCTCTTTTAGCAAGTGGCCGGCAGCTGTGGCATTTGGCGCCTGTATAGTAGAAGACTCGTGCTTGCCGTCTTTAGTTAATGCTTCGTAGGCAAATTCCATAGATTAATTTAAAAGATTGACCAAGATTGATATGAATGACAAGATTTAAAAATCAAACTTTTCTGTACTTAAAGTTGCGGATGATAGATAAAATAAACAAACTGGCTAAAATCCAAAAAAAATAACTAATAAAAAATGCGTTAAATAAAAAAACTGGAGCGCTAAACCCGTCACTAGGAAAATAGAATTTAATTGGCCACCCATACTTGAAATGTGAAATACAGCCATCCATTACACCTGCCCTATAAGAACCGCAAGAAAATTCATTCTGTCCCCAGCCGTAAGAAATAATTAGTAGTATTACGCCAAAACCCAAACTCCACCCTACCAAATATTTTTTTGTTTCTAAACTGAAAATTTTCATTGTTTTATTCGCAATCCATGCTTCCTAATTCATGCTTCATTTTTCCCTATTCTTTACTAACTCTAATAATTTCTTCCAGCGTGGTTATGCCTTTCATGGCTTTTATAAATCCGTCCTGCCACATTAAAATCATGCCGTCTTTTTCCGCTTGATCTTGAATTTCTGAAGCGGACTTGTGCTGCATTATCATATCGCCCACCACCGGACTGACTTCTAAAATTTCGTGAATGCCCACGCGGCCTTTATAACCGGTGTTATTGCACTTGTCACAGCCCTTGCCTTTAAAAAATTTCAAATCTTTCAAACTTTTAACTTTAGGCGAGAGCCCTTCTTTAACTATAACATTTAAAAATTTTTCCAAATGAAATTGCTTGGACAAAGTTTCAATATAGACATCGTCAATTTTTATTTGTTCTGTACAATCTTTGCAAATAACTCTAACAAGGCGCTGGGCTAAAACTCCGTTGACAGTAGAAGCAATTAAAAAACTTTCCACGCCAATATCTATAAGGCGTGGCAGCGCGCCGGCCGCGCTGTTAGTATGCAAGGTACTAAACACCATATGTCCGGTCATAGCAGCGTGAACCGCTTCTTCCGCGGTTTCCTTATCGCGAATTTCACCAATCATAATAACGTTAGGATCTTGGCGCAAAAGCGCGCGAAGTCCCAAGGCAAAATTCAAGCCAATTTTCGGATTTACCTGCATTTGATTTGCACCAACTATTCGGTATTCCACAGGATCTTCAATAGTGGAAATATTTACGGCCTTGCTATTAAGCATAGACAAAACCGTATACAAAGTTGTGGATTTTCCACTACCCGTAGGGCCGGTAACCAAAAGCATACCATGCGGTTTTTTTATGCTGCGCATAATGGCGTCATATGCCGATTTTTCAAAACCCAAATCCTCCAAACTCATAGCTTTGGTAGATTCATCTAATAAACGCATAACCACTTTTTCCCCATCAAAAATAGGAATTGTAGAAACACGCAAACTAAATTTGTAGCCGTCTTTATCGATTTTAAAACGCCCATCCTGGGGAAGCCTATGCTCATCTATTTTTAAATTAGAAAGCACTTTAATACGCGCCACAATTGCCGCCTGAATAACTTTAGGCAAAGTCATAACATCGTGCAAAACTCCGTCTATGCGGTAGCGCACGCTAACGGAATTTTCCTGCGGTTCTATATGTATATCGGACGCTTTTTCAAAAATTGCGTATTCAAGTAAAGTATCCACAACTCGAATGACCGGAATTTCTTCCGCCATTTTTTTCAAACCGTCTTCTATTTCTTCCGCTGTTTCAGGACCTTTCGTTAAAGGTTTAGAAGACGGCGTAAATAAATGCTTAATTTCTTTTTCTAAGCTGGAATGGTATTTAGAAAGCCCAAAGTCCAAACTGGTTTTGCCAATTACAAAAGTTTTTATGGCCAGGCCGGTTTTTTTATGAATAAATTCCTTAGTTTGAATGTCTTCCGGATCTGTCATAGCCAAAGACAATTCGTCTTTGGTTTTGGCAAAACTAATAACCTGATGTCTGTGCGCAATAGGCTCCGGTACTAAATTTAAGACATCTTGAGGGATTTGCAGCTCGCGCAAATCTATTACCGGCACTTGCAAAACTTCCGATTTAACAGCCAAAAGCTGTTCTTCGGTTAAAATTTTCTTTTGCACAAGCAATTCTTCCCAAGGCGTTGCGGTTTTTGACAGGCTTAAGTCTTTTTCCAGCTGAGAAATCGCGCTCTCGGTTAAAATTTTCTTTTGCTTTAAAGCAGTATTTAATTGCTGCTTATCCATAAGCAATTATCTTTCATTTTTTTCTTAATTTTTGTTTCCTAAAACCTTTTTAACTAATTTATTATACCAGAAAATCCCAAATTCGCAAAATTTTTAAAAACACAGCGGACTTAAAATGAAAAAATTAAATATCCACAATTATCCAGCTAATTGCTTTAATTACAGCCTTTAATTTTCTAATCACAACTACCTCCCCTGCCCAACTTCGTCCCGACCAGTCGGGACTACGCCGGACAAGTCGTCGGACTACGGCAGATAATTAAAACTAAAATTATCTCCCCTGCCTTTCGGCTTCGCTTAAGACAGGTGCTACCGTCCCTGCCAGGTAAAAATATAATAAATGGTTTTTAAAATAATTTCTAAATCTAAAAGAATACTGCGGTTCTTTATATAATACAAATCGTACTGGAGTTTTTCCTTAGTTTCCTCAATACTGCCCGCGTAAACGTTTAACTGCGCCCAACCGGTTATGCCCGGCTTAACCAAATGCCTTTCGTCGTAAAAAGAAATTTTCTGTTTAAGTTCATTAACAATATTTACCTGTTCCGGCCTTGGTCCTACCAAGCTCATATTGCCCAAAAGTAAATTAATAAATTGCGGCAATTCGTCTATGCGGCTTTTGCGTAAAAACTTTCCAAAACCCGTTATGCGCGGGTCGTTAACCGAAGTCCAGGTGTTAGTCGCCCCCCCGCTCATGGTTCTATATTTATAAACTTTAAAAATTTGCCCGCCCTTGCCGACTCTTTCCTGCACAAAAAACACTTTGCCCTTAGAAGTTAGCTTTATAAGCACGGCAATAAACGGCAAGGTAATAACAAAAACAAAAAAACCCACAGCGCCAAACAGCAAATCTATTAGTCTTTTAATTAAGTTAAAAAACCTTTTTTCGCGGTAAGCAATGTTCTCTAAAAACCAGGCTTCATTAATTTGCGATAAATAAATTTTACGTAATAAATTTTCATAAAAATTTCTATGATTGTAAAATTCCACCCCTAATTTACGCAGTTCATAAAATTTCTTTAAAACCTCAGGCTTAGTCTCCAGCGCCTGGGGCAAAATAATACCGTGGTCTTTGTTAAATGCAGTATGTTGAACTGATTGTTCGTTTAAATGCCCAAGCAGCTTAAAACCCAAATAATTATTTTGACTAATTGCGTCTTCCAATTCTTTTAGTTCTTCGTTAAAAGAAAATAAATATACACCCTGGACTAAACGATTTTTTAAATTATATTTAATAACAATATGCCAAATTAAAACCAATAAAAACGCCACGCCGGCGTCTATAATTAAAAATCTTCTGGGCGTTAAAATTAAGTCAGGCTGGAAATAAAAATAAACAATCGCCACCAGCAAATTTATGAGCATGGCGGTAAGCAAATTAAAAACCAGCGAGGTATAGCGCCTAAAAGCCGCGACATCAAAAATGCCGTACAAAAAAAATACCAAAGTCCACAACATGTATATGACCCCAAAAGCCAGCAAATGGTTATTCCATGCGCTGGCACTTAAGCCTTCTTTATAGCGCAGCTGGACGGAAATAAACAAGCTTAAAAAAAGTAAAATAACATCGGGCACCAATACCATCCAGAAAATTGCAATTTTTTTCGACATAAAATTAAAGAGTGTTAAAAATTTCCGCTTGTTCAAATAAAGGCAAATTTAAATCCCTCGAACTTACAACCGGATTTAAAGTCGGCCACTTAATACCTATTACCGGGTCATTCCAGACAATTCCCCTTTCGTGCTCAGGCGAATATTCTTCCGTAGTTTTATACAAAACCAAATTATTTTCTTCTAAACACAAAAAACCGTGCGCGCAGCCAACCGGCACGTACAAGGCTTTGGCATTCTCAGCCGACAATTCCACCATAAGCCATTGTTTAAAAGTCGGGGAATTTTTTCTAAGGTCTACAACTACGTCAAGAATTTTGCCAAAAAGTACTCTTACTAATTTACCCTGAGCCTTTGGCTCTAACTGGTAATGCATGCCGCGCAAAACGCCTTTACTAGACTGAGAAAAATTGTCTTGCTTAAAATTAAAACCAAGTCCGGCTTGCGCGAATTCCGAGTCTTTATAACTTTCCAAAAATTCTCCCCGCTCGTCGGAGAACTTTTTTGTATCTATAACTACAGTTCCGGGTATTTCTAATTGTTTAAAAGAAAAGGGCATAGAACTTTATTCTTAACATTAAAATAATTTTAGACAAAAAATAAAACGGATAATTTTTCTTTTGCCTGGCAATTAAAATAGCCTGCTTGTTAAAAAACTTAAGTAATTTCTCTTTATTATACTGGGGTTTGCTATATAAGGTAAAGGCCTCCCGAAAATTATACATTCTACCCAAAGTTCCCATTCTAAGCCACAAGTCATAGTCTTCGGCTAAATCTATTTCATCTTTAACAAACCCACCCGCCTTTAAAGCACTTTCCCTCCTAAACATAACTGTGGAAGTAAAAAAAGGGTTTTTTAACAGCATCCAATTGCGGATGGAGCCGTTTGTCTGCGGGCGGGATTGATAATTAATAATTGATGATTGATAACTTTTTACCGCAATCGAACCGCCAACTAAAACATGCGTCGGATGGGTATCTAAAAACTCCACTTGCTTTTTTAGCTTATCGACATCCATCCATTCATCGTCATCATCCAATACCACAACATAATCCCCTGTTGATGTTTGTAAAGCATCTTGCCTGCTTTTAGTAATTCCCCATGATTGCCCGTGACTTAAAATCTTAAAATCTTTAAATCTTAAATCTTTTAATACCTGCTCGGTTCCATCAGTCGATCCATCATCCACCACAATTATTTCCACATCCTTAAAAGACTGACTCAAAACTGAATCAATGGCTTTTTTCAATTGATCCTTTCGATTTTTTGTTAATATATTTACCGATACTCTTGGGTTTGCCATGTTAAATCTTGCTCAATCTTTTTGTTCTGCTAAATAATTAGTTGTTACAAATATTTCATCTAATTCAGAATATTTTTTTATGGGATAAAGGCCGTTTTTTAAAATTCTATATAAACGGTAGTTAGGGGTTAGAAGATTATAAAAATCTTTAAAGAAAATTCTAGCGTCAATATCAGCGCCGCCAAATTCAAATTGAATAAATTTGATGTTTTTTTGTTTTAATAAATTTTCTGCGCCACTTAACACAGAAATTTCCATACCCTCCACATCTAACTTTAAAAAATCTATGGTTTCAATTTTTTGAGTTGTACAAAACTCGTCCAAGGTTTTTGTCAAAACTGTTTCTTGAGCTTTCATGTCCATTCCGGCAAAGGCTAAATCGCGTTTAAGTAAAGATGCTAAGCCCGAGCCTTCGTGATTGGAAAACAAAGCTACTTCTCCACTTTTTCCAGACAAGGCCATATTATGAACATTAACTGGCTTTCCTTGAAATTTTTGTGTTAAATTTTCAGCCAAAGATTTAGCTGGTTCAAAACTGTGGATGATAATATTTTCGCCTCTACTTTTTGTAAGCCACAAACTAGTATATTCGCCTTTATTGGCACCTACATCGAAAACAATCAGTCTATTGCCTTTTAGCTTCTGTAACGCGTAGGATACTACATAATCTTCCCCACTGTCCTTAGGCGTTACCCCACCCCCAAAATTCATGCCCTTTAAAGCCACAAAATGTAAAAGCCTAAAAAACCCCTGCCCCATTTTTTTCCCCAAAAACCAACCAAGTATTTTTTTAAAAAATTGCTTCATAAAACTAAGTTTTAGCCTTTGTTTGTCTTGGAAAATCCGTTAGCGGTTTTCTTGTGCCAAGCGCTTTTGTTAATAATTTTTGTAATATACCGGAGGTATCTATTCTATTCAAAGGACGTAATACTGCCTCTATCTTTCTAGCTTTGGCTATACCCTCTGAATTTTCCCATTCTTCTAAAGGTTTTTTATATAGAGTTTTTCTTCTCACCAACAAATCCTCACCTCTTATGTGATCAGCCTTTAACTTTTTGTTTTCCGAAATAATTTGCACTCGTGGCATATGAAAATCTAAAGATACTACCAAAAATTCATCGCCAGGTTTAGAAAGCTCAGAAATTTTTCCAAGCTGCTCAACAGAATTCTGTAAATTTCTGTGGATTTCGATTGCGGTTTCGGGAACACCTTTAGCTATGAGCAATTCCTTCATGAAATCAACTGTGGAAAGTTGTGGCTCATTTGATTCTTTGGGAGACTTAGGTGCGCCTACAGTACTTTCACCCGTCAAAATAATCTTAGGCGCTCTTCCCTCTTGATACGCTTGGGCTGCGGCTAAAGTCGCCATTTTAGATTCGTAAGTTAAACCAAAATTAGGATTTATTTTAGATTTTTTACCGCCTCTATATTCCCCTGAACTATAGGGCATAACAACTATTGCTTGGTATTTCTTTTCTTTTACTTCAGACTCTCTTTGTTCAAAATTTCGTTCCATAAATTTATTTTTTTACTATTTCCAAATATTTTTTCGCAACAATTTTATTTGTAAAATTTTCTTCTATATATTTTCTTGAGTCAAAATTTAAAGAAGTAAAATTTTGAAGTTTTTCTAAAAATTCTTCTTTGGAAGAAAAACTTGTGCCGCTTTGAGTATTTAAAAACGGTGCGCTAATTTTGCCAGTTACTGTAACTCCGTCCAGAGTAATTTTGCCGCTTTCCCAAACTAAGATTGGTACTCCCCTTGCCCAGGCTTCAAACATGGCCAGGCCTTGGCTTTCGGAATTAGATAGGTATATTTCGTACTTTACTTTTTCTAGTAAAGAAAAATAATCTTTTTGCTTAAATTTTCCGTATTCTAAAACTCTGTAAGAAAAACCTAATTGCTCTAAGCCTTTACAAACTCTATCAAAAAGCTCTGGGTTGTTAAGTTTATTATAAACTAAAAAGTCAAAAACTTTTTTCTCGTTTGACAGTATGGACAAACTTACTCCGGCTGGCCAAATTTTTATTTTACTTTCTAAAGCCGGATAGATTTTACAGTAGTGTTCTTTTGCCCACAAACTTGGCACCACTATTACATCAATTAAGCCATTTTTTAAAATGCCATTTTCGTCGTTTGGACTAATTACTAAATTTGGCCCGGCCACAATTGTTTTTATTTTACCCTGCTGTTTCTGTTTTATAGCCCAGGCTAAAGTTCTAACGCCACTAATAACACAAGCGGTTTCTATAGTTTGCTGATTTTTTTTATTAACCGCAAAATTTTCCCCTAAGTCTAAAAGTCCGGCAGTTAAAGAACTAAAAACCGCCCGAGGCCCCCTAGCACCCAAGCCCAGTATTTGCTTTAGCGTTTGCTTTAAACGCGGCCCTAAAAATAAATTTTCGTTGTAAAGATATAACATAAATGCGTGTCAAAGATTTACATTGTCAGGCAACATCCCAATCCGCCTGAAGCAGAAAAGATGATCATCTAAAATTTTACCAAAGCACTATTATAATCAATGAACTTTGTCATCCCGGCCAAGTCCGAGTGCAGCCGAGGGCGCGAGCCGGGATCTAGAATTATAACTTCCCCAAAATCTTTTTTAAAATATCTCGGGACTTTTGGCTTCTTAAGATCTTGGTTCTTAAAATCATCCTTAGCTTATCTTTTAAAACTCCCCAAAAAAAAGAAAGTTTAAGCTGAAATGGAGAATATTTAATTTGATATTTTTTTAATGCCCATACAAGTGCGTCCTTAGTTTGATCGGCTCGTTTCTGCAAAGAATCAAGGCCGGAAAAAGATTCCCAGCGAATATTATCTGACCTTACCATTACCGAAGGCCTGGCAAGCAAAGCAAACTTACGGTCTTTCATTACTGTCAAAAGCGTATACATATGAACAGCGTTGGTACCTATGTATTGCTCTTTACCTTGCATTTCCATCCACGGTGTTCTTGAAAAAATTTGTACCGAAAGACCGCAAAAAAGTCCCACTAAATCTCGGTTGTGCGGCATTATTTTTATATAGTCGCCTAGCCTATTATAAATTTTGTCTTCTGTAATAAAAAGATTAGGTTTGTTAAGAGCTTTTTTGGTTAGACTCTTATCGTATCCCCAACAATTTGCTATGTAATAATCCGCAGGATGTTGTTCGAAAGTTTTTAAGATGTATTCCAAAGTACCCGGAAATAAAGCATCATCATCGCCCAAAAGCCAGACGTACTGGCCGCCTGACATTTCAACCACCTGCAAAATATTTCTATCCACGCCAAAATTTTCAACATTTTTTTTATAAACTATGTTGGAAAATTTTTGCTGGAATTCTGCAACTACCAAAGCCGTGTTATCTGAACTGTTATTGTCCGATATAACAATTTCAACCCGCTCACTAATGAGCGGGTTTGTAAATTGAGAAACTATACTGTTTAAACACTGCTTAAGGCATTCGGCTCGGTTAAAAGTGGGAATACCTATGCTTAATTTAAGATCTTTCATACTTGGAAACAAACTTGGTTATAGCCTCTTTTAAATACACCAATTGATTTTCGTTTAAACCGTGATGCGAACCGACTACAAAGGCATTTTTCATTATATATTCGGTATTGGGATAATTTTTAAACGGAGCACGATGCGGAAATTTTTTAAAGCCCGGCTGTTTTAAAATGTTGCCGGTAAAAACAGGCCGGGTTTGAATGTTGTGCTCTTCTAAAAATTTCACCAGTTCAAACCTGTTAAAAGGCGCGTCTTTTTTAATAAAAATAGGAAAAGCCAACCAAACACTTTCTACATTAGGAGTTTTTTTGGCAATACTAAAATATTTATTTTGCTGTAAAAAATATTTTTCTAAGCTTGCCCAATTTTTCTCTCTGGCGGCTTTAAAGACCGGAAACTTTTTTAACTGCTCCAAGGCAAAGGCCGAAGAAATTTCCAAGGGCAAAAAATTATAGCCAATTTCACTAAAAACAAATTTTTCATCGTAAGGCACGCCGCCTAATTTGCTGCGAAAACGGTTTTTCAACTGCTCACTGCCGGCCTTTTCACCAAACAAGCTAGAACGCCTGCCCCAACCGCGAAGCACTGTAAGGCGCTGTGCCCACTTTTCGTTATTGACGCAAATCATGCCGCCACCGCCCGCGCCGTTTATAATATGACTGCCGTAAAAACTGGTTATGGAAATATCGCTAAAAACACCAGAAGGCTTGCCATTAATTTTACCGCCTAGGGTATCGCAAGAATCTTCTATAAAATACAGCTTATGTTTTTTGGCAATTTTTTGCAGGCGCGGCAGGTCGGGAATGTTACCCATTAAAGACGGAATCATAAGCGCTCTGGTTTTTTTGGTTATAACTTTTTCTAGCTGGTCTAAGTCGATTTGTAAAGTTTCCGGGTTAACGTCGCAAAAAACCGGCACCAAGCCTTTTTGAATTATTGGCGCGACAGTCGTGGCAAAAGTTAAAAGCGGAGTTATAACTTCAGAACCGCGGGGCAAATTTAAAATTTCAAAAGCCAGCAAATTAGCGCTGCTGCCTGAGTTAACCATAATCCCATATTTTTTACCAAAAAGCTTTGCGACTTTGGCTTCAAATTCTTTTGTGCGTTCGCCTAAAGCAGTATTGCCTTTTAAAACTTCCACTACCGCGGCTATTTCTTCCTCGCCGTGGACAGAAAAACCGTATGGAACTCTAAGCTGAGTTTGAGTTTTCATATAGATTGTTTTCGAATTTGATTGATTAATGTTTGCACTCTTAAACCTTCTTTAAAGGAAGGGGTGATGGTTTTATTTTTTTCACAGCCCCAGACAAAATTTTTAACATTTTCTTTTAAAATTGCCACGCGCTGGTCTTCGCCAAAACTAGATAATTTTTTTAACTTAATTTCTGATTCTTTGCCGTTTTTATAAATTCTAATTTTAAATCCCGCTGTTACATCTGTATGGTTTTCCAAAAATATTGTACCCTTGTCCCCCACGAACATTACGCTATGAGAATTTACGCCGCTTGCGCTGCAATTTAAATGCGCGCTACCAGTTACTTGAGCTTTATTTTTAAACAGCAAATCTACACCTGTCTCTGCCCCGTTTAAGCTTCTTTTAGAATAGCTAAACTCGGCTTTTAAACTACCAAGTTCCCCCAAAAAAAATTCCAAATAATACAAAATGTGGGAAAAATAGTAAGCTAGCGCTCCGCCGCCTTTTTTTGCATCTGTCTTCCAGGATTTAAAGTTATGCGCTAAATCGAAGCTTAAAAAATCCCATTCCGCTTTTACATATTCCAGCTTGCCAATTTCTTTTTTTAACAAAAGTTCCTTAGCCTTTTTAAACTCCGGCACCTGAGGGAAAATAAAATCTACCGCCGTGGTTACCTGAAACTTCTGCGAAAGCCTATAAAGTTCTTGCGCCTGTCTTAAGTTTGCAGCCAAAGGCTTTTCCGCAAAAACCTGCAAGCCTTTTTTTAAAGCTGTTTTTGCGATTTCGTACTGAATTTCCGGTATTACCGCTATTGCCAAGGCATCTAAATCCTCTTTCTCCAACATCTCCTGCCAATTGACATAAACTTTTTTAACTTTATACTTTTTGCAAAACCTGTCTAAACGCGCCCCGCCCTTTCCGCAAATGCTAACCACTTGGCAATTTTTTAAACTGCCGAAAGCGGGCAAAAGGCCGTACATGCCAAACCCGGTTCCAATTATTCCAACGCGCAGCATAAATTAAACTTCTGAATTTTTAACAATTGTAAATTCCGGTAAAGGAATAATAAAATCAGATTTTAAACCCCGTGCTTTAAGCTGCTGCATTATTGGCTTTGCGTAATGCCAAGCAAGTAGCACCACATAATTCGGTTGTTCGTCTATTAGTCTTTGGTTGTTGACCACAGGAATATGTTTGCCCGGCAAATACATACCCAGTTTTAAAGATGCCGGCTGCTCAGCTAAATACGGTAAAAATTCTGTGTCTATGCCATAGTAATTTAATAAGGTACTAGACCTGCCGGGACAAGAATTACCCACAATGCTTTTACCTTCTTTTTTGGTTTTAACAATAAACTCTAAAAATTCAAGCCTGGCTTTTTTTACTCTATCCGCAAACTTTACGTAAGTTTCCAATTTATCTAAGCCGCCTTGTTTTTCTAAATTTAGTAAGTCTGTTACTGCCTGACTTGCTGGTTTCCCTTTACCTTTTTGCACATACACGCGAATGTTGCCGCCATACCGTTCCCCGCGCTCTACATCTATTACGCTAAAATCATATTGGTCAAATAAAGCGACCAAGCTAGTCAGTGAATATGTTCTTAAGTGTTCATGATAGATAGTGTCAAACTGGCCGCCTTGTACCGCGTCTAGTAAATAATGCGTTTCGGACACAAACACTCCGCCATCTTTTAACAAATTATAAGCGCCCATAATAAATTCACCCAAACCCTGCATGTGCGCAAAAGTATTGGTGGTTACAACTACACTAGCCGATCCGTATTTTTGCTTAACTTTTTCCGATGTTTCAATATTAAAAAATGCCTGCACAGTTTCTATGCCAGCTGCTTGAGCTAATTTAGCTATATTTGTCGGTTCCACTCCTACAGTTTTTATGCCGGTATCTTTAAAACCCGAAAGCAATGTGCCGTCGTTAGAACCCACATCTATTACTAAATCACCTTCTTTTAAATTAAACTTTTTAATTAAGCCTTTACCTATATTTACCTGATACTCTACCAATTCTTTTGTTACTCCGCTTTTGTACGGATAATCGGGATAGTAAACTTCCGAGCCATCCACGCAGTAATCTATTTGTACGCCTGTGCAATTTTCGCACCAAACCATTCTTAAAGGATAGGTTTTTTCCGGCTCATTGAGCATTTTTTCCGTGAGCAAAGAGTCACAAAGCGGCTGATGCCCTAAGTCCAAAACCATGTGCAGTTTGTCTGAATTGCAAATTTGGCAGGTTGGTATAAATCCAGTTTGAATAGAATGATGTTTAGGATAGCTTAAATTCATATTTATTTCTTTATATGGGATAATTGCTAAATTCCTATTTATTTTAACAAATATTTAGGCAAAATGAAAGAAGCGCTGGGAAACTTCGGTGCGTGCCACGTCGACGACGGCACACCCAAAGCTCCCAGCGCTTCCAGCTACTCACCTCCTTTCCTCCTCTTCCTTTCTTTTACTTTTTGATTTTCACCTCCTTTCGGGAGATGTAACCAATTCTTTCCATCCGGGATTTATCGCCGTTGCTGATTTCCTCATAGAAGTACCAGGGTAACAACACGGTCTGGAGGGAAGCCATCTTCCCCCGATAGATGTTATGGCGGATCAGGTCCTTATCCAAAGCCATAACATGGAGTCCGCCGTCGTCGTGCACGAAGCCTTCAAACTTCATGCCGGTCAGGAAGATGACGGCTTGCTTCGCACGAAGCGCGACATCGGCACCAGCCGGGTAGAAGAACGGCTCCCGCGTCACCAATGTAGCCGTCTGCTCTTCGATACCTGTCTCGCCGACGAGCTCAGCAAGAAAAGCAGCCTTGAACGTCTGGTCAGCGTCGACGCCGCCTCCCGGAAACTCCAGGGAGCTATAAGGACCAAATTGATGCAGGTCGATGGTATTAGACCCCTCGAGCTGAATCACCGATGGCTGGTTGCCGTAGGCGAACTGCGCCGGGCGCTGCTCCACGACCATAATAATCCGCCCATCCGGCAACACCGGTACAACATTGACGCCTTCACGGATCCAGGTGCCATCCGGCCGCGTCAATTCTACGTAGGCACCGTAGTTAAATTTACCATTAGCGAACTCAGCCGTCTGACGGCCGAGCCCGTAGCAAATCACCACAACACGGTGGCGATAGGAAGAAACTGGGAATAAAATCTTTTTCCCTTCCTCCCATACTTCTTCACTTAACTTCTGTCTCCAATCCATTTTTGCCCACCTCCTGGGCATTTTGGCCAGTTTTGTGCTTTGCTCTGCCCGGCTATCGGGTCGCTAGCAGACTTTCTTAACTAGCAAAAGAAAGACCCCATATTATACAATATAACAACAAAAAAAGCAAGTCTTTATAAAACTTGCTTTTAAGCCTTAACTACTTTGTAAAACTAGTAACCTTTACACTATTCTACTCTTTCCCCCAGGTAATAGAACACTGCCTTTCGACAAAGCAGGATGATTATAAAAACTCATATTGAATAATTAAAATATTTTCCTTATTTTAAACCCAAAAATTCGTAGATTTTTTTATCGGCCAGTGAAGTAGCAATTAAATCGGCGGTTTGAAAATTTTTAAGGTTCGCGCCTTCTTCGGGAACAGCAATTACTTTTGCGCCACTGGCTTTGGCGGCTTTAAAGCCAGTAGAAGAATCTTCAATTATTACCGTTTGATTAGGACTACATTTAAAATTTTTAATTAAAGCATTATAAACCGCCGGGTGCGGTTTACCCGGCAACTTCAAACTAACTGTTGAAAAAGCGGCGTTAAAATAAACTTTAGTATTATGTTTTTTAAAAAAAGATTTTACCGACCGAAGCGGAGAAGAAGTTCCCAAAGCAATATAAGCGCCATTTGATTTAATGGCTTTTAAAAGCTTTCTGGTGCCGGGCAAAAGCTTAGCCTGGCTATAAATAAATTTCCGGTACTGCTCATGGGTATTTTTTGCTTTGGTCAAACTTAAACGTTTGTTGTATTTTGCCTTGACCATTTTAAATAAATCTACAGTATTTAAACCTTTCGAGTCGCTTAATAACGCGCTGGAATAAGGAACTTCCAAATCATTCCACATTTTTTCAGCCAACCTGCCCCAGCGAGTTTCCGTATCAATTAGCACGCCATCCATGTCAAAAATTATAAGTTTATATTTCATATTTTAAATTTCCAAAGTTTTAATTTTGGCTTCGGTAATGTCTTCGAATTTATGGTCTTTGGCGGCCAGCGGAATTAAGTATTTTTTATGAA
>CAYVNU010000001.1:52021-104275 GCA_964453265.1 uncultured Candidatus Saccharibacteria bacterium | reverse complement strand
ATGTCTTCGAATTTATGGTCTTTGGCGGCCAGCGGAATTAAGTATTTTTTATGAAAAGTAATTGTGTTTGGAGGAAGTTTGTTAAGTAAAAACCATTGTCCCCCGCTGCTCGGCGCAGCTTCCAGCTTTACTAAATAAACTAAAGACAAAACATGCCCCCGCGCCTCGCCCGGGTTAGAAAGCATAGCCACAAATTTAGCTTTTATAATTTTCGCGCCAAATTCTTGCCTGCCTAAACGGGCTAAAATATGCTCGTCTTTTTCCTGCGGCCTTAAAATAGAACCCGGCACATGCCACTGTCCGCCGTAAGCTGGATCATTGTCCGCTCTCTTGGTTAAATATATTTCTCTTTCTCCGTTTACAGCGCGCCTAAACGCCACAGCTTCAAAAGCCACTGAAACGCTTACTCGGGCTACAGCATTAAACAAAGCCGTACCTAAAGGTTTATGCGGATTTATATACTTTAACAAAAAAGCTAAAAGAGTTTTCATATTTTTTTATTTTACGAAGTACCAATGGGTACGAATATACTAACCATAGTTATCGGTTTGACTTTGAATTTGTAAATTGTAAAAAATTCGCATTTCGTAAACCAGTTATTTATTTTAAGATATAAAAAACCATACCATTTTTACTTTTTGAAACTTGTGTGTATTTTTCGCTCAGTATTTGTCTTATTTTTATGTCGAATTTGTCGTATGACTCAAGCGGCTGTTTTACAAAAACTTTTACAGTTTTATTGGTTTGCAAAAAATTAATTAAAATTTCCAAGTCAGATGGAAAAACAATATCAGCCACCGAAGGAATGTTTAAATTTGGCACGGTATTACTTTCTGCGTAAAGTTCGGCCTGCAAAGGACTGGCTAAAATAAACACCGCTTCTTTGGGCTTTGTTTGAGTTTTTATAAATTCAGCATCACTTAAAATTTCTGAAGTTTCAAGCCTGATATTTTTTATAGCCAATTTACCAAAACTATAATAAGTAGCTAAATTATACAGCAAACTAAACGGTACGGAAATTAAAACAAACATAATAAAAGCAAAAGCGAAAAAATTACCATAAAGCCTGCCTTTAAAACTTTTTATTTCCTCCCACAGCCTGTCTGCAAAAATTATCGCAATAACAATTGCCGGGTAGGAAGTGCGGAATAAAGTTATATCGCTGGATTGGCCTTCATAGTACGCAAACAGGCCCACACCTAAAATAGATAAAAAGAAAACTACTTTGTCCGTAAAATTAACAGCCTGTTTTTGTAAAGCCGCAATTGCCGACAAAAGCCCTAGTAAATAAATAACAGCCACCACCACCCAAGTATGCGGAGGCGGCACCAGAGCAATATTTAAATAGCCGGCCACAAATAATTTCTGATAGCGGAAAAGCAAAGTAAAATCCGGCCAGTGACTACTCTGAATTTTAGTTATAACCGAAAACAGTCCAAATACCAAACCTAAAGCTAAACTACTCACAACCAAATGCTGAAAATTCTTTGCTATAAATTTCTGTATACCCTGCCAATTAGCCAGGTGGGAAAAAAAGAGACTGACTAAAAAAGATATAAACAAAACCGCTCCGGTTTCCAAATTCCACAACACCGCCAAAGCGCAGACTATAAAACTCAAAAAATAATATAATTTATTTTCATATTTTAAATACGCGGCAACACATAAAAAACCTAAACAGGGAAAAACAAAACGCAGTGGCCAATACTGGAAATAATATTCCGGCAAAACGCGCGTTGCCAAGACCGTATAAAATACTAAAGACAAAAAGCCCAATAAATAAATTGTTTTATTTTTTATAAGCAAACCCAAAGCTCGGTATAAAGCGGCAAAACTTATAAGCATTAAAGCGGCCATGACAAAAGAAAACTTTAAGACAGAAAAACCAATTACATAAAAAATCGGCGCAATAAAAAAAGGATACAGCCCGTAAAAACTGGTAATAGGCGCCAGCAAACTTTTGCCCGCCAAAACAGAAACCACTGGAAAAAGCACTGGATCTAAATCAACCGGCATATAGCCGTCAAACACATTTACAATACTTAGTGCAAAGGCAATAAACACCGCTAATATGCCAAAAAGCTTAAGAAGCTTTAAAATTTTTTCCGGTAAAGGCCGGGTTAAAAAGAAAATAAAACACAGCGGAAAAACTAAAAACGCGTAAAAATATTTTAACAACTCCCCTGAAAAGACGCTATCCGAAATAAAGAAAAAACCGCTAACCGACAAGCCTAAATAAATTAATGAGCCTAATAAAAAAATGTTAAGCAGCGCGCATAACTTGTACCAAAATTCCAAAGAAATTATTTTTACTTTTTTTAACCAGCCATGAAGGAAAAAAAGCAAAAAAGGCAAAACAGCCGCGCTCAGCATAAACTGCAATCTTTCCAGAGGTTTGGGTCTAATAGATTTAAAAATATATGGCACAAAACTGCTCTCTGCCTGGCTAAGCAAACTTGCAATATTGGGCTTGTAAAAAATCGACAAACAAAAATTTATTAAAATCAAACCGGCTATGGCCGCATAAACAACCCCAGAAAAAATTATATAACCGCGGCGCCTCTGATCCAAAGCTTCGTTGATTGTTTGAGGCGGCATAACTCCCAAACAAATACGAATAAAAATAAACCAAAATAGCATTAAAAAAGCCGGTCCAAAACTGTTTAGAAGCGGGTTTCTAAACAACAGGCTGTCCCCTGCCCAATTAATAATACTGCTAAAAAAACTTTTATAAATCGGAATGCGCGAAACAGCAAAACGCATGTCCTCGGGCGATTGAAAAAATTTATAATTGCCGGTTTCCGCGCCGGACAAATTGCCGGTTAAAATTACCGGGCTTACTTCCTGCCAAGTTTTTAAAAACTGCTCTTTATTGTAAATAAAAGTTTTTTCTCCAATTTCTACTCGGACATTTTTTAACTTAGCCAAATCCTCTATAGACATAGCTAGCAAAACTTTTTTAAAAAATACGCCCTCAACTGTCCATTCTTTGCCCGCGTTTAAGGACGGCTTTAGCAGAGTATAATTACCAGCTCTAGCTAACTGCATAAATCTTTCCAAAGAAGGCGGAACTTGTCCGTTCTCGGTTGTAGCCCAAATAGTTACCGGCTTTAAAATACTCTTACTACCAATAACCGCGGCAAGTTGACCTAAATAAATCACCAAAAACGCCGCTAGAAAAATAAAAAGCCAGTATTTAAAACTGCTTTTGAGTTCAGCTACTAAGGCTGTTTTAAATTTTTTTTTAGTAAACTCAATTCCTAAAACCTCTTCTTTACTCTCCAAAAGCGCGGCTTGCTGGTCTTTTTTTGCAAAGACCAGCAAAGCAGAACCAAAATAGGTAATTAAAAAACCTAAGACTATTCCCACAGCCTGGGCAACTAATTCCGGCAGCCTAAACACTCCGCTACGGACAATAAAATTAACTGCCAGCAAATTTACGCTTAAGCTAAATATATTTACGCCTACATACTTAACATAGCCGGTAAAATTCAGGTCGCTACCGGCTGAATGCTTAAACGTCCATTTTTGATTAAAATAATAATTCTGCGTTACTGCAAAAGTAAAGGCCGCAATAGCTGAAGTGTTTATGTCGGCATGAAAATATTTTCTAAAAATAAAAAAAACCGCAAGATTGCTAACCATCCCCGAAGAGCCGACTAAACAAAAACGAAAAAATTTATTGCCCGTAAAAAAACGCCATAAACTCAAAATTCTTTTCATAATCTGCTTATTTGCTAAACCTAAGTTTTAACAATGTAAAAATATAAGTAACTATAAAAACCAGCAAATTCCGTTTAGTCTCTCCGAACATTCTAGTTTTAAAAGTAAACGGCAATTCTTTTATTTTTAAATTTTTATTGGCTTTTTTTAGCTTAAATAAAATTTCTTCCACAATATCAAAGTTATCGCATTTCAAATTTAAACTTTTTAAAGCAGCGGTTTTGTAAAGTTTAAAACTGTTAGAAACATCTTTGCAGTTTAAATTCAAAACAAGCGAATAAATAATGTTGACAATCCTACTCATTAAAATTAGAACTTTAGGATTCTCCGTATCCCCGCCCTCTACGTAGCGAGAAGCAATAACTACATCGTTTGCGTCTTTTTCCGCGTAAAGGTTTTTTATAAATTCCGGCGCGTGGGAGCCGTCGCCGTCCATTGCAATAAAAAATTGCCCGGCTGCCGCATAAATTCCGGTTCTAACCGCGTCGCCAAAATTATTACCACCTGTTCTGTTTAAATAAACAATATTGCCAGCCGTGTTTTTACAAACTTCTTTGGCCGCGTCCATGGGCTGCATGGTATCCACCACTAAAACTTCATAATCCGGTTCTACCTCCGAAAGAGTCTGAACCAGCCTTGGCAAAAGGACTTTTAAATTTTCCGCTTCTTTATAGGCCGGGATAAATACGGTTAACTTTTTATTTACATTCATTGTATTTTTTTAAATTTAACAATTATTTATAAAATCTAGTTTTTGCTTTTCACCCACTCTAACATCTTTTTTATCCCCGCTTCTTTACTTACCTTTGGTTGCCAGCCGATTAACTTGTGAATTTTTGCTATATCTGCCACAAAAACCTTTTGGTCGCTAGCGCGCGGCGGCAATTGCTCATAGTTAAGTTTAACATCTAATTCTTTTTCCAAAAAATTTAACAATTCCAGCAAAGATAAACTATTTTGCATCCCGCCGCCAATATTAAATACCTGGCCGGCAATAGAATTAATTTCTTTGGCCGCTAAAAAATATAAATTAACCATATCTTCCGCGTGCAGCACATCCCGTACCTGTTTGCCGTTGCCGGAAATAGTAAAAGGTTTTTCTAACTTGCCTTGTTTGGTTAAAACTGCTTGCTCGCAAAACCAACCCAGCCAACCTTGGTCATAGCTGGAAAATTGCCTACCTCCGTACATAGAAGAATGCCTAAAGACCGCGGTTTTCAAACCAAAAGTTTTATGAAAATCTAAACAATACTGGTCAGCGGCGCCTTTTGAGCAGCCGTATGGAGAAGCAAATTCTAAGGAAATATTTTCCGAAAGTCCGGCCGAAAAGTCTGCCAATTCATATCGAGTCGGTCTTTCATTGTATTTTAAATATTCTAAATCCCCATAAACTTTGTTGGTTGAAGAATACAAAACCGCGCAACCCAAGCAGTGTTGCCGAACAGCGTTTAAAACATTAAAAGTGCCAAGCGCGTTGGTTTCAAAATCTTTTCTCGGGTCTGAAATTGAAGTTGTCATTGCCACTTGACCGGCTAAGTGAAAAATAACATCCGGTTTTTGTGTTTTAATAACCGATTCAATTTCAGCCGCATTAGCCACATTGCCTTGCGTAAATAAAAACTGACCAAATCCTTTTAACCAATCTAAATTCTCTTGCGCGCCCAAACGCGACAAGTTGTCAAAAATGGCCAATTCATCTCCCCTCTCTAATACTTCTTTAGCCAAATTAGAACCTAAAAAACCCGCACCCCCGGTAATTAAATATTTCATCCCGTTAGAGTTAAGAAACTTTTTAAACAATTCTTTATTCAGCGTTTACCCATACCGCTTTTATGTAGCGTTTTCGGGCAAAAGTCTCATATTTGTTTAAAATGCTTCGCGATAAAAATAATATAAACGAATCACGACCTTTAGTTAATTAAAATAATTTTTCATAATATTGCCTAAAATGCTTTCATAAGTCCTTGTAACAACGTGTTTATAAATTAACTTATTTAGAAATTTATAACAAGTCGATATAATGCATTGAATAGATTGTCATTATAAGCTTTAAATAGCATATAAGGTAAGGGCGATCTAGTAAAAATATAGATTGATTCCCCCTTCGCCAAGACTTCGTAGGACAGGTCGGGCGCACTTCCTGCCTCCGCCTATCGGTAGACAGGTACTGGCAGGCAGGCTCGAAAGTTACGACGGAAATAATAGTTATTTTTTAGCTGAAAGAAGAACTAAAATAGTATTACTAAATATCACTTTAACTCTAACGGGATTCATTTTTGTGTTGTCAAGCTAATTAATTTTCTTTCTTCCGTGATTGTTTTTAATAAGCCTTCCTCTAAAGAATATTTTGCCTGCCAGCCTAACTTTTTTATCGGACCGGTATCGGTTTTACATTCCATAACTTCATTTTGCCGGTAAGGCAAAGCGCCAAAATTTAAAATAGTTTCAGAACTTGCCGTCAATTTTTTTATTAGCAAAACAAATTCTTTTATACTAATTGGCTGGTTAGTACCAATTTCAAACTCATAAAAGCCGGAATTTAAATTTGCCGCATGGCTAATAATAGCCAAGAAAGCTCTTACGCAATCATCTATATATATAAAATCCCTTTTTTGCTCGCCTAAGGTTAAATCGATTGCCGGTTGTTTTACTAAAAACGCATTTATAATAAAAGAAGCAAATTTAGTCTTGTCATCGCCCGGGCCAAAAAAATGTTCTAGCGAAGCATTAATACAGGCAAGCGAATCTTTGGAAAAAAACAACCACTCTTTAAACTGTTTTTTGGAAAGTGAATAAGCATTTATCCGTTTGTCTAAAATTGTATCGGTATTAATAAAAGCTTTAACCCCGTACTGCTTGCCTAATTCCAGCAAACGCACAGGCAAAAGTAAATTAGCTTCAATGGTTTGAAGCATAGGCGTGTTCTTTCTGCCATAATCCGTAGCGCAGTGTAAAATTATATCAATTTGCTGCAGCTTGAATATGCTCTCAAAATTAATTTTATCCGCGTCGTAAATTTGAACCTTGCTTAACCAATCCGTAATTCTAAAAGTATTGGAAAAAGACCTTTTTAAGACTACTATATTAAACTCGCCTTCTGCTAACAGCTTTTTTAACAGATTACTACCCAAATATCCGGTAGCACCGGTTAGCAAAATAGTTTTTTTGTGATTTTGACCGCTCATACAAAATTAAGAACGCACCCTGCTTAGATGCTCTGCAAATTAACATCACCTTAAAACCTAATTACTTTTCCTGGTGATCTAATTTGCCATAATGCTTTCCGTCTTTACAGTCGCACGGCTCAAGGTCGTGTCCAACTAACGGGCAGCTTGCGGCTTGGCAGGTGCCGGGCACTTGACTAACACCCTTGCAACCACCTGTACATATGTAATGCATATTTGTTATTTTAACAAAAATTAATGTTTAAACCAAATTACCTTATACAGGCATTTCGGCTTTAATTTTTTCTAAATTTAATAAATTCAAATTCGCTTTATACCAATCAATCATTTCTTGTATCGCCTGTTCATAAGGGGTAAAAATAAAATTTTTAACTTCCAACTTCAATCTATCCGAATTGCAGGTATATTCTTTTCCCATACCCGGTTTTAAAACAGTTATAGGCAAAGAGCTTTTAGTTAAGCTTTGAACTATTTTGGCTAAAAAAAGTAAACTAACCGGGCGGCCGCTGCCTAAATTATAAAACTTTTCTTTAGCATCATTTTCTAAAAAATATTCGGTTAAACGGCAAACATCTTTTACATAGGTATATTCAAATAGAGTATCTTGTTTTAAAATAATGGGCAGTCCAAGCAAAGCCCGCAGTATGGCGTAAGAAATAAACCGAAGTTCGTAATCTTCATAAATTCCATACACGCCGAAGCAACGCAAATTTATAGCTTTATGCATTTTAGCAATTTCCTGAGAACATGCGAACTTAGCTTTGCCGTATTCGTCCTTAGGCAAATTTTTTCCAAAATCTGATTCCAAAACCATACTAATGCTGGCTGATTTATCGTACTCAGCTCCGGTACCGTAAAAAATTATTTTTCCAACCAAAGGTTCCAGCGCAGCTATGTTTAAAAACATTTGTAGATTTTTGGAGTATACTTCAGAATTATTTTCATCTTTTCTGCTGCCCCCTACATTTGCCGCGTGCACAACTGCATCAATGGAATTAGCTTTTGCATACGACAAAACTTTTGCCGAATCTAAAACATCCAGTTCCGAATGCGCCGGAGCAAAAACAGTAAATTTTGAGGCTAAGTGCGAAGACAAATGCCTGCCAATGAACCCAAAACCGCCGGTAAGCAATATATTCATATTATTCCTCTGCTAAAGGTTCTATAATCATTTCCTGTTTAAAAATTTGGCGGTCTAAAAATGGATACAAATCTTCGAGTGGTTTAGAAACCATGCGTCCGTCAGGCAATTTTTTTGAAGAAACTGTCGGGATAATTTCCTGGTCGCGAATACACATAACTTCGCAAACTACCGGGCCTTGCATTTTTAAAACCTCGTTAATTTTTTCTGCTAAATTTTCCGGATTTTCAATTTTAACATAAGGCAAGCCATAGGCCTCGGCAATTTTCTTTGTATCCGGCAAAGAAACGCCGTTGGTTCGATCAGTGCCGTAAAGCCTTCCTTCAAAAATTCTGGTTTGAGTCGAACGAATGGACAAATAACCGTCATTATTCCAAATAAATAATTTGACCGGAAATTTATATTCGACCAACACCTGCAATTCTTGAATATTTAACTGAAAAGAGCCGTCCCCGGTTATACCCACCACTTCCCCTTTATTTTTGGCTGCGCTTATACCTATACATGCCGGCAAAGTAAAACCCATTTCTGCCTGAGCCCCGGAAAGAATTAATCTCTGATTTGTTTTAGCCTTAAAGGCTTGTGCAGGCACATAAATGGCAGAACCCGCGTCCGCCACCACAACCCCGTTTTCAGGCAAGACTTTATTTAGTTCATCTACAAAATGGTACAAATTAATCCCCTCTTTACTTTTTACATACTCCGGCAAACACACCGGATAAGTATTTTTCCAGTGCAAACATTTTTCTCTCCACTCTTTAAAATCACTTAAGTCTTGGGGTTGAAAATTTTCCAAGAACCATTTCGCATCAGCATTTAAAAACAAATCTATGTTAATAGTTTTTTTCTTATGCTCATGCGGGTCAATATCCACTACTGCAATTTTTGCCGCGCGAGCAAAATCTTTAGGACTATAACCAATAATTGTTACACTCAAACGGCTACCAATAGATAAAATTAAATCGGAATTTTGCATAGCAAAATTACCGGCCCTGTCACCTTTAAGGCCGGTCCTGCCAATAAACAAAGGGTGATCGCCTGGCACAAAATCTGTAGCCAAATAAGTCCCAACAAAAGGTATATTGTATTTTTCAATAAATTTTTTAAATTCCGGTATGGCGTGAGAAAGTCTGACTCCATGTCCGGCCACGATTACCGGCCGCTTGGCTTTTTTTAGCATTTCTTCCAACTCTTTTAAATCTTGACTACTACACTCGGTGGTGTAATCTAATTTTAATTCTTCCGGATTAAAACCAACTAACTCATTTTCATTTACTATGGCGCCTTGTACATCGGAAGGAATATCAAGCCAAACCGGTCCGGGCCTACCATGACTTCCCAAATAAGCTGCTTTTTCCAAATGATAGCGAATTTGCTGCGGGTCTGTAACCATAACAGCATACTTACATAAAGACTGCACAACCGGGATAATATCCGCCTCCTGAACGCCATATTGCCTAAGCGGCTGCTGCATTTTCCAAATTGTATCAGCGCGCTTAACTTGGCCGGAAATGAAAAAAACCGGAACGTTATCTTGCCAAGCATCCAGCAAACCGGTTATGGCGTTAGTTCCTCCGCAACCTGTTGTAACATAAGTAGCACCCCAAGTACCGGTATATTTGCTGTAAGCAAACGCGGCCATGGCACTAGATTGTTCATGATGGTTAAAAACGCTGCGGATATTTTTATTTTGAGCGGCAGCGTCGTTTAAAAACATTGCACCGCCGCCGGTTAAAGTAAAAATATCTTTTACCCCAAGATCTTCAATAAATTTTGTAATATAATCTGCAACACGCATATTAACTCCTTTCTTTTAATGCTTTTTCTAAACGACTTAAACCTTCCAAAATCCTTTCGCGGGAAGTAGCGTAGCACAAACGCACATAACCTTCTCCGCTTGGGCCGAAATTGGTTAAAGGCAAAAGAGCGACTTTAGCTTTTTCCAAAGCGAATTTCGCAAATTCCTCAGAAGTCATGCCGGTTTTAGAAATATTCGGTACCGCGTAAAAGGCTCCACCCGGAGTTAAACAAGAAATGCCTGGTATTTTATTTAAACCCTCGACTAACAAATTTCTTCTTTGTTTATATTCTGCCATCATTGCGTTAACCGCATCCTGGCTGCCGGAAATTGCCTCCATGCCTGCCCTTTGAACAAAAGGCGCAGTACAGGAAGAAGTAGTCTGAAGGAGTAAAGCCATCTTTTCAATTACGTCTGCCGGAGCAATGCAGACGCCCAAACGCCAGCCAGTCATAGCATAAGCTTTTGAAAATCCGTTAGCTAAAATAGTGCGCTGCTTACATTGATCTCTTTTCGCGGGCGTATAAAAACTATTTTGCTCATCAAAAATCATGCGCGAATAAATTTCATCGGTATACAAATATAAGTCATGCTTTTCCGCAATTTCTGCCATTTCCGCAACTTCCTGCTCAGTCATTACCGCGCCTGTGGGATTATGCGGAGAATTCATAATTATCATTCTGGTTTTTTCGGTAATGGCACTTTCTACGTCTTTTGGGTTCATTCTAAACTGATTTTTTTCCAAAAGCGGCACACCCACGGCTTTTACTCCCAAATATTTTAAAACTGCTGTATAAGTCGGAAAACAAGGGTCTGGCACAATAACTTCATCGCCAGCTTCGACTAAACATGCTACAGCGTAATAAATAATTATGTTAGCAGATGGAGCAATAAGTACCTGGTCTAAGTCAGGCTTAAAACCGCGAGAGCGCAAAGTCGTCTCCCTGACGAGTTCTCTAAATTCAGTCATACCGTAAGAACTTTGATAATGGGTTTCTCCCCGCTTTAAAGATTCTATGGCAGCATTAGTAATATTTTCCGGGGTGTTAAAATCCGGATCCCCAATTTCAAAGTGAACAATATCCTCGCCCTGCCTTTCTAAATCTTTAACCTGAGCCAAAACCTTAAACATTGGCTGGCCTTCTAAATTGTTAGCGGCTTTGGTTAGACGATATTTCATAAGCGTAAAATTAATTTATTTATAATTTAGCTTTTTTGTAAAAGTTTTTTATACCACTCATAAGTTTCTTTTACCCCATCTTCAAATGAATATTTGGGCTGCCAACCAAGCTGCTCTTTAACCTTTTGAAAATTTAAGCTTTGAGCGGGAATTTCATTCTGTTGATTATTTAAAATTGTATAACCAACTTTTTTTTGCAAAACGTCTTCCATTTTTTTAATTAAATCTAAAACCGAAAAATTATGCCCGCTGGAAAAATTAAAGGCGTGGCCCGTGGCTTTGGAAATTTGTTCAGCCAAAACCACATAACCGTCCGCTACGTCTTTAACATAAACATAATCGCGCACAAAACTGCCGTCGCTGCGTATTTCTAAATTTTTGGCGTTTATTAAACTATCCATAAACCCCGGCACAATGCGGCTGAAATTCAAATCTCCCGGCCCAAAAATATTACCAAACCGGCTGACTGTTATAGGCAAATTGTAGGTATGCTGATAGGCAAAACAAATCAAATCAGCCGCGGATTTTGAGACATCGTAAGGGTGATCCCCGCTCATAGGCTGGTCTTCTGCAACATTATACGAATTTTTTCCATAAGCTTTGTCTGAAGAAGCTGCAATTAAGCCTTTTATCTTTAAGCAAAGTCTGGCTGCCTCAAGCACCGAGACTGTACCCATTATATTTGTATCTAAAGTTAGTTCCGGACTTAACAAAGCTTCCCCAACTAAAGGCTGGGCGGCTAAATGAAAAATATAAGCAATGTTGTTTTTATTTACTACATTAATAACTTCCTGCGTATTGCGCACATCCTGAATAATTATTTCTGATTTTTCATTTAATTTCTCGCGCGCAAAATAACTGTCAGGCAGAACTTTTAAGTCCATAACAAAAACTTTAGCACCAACCGATAAAAGCTTCTCTACCACGTGAGAGCCTACCAATCCGGCGCCACCGGTAACCAACACGTTCTTTCCAGATAATTCATGATTCATAGATTGATTGACAAGATTTAAATGATTTAAAAGATTGACAAGATTAATAATTGACTTAATTTAAGACAATTTTACCGGATGGTTTTTTATAGGAGTGTTTCTAAAGCTACATCGGATTCCTCAATTATAGTGCCCATCTAGGAAATAAACTCCTTAGCAGATTTACACCTACAAGCCGCTCTATAATTTATGTATATCCCGGTTCCGGATCTTAGCATTTGATTCTGTATTTTTCTTCCAAATCCATAATCATTTAAATTATGTCAATCTTTTAAATCTTGTCAATTACTTACTGCCAGACTTTCCAAAAAGGATCCTCTTGCCAATAACTATTCATTTCTTCCATATCTTTATAAGTATCCATGGCTTTCCATTTGCCTTTATGGTGATATAAAGACAGTTGTCCATCTTTAGCCATAGGAATAAAAATCTCTTCTACCATGCTATTTGGCTTTAAAAGTTTAAAGACTTCATTTTTGAAAACCATAAAGCCGCCGTTAATTAAAAAGTCATGATAATTTTCTTTATCTACAAAATCCCCGACTAAATTTTGACTAAACCCAATGACTTTACCACTGTCTTTACTATGGTGGACTATGCCGTATTTAGTTAGTGGCCTTACGCCGGTAATTGTCCCTATGGTATTTTGAGTATTGTGAAATTCGTGTAATTTTTTCACATCAATATCGGCAACACCGTCCCCGTAAGTAAGCATAAAATCCTCCCCGCCAATATAACTTTCCAGCCTTCTTAAACGCTCGCCAGTTAAACTCTTTAAGCCGGTATCCACAAAAGTTATTTTAAAATCGTCGTGATTTTTTGTCCGAAATATAATTTCGTGTTCTTTGGTTTCCAAAGTAAAATCATTGGCTAAAGTGCGCCAATTTAAAAAATATTCTTTTATCATATTGGCTTTATAGCCTAAAGCCAATATAAATTCATTATAGCCATAATGAGCGTAAATTTTCATAATGTGCCAAAGTATAGGCTTGCCACCCACCTCGACTAAAGGCTTAGGCTTAAATTCTGTCTCTTCTTTCATGCGGGTACCTTCCCCGCCGCAAAAAATAACAACTTTCATATGGATTTATTTATTTTAGATTAATCATTATAAACTATACAATAATAGCCTGTTAGGGTCAAAGCTATTGTTTAAGCTGTCTTAACATGGCTTTAAAATTTTTAACTAAAAGCATTGCGCCAATAACCACCCTATTAAACCTAGCTTGCCAGACAAAACCGGTGTGTAAAAAATTTAAAGCTGTAAAATCAAGCTTTTTAAAATTCATTCTCAAATGCCAAATGTACTGATTATGATGTGCTTTAAAACCTCCGGCATATTGCTCTACAGAATGAACATTTAAATTATTTCCAAAATATTTTCTTAAAATAATATTTAAAAGAGTTAAATCGTGCCTAAAAATTTTACACTGCCTGACAAAAATGTTTTTGTCTTTACCCTTATTGCGCCATGCGTCGCCCGGAGAAAATCCTAAAGCCAAACCGGCCAAACCGCAATCAAAAACTTTTTGTAAAAGACTTTTAGTTAGAGCTGAATTTTTAAAACCAAACTCTCCGGCATGCAATGCTTCTTTGTCGTTATATTCCTCAGAAAGTTCAAAAACCGACTTATACTCTTGTGGCACAATATCTTTAAACTTTACACCCTGACCAATGACAAATAATTCATCCTGGTCAATTTTTTCAAAAATCTCATCAAGAGGACGCAAGACTTGGCAGCCGGCATCTAAATAAAAATTTAGAGCAGCAAAAGGATTATTAAAAATATAAGTTTTCCAGGTATAACAGCTGCGCCAAAAAGCACAAAACTTAGGCATTTTCACAACTTGCACATTCTCTAGCAATTCTAATTCTTTCCTAAAAGTCCAAAAAAGCCCCAAGTCGTAAATATAAATTTTCGGATGCTTGGGATAATTTGCTTTAATAGATCCAAGCAAATTAACTAGCGAAGGAAAATATTTATTTGAAGCGCTGGTAATTAAAGCTCTGTCTGACATAAAAATTATTTAAACTTTAGCCTAATTACTTTAAAAATAAAACTTTTAAAAATTTCAACATCCGACTGATCCATAAACCCGAATAAATAATAGGCTAAATAATAAAGCAAGACAGTTAATGGACCGGCAAATACCAACAAATAGACTGAATTAACAAAAGGTAAAACAGCAAATTTAACAACAGCAGCCACGGCTAAAGCAGTTACCAGCAGACCAAAATAAAATTTTGTATAATAACTTGCGCGCTCTGTCAGCTTAAAAAGTTTTTTCTCTACCCAATAAAAAGCATAAACCACAGGCAATATTGCGGCCAAATACGCCCAGGCAGCTCCAATAATACCCATTTTTGGAACAAAAAATAAAAGCAAAACTAAATTTAACAAAGCCATAACCACCGACTGTTTTACTAAAAATTTTAACTCTCCCAAACCCATAAGCATGCTTTGCAGCGGAATATATAGACTGACTAAATAATTTGTTAAAGCTAAAATTACTAAAATACCTGTACCTCGGTCGGCAAAGTCACTGCCCAGCCAAAAAGTCAAAATATGCCTGGAAAATAATATTATGCCGGTTGTAATGCCGGCTGCGATTATGCTTAAATTTCTAAAAGCCCGCGCATAAATTTGCTGCATGCGCTCATTCTCTCCCGCACCCTGCAGCGCGCTAGCCATTGGAAATAACATAGCCGACAAACTATTGGTAATTCCCGTGGTCTTTAAAGCTACGTTGCCAGGCAAACTATAATAAGAAAGAAAAGTTGGATTTATAAATATTGGAATAATCAGCCTGTCTAAAAATACCAAAGCACCGGCTGACAAACTGGTTATAAAACTTAATATACCAAACCTATAAGCCTTTTTTATTTCAGCCCAGTCCCAGTTAAAATTCAAAACCTCGTTGTTAAAAAGTTTGCGTTCAAGAATGTTATATAAAACAAAAACAAAAATTGAAATTAACAAATTAATTGCCATTATGGCTTTAACTTGGTAGCCGGCGTAAACAGCCAAGACTGTTAGAATGTTAGTCAAAACTAAATTAGCAATATTAATTTTAGTTATTAAATCAAAGCGCTGAGTAGCTGTTACAACCCCAACCGCCGCGCTATTCATACTATTAAATAAAAAAGTTAGTCCGCCGAGCAAAAAAACTATAAACATATGCCCGCGGCTTTGTTCTGGAATATGAAAAACCGGCAATAACCATTGTCCAATGGCTAAAAAAATTAGCAAACCTAAAACTCCGTTAATATAAACCAAAGACCTAACCGAACCGAGCAAAACAGCAAAGCCTGAAATGTTTCCCTGGGCTTTATATTCCGCCGCGTACTTAGTCAAAGCCAAACCCAAACCTAAGTCCAAATAACCCAAAAAAGACATTATAGTGCCGACCAAAATAACAATTCCAAATTCCGCCACTCCAAGCCTGTGTATTACATAAGGAGTAACAACAATCCCCACCAGAATTGGCAAAACATAGCCCGTAAAAAAATAGGCGGAATTTCTTAAAGTTTTAAAAGATAGAGAATTGGTATCCATAGCTGAAAGCCTTAAATAAAATTAAACAAAAATTTTTTACAGCACACTAACAAAAATATCCCTTAGCATTTTACTTCCAAATTCTTTTTAAATTACTTACGGTTAAACCAATAATTCTTCTAATATTATCGGTAATATTAAGATTGAAAGTATTTAAAAATTTTTGTAAAAAATCCAAGTCTTGTTTAAAACCATTGTTAAAAGGAGAAAAGTTTTCCCATTCATCGAGTTGGGCTTTGGCTGTATATTTTGCAATTAAAGGCCATGCTTGCAAGCACTTTTCAAAATACTCGGAGCTCTTTGGAGAGTCTGTCTTCCAATCATAATTCGTTTTAATATACATGGAATCCAAAATTTCCCTGTCTGTAGGCAAAAGTTGCCTTCTGCCATTTAAAACTTCAAAATAATATTCCAGCCAATAGCCATGAACATGCCTGTATAAATATTGTTTAGGTATTAAAACTCGATAACTCCAGGCAGCGCGACAGGAAGCATATTCCATATCTTGCCAACGCTTAGCTTTCGGAACAGACTTTAAAATTTCGCTAAAAAAATCACTTTTTAAAATCATAAAACCAGGCACCGGCGGCATAGTAACAAATTTTCCTATTTTATCCTGCACTTGTTGTATTATATTGCGATTTTTACAAAACCTGTGTTTATTCCCCCACTCAATAATTACAAAATCGGAATTATTTTCAATAATTTTTATACGACGCCAATCTAAAAAATAATCCCAGTCTTGGTTATGGCCAAAACTGACCGCCTGAACTTGATATTGTTCCGCGGCTTTTAGACACTTAGTTAAATACTCCGTATCGGGATGTACGTAAATATGATCTCCGGGAAAAGGAAAAACCCAAGTAGAGGGATTTTGCCCAATTTGCTCAAGCATATAACTTGACCAGCTTTCCGGCTTTATACCGGTAATTTTGAAATCTTCAAAGCCTTGGCTGCCAGCGGCCAATTTAAGCTCATCTAGCCATTCAGTACCTCGCTCTACATTAAATCTAATAACTTGGTTTTTCAAAAATTTGCTGGAACAAAGACAAAACACATAATCCCTATAGTCCCAGTAAGTTTCCGGGCCTGACATGATAAAAGTTTGGACGGATAAAATATTTTTCATTTTTTACTTGAATTGATTATACAATTTAAGCCATTCCCTTACAGAAGAAAGTTCGCTTTCTTTAACTATCCCCGCTTTATTAAGTTCCGAATACATTGTATATAGATCTTCCGGCTCGCCTTTTAACTGACATTTTTCCAAACTTTGCATAACCGAATAAAAGGAATTATAAACCGGGATTTCGTCCGCAAAATCTCTCATTAAATTATGAACGTTTCTTTTTTGAATCGCGTTTGGAGACATAAAACCCAGTCTGCCTCCCAAAGCCCATAAGCCAAACTGCGCAACAAAAGAGCGCAGAATATCAGTAAACCGAAAGGTTACGGTAACTGGCAAATACAACAAATAAAAAGCTGGTTTCTGCCAGAGAGTATTTTGGGAATTAAAAGGCGAAATAACTCCTTGCTCTAAAACTACAAATTTATTTTCTTCAAAAGTAATTTCCTTACCGTTTACCAAACGATAAATTGCATCAACGTCCGTGTCGCCATTAACCAGCCCTTGCCATACCAAAACATTAGACTGCTGGGACGAATATTTAATTTCGTCGTTTTTTAAAATCAAATCTAAAGGATAGCCGCGCGGCCAAATATGTTCCTTGGAAAAAACCGAATAAATATTCGGGTACTTAGGAGCAACTATTGTTTGCTGCAAAGCGTCTTTTGGTGGCACGACAAACCACTGACCGTAATAATAATTATCATCATCAGAGTCAGCAATTATATTGTAACCCTCGCGAATAGCATGCAAATACCCAAAATTTTTGCGGGAATAATGGTTAAAAGGAATCAAGTCAAAAAAAGACGGAAAACTTTTTTGCTGTTCTGAAATAGAAACATACGCGCAATTTAAATCATAGCTAGAAGGAGTTTTTTTATCTCCGGCAATTATTAAATCAAAGTCTTCCAATTTAGCAAAATCTGTTAAAGCATTATTTTCAGCAGGATTGATCGTGGTTAAAACCACGCATTTTTTTTCTGTGTTCATAAAGGTTTTTTAACTATAGCTAAATAAGTATGATGATGAAAAAAATCAAACTTAGAAAAAATTTTATCTAGCATTTTAACAAACCAGCTAGGATTGGAAAGGTTTACAAACATTCCGCCCAGCTCGTGATATAGTCCCTGCATACCTTCTAAAGAATATTCGCTCTCAATTTGAAAACCTGCTCTAGTAAGTTTGCTGGCAAACTGCTTGCGAGTATAGCGGTACTCAAAAAAATCGCCAGCATATGGCCATCTGTGATACGGCAATAACATAGTTTTATCTATACCGGTTTGTGTCCAGTTTTCTCCATTGCGAAATAATTTATGATAAAAATTTCGCAAATGATAATCCAAATAGCTAATCCCCAAATAGTGCTTAATTTTTCTCAGGGTGCCAAAAACCGGCACGGAAATAACACCAATTGAACCGGGTTTCATAACTCGGTATAATTCTTTAAGTGCTTTTTCCGGCCCTTGGGTTATATGTTCTACCACGCCTAAACAAATTAAGCCGCCAAAAAAATTATCGGGAAAAGGCACGTACTCCACGCTCGCACATTCTACTCTCAAATTTGGTTCAATCTGCTTTACTGCCTTTACTGCCTCTGAGCCAATTTCTATACCGTATGCGTCATAACCCAAATCGCCCAAATACTTCACAATATGGCCAAGCCCGCAGCCTGCTTCTAGCACTGGCTCGGTCTTTGGCAAATACTTTTGAATAAAAGGCAACGTAGGATTATGGACAGTTGAAGCAACCATATTATAAAATTGCTTCTCATCCCAAGAAAATTCAACATTCATAAAAAAAGTTACCAATCTTTAACCTTCTCACGGGCTTTGGTTTTAATTTTTTGATAAGTTAATACAGTTTTTTCCTCTAAAACCGGAGAAACAAGACGCAAAATTTCATGACCCATTATACGATATTGCTTACCTATCTTATTGGCGCGCAAAAGGCCATTTTTAAGCATACGCTTAATAGTGCTATTGCTTACTTTTAATAGCTTTTGGGTTTCCCCCGTCGTGTAGACTTCATTAGGCTGTATTTCTGACATACTTTAAACCTTCCTAACTCTTAATACTCTATATTGAGCATAGCAATGGTTTCTTTTGGTGTCAATAAGGTTCATAAAGGCTCAATATAGCTGTTATTTTCGTTATATCCACAACATTACAGAAATTTGCCCAATAATATCTCTAAAAATTAGTAGTTACCTTTGTTCTTATATTGTCCTTCAATTATTTTTTTTATGCCAATTGCTTCATTTTTTAAAGTATCTGTATGAGCAAATGAGCTTTTTAAATCTGCTAAAATTCTTTCTGCTCTCTGGCCAAATCTAGAAAGCAAGAGTTCGTCACTCGTAACAAAATTTACTTTAATATCTACAAGTTGCGGGTAATGTTTTAAGACATCATTTTGATAAAATGCCTTGGTTCTTTCCATAGCCCAAGAAACATTGACAATGGTAACCGACTTACAGCCTTGATTTTTCGCTTCTGTTAATGAATTTACCAAATCATCTTGTGTATTTTTACTCTCTGTTAAAACCAAAGCAGGAGGTAAATTTAAATTTTTGTTTTTATGCGTAAGTTTAAGACGTCTTTGAAATTCTGAGCTCATAACAGAAGCTTCGGTTATTCCCGGCTCAGCTTTATCTAAATACTTCGGCCTACCGCCGGAAAAAATTATTTGTTTAGGCAAACTGTTATTTTTTTCAGCCAATTTTATCCATTCTAAAACCGCAAAAATATTAGCATTAGCACCGGCAGCCATCTCATTTAACTCGTCAGTTTCTGCAAAAGACTGAAGTGGTTTGCCAGCTTTTCGCAAGCCGGTTCGAATATGCCGGCCTGTTTCTCTGTCTCTTACTAACTCTTGGATTAGCCTTGTGCCTTTCCAGACTTGTTCTCTTTCCCCCAAAACTGCTGACGAAGTATTAACTTGCTCAATTCCCCTGCCGAATGTAATAATCGCATCCGTAGGCTTAAATTGAAATTTTTCTTTTTGCACCTCTCTTGATATTTCGCTCATAAATTTATTTGATATTTAATTTTTTTGCCAAAAACTTTTGTTTAAATTTTTCTAAAAAAATAATTCTTTTAAAAGGCCGGTATAGAGGAGCTAATATTTTTCTAAAATTTAATTCTCTGGCCATGGCCTTGGCCGCTAAAACTTCCCCTTTTTCCGCATTTGCCGCTCTTACCGCGTTTATAGTCCTGCGTTTGGCCGAAGCTAAAGGCTGGTCAAAAATATTTAGTAAAAATTTTTCAAAACCGCTTTTTACTAAATTAAAGTCCATACCGAGCGCCGCCACGGGCTCGTTGATGGTTTTTAAATACAGTTCATCGTTTTTATCCAGCTCCTTAACTTTTTCTATTACTTCGTCAAAATTTTTATAAGCATGACAATTAATAAACCGCTTGTGGTTAAACTCCAAAGCCACATCCGGATTGCCCCAATAAATTGGAATTGTCCTGGCAGAAATAGCATTTGGCAACTTTTCGGTCGTATAACCGCTGCGAGAAGAATTTTCAAAAGCAATCGCAAACTTATACTGCATTTCAAATGCTAACTTATTTTTTACCCTGCCTCCGACATTGTTTAAATACCCGCCTCCGGCGTCAACCTTTTTATACGCAGAAAGTTTATTAAACATCTCCTCGCGCTGGCCACCAGCCAAATAATTACTATATACAAAACTGCAAAAACCGTTTTTTTTACATAACTCGTCCCTGGTAAAAACTTTTTGCTTGGTAAAATCCATACCTCCTGCCAATTCCAATTCTTCGTCAGAATAAAATTGGGCAACCAAATAAAGCGGCATGCGGTAGAATCGGTCCTGAAAAGTTAAATAGTCAAAACCCACGGCATAGTCGCAAAGATTAAAATTAGGTGAAATGTTTTCCCCCACAAACAAAATTCGAATGCCCCCATACTTTAAATATTCGTACGTTGATTCATTATAAATTACGTAATCGGGATTTTCCGACAATTCAATTTCATAATATTGTTTTAAAATATTATAAAAAAAAGTACCGTAAGAAAACTTTTGCCCCAAGTTGGGGTCGCAAATTTTAAGTTTGATTGTCTTCATTCGATTCGGCTTATAATTTCACTCAAATATTTTGGATCAACACAATCCTCAGGAGTGCGCTCATTTATTTCATTAAAATATTTATACTTAACTTTGGCCAAAACCTCTGCCTGTCTTAAAAACATTTCGTACTCCATATCCAAATGTCCAATATCTAAAACTCGATAACCTTTTATAAACAGATCGTAACCTAAAACTTTTGCAGCCGGCCCAAGCGACAACAGTACAAGCTTTTCTTTAGAATTTTTCAAAACTTCTGCCAAAATTTCTTTATATTTAGCATATGCGTTTTCCGGAGGACACAAAATTCTAGTAACCGAAGCAGCTTCGCTAAACATATTATTACCCACTCCCAAACGACTCTTAGAACCTTCTACTAACAAAACATGTTTGCCTTTCCACAAATTAAAAAGTTTTTTGAAAGCATTTCCACTCTTCTGTCTTACAGTTTTGGTAAAACCTAAATATGGCCGGGTTATAAAAGTATTGCCGTAAGTCTGCGAAAGATTTAAAAGCTCTGTCCATTCATGCCAATACCGAAACTGGTGATGCAAAGCGAATTTATAAGCATCTTTTGCAAAGCCGTCTAATTTACCAAACAAATCTGGCAGGCAAATAAGCAAACCGGGCAAGTTGGAATTTAAAATTTCTCTCAGTCGCCTAACTAATTCCGGATCTGATTTTTGAAAAAGCAAGTCGTTTTTCTGGATTAAAGTAATTTCTCCGTCGCCAAAACGCACAAAAGATAAATTCTGTTTTTCTATTAAATCCAAGGTGTCTTCTATAGATAAAACTTTAGGCGCGTTCTTATTGCCAAAAATATAAATTCTAAAAAAATAAGCAATATAAGCTACTATGGGTCCAAACTTCCACCTCAGCCAAAGCGGCGTATGCTGGCGAATGGTTTGAATAATTTTTCTAAAAAAATTTTTCATTAAAAATCTTTAAGCATCTCTTCTTTCTTTTTGCTGTAATTATTCTCTATATTTTCTATAGTCAAATTATTTTCCAATTCATAAAGACGCGTGTAAGTCATTACCCGATAAAAAAGATAATTTAGCATAACCAAAACCCCAAGTTTGCCGTTTTTATAATTGTTCTTGGTAAAATACCAAGTATAAGCTAAAAGAGCGCGGAATAACCGAAGCAAACTAAATTTTTGTCCGGATTTAAATTTTTCCGCCGCTTCCGTCTCGCTATACTTTAAATGATTCCTGACAAATTTTTCTAAGTTATAAGTACTAAAATGTCTTAAAGCATATTCTTCCTTGCTCGGCAAAGTTAAAACCTCTTCTTTTGTCCCCAAAAAATTTCCAATACCGTGAATATGATTGTTGTGAAAATCTATAAAATCTTTATGGAAAAAGAACGGAGCATAAGCTTTTAAAGTATAATTTTTTGTATTCCCCCACAAATAAGTATAGAGCGGGATCATAACCTGTTTGTAATGGTTTTGCTTGGAAACTTCTTTTAACTTTTCTAGCAGACTTTTTGGCGCAATATTGTCGACATAACCCCAGTATATCCAATCGGTTTTTAAAAAAGATTTTATAAATTCAAAATTGGCCGGCGTTTCAACATTGGCTGTCGTGCTCGGTGGTCGCCTAAAATACAAAGCGCCGTTAGTTTCAGCAATTTCCTTAGTTTTATCGGTACTGCCGTCATCCATTAAGCATACTTGTCCATATTTAGAAAGATTGCGCAAAACAAAAGGCAGACGTTTTTCTTCGTTATAAGTAAAAATAATAAATGTTATGTTGCTCATAAATTCATTGACAAAATTGACATAATTTAAAAGATTGAAATGATTTATTAAACTTTTTTATTCTTTATGTACCATTCGATTGTTTTCTTAAGTCCCACTGAGAAAGTAATTTTGGAAGTAAAACCTAATTCTTTTTTCGCGCGGCTAACGTCAAGCTTTCTTCTGGGCTGGCCGTCGGGCTTGGTTTTATCCCAGACTATTTTGCCGGTATAGTCGGTAATTTTGCTTATTATTTCCACTAATTGCTTGATTTTTATTTCATTGTTAGAGCCAATATTTACCGGTTCTGCTTTGTCGTACTTTTGCGCAGCCGCAACAATTGCTCTGGCCGCGTCATCTACATATAAAAATTCCCGGCTAGCCTTACCTGTCCCCCAGACTACCACTTCAGACAAACCCTGCTGTTTGGCTTCAACAAATTTTTTTATTAAGGCGGGTATTACATGGGAAGATTTAGGGTCGAAATTATCGCCCGGACCGTACAAATTGGTAGGCAGCAAATAAATGCCATTAAATCCGTACTGTTTGCGATAAGATTGAAGCATTTCAAGCAAAGCTAATTTAGCTATACCGTAAGGCGCGTTGGTTTCTTCCGGATAACCTTTCCACAAATCTTCTTCTTTAAAAGGAATGTGCTCGGGAAATTTCGGATACGCGCAAACCGTGCCGACTTGTACGAATTTTTTTACCCTCGCCTCTCTGGCAGCTTCAATTAAATTTATGCCCATAGTGGCATTGTCGTAAAAAAGTTTGCCGGGATTTTCTTTGTTGTAACCTATGCCACCCACATTGGCAGCCAAATGAATAATCAAATCTTTACCTTTGACAGCCCTTTGGCAATTTTTCTGAATCCTTAAATCCAAACTTTTACTTCTTGGCATTTGAATTTGTCTTTCATTCGCACCTGCTTTTAACAATTCTAAAAAAACTCTTTGACCTAAAAAGCCATAACCGCCAGTTAATAAAATTTTAGAATTTTTTAAATTAAGCATTAATTTAAATCCAAAGCTTTAAAAATCTCACGAAATCTCTGTTCATAGGTGTGTTCTCTTATGGTTCTTTCATATCCGGCTTTAGCAATCGCCTCGCGTTCAGATTCGTGTTCCAAATAATATTTAGTTTTTTCTATTAATTCATTAACATTTTTAAAAACAACAATTTCTTTACCGTCCACATAATAGTCGCTTAAATTATCCGCGTGGCCGGTTAATAAAAATCCTCCGCAGGCCGGCACTTCAAAAATCCGCCCTTTTATTTGCCTGCGCTGGGCGCCAAAAAAAGACTGCAAGTTAGAAATTGGCGATTGAAAATTAGGTTTGAATTTTCCAAATTCTTTTTTGACAAAGAATTTAACTAAAAATTTCATTCTTTCTTTAAAAGTCGTATAAGGACTTTCGGTAAAATTCAAATTAATTTTTGAATGGCTAAAAATTTCAAACATTTTTTCAAATTCAACTCTTCCGTTCTGCCACCCACTGCCATAACCAACCGCAGGCAATCCTGCTGATTTTAATGCATTCAAATAGCCAGAACGGTTACCGTAATTTTTGCCCACAAAAGCAACAGTGGGTAGTGGGTAATGGGTAGTGGGTAGACTTGCGGGTTTGTACAACCTCGTGTTTGCCGCCCACTGAGTTTTGATTGCTTTAACTCCGATTCTTCTATATTTTTCTACTGCTTTTGAATCTGTAGTAGAAACAGCGGTAAATAAAGGCGCCCAATATTTAGAATAAACAGGAAATCTCCAGTGGTCGTCGGCAAACCAGTTAAAGGTTTTTGTATTTGTCTTGCGAGTAATATAAGCTATGGTTTCTTTCTTAATTTCTTCGGTAAATAAAAAAGTAAATAAAAGGTCCGGTTTTTGGTCTTCTACGGTCTTAATTAAAAGCGGATTCATTACATCGCGGCCGGCTTCCAGAATTTTTTCATCTATAAAAAAGCCCTCTGTTTCCACGCCCGGCATTTGCTTTAAAACCTCATAAAAATTTTGGTACTCAAAAGACAATCCCCTATGGGGCTTACCATATTCATATTTTAAACCGCAAAACAAAACTTTCATATAAAAACTTAAAAATTAAACTTCAAACTCTAAAACCATAGGCAAATGGTCGGAAACTAAATTGTACGGTACCTTAAAACTTTTAACTTGAATCTTCTGGGAGACAAAAGTAAAATCGGCAAAATACTGTTTATTATTATATTTCTTCCAAGAAATGCTGTTACGGGTATTTTTTATTTTATAAGTCTTAATTAAATTTTTCATGCCGGCTTGCTCGATAAGCAGAATGCTTTTTGTATTCGGCAGCAAATTAAAATCTCCGCAAAGAATTTTTGGACCTTTAAGTTTTTTTAAAATAGCGACTATTTTTTTTGATTGTAAAACTCTTTTGGGGGTATCCAATTTATCGCCCGGATGAGCAACACCATGAACATTTACTACCCAAAAAGTTTTTTGGCCATCTTGGATTTTAGCGCACTGTACACCGTTGCTTTCTTTTTCTTCTTGAAAATTAATCTCATTCTTTAAAGAACCTATTATATGTTGGCAAAAATAATCTTCAATTACAAAACCCCTTTTAACGTATATGGAATAACCAAATTCAACCTTGCCCTTTAATTTCAAAAAAGTGCCCATTTTATTGTATGCCGGGAAAAATCTGCCTTCAAAATTTTTAAGCAAATTTTCTAATTTTTCATGAATATTTAAATCATGCCCTTGCATTACTTTGTCAGAAAGCTTAGACTTAAACACTTCCTGAAAACATATAATATCAGCGGTTTTTTTCTGTTTTTTTATATAATCAAAAAAAGCTTTGCCCTGAGAACCCCCTTGAATATTTAAACTAATTAATTTCATAACCAAAGCTAAAGCTTAATATATTGTTTTGGATCAAGGCCGGCGGCTTTTATATCCGACTCGAGCATTATTTTTACCAACTCTTTAAATTTAACTTTCGGTTCCCAGCCTAATTTTTTCTTAGCCTTAGAATAATCCCCTTTAAGCAAATTAACCTCCTGCGGCCTGAAATAACGCGGATCAACGCCAATATAATCCTGCCAATTATCTATACCAACCAACTTAAAGGCCTCAGCCACAAATTCCCTAACAGTTCTCATTTCCCCGGTTGCAATGACATAATCATCTGGCTCTTCCGCTTGCATCATAAGCCACATGGCTTCTACGTACTCAGGCGCAAAACCCCAGTCTCTCTTAGCGTCCAAATTGCCCAAATAAATTTTATCTATCTGCTTAGCTAAAATACTTGCCACGCCTCTGGTAATTTTTCTGGTCACAAAAGTTTTTCCGCGCCTCGGACTTTCATGGTTAAATAAAATTCCGTTGCAAATAAACATGTTATAAGCGGTACGGTAATTTTTACAAATATAATGCGCGAATACTTTAGCGGCTCCGTAAGGAGAAGCCGGATTAAACGGAGTAGTTTCCTTTTGCGGAGTTTCTAAAACATCGCCAAACATTTCGCTGCTGCCTGCTTGATAAAATTTTGTCTTAATGTTATTTTCGCGGATTGCGTCTAAAAAACGCAAAGCCCCCAAACCAACAATATTTGCCGTGTATTCAGGAATATCAAAACTTACGCGCACATGGCTCTGCGCGCCTAAATTATATATTTCCGTTGGTTGAATTTTTCTTAAAAGAAAATTAATATTTGAAGCATCGGCCAAATCGCCATAATGCAAAGTAAACTTTTGACCCTGAGATTTTTCTCCATGAGGGTCTGAATAAATTTGATCTATTCGCTCAGTATTAAAGGTACTTGCGCGTCTAATTATGCCGTGCACTTCATAACCCTTAGATAAAAGTAATTCAGCTAAATATGACCCATCTTGGCCGGTAACGCCGGTAATTAAAGCTATTTTGTTCTTTTGTTCCATAATTAATAATTTACCATAAAAACCCTTTTAAATCAACGAAAAATCAGATAGAATGTAATTAGCTATTTTAAACAGATTTTAACGATTTAACAATTTCTACATTTATGCCGGTCCCTAAAATTCTTTATATTATTACTCAAGCAGACGGCGGCGGAGCGCAAAAATACGTTTTAACCCTAGCTAAGCATTTTGGCGGGATAATTGCAGCCGGCGACGAAGCTGATGAGCTTTTTAAAACTGCCCGAAACTTAAAAATCCCCACTTATAAATTACGTCATTTAAAACGCAACATAAGTTTATACCACGACATATGGGCTTTGTGGGAAATTCGGCAATTAATCAGACTAGTGCGCCCCGATATTGTTCATTTAAATTCTACCAAAGCCGGCTTTTTAGGCAGCGTCGCGTGCGCATTCTTAAAAACCAAGGCAGCACCCCGTACCGGCAAACCATGCTGGCCTGATACGCAGGTTGTCTTTACCGCCCATGGTTTTAGATTTTTAGAACCACTGTCTTTGTCCGCAAAAAATTTTTATTTGGCCTTAGAAAAGGTCGCCTCTTCTTATCGCGATTTTATTATAACCGTATCTGATTTCGACAGAAAAGCCGCATTGCAAAATAAACTAATAAGCGAAGGTAAAATCCAAACTATCCACAACGGCTTACCTCCAATAGATTTTAATTCCAAAGAAGATGCACGAACAAAACTTGATTTAAAATTAGACAGTCAAACCAAAGTAATCGGCACAATAGCAAACAATTATATAACCAAAGGCGTCGAGATTTTAGAAGAAGCATCACACTTAATCAACTCTAGAAACAATTTTTTAGTCATAGTCATAGGCCAAACATTCGGAAGAAAAAGTGTCACCGATGATGGAACTTTTCAGTTAATAGGCCCAAAAATCAATGCAGCAACATTACTAAAAGCTTTCGATATTTTTGTATTACCATCAATTAAAGAAGGTTTTCCTTTTGTACTTTTAGAAGCCATGCAGGCTGGGCTACCTATTATCGCAACTAATGTAGGAGGGATTCCTGAGGCTCTGGGAGATGCAGGAATTTTAATAGAACCAAACAACCCTAAGGCTCTGGCTGATGCCCTTGAATATTTACTAGAACATCCAGATGTTATGAGTAGTTTGTCAAAAAAAGCGCTAGAGCGTTCCAAACTATTTTCTGAAGAAAAAATGCTGAGCGAAACAAAAAAAGTTTATGGCTCACTAATATAAAAACTCCCTTGCGGGAGTTTTTATATTTATGGTTTTAATATTTTTTGTACTTCCGGCGCAAGTTTTGGATTTTGTTTAATTAAATATTCAGCTAAAGACTGCGCTTTGTCTGCTTGCTTAGTATTTACATATAACTGAAGCAAGTCTTTATAAGCATTTACGTCAAGCAAACCTAAATTTGCCACATGTTCATAAAGCGCAAACAAACTGTTGGCATTATTGGTCTTTTTATAGTAATCAAGCACCCAAGCAATAAATTGAAAACTCCTTGGCTCCTTTTTTTGTTCAAATAATTCCGCCACTCTCTTCAGAGCACTTTGAGTCTGGCCGGCGGAATTTTCAGCCACGGCCAATTCCCAGACCACATCAGAATTGGTCGGATCAATTTCTGAAACTTCTTTAAACATTTCCACCGCCTCGCCTACCCTGCCCTGCCATAATTTCATTTCCGCATAATAGGTTTTTGCCTCAATACGATTTGGGGAAAGCTCAACAGCTTTCTTTAAGGCCTCTTCTGCATCCGGATTTACTTGCGTCTTGTTGTAAAAACTTTGAATTAAATATATTTGAGCAAGTTTTTGCCAATAAACCGGATAATTACCGGCTTGGCTTTGAGTTATTTGTTCAAGCAATTTAGCGGAATTATTTAAAACACTTTTAATCAATTCGGGCTTAACATTTGAATTAACAATATTAGAAGCAAATTCAGCGTACTTCATGGCAGTCTCGCCTTTGTCAAAATTAAACGGACTATTTATAGCCTGATTAAAATAATCTTGGGCAATTTGCGGATCTACCGATGAATAAGCATAGCCGTAATTAGTATTTTTTGATGCCTTGGCCGACGAAATATTACCGACATAATTAATATAAGAAATCACCACAAGACTTACGCCAAAAACCCATGCTTGCCAAGGCTCGAAAACCACAAGATTTTTTTTTGCTGGTTGAGTAATTTTTTGTTTTGGAAAAAGAAACGAAACAAAGCCTAAATAAACAAAAAACATCATACTAGCGGCAATGTTGTCAAATACAAATAGATTTTGTATTTGGTAAACCAAAACTCCGGCCAACAAAACGCAAAACTCCGGCAATGCTAAAATTTCATTTTTGTAGGCTAAAAATAATCCGTAAGCGCTAAAAAATATAATACCTAGGTACGCCACAAAACCGAAAATCCCAGTTGTGACTAAAATTTCCAATAAAAAATTATGAGGCTTATCAAACCAACTTCTATCGTACTTATAAATTTCCGGATTATGGTATTTGCTCGAAATTACATAATAATTTTCCGGGCCTGTACCTAAAATCGGTCTGTCCACATACCCCCTTAATGCCACTTTCCATTGAATAATTCGAGCTTGGCTATTGCTGTCATTTAACTTTATTAATCTGCTGAAATTAAGATTATGGGGTAATCTATTACCTACGGCAAATAAAGCAAATCCACAGGCCAAAAATACTGAAATAATCACTGACATTGTAATTTGATTTTTGTGTTTTTTTTCAAAAAATAAATATACTAAAGCTGAAATAAATGAACCTATAACCAAACCAACCATGGCGCCACGCGTACCGCTATAATATATACCCAAGAGTTCCAAAAAAGCCGTTAGCCACCACCAAACTTTCGCTTTTAAGCTTTCTGCCTGGAAAGCAAAAAATATAGAGAGAAAAAAAGGCAAAATCAAAAAACTACCGACATATATCGGATTACCAAAAGTAATAGAAGACCTCACCGGCAAAGATGGGTCTGGAACAATTAAAAAATCTAAGCTAATTTTCCTCAAATATTCTGTTAATGGCGCAAGTTTTCCATATTCAGCTAAAAACCTTACCAACATGCCATATAAAACCAAACCCACACTTAAGTTAATCGCTGTTTTTAAAAACGAAGCCAGCCAATTTCCAGAAATTTTTGCCATTGCTAGCAAGTAAAAATACAGCAAAGTTAAATGAGCAAGATAAAAAACCCCACCCATTCTTTCAAAATTTCCCCACAAACTTTTTATAAGATTAACACCAAAAAAAGCTGATATTAAATTTATAACTAAAAATAATATCACAGACAAGTTAAGCGGTTGTTTTAAATCCGGCCTCAAATCTTTGCGGGTTAGCAACAAATAAATATAAAAGGGCAATCCAAGTTCAACTATTACCCTAAAATAAAAAGCTTTTGTGGTTACAAAAGGAAAAAGCAAATCTTTGCTTACCAAAACCGGAGTTAATAAAGATAAAAAGATTAAAATTTTTAGCACCCAAGCTGATACTTTTTGAAGTCCCATAATTTTATTATATGCTTATAAATTTTTATTGTTGCTTTATGGATTATATCGCAATTACTAACATTTAAGCAAATATTTGGTTAAATTATTGTCTTAACAATTAAAAAAGATAAATAGTTTGTCTCGCTCTAAACGTGAATAAACAAAAAAAACCTGCGTAAAACACGCAGGTTTTTTTAAAAAAATTATTTTGTCTTAATAAACGTTACGACTTCCTGTCCGTCTTCCAAACCGCTCGTAATCTCAACCAGTCCGCCGTCTGCTTCAAGACCGGTAGAAACCTCAACTTGCTTATAAGTTTTCTTTTTTGCATCGGTTATAACTCTAGCGTATTTTTTCCCGCCATCGGTAATTATTGCCCTAGAAGGAATTGACAGCACGCCATTTTTTTCCGCAGCCAAAATGTTTAAGTTAGCTGTCATACCGGGCTTAATTTCATCTAATTTATCGAGTCCAACTGTAACCTTATAATTAACCACTCCGGAAACAACAGTCGATGCCGGATCGATTTGCTGCACAGTGCCTTTAAATTTCCTGTCAGACCCCAATGCATCAAAAGTAATTTCTACAGGCTGATTTATTTTCACTAAAGCTATGTTTGCTTCGCTAATATTGGCTTCAACATGTAAATTCCCCACATCCTGAAGCACAACCAAAGGCTGTGAACCAACTGCCTGTTGCCCTACTTTTGCGTCAACTTTTGTAATAGTTCCGTCGCCCGGAGCCCGCATTAAAGTATTTTCATAATCTGCAGCAGCTTGCTGTACCTGACCCTGCGCGCTTAAAATTTGTGCGTTAGCACCATCAAGTTCGGCCGGCCTGGCTTTTGCCATCTTTAACTCCAAAGATGCCTGAGCAGAAGCTACGGTATTTTCCGCTGTTTGATTCTGTGCTCTCTGAGTCTCCAAAGCCGATTGATACGCGTTATAATTTGCAACATAATAAGAACTCTTAGTATTAGGTATACTTACAACCCACTGATCTTTACTACTACCTAAATTTGCAGGAAATTGAATATATAAACCTCTGCTGCCCAAAGACAGCGGTACCGGCACACTTGTATTTATAGATTGATTGCCAACATTTTCAAGACCAGTAACATAAAAACTCTGGCCTTCCTGAATAATTGTATACTGACCTTGCTGAGTACTGTTGTATAAACCGCTTATAGTCGGCGCTGTGGCATTAAAATTACCAGAAGCAGACACCGCTTCTAAACCAGAATTTAATAATGTCTTATATGCATTATCAACTAAAACTTGTTGTTGTTTTTTTGTATCTTCTAAAGTTTTTTTTGCGTTTTCTAAAGTTACTCTTGCAACAGCAACTTCTTCATTTGAAGCTCCGTCAATAACTTTCTGATAATTAGCCTCAGCCTGTTTAAGGGATCCCCTAGCCTGAGTAAGTCTAGCAACTTGATCTTTTTGATCAAGGTTAGCCAAAATTTGTCCGGACTTAACTATATCGCCAACTTTGACATTAACCCTGTCAATAATTCCACTAGATTTAAAAGTCAATGATAAATCTGTTTTACTGGTAACCTGTCCGGTAGCTAAAACTGTCTGTTTTAAATCCTGTTTTTTTATCTTATCTGTTTGAATATCGCCCGCACTTTTATTTCCGCTTCTGGCAATAAAAAATATAACCACTAGAATAACCACAATTCCAGCAATCACTTTCTTTTGCTTTAAAAAATTCCACAATTTACTCATAATTTTATTGAATTCATTTAATGAATAGACACTTAATTATAGCAGTTTTTTTAACTATTGTCAATGAAAATTATTTTAAATATTTTTCTAAACTCATTTTTTGAGACGGGTCCGCTGTAATAATTTCATTGGCTAAATTTTTTGCTTCATTAAACTGCCTATTTAAATAATATGCCTCGGTCAAACCTAAATAAACCTGCAAATTATGCTCATCAGTCTTAACCAGCTGCTCATAAATTTTTACAACTTGTTCAGGCTGGTTTATAGAATAAAAATAATCCGCAAACAATTTGCCTTCTGAAAATGTTTCTACTTTATAGCCTTTACTAACAGCATCCAAAGCATATTTACCTGCTTCCGGTAGATTATTTTTTTTATAATTTACCCAGGCCATTTGCCAAACGCCCTGGCTAAGCCAAGGATAATTTTTATAATATTCCCTGGCGAAATTTTCCGCCTGACTATAATTTTTTGCAGCTACATTCGCAGCAACCAACATATAGTAAATTTCCGGTCTTTTTGGTGCTAAGTTATAAGCCTTATTCAAACCATCAATTGTTTCTTGAAAATTTTGCCCTTTACTAGCTAATTCAGAAAAATATTTTAAAGTGGCTAAATAATATAAATTAACAGGATTAGTTGGGTTTTCTAAAATGGCTTTTTGGCCAATATGAACACCGTCAGATAAAACCCCTTTAACAAATTCCTGTTTTACTTCCCCGCTGCTTTGTGCGGCTGCCAAAGCCATATCTGAATATTTATAAAATAATTCAGTGGTATCAAAACCTAGATTCATTCCATCAGCCCGGTCAAACAAAGTTTTAGCCAAATCATAATTTGGTGGACTTAGTTTTGCATAAGCAGTCAATCCGGAATTAAGCAACTTGGCCATTTTCCATGGCAAAATATTGAATGCGTATATAAAATAAAAAGCAATTATCGCAAAAATAGCAAGTACGATATTGCCATAAGAAAAAGTTTTCTTCGCAGATGTTGGTGCGTTGCCGCTTTCAAAATTCTGACTATGCATAAAAGCTAAATAAGCATAAAAAACTATGCTTGCGCAAATAGTTTCGAATACAAAAAAATTCTGGGCCTGATAAGCGACAAAGCCGGAAACAAGAACGGCAAAACTAAATAAACTCAAATACTGAGATTTAAAAGCTTGAAATAATGACCAAAATGCCAATACCATCACTGCCAAATAAGAAATAATTCCCAAAATCCCTTGGGTGGCTAAAATCTCCAAAAAGTAATTATGAGGTTTATCAAACCAGCTTTTATCTAAGCTGTATTGTTTCGGCTCATAATGTTTATTAGCGAGGATATTATAATTTTCAGGTCCGGTGCCAAGTAAAAAATGCTCTTTAAATCCGTGCAAAACCAATTTCCATTGCAGCAACCTAGATTGCGTATTCTGATCGTTAAATTCCAAAGCACGCCTAAGCACGAAAGTCTCGGGTAAATTGTTTTTAAAAAAGAACAAGCTAGCAATTGCTAATAAAAAAATAATAGCGCCAGGCAAAATAATTCTTTTTGCCAAATTCTTTTTGCCAAAAAATAAAAAAATGAAAATCCCCACAACAAGACCGACAAATACTCCCAATAACGCTCCGCGAGTCGCGCTTAAAAAAATCGCCCAAAGCATAAAAAACACGCTAACCGCATAAAGCAATTTAATTTTAAAATTTGTCGCTCTTTCCATGTACACCAATCCTAAGGCCATTGGCAAAATTAAAAAACTACCCAGATAAATCGGATTACCTAAAGTCGATGATACACGCCCACCCTCCAGCCACAAATCAAAAACTAATGAAGGTCCGCCAAACTTAGAAGAAATTGCATTGAGTGAAACTGCAAAACTTACAAAAACTAAAAATTTAAAAAATAAATCAAAATACTTTTGATTTTGACGAACAATTAGAAGCAAATAAAAGTATAACGCAAAATAATGGATGAGGGTAAAAAAACCGCCCATTCTTTCAAAATTCCCCCACATGCTCTTACCAGCATTTAAGCCAAAAACTGTTGATATTAAACTTAAAAATAGAAAAACTAAAAGGCTAAAATTTAAATAATCTTTTAAACTTGGCCTTAGTTTCTTTTCTTTTGAAAGAAAATAAACATATAAAGGAAAAGCAGCTTCAATAAGTATTCTAAACAAAAAAGTTTTTCCAGTAACAAACGGATACAACAAACTCTTAAAAGTTAACAGTGGCACTAAAACCGAAAGACCAACCAAAACAAAAAACATCTGGAATAAAACCCCGCCAGATTTATAATTTGGCTGCGTTTGATTCGAATTTTTCATTTTACAAACTCCCCTGCTTATTAAACCTGTCTAAAGCGTCTTTTAAAGTTTTGCTGCCGGTGTTTAGTATACCCTGTTGAAGCAGTTTTACGGCATCTTCTTTATTGCCTTCATGATTATTTAAATACATTTGCGCTAAACTAATATAAGCCGAGTAAGTTTTAGGGTCTAAACTAATTATTTTTAAATACGCCTCCTTCGCTTTTGACCAATTCTCCGACCGTTCATATAAAACCGCTAAATTATTCCAAATAAGACCGCTGTCAGGAGAAATTTCTAATGCCTTTTTGTATGTCTCTTCAGCTTTGTCAATTAATAACAAAGTTTGGTACTGTGCTGCTAAATCTCTAAGTGCTTCAAAATCTTTAGGATTCTTCTTAAGTTTATCTAAATTCTCTTGCATGGCCTTGCTGATTTTGCCATACAGCTGAGGATTATGTGCTTTAAGATCATCAACAACTTGTTGTTGGGCTTTTTTTTCTTCCGAATATTTTTTGTATTTAGGCCAGGCTATTAAAACAAAACCTGCAACCAAAATAACTACCAATAAACCTAAAATTAAAATCTTTTTTTTGCTCATATATTTATTTATAATTATTTATAACTTGATTAAAAACAACGCCTGATATTTTTTCAACAGCTTCCTGTAAATTATCCTGTTTTTCTGCTTTTGTCATTAAACATAATAAGTAAGGGGTATTGGGGTATAAAATAATTCCACAATCATGGAACTCATAAAATGCTTGGCCATCTGAATTTTTATAATAATTTTCCCCGAACTTATGAGCGACAATAATATTTTTTGGCAGAGAGCTGACAATGCCCTGCTGAAAATCTGTCTGCGTTAAGTATTCCATAGCTCTCTCAGAGTATTCCTTATTTAAATATGTAGCGTTACGAAGTATTCTTAAAAACAAAGAATATTGTTTCGGGGAAAGATAGTCTATATCCTTCGTAGCATCATCAGACGGTAATTCCATTCCCAAATCGCTATATACTTCTTTAAAAGCTTGATAATCAATTTTGTCCTGCAAAATAGCTGTTGCGTTATTATCGGAATTTTCCACCATATGTTTAATTAATTCATCTACGCTATACCACTGACCAGTCTTAATTACATTTACAGATTTTCTGTTTTCTATGGCATTAAAATCATTCTTGCCATCATATAAATATTTTTTTTGCAAAATTCCCGGATCAGTTTCAGCCAATTTAAAATAAGCTATCATTAAAGGCACTTTCATTAAACTCGCCGGAGTAAATTTTTTATTTTCGTTTAAACCCACCCAATGGCTGCCTTCTCTAAAATAAAATCCCACGTCTGAGACTTTATTTTCCTTTTTTAATTGTTCTATTACCTCCCCGACTTTTTGCTTTAGGGGTAAAAATTCATAAAATTCCTTACCGTCATCAAATGCCAAAAGCGGACTAATTAATTTATAGTTATTTGCCTGCTCTCTAATAGCAAAACTATACAAGTCTTTACCTGTCCTGCCAAAATACCTACTAGTAAAAAAATAGCCTAAAACTAAGCCTACAATGAGACCGCCAAAACCAATAAATAAATATTTCTTATAAACCAAAAGTCTAATCATAACCTATTTTAGCATTTTTTAAAGACAATTTAAAACCCCCTTGCCTATAAAGGCAAGGGGGTTGCTTTATTTTTCCAAGGCCTAAAGCGGGCTTTCTTACGTTAGCTAAAAGCTAAGTTAGAAGGACAAACCTTGTGAGTCAGTCGGAAGGGTCTTCACGCCAAGACCGTTAGTCCAGTCGTGTGAACCGCCTGAACCTACAGTGTCATTGTGAGGAACAGCAGACTTATCAGACCAGATGAAGTTATAGGCGGCTGAAGCAGCAGAGGTGGCGTTACCGACACCAAGAGCTGCATCATCGTCAGTAACTTGCTGAGCAGCAGCCAATGCTGAAGTTAAGTAACCAGTTACTACAGCGGTGTCGCTGGAAGCAATTCTGGTACTAACTGAGTAATTGGTTTGGCCGCTCAAAGATGCATCGGCTTTAAAGTCATAAGTTACCGAGCTGCCGGTGTCAATTAACTCTTCAGAGTTAAAGGTAACATCGAAAGCTGCACTGCCTGCGCTATAAGTGCTGGCAGAGGTTACGGTAATATTACTGCCACCTTGGCGAGCAATGGCCGGGTTGGACAAAGTTACGCCGGTAGAGGTGGAGCTGGTGAAGGTAATGTGCTTTACAGCAACAGGACCGTCAACAGCAGTAATGGAGAAGCGGAATAATGTATTGGTACCAGTGGACAATTTTGTGCCGCTTGGTAACGCAACAACCGCAACTCTAGGCTGAGACTTGCGCAAGACATACAAGCTGCCTGCGTAAGTTCCGCTGGAAGGAGCAGTTAACAAAGTATTGCCGACTACACCGCGAACTTCGAAGTTGTTAGTGCCGTCGAGAGCAATATTAAACTGAGCACCACTGTCAGCACCGCCAGAAATAGTATTTAAGTCGGCTTTAACAGTTAGAGTCTTAGTGTTATCTTTGGTAACTACAAAATCCGGAGCGAGACTGGTGAAATCAGCATAACCTTCGGTAGAACCGGAAGGAGTTAAGCTGACTGGACCGGCAACTTTAGTAGCGCCATCGTACAAGTACAAGGCGTTAATTTCGTCACCGATATTTGAACCAGTACCGCTGGAGCTTGCGGATTGAACATTAATACGGACTTTGTTTAACTTTAAGTCTTCGTTAGAAGCAGTAAAGTTAACTTTGCCCATAGTAACGCCCATAGCACCGGCAGTAACGACACGAGCGTCAGTTACATCCTGTTCGTTGTTGCCAGAAGTGGCTACAGAAACAGTACCAGCACCGGAAATGGTGATGGTTGTACCGGAAGAAGTAGAAGTAGAACCGTTAACAGCAGATGCTGGGATGGTGGTTGTAAGACCAGTAGCATCAACTACTGAGTTACCTTCCATATCAACAGCAGTAACGCCGCCAGCGGCTACTTTCCACTTAATTTTGTCAGATGAAGTAGCAGCAGAGCTGATGCTCATCTTAACAGTTAAAGTCTTGGAGGAACCGGCAGGAATAGTCCAATTCAAGCTATTGAATGTAACTGTACCTGTGGTAACAGCCGGAGACTTTGTCTGGCCGATTTGAGTAGCGCCGTCATAAAGAGCGACAGTTACTATATCGTCAGATACATTGACGCTGGATTGTACACCATCAGCCAAAGTGCTGGAAGTAGAAGTAGCAATCATACCAGTTAAGGTAAGGTCGGTAACTTTTACATCTTTTGCAGTGGAAGCGGTAAACACAATACCGGCTGCATCAACCATGCTAGTGCCTTTTACGTAGGACTTGGAAGTCGGAGTAGAAGACAAAGCAACGGCCAAAGTAGCAGTCTTAACAGTCATTTGGTTACCAACCAAGCTAGAGGTTGGAACAATGTCAGTTGAAGACAAGAAGGTGTTGTTGTCAATGTTCTTAACTTTGCTGGAAGTTAAGTAGCTGGTAACCATAGTTACACCGATTTTGTCGTTGGCAGCAACATCAGAGTTGTTAGCAACGTCAGCAACCATTTTGTAAGTTTTGGAAGTACCTGCTGCAAAGTTTACGTATTCGGTAAAGGTAACGTCCTGAGAGGTTGCGCTACCAGTGCCGGATAAGTCTTGAGGACCCCAAACTACCTGACCGGTAGTGGTGTCTACAATCTTGATGTTGGTGTAGTTAGGAGTTGTTGCATCGTTAAAGTTTGCAGTTCCGCTACCACCGTTGTTGAAGGTAAACTTAATACCGCGCATTTCCAAAGAATTTTGGGCAGCTACAGTAAAGTTGAATAATTCAACAGCTTTCCCATTCTTAGCAATGTCTTTAGCAGCAGGACCATTAAAGGTCATGGTCAATTGACCGCCTTCAATGTAGCTGTAAGAACAATTGCCGGAGGAGGAAGTACAGGAAGTACCGTCGTAAGTTCCAGAAGTACCGGTATCAACAGCTGAACCAAAACCATAGGTCTGGCCAACTGCGTAGATGTCGGCAGTTTCTTCTATATAAAACTTAACAGTTTCGGTAGAACCAGCTCTGGCAGAACCAGAAACATCGGCCCAAACTTCAAATACTTTTGTATCGCCTTTAGCTAAAGCAAAGTTTACGTCAAAGTTGGCGTGATCTTTGTTGTCTAAGGAAGCGACAGTGGCAAGAGTGTTGCCAGCTTGAGTTAATTTGAAGTTAGACAAGTTACCGCGGGCTGTAGAACCAGCCTGGTAAACAGTAATGCGCTTTACAACCAAATCTTCAGAAGAAGAAGCGGCTAATTGGAAAGCAGCAACCCTTACGTTGGTTTGACCAACTTTTGGGTTAGCCATGGTACCGTTCTTAGTAACGGTAACTGTACCGCCGGTTACGCCAGCTAAGGTCATGTAATTGCCCATAGCAGTGCCGGTGGCCTGGGTTGAACCAAGCATAACTGAAGTAATAGACAAAGCATGTACGTTTCCAGCTGAAGCAGTGGAAGCAATGCTGCCTAATACATCTAAGGTAACGCTAGACATAGCAGGGATGTTGAGGCTAAGACCGGAGAATACAGCATCATTTGTAGAGCTGTTAATGGTTCTACCGGTTGTTAATCTCATGTTACCCTGGTATACGTAAACGTTAGAGAAGTCGGTTGTAGCACCGCTTCCGCTTCTGTGTACAGTTATCTGATCAACAGTAGCAGCGCTGCTGCCATTGTTGCTAATCATAAACTTTAAGAACGGAACGTTAGTTGCGCTCTTAGGTACAGTGGCGGAAGGAGCTAAACCAGGAGCTGTGCTAACACTAACAGTTCCAGGCACTGGTGCCGGGTTGCCAGGGGTAGAAGTCCAGGAAGGAGACAATTGTCCAAGTTGGCGAGCAACCATTACGCCAGCAACAGGCCAAGCCTGAGTTGCAGCGTTAGCTGGTACTGCTTTCTTGAAGGAATATCCCCAAGAGTTAAAGACTTCGTTGCTAGGAATACCTAACAAACTAGAAGCTCCTACCAAGAAGTAGGTTTTATTACCGTTGTAAGTAAAGAAGGTAATAGCGCCGGTCTTTAAAGCGGCGGTAGTATTTTCAATATTGGCATCAGATGCCAAGAAAGAAACATCACCGTTCATAGCGTTAGTAAAACTAAAGCCTAAACCAGTGAAAACCTGTTGAGATACGAAGCCAGCTTTTTTACCATTGGTAATAAAGTAGCAAGTACCTTTGTCAGATCCTCTGTCGGAACAAATAATTGAACCATCCTGAGGAGGTATAAAGCCTAAGCCATCAACTGGCAAGGCTAAGTCGTCGGCGTTAGCAGTCTGTACGTTTGCAAACGAGTTGAAACCGTAAGACAAGAAAGCGCCGCCGGAAGTGTAGGCGCGGCGAGTATTGTTAGATGTAATCATCCAAACAGTACCGTCTGAAGAAATAACGTTAGTACCGGCAGTGTGGGCAGCAGCTTGTGCTACCAACGGAGCTGCCAAGGACATGGTCATTGCAACCGCGGATCCTACAGCAAAGAGTTTCTTTGCGACAGAATTTTGCATTTGTTAAATTTTACTCCATTTAAGCCTATTGATTATTCAATTGAGACAATCAATCTTGTGCTTAAATTTTTAATTAATTTTACATCCCGGTTTTAAAGTGTTTACTAAGAGCTCTAGAGATCACTTAGCCACATTTTAAAAATGGATGATTATTGAAACCAGTTTTAAACTTTAACGCTGACTTATCGACCATAGGTCTAAAATTTCACAAATTCCCCAACAGGTTAATTTAGTGCAATTTTAGCCTAAAGAAAGCTGGCCTAAAATAGGCTCAATAATTAAGGTTAAGCGCTTTATAATAACAGCAAGCACATGACAATCATTTAATAAGAAAATACCTACCCAAATATGCTGTTTTATTGAAGCGTATGTTGTTAGACGGCTATAACTCTTATATGTTACAAGAATTTATAGTCGCTGACTGTAATGTATTAAAATACAAAAAGCCAGGGAATATTCACAATTTATACCTTATTTAAGGTAAAAAATGCTTGTGGATATCCCCTGACTTTCAAACTAAATATTTTGTGGATAAATTAACATCTGTGGATAATCTAGAAAAACCACTTTTACTTCTGTATTATAAAATATATTATATATTTTGTCAATTACACTCTCTGTTCAAAATCAGCTCTGAAAATACAGATTCCTAAATTATGACTGAAATAAAAGGACAAGACTTTACTATATTTTTTGGTCGGGCTGCTGGGAATTGAACCCAGTCTATCTGCTCCCAAAGCAGACGTACTACCGGTATACGACAGCCCGTATTTAAGACTTTAACAAGTCTATCATTAAATTAAATATAGGGCAATGCCCTTAACTAACTATTAAATTATTCCAATCGCTAGCAAACTTTTCAATGCCTTTATCAGTCAAATCATGGTACAAATTGTATTCCTTCCAATGTTTATTTAAATCAATACTTTTATAAGTTATAGGCGTTAAATTCATTGTTTGTGGTTCGATTTTTGCATTTGAATTTTCCTTCCATTGTTTTAAGACACTTAGCGGAGCGGTTATAACATGACTGCCTAAATCCAAGCATTGCTTAACATGGGTTAAATTTCTAAGACTTGCAGACAAAACCTCAACATGGCCGTCACCCTGCTTATACATTTCTAAAATATTTTTTATTAAATCTAAACCCTTCTCTCCCCTGTCTTCAAGCCTACCAATAAACGGCGATAAAAATACATCGCCTTTTTTTGCGCCTTTGGTTGCAGCATAAACAGCAGCGGCCTGCTCTTGTGAAAAAACCAAAGTCATATTTACGCGCATTCCCTCTTTTATACTTATTTCCGCAGCTTTTAACCCTTCCACTGTAGTTGGATATTTAATATGAGCGTTGGGTATCCAAGTATTAAATTCTCTAGCCTGTTTTAACATTTCTTCTGCTAATGTTTTACTGTCTGCATAAACTTCAATAGACACGCTGCCTTTAGGGATTAAACCGGAAACTTCCTGTACGACTTTTTTATAAAATTCCGAGAGTTCCTGGGAAGAAAACTTTTTCCCGGCTGTTTCAGGATTTTTAGCTATAAGTGAAGGATTAGTTGTTTGACCATCTAAAAAGCCTAAAACTTCCAAAGCTTGTTTGGTCTCGTTCGGATCTCCGCTGTCTAAAAAAAATTTAGTCATTTTATAATTACTTATTTTATTTACTAACTACTAATTAGTACAAATATACTAATTTAAATTCACTATCCTCTTATAATGCACGCCTCTAGGAGCAAAATAAGCCAAAATCCCTAATTTTAATTTTTTTGACTTTAAATACTCATAAACTTGCTTAATATGAACTGAGGAAAAATGGTCACCGCGCTTTATTTCCAAAACTATTATATCGTTTATCAAAAAATCGAAAAAATTTCTATCTATCACTTTACCTTCATAAACAACCGGACTGTAAAGCTGTTCAACAAATTTCCAACCTGCCTTTTGTAGTGCAATTGCCACGGCTTTCTGATAAGTTTTTTCTTCATATCCATGTCCTAGTTCGTTAAAAACAGACATCAAAATACCAACGATCTTATAACATTCCCCGGCGTAAATCAAATCTTCACGTTTCCTTATAGTTAAATTTTTATCTAGCGATTCATCCACTCGTATATTTGTAAAAATTAGTAATTAGTAAAGCCAGAAAAACTAATTAAAAAGGTGCTTATTTTTTGAAAGTTCTTTAATAACTTCAAACGCTTCTTCGGCATTGTCTACCAAATGGTAAATATTCATATCTTCTTTGTTTATGGCATTATTTTGCTTATAAACATACTCTTCTATCCACTTAAGCAGCGGGGTCCAAAATTCTTTGTTAATTAAAATAACTGGGACGGGACGAATTTTCCTAGTTTGAATAAGTGTAACCATTTCAAACAGTTCGTCTAGCGTACCAAAACCTCCTGGAAAGAATATGTATATAGAGGAAGCGGTTTCCAGCATTACTTTTCGAGTAAAAAAGAAGGAAAAACTTTCGTATTCTTTTACGTATTGGTTTGTTCGTTGCTCAAACGGAAGTTTTATATTTATACCTACGCTTCTACCGCCCGCTTGAAACGCACCCTTGTTACCCGCTTCCATAATCCCCGGTCCCCCGCCTGTAATAATTGTAAAACCAGATTTAGAAAGCTTAAAGGCTAAATCTTCCGCGTCCTTATAAACTCCATTTTTTAAACCCACGCGCGCGCTGCCCATTATAGAAACAGATTTTTTAAACTTTTTTAAAAAATCAAAACCCGCAATAAACTCAGACAATATTTTCATAATTGTCCAACTTGAAACCTCTCGCGTGTTGCCTTTTTTAAAAATATGCTCAAGCTGGTCTGCTGGAATACATATTTCTCTACCTTGAGAGGTAAAACATACTACGTCGTCCGGATGATTGTGTTGTGGTGGTTTTATTTTTCCAAACATGTTTTTTTATTAATTTTTGTTCAATTTTATTTAATTTTGGTCAATTAATTTAGTCTTGTGTCGCTGTCCCGCCTGTCGATACTTCAAAACCTGCTTCCATATCGGACGAATATTTGCCTTGTGATGCCAAAGAGTTCATTTTAGCCCTATGCATAAAAGTTTTTTGGGCTTTTTCCATATTCTCTTGTTTGCCGGCCCAGGTTTTTGTTGCCGCATCTTGCAGCGCACGAGCATAAGAAAAAGTTAAAGGCCACGGCTGCTTGCCCAGTTTGTTAATAGCGTCTAGGTTTTCCGTTGCTTCTATATCCCCTTGCCCGCCTGACAAAAATACCACACCAGGTAAATTTTTAGGCAAAACTTGATTAAAAACTTCTAAAGTTGCTTTAGCTATTTCACTCGGTGCTGCTTTTTTACCTAAATTTTTACCCGGCAAAACCATACTAGTTTTTAGTATTAATCCTTCTAGTATTACTCCTGCATTTTCTAATTCTTCAAACAAAGCTTTCAAAATTTTAGTACTCGCTTCTTCTGCCTGCTCTATACTGTGTGAACCTTCCAGCAAAACTTCCGGCTCAACCATAGGCACAAGCCCTACCTTTTGGCACTCTAGCGCATAAGCCGCTAAATCCTTTGCATTCTGACGGATATTGGCATCTGTTGGAGCACCGTCACCAATAGTAATAACACTTCGCCATTTGCAAAATTTGGCCCCCAATGAAACATATTCCTGTAAACGTGATGCTAAACCATCTAAACCTTTAGTAACTTTCTCTATTGATGATCCATTAAAATCAGCTAAACCTTGGTCAACTTTTATACCCGGCAATATACCTTCACTGTTTAAAACTTCTACAAAACTTTTACCACTAGATGTCTTCTGTTTAATGGTTTCGTCAAAAAGTATTACTCCGCTAACATACTCCCCTTCCCCAGGCGCGGTTAAAAGCATTTCTCTAAAAGCTCTACGATTGTCTTCGGTATTTTCTAAGTTAATGGATGAAAACCTTTTGCCTACAGTATTCATACTCTCGTCCGCAGCCAAAATCCCCTTCCCCTCCGCTACCATTTGTTTTGCTATTTTTGAAAGTTCATCTTTGTTCATACAAAAAAATTCATTTAATGATTTAACCAATGCAATACAATTTAAAAGATTCAGATCGTTTTCCTGGGCGATTTCTTTCTGTTGCTCCCAAACGGTACATAAGCTTATTGTGTGTAAAAAAACCATTAACAACCGCCAAGCCATCATTTCCTGAGATATGTGGATAATTTTTAAACAATAAAGGACTATTGTTATTTTCCATTAAACTTTTTATTATTGGCTCAATTTTTTTACCTACAGCTAAATTATAAATTGCCAAAATCTCTTCAGAGCTTGGCTCGTTATCAAGCCTCTTATATTGACTCCTTTCACCAGTGACAAATTTAAGAATACCAGGCGTATTGTTATTCGCAATTAACCCAGAAAGCCTATCAACTCCTTCGCCAGATCCATCGTCATGAAAACTGGGTGTCAATCCGGCGGCAACATATTCTTCATATTTAGGTGATTCAGACATTAATTATTTTTCCTTATGATGCGTAGTAATATAGCGTATAGTTCCACTCTGTCCCCTAATTACTACCGAATGGGTAATTATTGTATTTTCAACGTAACGAACCCCTTGTAATAATGGACCATCTATTATGCCAGTTGCGGTGAAAGTAAGAATTTTGCCTTTACACAACTCTTCCACGCCATAAACTTTTTTGTCGTTAAGACCTGCTTTTTTTAAAAGCTCCCTATGCGAATCTTTAAGCGGGTTAAAGCGGGCGTAAAGCTGGCCGCCTAAAATTTTAACTGCTACTCCGGCTAAAACAGACTCGGCCGAAGCACCTATCCCCATTAAAAGATCTATTCCAGATTCCGGAAGACACGGCGCAATACCTGCCGCAACATCACCGTCGGTTATTAGGCGCACGCGAGCCCCGGCTTTTCTAATTTGAGCAATTAAATCTTTATGGCGTTCGCGTTCCATTACTACCACAGTTACGTCCCTGACCTTTTTACCAAGTGCCTTTGCCACTCTTTCAATATTAGTTTTAACCGGTAAACCCATTTTTATAACCTTAGCCGCCTTTGGCCCAGCCGCCAACTTTTCCATATAGGTGTCTGGCGCATTAAGTAAAGAGCCTTTGGCTCCAGCTGCAATAACAGAAATGGCATTGTAACGCCCATATGCAACGCTGTCTGTGCATTCTAGCGGGTCTATAGCCAAATCTAAGTGCACAGTTTCCCTCCCCTTCTGAGGGGAGGGATTAAGGGAGAGGTTGTATTTTCCTACTTTTTCCCCATTATAAAGTTCCGGGGCTTCGTCTTTGCTGCCTTCGCCAATAACTACCGTGCCGGCAAAGTCTATTTGGTTAAACCTGTCACGCATTTCGTCTACCGCAGCGCCATCTGCCTTTTTTCCCTCGCCCTTCCCCACCCATTTAGCAGCAGCAATAGCCGCCGCCTCGGTAACCCTAACAAATTCTAAAGCTAAATTTCTATCCATAAGATTTACTAAAATTAATCTGGCAAAACTTTTAATCTTAACTCGTAAATAGGTCCTAAAGTTTTATCCGTATCCTCTATCATGGTATGAGAAACTAATTCTACTTTTGCGGGACCTTGTTTTTCCTTTAGATCTATAGATAGATCATATCTATTTCCCTCCAGTAATAAAAATTCTCGTAGATCCGCTCTGGGCATCTGAAATTTAATATATACATAAGTCACACCTTGTAAAACCTCACTGCGAACAAAGTTTTTCTCATTTACACTAAATGAGCCAGCATTGTCAGGTGTTAAATTATTCCTCTCTGGATCAAATACCATATATATATTATACCAAGTCTTTAATTTTATTTATAATGGACTGGCTATTTATTTCTTCATATGCCAAAAGTTCATCCGGTTTTCCTGACTTTGGCATTTTCATGACTGCTAAATTCTGCATTCTGAATTCTACATTCTGAATTGCAAGTGCGCTTGCCACCGCTTCCCCTAAGCCCCCTTCCGCAAAATGGTCTTCAACCGTAATTATATTTTTTGTTTCCATAGCTGCTTTTTTAAGCGTTTCTGTATCTATTGGCTTAATACTATATAAATCTATTACCCGAATATTTATCCCTTCTTTCTTTAATTCCTCATATGCAGCTAAAGCTTCGTGTAAAGTAACGCCCGCACCAATTACAGTTGCAACATCGGTAGCTGATGATTTAAGTACCTTTGAACCCCCAATTTTAAATTCATCATCTGCGCCATACAAAACAGGAGTTTCTTTACGGGTTGTTCGAATATATACATTGCCGTGGTGTTTAGCTGCTTCTGCGACTAATTTTTCAGTGCTTACTGCGTCGGAAGGATATAAAACAACTCCACCAAACACCGTTCTAAACATTGCAATGTCTTCGAGCGCCATTTGACTGGCGCCGTCTTCGCCTATACTTACGCCCGCGTGCGAACCCACAAATTTAATATTACTGTCTGCATACTGCGACATACGAATTTGGTCAAAAGCGCGGCTTAAAAATGCCGCGAAAGTAGAAACAAACGGAATTTTTCCTCTTCTACTAAAACCTAAAGCCGTACCTACCATATTTTGCTCTGCAATATACATTTCAAAAAAGCTTTCTGGATGAGTTTTTTTAACAAATTCGGAATAGGTAGAATTACTAGTTTCTGCATCTAACACCACAGCATTTGGATATGTTTCTAAAATATTTACCAAGGCATTACCGTAGGCTTTACGAGTGGCCACGGATTTTGAAACATCGTAAGCTGTAAATTTTAAATCACCAACTGATTTTTCCGCCTTCGCTAAAGCTTCCGACTTCGCCAAGACTTCGTCGGACAAGTCGGAGGACTCGGGCTTTGAAATTACTCCAACTAAAGTTTTATCTATCTCACCTAATTCTTCTAATGCCTTCACTAGCTCGTCCTTCGTCAAAGCCTTGCCATGCCAGCCGTCTTTGTCTTCCATAAAACTCACGCCTTTACCTTTTAAAGTCTGGACAATAATAGCCGTAGGCCCGACTTGCCCATGTTTCTTATTTAGCGCGTCCGTAAAAACTTCATTTATTTTGTCAAAACCCTCGTCTTTATAAATTATGCTCGTGTTCCAGCCAAAAGAGGTAAACATTGCTGCAATTCTTTCTACATCGTGCCCTGACATAGTTTGCCCCCTTTGCCCCAAACGGTTTACATCTACAATTGCATACAAATTATTTAATTCATAATGCGCCGCAACTTGCACCGCCTCCCACACGCTACCTTCCGCAATTTCGCTGTCGCCCATTAAAACAAAAGTGTTATAGCTTAACTTATCAAGTTTGGCATTTAAAGCCATACCAAGCCCTGCACTAAGACCTTGTCCTAAACTCCCGGTCGGAACTTCTGTATATTTAAATTCTAAAGTAGGATGTCCTTCAAGTCGGCTTCCAAATTTTCTAAGCAATAACATCTCCTCCGGAACCATTGCCCGTTTTAACTCCCCTCCTCGTGAGGAGGGGCTGGGGGAGGTCGTAGCAGACTCTAGTGATTTAACTTCCTTTTCAATGACCCCACCTAACCTCCCCTCATGAGGGGAGGAACCTGATTTCTGCCCCGCCACCGCGTACAAACTATAAAACAAAGGCGAGGCATGGCCTTTGCTAAAAATTAATCGGTCGTTATTTGGATTCTGTGGATTGTCTAAATCAGCTTTAAAATGTCCTCCGAACATCAACCCCACCATAACATCGGTGGCAGAAAGCGATGAAGAAGGATGCCCGCTCCCCGCCTCAGTAGTAGAAACAAGCGAGTAATACCTAACTAATTTTGCTAACTCTGGTAAATTATTTTGGATCATTTGTTTCTGCTTTTAATTTATTTATATATTCTTCACAAATTTTCACATCATCATGTCTTAACTCTCTCTTTAAAAATTCAGGATCAATCAGTTTTTTTGCATAAAAATCAATATCATCTATTAAAACTCTTAATTTAGTTATAGATTGAATTCTTTCATCGGTATCCCTTGTTAAAGAAAATTGAGATTTAAAAGTTTGAAGTAGATTGCCAGTTACATGAAATAAAACCGAGCGTCCATATTTTTGGTTTGCAATTCTCAATGTTTGAAAATAGTTAGCTAAAACCTCATACCTCCTATTTAACTCGCTTAATTCATTGTCAGTAAGATATCCTGCTTCAGAATCCATTTTTATTTTATTCTTAATTCTAAAATCTTTTTAAAACCTATAAACGCATCTTTCCATCCAATATGCTTGCCCTGTTCCTTACTTCTAGGCCTATAGTTTATAGAAACTTCTTTTATATTAACACCCCTACAAGCTAGTTTACAAGCTACCTCAGCTTCAAATTCAAAGCCAGTTGATGTTATGCCAAGTTCTTTAAATATAGCAGTAGGAATGAGTTTATACCCTGTATATAAGTCTTTAATATTTTGCCAAAATAAAATATTAAACGTCCAAGTTAGGAGTTTTGCGCCTAACACATAATGGAAGCCTCGCTCCGGGTAACTTTTTGTGCCGCGGTTGCCAAAGACAGCAACCTCCCCCTTAATCCCTCCCCTCATCCTCCGACGCCAAGGCTTTGGCGGACAAGAAAAGGGAGGGAAACCTGCAGCTGCAGTCTGCAGTTCTCTCTCCTGTTGAGGAGAGATGCCCTTTAGGGCAGAGAGGTTGCCTAACTGTGATAAAAGATTAGGAATATCCCCCGGCTCATATTCCAAATCCGCGTCCTGAATAATTACATAATTGCCTGTAGCCGCTTTTAAACCTGTTTGGATGGAAGCGCCTTTGCCTAAATTTTGGGCGTGATGAATTTTAATAATTTTATTACTAGTGTATTTATCTAAGATGTCTTTTGTTCCATCACTCGATCCGTCGTTAACCACAACTACTTCCCTCTCCCACTCGCCTAAAGGCACGCTAAAAACACTGTCCAAAACTTGGACAATAGTTTTTTCTTCGTTATGTGCTGGGATGATTATTGAAAGTATCATTTTGGCTACTTACTACCTACTACTTGCTACTTACTAGTTGTTATTCCAAAACGGCTTTTTGGGATTTCAAATTTCTTAATGATTTCTTTATTCTGCTCGTTACGTTTTAAAAATATTATATTAAAACCATCCACAAATACCGGTGCCCAGACTGGGTCTTGTATGCGCGATATTAAAAACGCCTGCGCCCACGGCGTATAATCACGGTGAGAAAAGAAAATAGAATTAAAATTATACTTTTCGTCCATTTCCTTCCATTTTAAAGGGTCTGTTTGCATTAATTTATAATTTTCAAAAAAATCTACTGTATAGGCTTCCGGCCTGTTGTCTACAAAAACCTTTTCCGGATAAATATTGTAAATTAAATACCCACCTATGTCGTAGTCATTAAATATAGGACCTTTTATGTTTTGCTCTTTAAAAAATTCCGCAGACGCGTTAACCCCAGGCAAAAGCCCTAAGCCAAAATCCGCCCGCGCTTTTAGTTCCCCATAACTAGAAAAAATATTAATAAAAACAAAAAATATGCCTACCGGAATTATTACAGCGGAAAAAACTCTTCCCGCGTTACCACCTTTGTTTAAAGATAACTTGCTACCCAATAAAATATTCACATTATAAGCTAAGGCTACCAAAGCAAAAAAAGCAAAGCTGGGAAAATGCCTAATGCCATAGTATGCGAGCAAGCCTGTAAACAAACTAAGCAATAACAAAGAAATTTTTAGTTGTTTCCAGTTTTTAACAGCCACTGCCAGAAAACTAATGCAAACTAACAAAAATACTGCTTTAAAAATTAAAAAGTGCTGGCCGTTTGAGAAATTTATATTTTCCAAAAATTTAATTGACTGATTTTCTACAATTAAATAGCCATAGTTTTTAAATATATTTAAAGGGTACAAAAATCCTTTTAGAAAGTTGGGGTTAATAAGAGCGGCAACTATACATAAAAACCCTATTAAAGTTAAATTTCTAAGCCTGTGATAACCATCCAGAGCGCTAGCGAAGGATCCCTTAAATATAGTTTTAATTACAAAAAAGGGATTCCTCCAACTTCGTCCGCCTGAGGCGGACTTCGTCGGACAAGTCGGATGCACTCGGAATGACATTACTAACTCCTCCACCCAAAACGCCCCCAAAACCAAAAACCCAAACACAAACCCTATGTGCAAATTAACCCAAAGCAGCATTACCAAAGGTAATAACATTACCCCTCCTCCCCAGGCGTGGGGAGGATGCCCCAAAGGGGCAGGAGAGGTCAAAATATTTTTATTGAATAATCTAAAGCCCAACAACACCCACAAAAATACGCCTGTAAAAAAGTAAGTTATCATTTCCGGCCTGACTTCCGTACGCGAAGCAAGTAAAGGCATGAGTGCTATGGTTATTACGCTGGCAATAAACAAATTAGACTTCCTTCTTGCAACATCAAAAAACAACCACAGCGTAGCGCAACCAAGTAAAATATAAAACCACGACAATCCGACAAACCCAGTTATTTGATAAATCAAATAAAATACCACACCCGAAAGCCAGTGGTGATTAACAAAAGGTTGATCAGGTAAAGTGTAAGAATAATAGTTGGTTATAAGTAATTTATAGCTTGCCCCGTAGCGTGCCGATTTATCGGCTCTGCTACTGGGGTTGGTAGTGAATATACTAGTACCACGCTGCTCCCCCTCCTCTCCCTCCTTGTCCGCCATAGCTTTAGCGTCGGTGGATGAGGGAAAGGTTGGGTGAGGGTACAAAATAGAATTTACAATAATTTTTCCGTTTTCAATATGCCTGCCCAAATCCGCCGTAGTTAAATCTACCTTCTTAGCCAAAAATACGCCGTAGTAAACTAAAAGCAAACTAATAACTAAAAAATTTATAACCAATAACAACTTTTGTTTCATTTATATATTCTAACATACATAAAACCCAAGAATGCTCTTGGGTTTTATAGTTATAAATTATAGATTATTTGTTATAAGTTACGCCCTACCTTTTGTCGCTACTCTCAAACGCTGCCATAAACTGCTTCATTAGGTCACCGGTTTTGCCGGCACTGGAGTCTAAGAACAAAACTTTAGTATTGGGAGTTACGCCAATGCTCTTCATAGTGTCTAAGTATTGGTTTAAAGTTAATATGGCCATAATTTCTGTATTACTTTGGCCGGTAGCTAACTTTATAATTTCTACTGACTGCCTAAGTCCTGAAGCAATAGCTTCGCGCTCAAGTGCAATACCCTCGCCTTGTAAGCGCTTTCTTTCTTTTTCCGCTTCTGCTTCTTTAACCGCTCTAATTTTAGTCGCCTCACCTTGGTTTGCGGCAGCCTTCATAAGCTGCTGGCTGGCTACGACTTCACTCATAGCCTGCGTAATAGTTGGCGGGAAAGAAACTTCGGTAATTTGGAAAGAGCTTATTAACATACCCCATTCAGAAAACTGTTTTTCTAAATCTATTCGAATATGCGCGGCTAATTCTTCTTTCTTTTCCAAAATGCCTTCGTGAGTTTCTTTAGCAACATATGTACGAAGTGAATTTTCAATAATAGCCCCAATAGATGCACTTCTGTTCTGCAAAGAGTATGTATATTTTTTTACGCCTTCTACCGTAGCTTCCACGCTATAAATAAGGTTAGTAGCAATATCTACTATAACTTTGTCTTTAGAAGGGTAAATATTCTTTAAAGTAAAGTTTTGCTGACGCAATGTAACTTTTTCCGCCACTCGTTCAAAAAGTGGCACTTTAAAATTAAGCCCCGCGGTCATAATGCGGTTAAAACGTCCAACCATTTCAATTACGTACACTGTGTTTTGTTGCACCACGCGAACACTGGAAAGAATTAGTAAGATGACGATGATTAAAATAATATATGGCATAAATTTTTATACTACAACTAATTGTTTTCTAGACACAAAACGAGAAAAGGTCTTTTTGTGTTCTTTAAAATCTTCAAAGTTAACTTCGTAAAAATTAATCGAAACAATTTTTCCAGCTTTGTCATAGTCAATAACAACATTGCCTTGAATGTCGCTGTCAACACTCGGGCCTTTTTTTAACTGCCAGGAAAGCACCTGGCTCTGCTTGTCATATACTGCTTTCATAAATATTTAGAAGTCTTAGATGTTTCAATAATAGTAAAAATTTTAAGTTTATTTTTAAACTTTCTTCCGGCAACTAAAAGCAAACGCTGTTTGCCCGATTTAACATATAGTTTTTTAAACAAGGTATTACCGTAGCTATCGTAACCAATTTTTGTCGGATTTTCCAAAGCCTCTTTAAGCATACTTTTAGAAATTTTTCTTTCTAAAAGCCGAAGTCTAGCATGCTTTGTTAACTCATACTCCATAGCCTTATGGTAAACCCAAAAAACACTAAAGTCAATAACTATTTTTTCTTTGCCAATTTCCTAATTGCATTTACTTTATCTGTCTTCTCCCCCGCCGTCGCTAAAGCTATGGCGGGCAAGCATGGAAACTTACCTTTTAGCAAGCTTTCTGATCATTCTTACTTTATCCGTCTTCTCCCACGGGAAGCGAACATCTGTCCTGCCAAAGTGGCCGTAGGCTGCGGTTTGTTCGTAAATTGGTTTTTCTAATTGAAGCTCTTTAATTATGTCCGCCGGCTTTACCGGGAAAATTTGTTCACAGATTGTCTGTAATTTTTCGTCCGCAATTTTTCCGGTTCCGTAGGTATCTATAAAAATAGAAACTGGTTTAGCCACGCCAATTGCGTAAGCTAGTTGTACCAAAACTTTTTTTGCAAACCCTGCGGCAACAATATTTTTGGCAATGTACCTAGCAGCATA
>CAYVNU010000001.1:47030-51921 GCA_964453265.1 uncultured Candidatus Saccharibacteria bacterium | reverse complement strand
TCGCAGGCAAAACCAAACATTAAGCCCTGGTCTCCGGCACCTTGTTCTTTAAACTCGCCCTTGCCTTCGTCCACGCCCTGGGCTATGTCGGGTGACTGTTCGTGGAGGGTAGATATTACACCAACGTCAGAATAGCAAAAACCATACTCAGGTTTGTCGTAACCAATTTTCTTTAAGGTTCTTCTCACTATGCTTTGAATATCCACATAAGCTTTAGTCCTTGCTTCCCCTCCAACCACAACTAAGCCTGTGGTAGCAAAACATTCTATGCCGGCATGGGCCTTTTTGTCCTGACGTAGCATTTCGTCGTAAATTGCGTCACTTATTTGGTCACAAACTTTGTCCGGATGCCCCTCTGTTACGGACTCGGAAGTAAATATTTTTCTATGTGGTGTTGGTTTGATATTCTTTCCGGCAGAACCGGATCTCGCTTTATATTGCATAATATTTTTCATATATTAATAAAATTAAATTAAATTTTTTACATAATCGTCTAATTCTTTTATTAGATTCCCCACCTTTTCATCAATGATTGATTTTTCTTTTTCATCAACTACAACATGTTCTGAGTATTTGTGTTGAATATTTGAAATTAACTCATCAATTTCACCTTTGGCTTCAACTGGTAAAAATTTTAATTGCTTTTGCTGCTCTGCTATTTCACTCTCAGTCAAAACTGGTAACTTTATAATCCTCGTATAATCATTATATTTCCACCCGGGACGATTAACTCTGAGCCAATCTTCATTTATTCTTAATGAGTCGGAAATATAGGACAAATCTAAATATTCACTACCCTCTGCGTCCTTAAACACCCTAACCTTATCAGCCATATTATTAGGTATGCTACCTAAAGGTATTAAACCATTTTTAAATCTATCCACAGTATCCCATTTACCGTCTAGTTTAAAACTAATTCCTCGTTCATGAGCATACTGATCCAGTGAAAACATTAAGCTTTTTGCCAATCTCGGATCTGCTTTTCCAAAATATACAGAATCAATTTTACGTTTATATTGTGTAATAAGTCTATTAAAATCTTCTTTATGATAAAAAAATACTTGTTCACTTAAAGGTTCTTTTTCTTTTAAAACCCTTTTTATTTTAGCTACATACAAAGCACATGCCCTAAAAGCATCTTCTTTACCACCTCTTCTTAAAATTATCATTTCAGCATTAGTTATTCCGCTATTTCTAAATTCGTCGCTCAAAGTTAATTTACCAGTTGGGATATTATTTTTGCTATAAAAATCTTTCATTTTTTCTAAAAATTCAGAAAAAATATTTGCTAACTTTTCTTCTCTTGACGTCAAATCTTTCTTTTCAAGAAATAAAACATGGGAATAAAAAGCAGTTATTAAAGCTTGTAAAGTTGAAACTACCCTGTAAGCCCGTTTATCTGAAAACTCGGTTAAAGAAAACTGAACTCTTGCATCGTCAACTCTACTCCCGCCTGGGAAAATAATTTCTTTAATATCTACTCCATCTGAACCTTGTCGAAACAACCTAGAATTTACTCTTTCGTCCGAGACCATTGCAATAGACACAAAAAAACTTACTAACTTTAATAAATCTTGATATTTCTTCACAAGATGCTCATTTGAAAATCGTTCTTCTTTGCCATAATTAGCGAGTTGTTTAGGGATAATAAAATTCACATGCAAAGAAACCGTTTCGTACTTTGCATATTTACTTTTTTCTTTTTTTATACCAGGGACGACTCCCAATTTTACTAATTCTTGTAAAAAAATAGACTGCGCCTCCGATGTGTGTGAGGGCGAAGATTTAATTTCATAAAGACCTGCCTTAATTTCAAGCCTATCAGATTCAGACAAAGCTATATTTGGGTCAAAACCTTTACGAATCTTACAAGCTTTCAAGATATAATCAAATTCACCTCTTAAACTCCCTGTCCTCTCTACAGGATTCATTTGTTCCCACTCAACCTCTACTTCAACCCCAACTGTTGGGACAAACGGATTGTGTTCAGCCTGAGTTTCTTCTAATTTAGATATTCTCTCTGCTTCTCTCTTTAATAAGTCTTCGTTTAAATCCAGTCTCTCGAAATATAGTTGGTTAAACAATTTTAATTTAAATGCACTTACTATTGATTCAGGTAAATTACCAACTCTTTTAAGAACTATTTCTATTTGCTTAAAAACAGCATCTATTTTGGCTTTTGTTTCAGCCGATATGTTATAAAAGCTTAGTATTTCTTCTTCTGTTTGAATTCTTTTTTCATCACTACTCTGATCAGCAAAATCGAAAGCATCAACCGCGCGTTGTCGGGTATTATAATCCATATTTATAACTTAATTACCTTCTTTCAAATAATTAACCTATTGCGTATAAGGCCATTTAAAAACAATAAATCCCCTTCTTTAAGGGGATGAGTAAAAGTCATCTTTCCCTTAAAGGGCTAGAATTAGCACCGTTCCGATTTCCGGATGGTTGCTGGCAGGATCAATGGGCTAGTTCCCTTCCCTGCACTCTGGATAAAATTAATTATTTGATTGTTAAATGAAATATAGCAAAATCCTAAAAAATCGTCAAATTCACGCCACAAACTTTGCCTAAGTTAAATACTTTATTCTAAAATAACCAATAAAATTAAATTCTAAATATACTTATACTCCCTCAGCAAAGTTTTAAGGGGTTATCCAATAAATTTTACATGCGTACCTAAACTGCCGCCTCTAATACCGCTACCAGCTGGGTCAAAGTCCACCCACTTTTCCCCTACCTTTACCTTTAAATATTGATGCGCCACAAAATTTAAAAACACATGCTGAACTTTTACATCGGAAGCTTTAAAAAACTTGCTGTTAGCCAGCATTGCGTAGGCTACAAAATTTATAGCATTACAATATACAAATTTTTTAGTCTGCCAAATTTCGTTTAAGTCTTTTACAAATAATCTAGGTAACATTACTGCTGCTCTTCCCCTAGTATGAGCCCACTGGCTATGATTTTTTTCCAAAATAAAATTATATAAATTCTGTAAAAAAGATATTTGGTCGGTTGACTTGTTTTCGAGGTTTATGATTGCTTGCTTTATATCATCAGATATTTGTTTAGGAGGCTCATACTGCCTAAAACCCATAAACGGAGCAACTAACCTAAGCCCCACAAACACCAACAAAAAATAACCGCCAACTACTCCTGCGATTATCATTAAAATATTTATCATAAATTTCTGGCTTATCCGCCTGAGGCGGACGAAGGCTGGAGCGGGTAGGGGGAGTTAAAACCCCCATCATCAGTTTGTCTGCCCGCCGAAGCCACTGGAGCGGGTAGGGGGAGTCGAACCCCCATCATCAGTTTGGAAAACTGAGATAATAACCGCTATACGATACCCGCACCAAAGGCGCAGGCGGGAAAACAAAATAATGAAATTTTAAAAATAAATCTTGGCAGGCGGGGAAAACTGAAGTTTTTAACCGCTATACGATACCCGCGTATAGATTTAATTGATTATATCTTTTTTCAGATTTTTTTTCAAGCCAATAAAAATCCCTCAGCCAATGACTGAGGGATTTTTATTATAAAACTCTAAGCTGCATTTTCTACTGGCGCAGATGTAGAAGGATTTCTAAGCTTAACTGCTTCCTTAAAAGCCTCGCCTGCTTTAAACTTTGGTGTGTTAAGTTCTGGAATAGTAATTTTCTGGGAAGGATTTCTAGGGTTTACGCCAATTCTAGGCGCCCTATGAGATACGCTAAACTGCCCAAAACCGGAAATATTTACTTTATCCCCGCTTCTAAGCTGTTCGTAAATCATTTGTATAAAGGTATTTAAAAACCTTTCGGCTTCGCTATGGGTAATCCCTAATTTAGCGGCCAATAATTCAGTAAGTTGTAGTTTGTTCATAATATGCTCCTTTTTGAATTAATTCTAATTAAAAAGAATTACGTTTTAATTATAGCTGATTTTTTGCAAAATAGCCACTGCGAGAGGGGCACCCTCTTGCAAAACCAAGCCAACAAAAAAACCTTAAAGCAAAATTGCTTTAAGGTTTTTCTACTGCCAAATTTTCTTTATATAAAGTTCCTAAAACGCCGTTAACAAACTTTCCGCTGGTATCCCCGCCAAAACTTTTTGCGAGTTCTACAGCCTCATTAATTGCGACTTTAGGCGGTACTTGTTTTAAAAATATTAACTCAAATATCCCAATCCTTAAAACATTCCTGTCCACCAAAGGGATTTGCTCCAGCGGCCATTCCGGCGCGTTCTTTTTTATAATTTCATCTATCTCGGAAATTTTTTCCGCCACGCCCTGAGCTAACTCATAGACAAATTCCTGTTCATCCGGCTGCCTCTGCTGCTGTTCCAAATTATTTTTAATAATCGCGTCTAATTCTTCCGGCTTACTTTTAAAATCCCATTCAAATAAACTCTGCATGGCAATTTGGCGGGAAAGATGGCGATTGGACATAGTTTAGTAACTAATAACGATTAATTGATAACCTATAACTTACAAACTGTTACTAGTTATAAATTATCAGTTATATGTTAAAGGACTTTACGTCCTTTGTAAAAACCACAGTTTTTGCACGGCAAATGCGGCATGGTTGCAGAATCGCAATTTTTACATGTAGCAAAAGAAGTCTTTTTTAAAGCATGATGGCTGCGTCTTTGGTCGCGGCCGCTGCGGGTTTTGTGCTTTTTAGGTACGCCCATAGGATAGTGATTAGTTTTTAGTGATTAGTGACTAGTAGATAAAGTAAAAAAATTATACCAAATCTAAGTAAAAAGGTCAATTATTAAAGCTAGATGCCTAAATGCTCTTATGCCAGAATTTATTATTTGTTGTATAAATAAATTACAAACTCTGGTATAAGGGGCGTTGATTCATCTAAACAGATTATCATTTCCGCCCGCGCCGCTCGTA
>CAYVNU010000001.1:9966-46930 GCA_964453265.1 uncultured Candidatus Saccharibacteria bacterium | reverse complement strand
ACCCACCCGGGAGACAAGCGCTTGCACGCCCGTCCAACCAAATGGATTTGGTCATCAGAAGTTCGGTCATAACCGAACTGAATTCTGATGTTCATAAATCTCCTCCTCGGGGGAAGTCGTAGCCGGAATAAAAATACCAGCTACTCTCACGCGTCCGCCGGAGAAAGCGGACGCAAAGGCGGGAGTTAATTCTTTATTGTTTTATTTTTAGCTCCCTGAGAAAAAATTCTTTAACCTTAAAATTCTTTCTTAGAAAACTAAAATACTAACTTTACCCACTTTATAAAACTAAATTAGATTATATGCCTTTTTTGCCTACTATTCAACCTTATTTGAATTTGAATTACTAAACTATGAAAACTAAACGGTTCACCATTCAGAACGAAGTGAAGAATCCCTTATTTAGAATTCACTATCCAAAAAAGGGGTTCCCATCCGCCACCTGGCGGATTCGGAATGGTGTTTTGTAATTCAACCTTCTGTGAATAACAAGCCTACCAAAACTTACTATAAACTATAGTACTCTTAGGTAGAGGGAGCAGACACAGTAAACTGCGCTGTCCCAAAGCGGCTCCTTAACGGAGCATTATACTGACGATCTTGACGCAATTAGCTATTATGCCAATTGCTAGAATGGCGACCCAAAGTCGCCATCTGTATGGCTTCTCCGGCCTTTCGGCCGATTTTTTTTGCTCAAACATAACTCTTTTCCCGCAAATCCTCCTTAGATTTGATTTGCGGAAAGTAAACTGCCTACTAAAATAAACACTTTACTTTCCGCAAATTTTTATTACTTCCAAATGTCCGAAATTCGACTCATTCGCCTGACCGCCAAGCCACAGGCAAATGCAGGTGGAGATACATTCGTAATTTCGGATGGGAATTTAAACTACATAAAATTCTAGAAAAATTCTTACGGGGCAAACCCCAGAAAAAATTTTTCTAACCTATCTCTCACAAAGCGCTTCGCCCATAAAAGTGTATACTATTCGCGCACGCGCTTTGTATGTTTTAAAAAAATTATTTGATATTTAAATACCTATAAAAATTAAGAAAAAATTCTTACGGGGCAAGCAAAAACCGTATACACAACTACAGGAGAACCTAAAATAAAAGAAGTTCTAGTAATTTCGTATACGGCTTTCGTCTGCCCCCAATCCGGTTTAACGAAATCAGGAGCATGCGGATATTCATAGAGGCCTGCCCGCAATCGCTGCACTCAAGCGCTGGCAGGCGGGCACGGATCTATGAACGTTATTTCCCCCACATTAACTCTCACCAAGGCCTTAGAAACTTATTCGATCGAAAATCTGTTTATAATGTCTTTCTGAATTTTGTCTAAAAGTGATGAAAGTAAACGTGCGGAAACTATGAGCCATTAGACCTTTCCTGTAACGAGATATTGGTTTTTAAAGTATATAAATTTGGTGTTCGACCTTGCGTACCACGTAGTTGTCGAGCCTGTCGAGACTTTCTACTGGGTTGTAAAACCTAAGATTTTACCAAATAATATATTCTCGACTGGCTCGAATAATATTATTTGAACATTTTAAAAGGCCATGCATTAAAGCATGACCATATATTATATACCATTTTTACCTTTTTGTCAACCCCTTTATAAAATAGATAGCATTTTTACTCTTAATTAAGCCGTTTATTTTTAAATACCTAGTTTAATCACTCAAATTTCTCTTAAAAACTTCAATTTCTCTTCTTTTTTTCCACTTTTCTATTAAAACTTTCCATAATTCATCAACCGTTGAAAAATTTCTATCAGGATGATTGGAAGCTCTATCAATTTCATTATCAATAGCTAATAATTGAGTTTTTATCCAGGGGTCTGTATCAAATTGTTCAACCATTTCCTGTCTGTAAATTTCCGGCATGTTAGAAACAACAGATTTTTGAATCAAATCTTTTAATCTAGCTTCAGCTTTATTTAATTCTAAATATCCATTTTCTTCCATGCATTTACAATACCAAAACCCCGGCCTTTTGCAAAGCCGGGGTTTTACTTCTTATCCTACTCTTCTACCTACTACTCCCCTACTGTCCTACTGTCCTACTTACCTAGTAATCCATTCCCATACCACCCATGCCGCCCGGCATACCGCCGCCGGCTGAAGGAGTTTTTGGTTCTGGTTTGTCTACTATTATAGCTTCGGTAGTTACCAAAGTAGAAGCAATAGATGCCGCGTGCTGAAGAGCTAAGCGAGAAACTTTCAGCGGGTCTACAATACCGGCTTTCATCATGTCTTCTACCTTACCTGTCTCCCAGCTGCCTTCTTTGTATTTGTTAAAATCAAAACCCGGATGTACTTCTTTAGAATTTTGAATGTAATTAATAATCGGCGTCGGCTCTATGCCACTGTTAGCCGCAATTTGTCTAAGCGGAGCCTCTAGGGAATCTTTAATAACTTTAACTCCGGCGCGTTCGGCAAAATTCATATCTTTGCCAAAGTCGTCTAACTTAGGAGTAATTTTTACCAAAGCAGCTCCCCCACCCGCAACTATCCCCTCTTCCACTGCAGCCCTGGTCGCATTAAGCGCGTCTTCTATTTTAAACTTTTTTGCTTTCATTTCGGTTTCAGTAAACGCGCCAACTTTTATAACGCCCACGCCGCCTGCTAAGCGAGCCATTCTTTCCTGTAATTTTTCCTTATCGTATTCGGAAGTAGAATTTTTATGTTCAGCTTTAATTTGAACAACTCTAGCTTCAATAGCCGCTTTGTCACCCTGGCCGTCTACAATTGTTGTATGCTCTTTAGTGGAAATAACTTTGCGCGCGCGGCCTAACTGTTCTAAGGTAGTATTTTCTAATTTCAATCCCATTTTTTCTGAAATAACCTGCCCGCCGGTTAAGACCGCAATATCTTGGAGCATTTCATCTCTTCTATCACCAAAGCCCGGAGCTTTTACCGCCAAAGCGGAAAAACTGCCGCGGAGTTTGTTTAAAACAAAAGTGGTTAATGCCTCACCCTCTACGTCATCGGCAATAATTACAATTTCTTTTTTGCCGCTCTGTGCGACTTTTTCTAAAACCGGTAAAATTTCTTGCACGCTGGAAACTTTTTTGTCGGTAATTAAAATATACGGATCTTGCCAAACAGCTTCCATGCGCTGTGTGTCTGTAACCATGTATGGGTTTACAAAACCTTTGTCAAAACGCATACCCTTAACCACTTCTTTTTGTAAGCCCGTAGTCTGACCTTCTTCCACGGTAATAATTCCTTCGTGACCAACTTCTTCCATTGCTTCAGAAATAAGCTTACCTACTTCCGAGTCTAAGCTGGCAATAGTTGCGACTTGCTGGATTTCTTCTTTTGTCTTTACGTCTTTTTTAACTTTTCTAAGTTCACTAACTACAAATTCCACAGCCTTGTCCATGCCCCGCTTTATGTCGTTGGCATGACTTGATGCCAAAGCCGCAGCCTCAAAAGCTTTTTCAATCATTTTCTGGGCAAGCACCGTAGCAGTGGTAGTACCGTCGCCGGCTTCTTCGTTAGTTTTATTGGCCACTTCTTGAATGAGTGATGCGCCAATATTTTCAAACTTATCTTCCAATTCAATTTCTTTGGCAACAGTTACGCCGTCATCGGAAATTGTCGGACTACCAAAGCCTTTGTCCAAAATAACCGCTTTACCGGTTGGTCCCAAAGTTACCTTAACCGCATTGGCGGCAATATCTACTCCATTTTTTATGGCTTGCTTTGCAGCAAAACCGGATTTTATAATCTTACTCATATTCCGATCCTAATGATCCGAATTAAATCCGAATGCCCCGAATTCGTATAATTCGGATGCATTCGTAGATTCGGATCGCGTTAATTAATCTATTAATGCTAAAATGTCGGAGTCGTCTTTTTCTTTGCCGACATACAAAATTTTGTAATCAACTTTTTTACCGTTCTCGTCCATTTCAATTTCATCGCCCGCGTATTTGCCGAACACAACGGTGTCGCCTATTTTTAAACCAAGCGTTGCGATTTCAGAACCGTTGCCTAACGCAACAATTTTACCTTGCGCTTTTTTTTCTTTATCAGCGGTATCCGGCAATACAATCCCCGACTTTGTAACTTCCTCGGCTGAAGACTGCTTTACCAGAACCCTGTTGCCTAGTGGTTTTACTTGCATATTTTTATTCCTAATCTACGAATGTTTCTAACCCTACAAATCGGCTACTAATTCGCTAATATTTGTAGCTGATTAGTAGATTCGGATAATTCGTAGATTTGTAATTATTAATTATCTTATATATTTATTATAATTAAAATTATCACTCTGTCAAGTTGAGTGATAATTTAGTTACTTTACTCTATTTTAACATCAGCCCATGACTATTTCAAGGCCAATTCGGCTGCTTTATAAAAATCGTCGCGGATTTTTGCCCTCGGGTCTAAGGCATGCAATTTTAAAATATCGCTTTTTGCAATAGTCGTGGCAGTCGACCAATGATTTTCCGGCAAATTAAAAGTGTGGCGAATATGAATTCTCCTTAAAAGAGGCTCGATTAAGAAAGCCGGAACATAAAATATAATTTCTAAAATAAAACGCAAATAAATACCAAATGGTTTTTTTATTAATCCGTAAAAATGCGGGGTCGGGGTAAAATTCGGCAAATATTCAAATACCCAAGGGTTTTGTTTAACTAAATTTACATATTCTTTTTTACCAAACAAAGGCTTCATGCTAGCAAGCCAAAATGCGGTATACGGATCTTCCGGCTTTATTAGTATGTCTTCTAAATTTAGATGTTTGGTAGAAATATAAAAACCAAAACAAAATTTTTCCTTAATGTGATTTTTTGTTTTGTACAAAAAGAATAAATGGAAAAGCAAAATTATTGTAGTTCGGGCAAAATATAAAAAACCGGGACGAACAATAATAAAAAAATCTATATCGGATTCTTTTTTTATATTGCCTATAGCCATGCTGTTTATTAAAGAAGCTTCCCTGACAAACGGAACTAAGCTAAGTAGCCATAAAAACTTTTTAACTTTTTTGTATCTTTTTTCTGTTTCTTCTTGTCTTAATTCTGTAAGACTCTCAGGCCAAGCTGTTAAAGCGTAAAGTTCATTTTTTTTAACAATTTTGTTTTCCAAAAACATTTGTTCTAAAACTTCCTCAACTTGTTTCTGGCTCGCGCTTTGTTTATACAAATACAAAAAAACTTTGTCTTTTGACAAAGGTACTTGGAATAAGCTAAAAAAAGAAAGGGTGCTTAAAATTGCTTTTTCTATTTGCATATTTTCCGGTAAAAACATAAATTACAATTATTCTAATTGCTACTTAACCTAATAATTCCAATATCCAATACCTAATTCATCTGATGGCTTGATTTTGGTCGATTAGAAATTAGAAATTAGAAATTTTAAAACCCCAACTTGTCTAAAGAAATTTCTTCCCATTCAAAATCCACTTCTTTAAAAACTTTTAACTTATGAGAAAATTCAGTAGCGGAAAATTTGTACTCAGTTTGAGCGGACTGACCGGCTCGGTGCGAGTAAAGTTCTTTTTTTTCTAAAACTACAGGCTTATTTTCCCTAACTAATTTATATCTATCTCCGTTTGAGTGCTCAAATTCCAAAATATCGCAAGTCCCCTGTTTTTCGGTCCCCTCTCCTTTTTGCACTATTAAATCTTCGTGGGAAAGTTTAGCTCCACGAAAATTCTTCTGCGCCATTTCCACAATTTCCTGCCATTTGTCGTCAGTCATAAAACTACAAAAATTAATTATAATCACTACAGAAAACTACAGAATCTCAACAAACCCAGTTACTTAATTTCTGTAGGCTTCTGTAGTGTATTTTCGTCCGTAGTTCTGTAGTTTATTGTAACAGCCCGCCCACGCCATAAACACTACTTAGACTTTTTAAAACCATTGGCACAATAGCCAGCGCAGCCAAAAGAGGTAAAACCACCAAAGCAACAGTAATATACAACTGCCACTTCATATAGTTTTTAGTCTTACGAGTATTCTCGTATATCTCTTTTAGCATTGCCTCTTGCGATAAAACTGATTGCGATGTAGTTTGATTGTTTTCCATAAAATTTATTAATTATTAAGCAACGCCTTTCGAAATAGTAAATTTATTTTCAATACCCATGCTTTGAGGGAAATAAAATTCTATATTGTGCTCAGGTAATTTATGACAATGTTGTCCATTGTGTTTTACTGTATCAGATAGAACCAATATATAATTGCCGTGCGCTCTGTTAAGCTCAGGAGATAAATCAAAATTATCCTGGTCTACAAGTAATGCACTCTCTTGTCTTAAAGCACTTAAATCTTGAAGTTGTGTATTATTTACAAGACTTTGCAATCCTTTTTTCATAGCGCTCATTACTTTTCTATTATCAGAGAAAGATGCTAACACTAATCTATTGCTAGCATAAGCAATAAGTGAAGGGAGAGCAAAAACATATCTGCCTTTTCTATTATCGAGTGCACTACTATCGCTCTTAAATTCATAATTTGGAGGCCAGTATTCTTTTGGTAAATTTGCATAATCACGATCCTCTTCTATTCCGCCACTGCGTTCAATGCCAGAAAAATTACCCGCTATCATATCTATATTGCTTTGAATTAAGTCAAGTTTTTCAAATAATGTTGCTGGTAATTTATTTTTAATACCAAGTCCCGTCTTATCATCTTTTTTTTCTTTTAAGACTGTATTTAAAACTTTAACCAAATTTTGTGCGCCGAATATATCCATACCCGGATTGGCAAATTTAATCGCTGTTGTTTTCAAGTTTTCACACAAACTCCAAAATTCCTGCTCATCTCCTTTCCCAACTGCCAATAGCATTTCATTAAAAGTCACCAAAAGCCTATAAAGACCACTATTACCAATTCGTATTGGCGGATTTTCATTTTTGTAAACACTTCTTATCCATTCCTTGGCATCAGAAATGCCCGCCTCAGATAACTTACGAGCTTCCTCAAAATTAGCTTCTAAAAATTCCTGATGCTCTTTTTTGGGCGCCAGCACTGCTTCGGGCTTCGGTCTAATTGGACTTTCTAACCCCTTGGGTGCAGAAAACCATTTACGTAAAAAATCCATCTATATTTCTAATTACTTTTGACACTTAGGACAAAAGCTGGCAGTTCGGCCACCAACTTTTGTAGATAATATTATCGTACCACATTTTTTACATTTCTGCCCCTTGCGGCCGTACACAAAGTGGAATTTACCCATAACACCCCAACTGCCATCGGTTCTCACAAAGTCACCTACGCTTGAACCTTTGGCCTCAATTCCTTTCAATAAAACTTTTTTAATGTTTTTATGTATTTTGCTTAATACTTGATACTTAATACTTGATACTTTTCTTTCCGGCCTAACGCCGGAAAGAAATAGTATTTCGTCACTATAAATATTGCCTATCCCAGCCACAACTTTAGCATCCATTAAAACTTCTTTAATTTTACCACCATTCCTATTTTTCACGGCCGTGAAAAATAGGAATGGTGTAAATTCTTTTTCAAGCGGCTCTGGACCGAATTCTTTAAGTTCTTTTACTTTATCAATATCTTCATCGTGCACCAATTTCAAATATCCAAACTTTCGCACGTCGTTAAAATATAACTTAGATGCATCTGTGAATTCAAAAACCACATGCGTATGTTTGTCAGGCAGCGGTTTTAAAGGCGCTGATGCTTTATTGAGCAAACGATATTTTCCCCCGGTTTTTTTTCGTAAGGCCTTATCTTCAAAAATAAACTGTCCAGTCATTTTAAGGTGCACTAGCATGCTCCATGGACCAGACAGGTCGAAGATTAATAACTTTGCCCGGCGCTTAACAGACAAAAACTTTTGTCCGGTGATGGTTTTAATAAATCGCTTTACAATGTTTGGCGATGTACTCCGCTTAGGCGAAAGCGTAGCTGAACCGATTCCGATAATTTTCGGAGCATTAACAAAAACATTCGCGACTTTGCGATTTTTTAGTTTGTTATTTAACTCTCTAACTACAGTTTCTACTTCTGGTAATTCTGGCATAAAATTCATATTAACATGCTAACATCTTATCATACTAACAGGGGTAAAAAATTGTTAAAATGTTAGCATGGTAAAATGTTAAAATGTTTCTTGGTCAATCTTTTATTCAATGTTACAATAATACTACCAAAAGTAAAAGTGTCTGTCATTTATGTCCGATTACAAAGAATTACTTCGTTCTATCCCCCATAAGTTTAAACCTCAGGACGAAAAATTACTCGCCCGGGCTTTTGATTTTGCTAAACAAGCACATAAAGACCAAAAAAGAAAAAGCGGCGAAGAATATTTTACTCACCCGGTAGAGGCTAGTATTATTTTAGGTCAAATTTTTCCCGATGCCGAAACCTTGGCCGCGACTCTACTTCACGATGTGCCGGAAGATTGCAAAATACCCATAGAGGAAATTGAAAAAAATTTCGGCAAAGAAATCGCCCATTTGGTAGATGGTGTTACCAAACTCGGGCATGTGCGCCTGCGCAACAGCAAAGACCAATTCTATGTAGAAAATTTGCGCAAAATGTTTATTGCTACCAGCCAAGACGTGCGGGTTATTATAATCAAACTTGCCGACAGGTTGCATAACATGCAAACCATCCAATTCATCCCCGCGGAAAAACAATTAAAAGTCGCCACAGAAACTTTGGAAATATACGCGCCAATTGCCGGACGCTTAGGCATTGGCGGCTGGAAAGATGAGCTTGAAGATTTGTCTTTTAACATTGTTTTTCCAAAAGAATACGCGGAAACAAAAAAAACCCTGGAAACGGAAATGCAAAAACGGGAAGAAAACATAAAAGAAATGCAAAAAAAATTATCGCATATTTTAAGAATGGAAGGCGCAAAATTTTTAGAAGTTTCAGGGCGTGAAAAAAGGCTTTATTCTCTTTTTAAAAAATTCCAGCGTTACGACAACGATATTAGCAAAATTTACGACGTAGTTGCCTTAAGAATTATTACTAAATCCTCCACAGATTGTTATAATATTTTAGGTTTAATTCACAACCACTTTCAACCAATGCCGGGTCGGGTAAAAGACTATATTGCCACACCCAAACCAAACGGCTACCAAAGCCTTCACACTACAGTTTTTGACAAAAATGGCGGCATTTTTGAAATACAAATCCGCACTGACCTAATGCACGAAGAAGCTGAAAGAGGTGTAGCCGCCCACTGGTTTTATTCAGAAGAAGGTAAAGAAGACAACATTGAAAGAATTCAAACCAAATGGATAAAAGAACTCAGAGCCTGGCAAGACGAAACCACTAACCCGGAGGAGTTTTTAGAAAGTTTGAAAATAGATTTTTTCCAAGACAGGATTTTCGTTTTAACTCCTAAAGGTGATGTTAAAGATTTGCCGGCCGGCGCCAGCGTAATAGATTTTGCTTTTGCCGTTCATACAGATTTAGGCTATCACATGATGGGCGCAAAAATTAACAACAAAATGGCCAGTATTTACGACGAATTAAAACAGGGAGATGTAGTGGAAATTTTAAAAAACAAAAATCCTGTTAAAATTTCCCGCGACTGGCTTAAGGCCGCTAAAACTTCCAATGCCAAAAGCCGTATCCGCCACTATTTAAACGAAAACAACAAAGGCATGCTGCAAAGAATTAAAGAACTAAAAGACATAAGCCTCCCAACATTTTTTAGGAAAAAATAAAACCTTGCAACAAACAGTACCTATATTGACATCTTAATTCGAATACCTTGTAAAATTTTGCCTGCTCAGTCAATAAAAAAAATTCCTCAAAAGAGGAATTTTTTTTATTGACTTAAATTTGAATTTAAAACATTACATCTTCTTCAGCGCGTTTGTAAGTGTGAATTTCTGAAGGGGTAAACCACAAAGAAATTTCATTTTTAGATTCTTCCGGCGTTTCACTGGCGTGCATAATATTGTGCACAGCTCTTGCTTCCACGTTGGCAATTGCCGGGCTATCTACGGAAAAGTCTCCGCGCAAAGTGCCCATTTCAGCTTTAAACGGCAAGGTATGACCGGCTAATTTGCGCACCATATCTATAGCGTGCATACCTTCTATAACCATGGCCACAATCGGTCCGGAAGTCATATAAGCGAACAGGCTTTCTTTTACTTTTTTGCCAATTTCCATCCTGTCGCTGGTACCCAAATGTTCTTTTACGTCTAATTTATAATCTGCAAAAGTCGCCAAGCCTTTATCACCTAAGCGTCCTATCCATTCATCACTTTTTGGAAAATGATTTTCTAAATGATCTCTTTCAACAGCAACCATTTTCATGGCAACAACTTTTAGACCTCTGCGTTCTATGCGCTTAACTATTTCCCCAATCAGCCCCCTCTTAACTCCGTCCGGCTTAACTAATACCAAAGTTCTTTCCTGTTTAATGTGATTCATATTTTTATATCCTTAATAATCCTAAATAAATTATTTAACTATTTTAACTGTTTCCATAACTACCGGCTGTTTTGGAGCGCCGTCTTCCGGTCCCATTTGTGGAGTAATTTCCACTTTGCCTATTTTATCAACTACATCTAAACCACCTACAACCTTGCCAAAAATAGTGTAGTTAGGAGAAAGTGGGACATCGCCTAGCATAACAAAAAATTGACTCGTGTTAGTATTTGGTCCCCTGTTAGCCATAGCCAAATAACCGTGTTTGTAACCGTCTTTGTAAAGAGCTGAGTCTGTTTTAATTTCGTCGGCAAACTCGCCGCCAAAAGCGCTTTCACCGCCGGCTCCGCTGCCGGTTGGGTCACCACCCTGTATTACAAAACCCTTGGCCACTCTATGAAAAGTTATACAATCATAGTAACCGCTGTCCGCCAAACGAAGGAAATTTTCCACAGTCTTAGGCGCGTCTTGGTCGAAAAAATTTAAAGTAATTTTGCCAAAATTTTTAACATTTATTTCTACTGTTCTGTTTTTTATATCCACTTTAGTGTTCTTTAATTTATTAGCATCGAAATCTTTCTTACACTCTCCCGGCTGGGCTGCTGCTTGCTCGGGCGCTGCGGCTGCCTGTTCTTGCTTTGTATTATTTTCCGCAGGTTTTGTCTCTTCTTTGTTTGTCTGCTGTTCTTCTTGAGAATTTACTGAATATTCGTCAGTACTTTTTTGCTGATATTTGTTATAAGCAAAAATGCTTCCAAAAAATACCACTAAAATCGCTCCTACAGAAATTGCTAAAGTTTTGTTTGACATAATTAGGGTTTATATTAATTTGATTTCTTATTAACTTTATCATACCGGCTTATTTTCATCAACCCTGGTTATTTTTTTATTTTTTATAAAGTAATACACAATAAAAATTAAGCCCGTAAGCGCCCAAAAACTTATTGGGCCAAAAGGCAAATCTAGGGCAGAAAACTTCAATCCCGCAAAAAAACTGGTAACTTTAAGCACGTAAATTAACAATAAATTAACCGCAAAAGCGCAGCCGGCTCCCAAAACAGGCAGCGCAACTAAAAAACCCAGCAGCATAATGTAAGGCAAAAACGGCAGAATTAATAAATTCACTACTGGCGCAACCAAGCTCAGTCTACCAAAATGCAAAAGTACTAACGGCATGGTGGAAATTATTGCCGCCATAGTTGTTATAAGCAAAGGTTTAAGACCAAAAAAATCTTCTGAATTTTCCAAATGTTTAGAAAATTCCGGCACAAAAAACACAATCCCTAAAGTTGCGGCAAAAGAAAGTTGAAAGCCAATATCCCAAAACAAAATTTTGGGATTAATTGCCAGCATAATCAAAGCAGCTAAAAAAAGCGACGGCACGATTTTATACTGTCTGCCAATATTCATGGCTAAAAGCAGCAGGCCGCCCATTATAGCCGCGCGTACTACCGAGGCTGATGCCCCGGCGATTATTGTAAATGCAAAAATTAAAAATAAGGAAATCCAAAAACTAAGGCGCCGGCCAAATAAATAAGAAAAAGCCATTAATCCGGAAATAATTATTGTAATATTAAAACCGGAAACTGCAATAATATGTGACACACCGGTTTGATTAAAATTTTCCACAATGTTCTGTGGCAAAGTTTTTCTCGCCCCGATTAATATACCAAGGAGCAAGCTAGCCTGCGGCTCAGACAAATATTTGGCAATTCTGTCTGAAAAAGCGGTCTTTATTTTTAACAGCCAATATTTAGTTTCGAGTCCTCTACGGCTTTTTAAAATTAATATTTTGGGATATTTTTCCAAAGCGTAAACATTAAACCTTTCTAAGTATTTTGGGTAATCAAAATCATCAAATGCTTTAGCAGACACCACCTTGCCTTCAACTGCCAAACGGTCGCCGTAAAAAAAACTTTGGGCTTTTGTCGTGGTTAGTAAAAGATTCTGATTAAACCCGTCGGGCAAAAAAGTAATTAACTGCCTATTTTCCCTTACGTCCGGCTCTTCCACCACCAATCCCTCAAGCAACTTTTTTTGCTCAAAAATTCCGGTAAATTGATTATTTATTTCAGCCGACTGCAAACGCAACATGCCCAAAGCAAAAACCAAAAAAAACAGCGCCGCCTGGGCGCCGAAATATTTTTGAATTAAAAAGCAATATAAGAATGCCAGCAAGCTTAAGAATAAAGCCATTAGGCTTACTAAGCCGCTAAAATTAAAGGCGGAAGCAAATAAAATACCTAAAGCAAAAAATATGGAGCTGAAAATTAAAAAATTGCTTTTTGTAAGCATGGTTAATTTATAAAGGCTTGGCAAGTATTTTAAAAACTTTTAGCTTAGACTTTTCGCCGCGGATTAATTTCACTGCGGATTTTTTTATTTTTAAATACTCGCAAAGCGCCTCCATAACCGCTTTATTAGCTTTGCCTTCCAACGGCGGATGATTAACGTAAATATGCAAAGCTCCGAATAAATCTTTTTCTACTCGCGGCTTTTTAGAATTAGGATGCGCGGTAATAGTCAACTCCATAAATTATTTTTGTACTTTTCAAAAAAAACTCCCAGCTGCGAATGACACAATGCAATTTCCGGCATTGTTTCTTTAGTAAAAAATTTTACTTCATCCATTTTATGCGGCTCGCCGTTTTTAACAGCTTTAGGATTAATTAAAACTTTAAAGTCTAAACAAATCCAGTGAGTTTTTTTACCTTCATGCTCCCTAAATACATCCCGAAAGCCCAAAAATTCCGCCTGTAAAACTTCCGTACAGTATTCTTCCATAATTTCTTTTTTCAAAGTTTCTTCTACGCTGTCCTCTACCTCTACCCCGCCGCCGCCAATATCCCACCTACCGTGCTCATCGCGCGCGTTTTTACTTCTTTTACCCATAATAAAAGAACCCTTGCCGTCGTGGCAAAAGTAAACAACTGAAATCCCTACAAAATCTATGCCTTTTTGCATATAATTATTTATAATTTTTTAAAAATTCTGCGCTTACACGACTCGCTATCACATGAGCGTCTTTTCTGGCAACATTAATTCCTTGTGTTTGGACTTCTTTAAAAAAGCCATCCAAATCTCCCTCTGCATATTTATTAATTTTGCCCAATTTCTTTTTGTCTTTTCTATTCATGTGAGACTTACTTTCCAAAAATGCCTTTTGCCTTTTTACTGACGCGCCAAAACCAGTAGAAAAAACCCTCGTGGGATCTTTTACTGTTCCAGAAAGATACGGCTTGTTGTAAATATCAGGCCTGCTATTTTGCGTACCTAATACTACTCCAAGAGTGTCAAAATTCTCCTGCTCTTTATCCGCTTGATCAAAACCTTCTTCTGTTGGAATTTCAGGTTCCTCAACTGGTTTTGTATAACCCAGTGCCGCAGCCTCCACAGGATAGTTTATACTCCTTAACGCCAATGCAACTGAACCAATGCTGTAGCCTCTACTTACAGCGTCTTCAATTATAAAAATCTTTTTTTTATCTGTTAAATCTATTTGTCTTTGACCAATAAACTGAGCTACTTTTTCTTTAAGCTCTTTTATTTTATGAATCTTTTTTTGTTTTTTAGTGTCTTTTTGAAAACCCGCGCAAAAAAATAATTCCGGCTTTTCAAAACCTTTTTCTTTATAGATTTGAGCCAGAGCATCATGCACTATTAAAGCAGGTATTCTGCCCGATGCATCAATGCCAATAACTAAAGGGTAAGAGCCTTTATTAATTTCATGTGACAACTGTCTAAAAATATTTTCAATAGGTTTTTGTAATTGAGCAATTTCCGAATACTCAACCTTCTCATTTTGGTTTTGGCTTTCAATTTCTGGTCTGAAAGATTCAGGCATAATGTTTAAAAAAACAAAAACCTTGTTTAATTTAAAATACTTTTGGGTGATTTGAATAAAACTTTTGCAGCTAATAAATATCTAGCTAAGGCCAATGATCCGAATAAAGCCATTGTATAACTTAAGTCGCCAAACAAAGTGCCGCGTAAAAATGGCAGTCCATTTGCATAACTTTCAAGTATGCCGGAAAAATTATGTGCGTAGTTTGAATACAAAAAAGCAAAATTAGTAACTAAGAAAAATATGGCAGACGCTCCGAGAGATGAAGCAATAATTTTAAACCAGCGATTAATCTGCAACCTCTCCCTAGCCCTCTCCTTAAAAGGAGAGGGAAAGATCGCGGGTTGCAGTTCCCTCCCATCTTGAGGGGAGGGTGCCCGAAGGGCGAGAGGGGTTGCATTTTTTATCCAAACCCCAAACAAAACCCCCACCAAATGCGAAGCGTAAATTGCTACCATCATGGGCCAGGAAACAAACCCAATAAAAATATCGCTAATAAATCTTGCGGCCAAAACAATGCCCGTGGCTTTTTTCCAGTCCATATTAGCCGCGGCAAAAATTGCCAAAGCAGTTATGGGCGCGAAATTTGGTATATGAGGGACAAAACGGCTAACGACAGCCAGTAAAATTATAAAGTATATAAGCATTTTTATTCCAATTTAAAATTTTTATAAATTAATTCTAAAACTTTATTCATACTCTCCCATGTATTTTCCTTTACAAGCTCTGAAATAGTGTTTCTTTCAGACTCAGTCATAAAACCAAATTTAATTACTAGATCGGATATTTTTCTCACATCATTAAAAAATTTTTCTGGCTCTTCTTCCGCAATATACTTAGGATTATTTCTAATACTATCCACACTATAAAAAACTCTCTCTTTTACTTCTTTCATTAGTGCAGCTTTTCTGGCCCTTAATTCTTCATTCATAATTCTTACTTCTTAATTACTTCCAGCTTCCACTCTATATAATCTTTATTATTAGGCTTATAAATATCAGCTCCGACTTTTGATAGTAGTCCGTTTACATACATAACCCAAAAATTTTTTCCCGGCGTTTCTTTCTGACCATTTATAGCAGCTACGTATTCGCCAACAATTCCCGAATAAGGTTTAGTTTGAACACTGTGTCCCATTTTTAGCAAATCAAGCGCAGTCTTGTTTTCACTAGGGTAAATGTTAAATAAACTATCTCCCATATCCCCTTCCACCTTTTGCCGGATTTGAATTGCTTGCTCGCCTTGCGCTTCTATAGCCGGAGGATTTTTAACAGCCTGTTGATTGCACCCTGCTGCCAATAAACCAACAACCGACAAAACCAAAACTAATTTTGAAATTTTCAATTGTAATTTTGTATTTTGCATTATCGCCTAGCTACTTACTACTTACTACCTACTACTTAATAATCTATTCCCCTCTGCGCAAGTATCCCCTTATAGTACGGATGCTTTATCATACTCATTTCCGTAATTAAATCGCACTTGTCCATAATTTTAGGGTATTTATTATGCCCCGTCAAAACTAGGTGCTGAAGCGGAGCTTTTATGTCAATAAGATCTATTATATCTCTCTCCTCAATGAGTTTGCTTTCAAGCGCAGATATAATTTCATCTAATATAACAACTTGGTACTTTCCGCTTGTGATTATTTCGCGCGCTCTGTTTAAACCGTCTAACGCTGCTTTAATGTGTACATCTTTTTCTTTTTTATCACCCAATATGCCAACAAAGCCTAAACCTAACTGCTCATTTTCTATACGACCTATATGTCCTATACGACCTATAGGTCCTGTATTATTTAAAAAATCAATCTCACTGCTAACCGGCCACTCCCCGTCTTTTATGTCGGAAGCAGATTTCCCTTTGGCTTTTACAAACTGCAAAATATAAACATTCATCCCCGCGCCCGCCGCCCGTATAGCCATTCCCATAGCCGCCGTAGTCTTCCCCTTCCCCGCACCAAGATACGATATGACTAATCCTTTCGGTTCGTCACTAAATTTTGTGGGCATTTTAATCCGCCGACTGGCGGATGATTTTGTTTTTTTTATAAGCATAAATTATTTAAGCATTTCAATATCGGTATCAGACAAATCATCTGGGGACTGAATTACTTCTTTAAGTATTTTTAAGGCGTCCTGTTTTTCCTGCGAATTTATTTTTATTGTAACTTTAACAAAAGGGTAATAGCTAGTGGAACCATCCTCTTCCTTCATTAACTGAATTTTATATTGGGCCGCATGCCCATGCTCTTTTGCCTTAACAAAATGAGCTTTTTCATGTAATATAATTTTCTGAATTTGGTCCTTAGGCACACATAGTAATGCTAAAACGACTTCTAAATATTCTTCTGTTTCCAAAACCAGCTCTCCTTCTAACGCAGGGAGAGCACTCCATTTTTCATTAAAATCTTCAATGGAAATAAGTTCATTAGATAATTGTTGTACAAGCAGCGTCTGCTCCAATCTTATTTTTTCAAATTCTTTCCTAAAAGGAGCTTTTCTTTTCGCCTTATAAAATGCGTCTACTAATTCTCCTATTTTGTTTTCTTGTTCACTTTCAAATCGTTCCATAAATTTAGACGTTAATTTCTTTTTTCATAACTCAATACTTATTTAAGTAAAGTAGCTATAACATTATGGTCAGAAAAAATTTGCTTTAAGATCTCATCCATATAAAAATTCTTTGAGTCGATAATTAAAATATGACCCCTTTCATCTTTAGTTTCCTCAACAATAAAAACCCCTAGCTTTGAGGCAAAGTCTTGTCCGACAATGTCATCAATTCCCTGCCATGTGGGGAATCCTGGATAATTTTCAATACGGAAAGTATATATGTACTTTCTCTTTTTATTTAAAAACTTTTTTAAAAAATCTAACATAATTTTTTAAGGCGGCGGGGTACCCGCCGCCTTTACTAATTTCGCAATTTATTATTTAGCCGATAAATCGGCACGCTACACTACATTCTGATCTAACCTGTCTTACTTTATAACTTGATGAACTTGATGAACTTTCAACTCGCAAATGCGGCTTAAACCCTCTCTGCCTCGGATGCACTCGGCATCTCTCCCAAAAGGAGAGAAAAATATTGTGCTTCGCTCTATCCGCATTTGCTATACCCACAATGCTCACACTTCATACAACCTTCGGCAAAGACCATCATGTTGGCACAGGTCGGACAGACGGGAGCGTTGCCAAGGTTGGCTATGCTAATGCGCTGAGTTTTTTGCGTAATGGTACCGCCGTTGGTACTAATTTGTTTTTGCGACAAAGTCTCTACCACTTTTTCTTGCACCTCTTCCACTTGCTGAATTTTCTGGGAAGGATCGTTAACCGGATTAGAAATAGGCAATGTTAACTGCTGCTGATTTCTTTTTATATGTTTGTCTAAAATTTTTGCTATAGCATCGGGCAAACTAAAGACCATGCCTTCCTGAGAGAAAGAAACGTCGGGCCCACGAATGCCTTTAAGCTGGTCTATAATTTCTTCAATGGCAATATTAGAACGCAAGGAAAGTGAAATAAGTCTGGTAATAGCTTCAGTCTGAGCGCTAAAGAAACCACCGGCTTTACCCATTTGTGCAAAGACTTCAAACGCTCCGTGACTATCTTCATTAATGGTTACGTACAAATTACCATAAGGCGTGGCAATTTTATAAGTAATACCCATCATTACGTCCGGCCTTTGTCTGGGCGCAATTTTTATTTGCACATTACCGCCCGAAACCGACATAACTTCTTTAACTTTATCTTCTTTGGCTAATGCGGAAATTATACTCTTATCTTCTGCTGCGGCCTTAGCGGAAACTTGGTCGTGCGCATCTTTACCTAAATTTTTAGAATCAACGGCTAAAATTTGTTCGTCTCTACTGCCATCTCTATAAATAGTTCCACCCTTGCAACCCAAGTCATACATTAAAGTATAAAGTTGTTTGGTCTGTTCAATGCTGTAACCGGAAGGAGCGTTAACAGTTTTAGATATTGCCGAATCTGTCCAGCGCTGCACCGCGGCTTGCACGCGTACATGTTCTTCGGGAGCTAAGTCCATTGCCGTGGCAAAATGGTTAGGCAGTTCCTGGCCCGGATGCTCTTTTAACCAGTCTTGGGCTAATTTTATTTTTTCTTCGTGAACACCAAGTCGACTCTTTCTAAAATACGTCCAAGAGAAAAACGGTTCAATGCCCGTAGAAGTTCCAACCATAGTTCCAACTGTGCCGGTTGGCGCCTGCGTCATTATAGTTACATTTCTTATGCCGTGTTGCCTGACTAACTGGCGAATGTATTCCGGCATATTTTTCATGTAGCCACTTTGCAAAAACTTTTCGGAATCAAACTTTTCAAACGCGCCTTTTTCCCTGGCCAATTCAACCGAAGTTTCGTAAGCCGTAATTGCAATAAATTGATACAGCTTGTCTATAAATTCTACCGCTTCCTTGCCTCCGTATCTGAGGCCTTTGTAAATTAACATTTCCGCCAAACCAATAGTGCCCATGCCAACTCTGCGCTCAGACATTTGTTGCTTTCTATTTTCTTCAAAAAAATACGGGGTAGCATCTATAACATTGTCCTGAAAACGCACAGCTTGCGCAACTGTAGTTTTTAATTCATCCCACAAAACTTCTCCGGTTTTTTTATTTATATGCTTAGCTAAATTTACGTGACCCAAATTACAAACACCCCAAGCCGGCAGCGGCTGTTCTCCGCACGGATTTGTGCAAGGTAAGTCCGCGTAATAGTGAGAGTTAGAATAGTAATTCGCGCGGTCAATAAAATACATGCCCGGCTCAGCAGAAGACCACGCTGATTCAATTATGTTTGTCCAAATATCTTGTGCCCTAACAGTTTTATGTTTAATAACCTTGCCGCCCATGCTTTTCCATTTTGTCATATTACCATCCCAATGTTCCTGATACATCGGATCATGCGGGTCGGGAAAAACTAAATCCCACGGTTTATCATTCTTTACCGCATCCATAAAATCATCGGTAATACCTACGGAAATATTGGCATTGGTAATTTTACCGGCTTCTTTTTTGGAATTAATAAAATCTATCACATCCGGATGCCAGGCATTTAAAATAAGCATTAAAGCTCCGCGGCGGCTGCCGCCCTGCTCAATTAAACCGGTAACGAATGAATAAAGTGATGCCCAAGAAACCGCGCCGCTGCTGCGTCCGTTTACACCTTTAACATAAGCATAGCGAGGACGAAGGGATGATACGTTAATACCCACCCCGCCACCGCGACTCATAATTTCCGCCATTTGTCCCAAGGTCTCAAAAATACCATGACGACTGTCTTTCGGGCTTGGCACCACATAGCAATTATAAAAAGTTAAATTTTGTCCGGTACCCGCGCCGGTAAAAATTCTGCCGGCCGGCACATATTTCCAGTCATCCATTAACCCGCGAAATTTTTCTTCCCACTCTTTTCTTTTTTCTTCCGTCTTTTCTACAGAAGCAATATGTCTGGCCATGCGTTCAAACATTTGTTCCGGCACAGTTTCAAGTGGTTTGTCTACGTGTTCAATAGAGCGCATTTCTAAAGCGCCGTCGCGCATACGAACTCCCACCTGCTTGGTTTCAAAATCTAAAGTTTCTATTGTTCCTATTTCTCTCTGACCTGTTTTAGGATTAACCAATACCACAGCCAAATCCCCCACAGCTAAGGTTTCCCGCTTTACATCTTTAACCGCGTAACGGTCAAGGAAGATTTTTTCGCCAAGTTCTGAAAGAGCGTTCTTGGTTCTAGTTTGTAAATTTTCTTTTATGGACGACATATGTTCTATATTTCCATCCGGATAACCACCGGATAACTTAATGGTTTTTGTTTCTTTACCAAATACTAATTTTTACGAATATACTAATTCTAACCACAAACACTGGTGATGAAAATTAGTATATTAGTATCTATTCGTATTTAGTAAAGTCTATAATTTTTTAAGTTCTTCCTTAAACTCTTCTACGTCTTCAAACTTCCTGTAAACCGATGCAAAACGTATATAGGCAACCTTGTCTAACTTCTTTATTTTCTTCATTACTATTTCGCCAATGTCTTCGCTCTTTATTTCCGCGTCTTTGGCTTTTTTTTGTATCTCTATTTCTATGCCGGAAACTAACTTTTTTAAACCGTCTTCGCTTACCGGCCGTTTTTCAAAGGCTCTATGTATACCACGCTCCATTTTCTCTTTGCTAAACAGTTCCTTGCGACCGTTCTTTTTTGTTACGGTAAGTCCTAATATTTCAATTTCTTCATATGTGCTAAAGCGAAATTCGCATTTTTCACATTCCCTACGCCTTCTTATAGCGCTACCATCTTCTACCGGCCTGGAGTCTAGTACTTTTGTGTCTTCGTTTTGGCAATTTGGACAATTCATATTTTCAATAACTTATACCTAATAATTGATAACTAATAACAGCTTTTTAGGTTATAAGTTATTAATTAACAGTTATGAGTTTCCCCCACATCTTGTTAGTCGCTTATACATTCTAGTACTATATATTGTGTTAGTCAAAAAAACCTAAAAATTAAAAAAAGCCTTAAAACTTCCAATGTCGCAATAAATTTTCCCCACATATCCACACAAAATTTTAAATTTATTTATTAAAATTCGGTTTATATAAAAGTACAATGGTCATCTTTGCGCAGCGCAAAGATGACCATTGTACCCCATTGTATACCCCCTCTCTCATACCTCACCCTAACCAGGATCATACTGAATAGTAGATGAAAACGCCGCCGCAGTAACCTTCCGTAATACTTTGAGTTGCGAAACCATCCAGATCCGCCGGCTGGAGGAGAAGGATCCTTTAAATAAGGGACTCCTCTCCGCCAACTGACAGACCTTAGTGGTTAATTTCAATAATTTTTGAGTTTCGTAATCCCCCCGCTTCGCAGATTTTTCATGATTTTAATCTCACCCTATATTCTGTATGACCCTCCTAACCCTCTCTGACAGCGGAGAGGGAATTTAACTATTCAGAGAGTATAAATTACGAAACTATGATAACTAAATAATTAGCCATTCAAGCCGCAAACTTAATACCAAAGAAGAATATTTTATAAAAAACTTTTTATTTAAAAGGTTTCTTTTCCGCTAACTAACGGATAAAAATAACATTTCATAATACAAGTTCAAAAATATTTCAATATTGATCTTAAACATGTAGTGTGCATCCGCCTTAGTTAAACAGATGACCGTCATTCTCCAGAAAAATAGAATGACGGTCATCTCCCAACTTCAAAAAAAATAGACCGACTGTTATATTAAAAAGTTTTATAAAACGTTTTACCTTCTAAACTTACCGGCTATAAAACAAACTATTTTTTGGCAAGCGGATTAGACCTTACAGCGAAATAAATTTTTATATTCTCACCAAAAGTAAAAAAATTATTTTATAAATTACATGCGGACAAATAAAAAACCCCGGGGGCACAACCGGGGTTTTTAAAATTGTAATGTTATTTTCCTATTTCCTATTTCATTTTTGTCTCGGCTGTTTATAAAACTTCAGCCGGAATATAAATTAAAATTAATTCAACTCTCCCGAGTTTAATATTTTATTGAATAAGAATACTATACAGCGCCTGAATTACCCCTCCGGTTTTTGGCTGCTGCATACTCATTTCTTCTGTCATGCTTGTGTAAGCTCCGGCCACTACCGGACTGCCTGCAGCAAACGCTAACTGCGTTTGTGAAATTTCCGGTTGCTCTTCTATGCCTACCATGGCGAGCACTCCGCTTTTAGCATTGTCCGAAAGCCAAGCTAAATTTTCACCGGCCAAAGCGTAATCCTGCTTAACCGAATCTATAACATACGCGTACATAAAATCGCTATAAGATTTAGACGCGTTGTCTACGGCCGACAAAAGCGTTGCCGGCTCAAAAGGACTTGGCATGGCAATTTCCGTTTTTTCAAAACTAGCGTTAGTATAAGTAACGCTAAACAAGAAAGCCATACTAAGCATTGCCGCTCCGAGCAAAGTCATAACTTTGCCCGTAGTCTCCTGGGTCATTGCTTGAGTCATTTTATTTTCCTTCAACAAAATATTTTTTCATTAAAGAAGTATTCGCGCGAGGAGCACTCCTTTTTTTACACGAAAAAATAAAGTGTTTGTTTTATATTTTTATTTTATTTAGCAAATACAATTTACAGATACTTTTTATATCTGCTTCTTAACCGTATTTACAATGTATTTTTGTTTCAATTTGTTGGTATTTCCCCTGCTTTTTGCAGAGATCGACCAATGAAATACTTTACCTATATATTATAGCACAGCTAAAGAAAAAAAGCAAGAGCAGGAAAGCAAATAAGCTGGTCAGCAAATCAGCTCATAAGCTTCTGCGACTTTATCCATCCATTCAATGTTTTACTCACCTCTTCAGACAGCTCAAATACTTTTCCATATTCAACAGGAGTAATATATTTCAAATCTTTTGCAAGAAGTAACTGATATCTTAATTCTTCTAAAGAACCTTGAGCAATATTGTAAAAACGTAAAGACTCTGTATTACTATTTCTTCTAAAACCTTCGGCTATATTTGACGGAACCGACACCGAACTTCTTCTTGTCTGACTAGTTAATCCAAAAATTTCATGCTTGGGATATTCGGCGGTTAAACGATATACTTCTAAAGTTAGAGCATGGGACTTTTGCCACGCCAAAATTTCTTGAAAAGATTTTATTGATATACCATTCCTTTCACTTATTAGTTTACAAGCTTATGCGCTTATAAACTGTTAAGAATTAAAAAGCTGACCTGCTTATTTGCTGATCAGCTTACTTGCTTATTTTATTTCATTTTTTTTCGTATGAAGGCTGGGATGTCTAATTCATCGTCGCCGCTTTCGGGTTCCGGAATTTCTATCGGTGCTATGGGTTGAACCGGTTTTGGATTAAACAACGGCTTTCTAACTTCCATGGGAGGCGGAGTATTTTTTGGTTCACTAAAAACCGGCGCTTTCGGAGTTTCCTGATGCATCATTAAAGTGCTCGGGAGCGGACGCTTACTACTTTCGTCAAAGCCGGTGGCAATAACTGTAATCCTAACTTCCTCGCCCATGTCTTCGTCTATTACCGCGCCAAACTTTACTTTAGCATCGGGGTCAATACTCTTGGTAATAACTTTGGCAGCTTCGTCTATTTCAAACATGCCCAAGTTGCTGCCGCCGGTAATATTAAACAGCACACCTTTGGCGCCGTCTATGGCAAGTTCTAATAACGGCGAGTTGATGGCGAGGCGTGCGGCTTCTTGCGCGCGGTTGTCCCCGCTCGCTCTACCTATACCCATAAGCGCGGTACCCGCGTCCTGCATTATGCTGCGCACGTCCGCAAAGTCGGCGTTAACAATACCGTGAGTGGTAATTAAATCTGAAATGCCGGAAATACCCTGGCGCAAAACTTCATCAACCGTAGTGAATGCATCTATTAAAGAAGTTTTCTTATCTATAATTTGTAAAATTCTATCGTTGTGAATGGAAATTATGGCGTCAACTTTATCTTTTAAATTATCGTAACCCGTTTCCGCGACTTCTTTTCTTTTACTGCCTTCAAAAGTAAATGGTTTGGTAACCACAGCCACGGTTAATATACCTTTGTTCTTAGCAAGCTCGGCAACAATCGGCGCCGCGCCTGTACCGGTACCACCACCAAGTCCGCAGGTTATAAAAACCATATCCGCGTTGTCTATAACTTCTTCTAATTCTTCCACGCTTTCTTCCGCGGCTTGCCGGCCAAGTTCCGGATTCATGCCGCTGCCCAAACCTTTGGTCGCGGTTTTTCCAATATGAACTTTGCGGTCAGCCTGATTGTTATGCAAGGCCTGAGCGTCTGTGTTAATTGCAATGAACTCTACTCCCCTAATGCCCAAAGCCGCCATGCGGTTAACCGCGTTGGTGCCGCTACCGCCAATGCCAAGAACTTTAATTCTGGCAAAAGTTTCTACTTTTGGTTTAACTTCCATATAATTTTTTTTTACCCCGTTAGAATTTTTCATAATTTTAATTGTCCTCTAATCTCTTATCTATTTAATAGCCTTTTTGCCACCTTAAATTCACAAGTAATTTTGTGTTTCTAGATTTAGAATACTTAAATATCAAAATAAAATCAAGCAAAATAAAAAGCCAGCTGTTTAGAACTTTTTCCGGTTAGCTTGGCTTTTTTGTTTTTTAGATTTTTATGTTTGAGGGTCTGTTGCCGAATGCGCTTTTAAGGCGAAATTTCAGGATTTTGAGGCAGTTGGGCAAAACAAATTTTGATGTTTAACTAAAAGTTAAGCGGAAAAATTTTTTTGGCCAAATGACCAAAATTCTGGAATTGCAGTCAAAATGGCATTCGGCAACAGACCCATTTAATAAATTATAACACAAACCCACAATTATGCAAAAACCCAAGCCCTTTAGGGCTTGGGTTTTAGTTTAAGCTTATGGGGTTTTACCCGGATGCTTCCTTTTTCTAGTCCTAACTCTTTGCCTTACTTCTTCGTAGTAGCTTTCCAAAAAATCCTTTAATTTTTTACTGTCTGTATTAGGCGGAATTACTAACCTGTCTTTTGAATCAAACTCAAGCTTAGAAGCGTTGGTGGGAAAACCAACTATTAAACCTCTCTCTGATTTATTGCCTTTTTGGCTGCGGTTTAACTTTCTTAAAATTCCTTTTCTTGTATTTTCTGGCAAATCTTCAAGAGCCTTATCTAAAGTCTTTAACACTTCTACCTTGTCGTCATCGTTAACAAGTTCGCCATCCAAATTAAAGTGTACACCGTTATTAGTTTTTTCAATTAAGCTTTGTTTAAGTGCACCAAAATCTTGTTTTTCATTTTTAACAACTTTTTTTACATCTTTCAAATCCGCGTCAAACGTACCTTTAGGTATTACATCAAGCCCTTTTATTTTTTCCTTTACCTCTTTTGGCTTTGGAGGTTCTTCTTTTTTCTTTACGTACTCTGATAGTTTTTCATAGTGTTCTACTACTTTATCTTGCTGTGAACCAGATAATTTTTTAAAGCGCTCTAAAAAGGCTTTATTAATTGCGACCTCGGCTTCTTCTTTATGCTTTATGTTTTTACCATCTGCAATAAGTTTTTGAAAAATTGTATAGGTCTCATAAATAATTTTATCTTCCGGCAAAACTTCGTTACCTAAAAGCGAGGTCATTTCGTCAATATTTTTTTCATGTTTTGTCAAAAATTCTTTTACTTCCTTTTGCCCTTCCGAAGTTTCCTTAACCACAGTTTTTTCACTGCCTCCCTTATGCTGATGATGCTCGGAAGTAGAATGTTTTTCCTTCTTTGCCTTTGCCTTAGCTAATTTTTCTTCTTGTTTTCTGGCTTTCTCCTCTTCTTTTGCCTTTGCTTTTTGCTTTTTTTCTTCTTCTTTCTGTTTTTTCTTCTCAGCCTTGGCTGAAGTTTCTTCGGGTCTGTCAAAATACTTTCTAGTTAAAGGGACTGTAGGCACAGTTTGGTCATAGTCAGAGACACCCCCCCTGGTTATTTTGCCCGGGATAATTTTTGTTTTTATTTCATCCGCATTGCCAAATTTTATTTCCGCCCCGTTGTTTCTTTCGCTGTTTATCCAAATTTCTTCATTATGAAAATTCTTCATCAAATCCGGTGAAGGATTTCCGTAACCACCCTTTGCATCAGTATATATTTCTCCAGTCTTATTATTTACCCACACTCTCTCTGCAAGTCCAAAAAAGCCAGTTCCTTTTGGTCTGCCTGTGGCAGGGTCAAATAATTCTGCCAAATTACTGCCTTTAGGAATTATTATTTCGTGAGTTTTAGCGTCTACATCTAACACAATGCCTTCGGCCGGATTTTTCCCATCCGGCACGAAAATCATTTTAATCCTGCTGTCAGCAAAAGCTTTGTTAACCTCAGCCCAACCACCCTTAACTCTCCAAGAACCATCTTCCTCTACCGGAACTTTAAAATGAAAATTTCCGGCTGTGTCTTTACTTATGTAAAATTTTAGCTCGTTGGAGTTATGAATGTGAGGACCGGCTTCGCCTGTAGGATTATCATACCAATCTCTGGTGTGAATAGTTTCCACATTCCCACCGCTTATTTTACCCTTTAATTCATGTAACCACTCTATTGCCGTACGTGAACGGCCGGGGGCAACTGAACTAACAACACTAGGAGCAGATAAATGTTCAGTTCCCGCATTGCCAAACAAACCCTGTTTAAAGCCAAAAGTTTTTTCTAACACCGTACCATGCAAGGCAAAATAATCTCCACCAAATAATTTTTCTAAGCCCCTACCGACTTCATAACCCACTTGCTGGCCCAAAGTTCCGCCTGCAATTCCCATTAACGCGCCAAAGACTCCGGCTTTTAACATTTCCTTTCTTCTAAAGCTATCTTGTTCGCTGTTTGATTTGTTTATTATGTCTAAAATCTTACCTTTTTCTTTATTGACTAAAGTTTGCAGCAATTCCGGCGGCAAATTTAATTGTTTAATAGCCACGCGCAAATCTGATTTAGCTGCCGCTGTACTGCCAAAAGCCTCGCCCTGATCTTTTTCTAACTTAAACAAATCAACTTTAGTAAACTGCTTTTTAGTATCTACCAAAGCCTCCCTCTCTAATTCTAACCGCGCGACAATTGCCGCCAATTTTTCTTTTTCTTCTTGGCTTAAATCTTTCTTACCTTGTAAAGATTTAACTTGCTCTAAGGCTTCTTTAAAACTCATAACTGCCACGCCATAACCCATTTCTGCTTTTTTGCCTAAAACCTCACTAGCTCCGCCCCCTAAAGTTTCATGCCTTAATTCCTGTGCTTGGTCATATTTTACGTCTTTACTTCGTTTCATTGCCCTCCATGCGCCACCTAAAGCCACACCAATTCCCAAAGGCACCCAAAAGCCCGAAGCGCCCAAAGCCGCAGCACCACCCAAAGCCGCACCCTTAACCGCCCAACGGGCAGCCTGAGTCCCCAAAGGCACAGCCGCGCCAATAACAAATGGATTAAGCAAAATTTTTCCAATAACTCTTTTTGGTTTTGAAAGCATGCTCATTGAACCGGTTTCCGCGTCTACTTTAGCGCCTTCCGACCAACTAACCATTCTTTCATAAAAATTCAAAATACCTTTCGGACGGTTATTAATCACGTCCCTATCCCGTAAACCTAATTGCAATTCAAGTCCCTGCACACCTTCAACCTGCAAACTAATTGCTTGTTTTATAGCTTCTATATTAGCTTCAGGATTTTTCTTCATAACTTCCTTTACGGCACTCTCAATCTGCTGGTCATAGTTTTGCGAAACAGATTCGCAAATTTCATAAAAATTGCTGGCATACAAAAGCCCTTTCGCTTCTTTTTCTCGATCAGCATCTTTTGACCACTTTTTATTTGTATCCGTATTTATATACTTTGCAATATTTTCTTTAACAAACAATTCAACAGCCGCTCTTTTGTCTAAACCTTTATAAGCATCACCTTCCCACTTGTCAGTTCTAAAACGATGAAGTAGCTCGGCAAATTTAAGTTTAACTTTCTGATCATCTTTTAAACTATCACCCACTTCTCTCTGTGTATCAACTACATCATTTTTATATTCTGCAACTATTTTATTTAATAATTCCAAATATTCATTGGAGACCTTAGGTCTTTGCCCAGGTATTGGTCTACCAGAAACTCGCTCCGAAATAGCGCGCATTAAATTATTATCATTTTGTATTGCTTGTAAATTAGCCTGATAATATTCAATTCTGCGTTTATTTTCGGTTAAACCATTAAGCGCGCGCATAACCCTACCCATTTCAGAGTATTCTTTCCTAATTCTTTCCTCTGTCTGTGTCCAAGCCATACGCTTGGCAATTTCCGACATGTCTATTAAAAATATCTTACCTGGCTTTTCAATTATTTTAGAGGCTTCCTGAGAAAGCTTGCCAGGACCAAATGTCTGATTTTCTATATCGTAAGGTTCATTTGTGTTAACTAAAATATGTTTTTCCGGTTTTTTAACACCTGTTGGTGGCCCCACATCAGGAGACACTGGATTTGGTGGAACTTCTTCTTGCTCTTCATATTCTGCTTCTGGCACATCTAATAATTCTTCTTTTTCCGGCAAAGTAAACAAAAGCCTGTGCTCTAAAGCCAGCATGGCTAAATTATAATTTTGATCTTTAACATTGAGCTGTTCAAAATTCTTAGGCAATTGGTCTTTGTAGTCTTCCAAAAGCATTTGCCTATATCCGGCATCAATTGCAATTAAATTTGCTTCGCGCTCAGTATACAAATGCTGAGTTCTGCGCTCTTCCTGCGTAAGCTGTAAAGAGTCTTTCCCATAGTGATATTTAAAATAATCTAAACCGGAATTTTCTAAAATTTTTATTGTACTTTGTAGTTCCCGAGCCAAGTCTTCCATTTCTTTTCCATTCTTGCGCATTGCTTCCATTTGATTTTGTGTATATTCAGAAACAGCTTGAAAAGCAGCTTCCCCCATTTGCTGCTCTAATTCATCGGCCGAATATTCTTTGCCGTCTTTAGCCTGCCATTCTTCAACTTTTTTTAAAATTTTAGCTTTCAACTTGCCGTCCGGCAATTTTTTAAAAGCCTGCGTCCATTCTCTTTTTTTTAATGCCTGGTCTAAATTGCCAATTTCTAAACGCGCGCTATCTTCTTCTTGTCTATTTTTTAATTCCTGTGTCTGCTTAATTTCTCCAGCGCGTTTTGTATAACTATCCACCTGTCTTAACGCAACTCTAAGCAAACCGTCCACCATTACCGGCTCTTCTCTGGAAGCCAAGCCTTGGCCGTTTTTTTCTACCTTAACTTCATACTTTCCATTGTTTAACTTTTCCCCGGCTTCTTTTACGCTTTTTTGCACCCATTCTAAACGAGCACGGTCTTTTTCCGTCAGCCCCTTTTGTCCAAGTCTTGCGGAAACCAATTCTAAAGCCGCGTCAACTGCTGCGCGCCTTTGAGCTATTTCGCGTTCTTTTTTTTCGTTATTTTGTTGTATTTCCGCGTTTTGTTTTTTTACGCGATCAATTTCCTGCTGATTCTTTACTTTTCTTTTATCCCCGGACTCCTCTTTTGAAACAAGCTGTTGTTCTTTAGCGTCTTTTAAAGCACTCCCCTTTTCAGGGGCTTTTAATTTTGTATCTATATTATTTGGTTTTCCTGCCTCAACTTTTGCCATAAAATTATTTATTTAAACCTAAATAGGCTTGTTTAAATTTTAACATTTCCGCTTCAAAAATTTGTGGCAGATTAGGAATTTTAGAATTTAAAAATTCCATTACTTCTTCCTTTAACGCGCCCTTGCTTGTAAGTTCCGCCATTTCAGCAGCCGCGCTTTCCGGAATATGTTCAAAAACCGCCTGCATAAGCCACTGCTCTAAACGGCTTGCCAGGTCTGTTATCATGCTGTTTTTTAAATCTTCCGGAATATCTTTTATGCCTTTGTCGTAGAGACATGAGTCTAAAAATAAATAAAGTTTTGGGTCAATGTTTTCATTCATAAAAAATAGTTAATTTACTCGCCTTGCAAACTTTTTTTAAATGCCTCCATACTGGCACGTCCAGCCAAAATAGCTGCTTCGTCGTCTTCTTGACCACCATCTGTACCCAAAACATCAGCCTGTTTAGACCACTCTACCATTTGGCTGAAAATTTTACCGTTTCTTGGTTGCCATACTCTATTTTCTCTTACTAAAACTTTAGGGGATTTTGTTGCCTCTACTTGCACATCTGGTTGTTTTGTATTTAACTCAGCAGACTTACCCCAGACATCGGAAGGTAAAGGATTTTCTGAAATATACTTTAACAAAAGATGCCTAAGCAGTCTGGTTTTATTTTTTGCGTCATCGGGAGAAAATTCCATTCTATCTACTTTTTTCAAATCGGTTAAAATTGCATTTAAACCCATAACTAAATATTTGCTAAATTGCTCGTGCTGCTTTTTTCTTTTTTCTAAAACCGCTTGACCACCCTGCTTGCCGGCTACATTTAAAATTTCCTGATTTAAAATAAAAAAGGCTTCGGGTATGCTTACCCCTTCTGGAATATTTTCAGATGAATTTAAAACATCATTTTTAACAAAACTCCTAAAACGCTCGGGGCTGCTTAAAAGTTCTTGCCAGGATGATAAATCTTTTTTTATTGTCTTTAAAAAAACTTCGGCTTTTCTTTTAAATTCCGGACTTTCTAATTCCGACCTAACTAAATTCCAGCGGCTTTTTTCTTTCATTCTATCAACCCCCTTAGCCGGCACAGAAAATTCTCCGCTCGCGCTTTTTTTTAAGTCAATGGTTTTAGGATTTTCTTCATCAACCGGCTTTAAGGCCTCTTCTTTACTAGAAACACCTGGCGGATATGGCAAATATTTTGTACCTAAATTCTCATAGCAATATTTTAAGTATGCTTCTAAATTTATGAATCTAAGTTTAACATTAGATTCACGGGGTGACCTAGTGTCTCTCAAACCATTTTCATACTCATCGCTAAAATGTTTATAAAAAACCGAGTTATGAGGCACTTTTATAACAAACCTACCTGACTGAAAAATTGCATAATCCCCAGACTTTGCAAATTCACGATTACCCCCTACTGTATCAATATTTAAATCTCTTTGCATAAAACTTTTTGTTTCAAAATATTCTGTATTTATTACCTTTATTAAAGCATAAAAAAGGTAAATTAGCAAAATTTTCTTAGCATTACTGTTTTATATATTGATTCATTTTTTACCCGCTTTTGTTTTACCAAAAAAAACCGGGTTAACGTAAAGTTAACCACGGTTTCTAAGAAATTTACCTGCCTTAGATCAGGTCCCAAGAAATTCACCTGTCCTGGGTCAGGGTTACGTTACGGCACCGGCATGGCGACATGTGTCGCCATTTTGAACAATCCGCTGGAGAACCCTCCAGCGAGCCAGTACCCTGCCACTGCAGCACCACCACAGACCGCCGGGCGGTAGGCGTCGCTCCATTTATGAATGTCGACGCACCAGAGTGGCGTGTACTTCCAGTACCACGCCTTACCCTTCTCATCCCAGACTAAAGTGATGACCATGCCTGGGGGAGGCAGGGGCGGTAGCGGGGGCAGTTCCACCAATTCCACCCACACGGGCGGAGTTGGAAGCGGAACGTCCACTACCACCTGGACTGGGGGTGGCGGGGGAGGACACGGACAGAGCGGGGGCGGTAGTGGAAGCGGCGGACAGCCTTCACAGCGCGCCTGGTTGACGCACTGTTCAAGCACCACCAACTGGCCGTCTTCCGACAACCAACCGACTGTTCCCGCGGGAACGCGATAAGTATTACGATCGTCAACAAGCGCGTGCTTGCTTTCGACGCAGTATTGCATTCCCGAAAGTACCTCCTCGCCCGTGAAAACGTAACGGCGCGTTAATTGCTTTTGCGCCTTTACATTTTCCAAATCCGCGCCGCAGCGCCGCATAGCCGTCGGGCTGTCCGACCGCGGCGTCAAATTACGATCTTTGCCGGCCTCCGCCCCCAAAAGGGACATTGGCACGGCGGAAACCAACAAAAAAAACAACTGTATCAGCATAACAATAAAAATACATCACATTTTTGTCTGCATTCATATATTTATGATATATGATTGTTGCTATGCTGATAAAAAGTTTCCTCCGATTTATTTTTAGGCATTTTGCCTAATGTTTTAAACCAACACTTTAGTATCATCCCGAAATTTTCTGAAAAAATATCCGAAATGACAAAATAAGTTTAAAGCATTAAACAAAATTTTTAAAGAAGCAAGGGGAGGTGGTGGTTTTACCAGCCATCTCCCCTGCCAAGTGTATCCCGCGCCCGTTTAAAAACGGACGGGGAAAGCGTTATTCCCCCAGGGGGCATGCCCTGGGACCCTTTCCGGTAACCATTCCTTGGGCATGCAACCGCCGGTAAGCGGCGCATGCGTTGGACTTGCTGCGGGTTACCACAGCAGCACCAAGCGAAGCAAGGGTTTGGTGATCGTCCGCCTGCTTGCCCTCAACCGCTTTGAGGCGGTTTTGGACTTCGCCGACTCGCGCGATTACACTATTATGCGCATCGCGCGTTTCAACGATCTTGCTCTCCGCATCCCCGAGACGCCTTGCGAGCGCCTCAACGGACGAAGCTGAGGCTGCTGCAGGCTGGTTGGCCAACGTGGCAGCAGGTGCAGGTGCAGGTGCGGGTGTCGTTGCCGGGAGTGACGAAGGCTGTGAAGCCTTCATTCCCTCGACCACGCCGTCGCGGACTGCACGAAGGATTTCGTCCGCAGTCAGAGTCGCGGGCACTGCCGGAGCAGGCCGCGGAGGAGAGGTGCGGCGCACTGCGGGCTTGGGAGCCTGCGGCGGCGCGAGAGCGGGCGATACGGTAACGGCCGGAGGGGTGCAAAGCCCCTCCACTCCGTTCACCTGGCAACGATATCGGATATCGTTGCCCGCCAATGTCTGCGCGTTCGCGTTGCCGAACTGGCCGAGGCCAGCCAGCAAAAGAACGAACAGAATCGCCGGAAGCGTATGGCCGCAGTTGGCGCAGAACTGAGCCACGAGCGTAGGCTTCGGAGTTGCGCATCCAGGGCACGACGTACCGACCGGAGCGGGTGCGGGCGGTGCAGCAACTCCTGGCTGAGCTGGCGCGGGAGCGGCAGCAGCAGCTCCAGCCACGTTAACCGTTGCGTTTAAGTGCAACGGGTTTGCCGTAACTTGGAGCGGGTGCCTGACCACGAGGAAGTTTCCTTCCACCTGTCCAGTTCCCTGCTGCGGCGCTGTCTGAGGTCGATGGCGAAGCGCGAGCCACACCAGACCGCCGACAAACGCGATACCAACCAGCCACCACCACGGACTAATTCCGCCTCCACCAAAAGACGGGGAGACAGGGTTAGAAGGTGTTGGCGTGCCCCGGAGCTTATCTAGGGCGTCAACCACCTGCCCTGCCTCGGTTGCATCACGAGTAATCCTATCCGCGAGCGGCCCGAGACAGCATGGTCCTGCTGCCGGGATGGGCGTTGGTACGGCCACCCCCCCTCCACAACAAACCGAAGGGGTGGACACAACCGGAGCGGGCGTGGGCGTCGGGGTGGAAGCGGGACAAAACACCGTGCCCCCCTCCAACCTCATGCAGCCGGCCTGGACGGCCGGTTGCGCGAACGAAATGTTAGCAACGAGCACGAAGCTCGCCGCGATAACAGAAAGAGAATTGAGTTTGGTCATGGCAACAAAACCCCAATCACTCCCCCATTCCTCTCCTTTCTAAGGAGAGGTTAGGCGAGGTATTTTAGAACCTTATTGCCACAACCAAACTAAAAATAACGCTTGCCCCTTAAACTTAATATTTTAAGTAAAAAATTTTTGGGGCTTTAAATCCTCCTGGATTTTATGTAAATGTACTTTGAGCCTTTTTACTGGCTCGTTTTTACCCTTATTTACGGGCAAAAACTAACCAACAAAACAAAAAATTATGACCCCACATTATACACCTTTTTTGGCATTTTGTCAACCCCATGAGAAAAATATTAACCTATTTTTCTCATAAATAAAGGGGTTTATAAATATTTAGTTATTTCAGGAAAAATAATGCTTTTCTAACGGGGTCAATATTTTAAGGAGTTATCGCCCTTAATTAACCTAGGTTTTATATATACTCTTATAAATAAGGCTTAAATTTTCAAAAACTTACATAAGCAATGTTTTAAAATACCCTCCCACCGCTAAAGGAGAATGACAATCATCTACCCCTGCTTTAATTCCCTCTCCCATAAAAGACTTTGAATTGCGAAACTCAATATCGTTCAACCTTCCACCGGAGGCGGATAAATGTGAAAAACAATGTTGATTATTTAAACAAAAATTGTTGTGTTTAACCACTCCGAACGCAGAGAGGAGTCCCTTATGTAATAGATTCTTCCACCTCTCCGCCTGAGGCGGACCTCGAGGTCTGAATGGTTTCGTAATTCATAGCTTAGGAGAATGACGGTCATCTGCTTCTGGGGTTTACCCCATCTGCCATATGGGAGAGGGAATTTACAAAAATCATATTAAAAAAATTTACAACAAACCCAAACCCTCCACCCCCTCTCAAACCTTGAATTACGAAACTCAATATTGTTCGACTTTATGGAGAATAAGATTGAGTATTTAAGCCAAATTTCAGGTTCTCCACATTTATCCGCCTCCGGTGGAAGGTCGAACACTAAAATTTTTCCGTTTCGTAATTCAAAGTCTCAAAACCAATCAGCCCCAACTAGACTTTTTAGACGGCCGTCTAAAAAGTCTAGTTATTAACTAACAGTTTTAATTCAATCATCAATTCCGGTAAAACTATTGTTAAAAATTTATTAAGCTTTAAATTAGAGGGTTTAAAACTAGCGATTCTAACCACTCCGAACGCAGAGAGGAGTCCCTTATGTAATGGATTCTTCCACCTTCATCCCGACCAGTCGGGACTTCGGCGGACAAGTCTCTGGCGGATTGGAATGGTTTTGTAATTCAAAATTAAAGAACAGATCAATCTGGTAACCATATAGATTGCTTCCCCCTTCGTCCGCCTAGGCGGACTACGGAGGACAGGTCGGATGCACTCGCAATGACTAAGAAAAAAACATTTATTTTTTTAGCTGAAAGAAAAGCTAAAGCAGAATTACTAAATATAATTTAATATTATTTCCTCGGCCGGACTCGCTCTATGTCGCGAATAAAAAAAGACACGAAAAAAGGCGGCAAAGGAGTATTAGTCCGATGCCGCCTAAAGTACTACCACAAGAGCAGCTCAACCTCGCGCACGCGCAAGGGAACACTTAACTCTGCTTATGGTTGATGAAAACGACTAAATTTAAACTACGCAATCTTTAAAACAATATCTGAACCAAGGTGGTTCAGAACCACCTTGTACGTTACCATAAGCCCCGCATGCTTATGGTGTAAGCGTTTAAAAATTGCGAGTTTTACATTATCACTGTCGCCGCTACAATGGACCACGAGACGTGGCCCATCGGATTTATTTAAAAACGTGATACCTGAAACTTTTTCCCCCACTGAGGAACTCTTATACCACTTTTCCAAATCTTGGTAAAGTAATATAAATTTTTCAGCTTCCGTCAACACAACCGGCTGGAAAGCCGGTGCGGACGATGCGACTGCCAACCCACCGCTGCCTGTCGCAACAGCAACAGGTATTGCCTGCCGTGGCGTCGGTGTCTGTTTCATACTGATGACGTTGCGCGGGACTTTCGTCCCGATATTAAGCTTCTCCACATCCACGCGGCAAATCCTTGCCGCGAAAAAACCCGCGATCATCATGATTGCCAAGGAAGTAACCCCGACCCATACCCACGGAAACCGTGGGGGCTCAAGAGCCTCCTGGGTGGTCTTTGAATCACCCTTTGGCTCTTCATTTACCATTTGTGGCAGGGCAAAGCTTTGTTCAGTTGCACTAGGCAACTGCCCCAAGCCATTGCGTTCAAGAGCCTGGAAATTTACAACTGGCGGCGGCACTAGCGCCAAAGGCGCCTTTGCAATCACCACCGGCTTGGGAGCCGGTGGCCCATATACTACCGAAACCCTCTTGGGCGGTGGCGGAGGTGGTTGCGTTGATGGAGGTGGTTGCGGAGGTGGTATTACTCTCGCAACCTCTTTACCCTTCCGCGCCTTCATGCGCGCGGCCTGGATCTCGAATAAGTCATTGCCGACGGGATGTTGCAGAAGATCGTTCTCCTGCCGGAACCAATCAGCAACCTTATCCCTGTCGCAGGATTGTTCGACAACCTCCTTAGGCAAAAAAAGCTTATGTCCTTTTTGAAAAGCGTAGGCCTCGGTCACCTGGACGACGGTGCCATCCAGGTATTGCAACTCAACGAAGTGGCAAGCCGCTATCGGCCTGCCTTCAACCTGAGTGTTCCGCACGGAAGCCATCAGGCCTCCGTTGAGAACGATCTCAATCCGCTCATCAGTGTCAGCCGCGCGCGCCGTTAGGCACGCGAAAAAGAACAAAAACAAACCAAAAATCGTTTTCATACTATTCTATTTTCCTCGTGTAGATTTTCGAAAGATCGTAGCCCAAAAACTAACTTCTGTTTTTGGTCTAGTTTTTACCAGAACCTATTTAAAAAATCCTTCGGCCTGAAATTTCATAATTTTAGGCTACAAATTATTTTTTAAATAGCTTCTACTGTTTTTTTCGCAACTATTGCACGAATAGGTTTTGACTTAAATTCCTAATATTGTTTTTTTAGATGTCTTGTAACTTTGAATTACGAAACCATTCTGAGCGTATTGACTTGTCCGCCGAAGTCCCAACTGGTCGGGACGAAGGTGGAAGAATCCCTTTTATAAAATAACGGATTCCTCTCCGCCATCTGGCGGACTCGGAATGGTATTTTTTAATTCAAAATCTCGGCTACACTCCCTGCCTCTACCTGTCGGTAGACAGGTACCGGAAGGCAGGTTCGCAATGACGTGTGCATAATAGTACTCCTTTAAATAGAATCCCCCGCCAAACCGGCAAAAGAAAACTATTATAAAGAGCTATAAATGCTAACGCGCCAAGCTATAACAATATTAAGTTTTTAAAGTCCAAAAACCAAAGTAAAAACCAAACCACAAACTCTATATATACACTTTTGTGGATGTTACAATATATCAAGAAACTGACGTTTTGTCAAGGTCTTTATGAGGACAATTTAAAAAACAAGCCTATTTAAGGCCTGTTTTAAAGTATTTTAACTAGTTATAAAGTGCTTATAGTTTATCTTTATTAGAACAGCCTTGATTGATAACACAATATTGATTG
>CAYVNU010000001.1:0-9866 GCA_964453265.1 uncultured Candidatus Saccharibacteria bacterium | reverse complement strand
TGCTTATAGTTTATCTTTATTAGAACAGCCTTGATTGATAACACAATATTGATTGACACAATTAGTGCCACACAGAATTATTAAATGTATTTTTCTTAAATATTGGTTTTTTGGACGGCCGTCCAAAAAACCAATATTATTTTTTACAATCAAACTCTTAAGTTTTTTAATTAAGCTTATTTAGCCTTTGATTTTATCCCAAAAAGTTTTCTTAAGTCTGAGTCATCATCCATTTCTTCAACCTTTAAAATCCTAATATATTTCATTAAGCCGCTTTGTTTTAAATAATCTAAAGCTCTTCTGTTTAAAGCCTTGGGCGAAACAAACACGCTCGCCTGAAGTTTCAAAAAACCGAATTCTTTAAGCAGCCGCCTAAAACGATTCCTCTCCAAACGGCTTGCTTCGGGAATATCAAAAATTATCACCCTCCACTTGCCGTCCCATGGCTCAGCGCTTGAAAGCTTAGCCCGGGCGAGCAAAATTGCCAGTTCGCCTTTTTTTGTAATTTTAACAAACTGTTCAGCGTTTTTATCTACCAGTTGAATATAACCTTTGCGCAACAAATAACTATAAAGGCTGTAAAAATCGTTGCGAGTTTTAAAAATATTACCCTTTAAAGCCCGCTTACGCAGTTCATGAGGGGTAACTAAAAATATAGATAGCGCTTCTACTCCAGCGCACATCCACATTAGCATTTTACTTGTTTTTGTTAATTCTTTTGACATATTTCGGTTAGATTGTTTTAAAATTCACCATCTAGACTTATTAGACGGCCGTCTATTAAGTCTAGATTTTGTATAAAAAAATAAAGCGCGTTTTTAAACTTTTTAAACTACGGCAAAAAAGACTTAAACCAAGTTCGCAGTTTAGATACGTTTTGATTAGAAAGTATACCTTTAAACATTTTGCCAAAATCTCCGCCGCCGCTGCCTGTGCTAAATTTACTGCCCCAGAGCAAAAGTCCCACGGCTGTGGCAAAGCCAGGCTCATGAATGCGGTCTATAACTGTAGTAACATTTTGGGCTTTGCCTAAAGAAACAGGCAAACGTAAATGTTTTTTTGCAAAATCCACAACCCCAGGAAGTTTAGCTCCCCCACCGGTTAAGACAATGCCCGAAGGTAGTTTACCGTCGCGACCGATTTTTTTTAGTTCTTTGTTAACATGTTCAAAAATTTCTTCCAAGCGCGCTTCCATAATTTCCACAACATAACCGCGAGTAGTGGTTTGGTCTTCGGTAGAATCTATTTTAGATAGATTTATTTCTTCGTCCTTTTCCACGGCCCTTACGTCGCTGTGACCAAAAGCCAATTTTACTTTTTCCGCGGTTTCAATACTGCTTCGAAGGCCAATGGCTATATCGTTGGTTACATGCTGGCTGCCCACGGGCAAAACACTAGCGTGCATTAAATCCCCTTCTTCATAAACCGCAATGCCGGTTGTGCCGGCGCCTAAATCTAAAACCGCGACGCCTAAATCTTTTTGGCGCTTGCTTAAAACCGCTTCCGCAGCCGCGCAGACTGACAAAACTAAATCATCAATTTCTAGTCCAGCCTGAATTACGCAGCGGCTTAAATTCCGCACAAAAGGCAAACCAGCCTGCACAATAATAGTTTCCACTTCCAAACGAATACCTGTCATGCCTAAAGGGTCGCGAATACCGCTTTGGCCGTCTAGCGTAAAAGTTTTAGGAAAAACGTGCAAGACTTCCATATTTTGAGGGATAGAAATAGCCTGGCTGGCATCTATGCAGCGTACTATGTCGTTTTCGGAAATTTCCCCGTCCGCGCGCGAAACCGCAATTACGCCATGCGAGCTTATAGATGAAATATGATTACCACCAACAGAAACATTAGCTGAAGTTACAGGCACACCGGTCATACGCTCAACTTTTTCCAAAGCCGAAGAAATACAAGACACGGCTTCTTCCACGTCTACTATAACCCCGCGCCGAATACCCGAAGCTGTTACCTCGCTAGCTCCAATAATATTTAACAAGCCGGTTTCCTGGTTTCTTTTTGCCTGCACCACGCGAACATTGGAAGTGCCTATATCCAAACCGACAATGTAAGATTCTTTAGCCATTATTAGTTGGTAGTTGGTAGTTGGTAGTTGGTAGCCAGACAAAGCGTTTGGCTAAACGCTACCTACTACTCACTACTTTTCCTATTTTAATTTTTCTTTCAAAACTTTTGCCAAAAGCGCGCCGTCCGCGGTGTTACCAGCTTTGGCTTTAAGCGCGCCCATAGCTTTGCCAAAATCAGCCGCAGTAAAAGCGCCGGCTGACAAAACTTCATCGGCAAGCTTAGCGACAGCTTCTTCTGACATTTGAGCGGGTAAATACTTTTGCAAAATTTCCGCTTCTTTTAACTCTTTTTGCGCAAATTCCGAATTACCACCCTGCTCAAAAGCAGTAGCTGCTTCCTTGCGCCTTTTTACCTCTGAACGGATTAAAGCTAAAATTTCATTCTCCGATAATTCATCGGCACTAAGGTCAGATCCCTTGCTTCGCTCGGGACGACCTGCGGCCGCTTTTTCGTTTTGCACCCTAGTTTTTAAACCGCGCAAAACATCAACCGCCACAGCATCTTTTGCCTTCATTGCGGTTACTAAATCAGTTTCAATTTGTTTTAATGAAATCATAAATTTTACCAAGTACGAATTTATACGAACTTACGAAACTTAATTTAAAACTTTAAACTTTATATTCGTAAGTTCGTAATTGTTCGTATTTCGTAAATTATCGGCGGCCGAATCTTTTTACCGGCATTGGCTTGCCGAGTTTTTTTAATTCTTCTTTTTCCGCGCGGATTTGAGTACGTCTTCTTGCTGCAACTTTCTGTAAATTCCTGCTTTTAGGCTGCTCAAAAAAACGGGTCTTGCGAGCCCTAATTAAAACTCCGCTTTGCTGGATTTTTCTGTTAAAACGCCTGAGCAAAGAATCAAATGATTCATTATCTTTTCTTTTTACTTCTACCAAATTACTCACTCTCCTTTCGCAGTTAGATAGGCTTATTATAAAATAGTTTTGGCATTTGGTCAAACAATAATAAAAACTGATAACTATTAATTTATAACTAGCGACAAAAGGTCTATATTAGTTATAAGTTATTAATTATCAGTTATGAGTTTTAAAAAGCCTACTCGCCCAGTTTCTTACCACCCAATAAGTGGAGGTGCAAATGCGGAATTACTTGTCCGCCATCGCGGCCGACATTAAATACCAGCTTGTATCCGGTTTCAGCCACACCAAATTTTTCCGCCATTTGTTTGGCTAAGAAAATCATTTCCCCGGCCAATGCCTGGTGCTCGGAACCAATATGGTTAATAGAAAGCAGGTGCGTTTTAGGGATTATAAGCAAATGCACCGGAGCTTTTGGCAAAATATCTTTTATAACTATTAAGTTTTCGTTCTCAAATAAAATTTGAGAAGAAATAGTTTTGTTTACAATGTTGCAAAATACGCAATCGTCCATATAATTATTGAGCAAAATTGACCAAAATTAATTAAAATTGACCAAAATTTTAATGCAAAAGCATTTCAAGCTTATTCAATTCTGACCAATCTTTAGCCAATTAACAAATTAAATTTATTAATACCTATCTGCCAAGCCGTTTTTTTACTTCTTCTACTATTTTATCATAAGAAATTATTTCCTGCATCCCGCTTTTCACATCACGTAAAATTACCATTTCATCCACCGCTTCCTTTTGACCCATTATTAGAGCAATTGGCGCTTTAAAAGTCTCTGCGGCTTTGAGCTGGTTTTTTACTCCGCTGTCGCCAAAGTTATCGTAGACCAAAACTTTTTCTAAAACCAAGTCTCTAAACAGGCGCAAAGATTTTTTTGAAGCAAGCTCGCCTAAAGGCACTAAAAATACTTCACTCTTTTGTTCATGAACAATTTCAACCTTAGCTTCTTCCATGGCTTTTTTTACTTCAAGTAAGCTACCGGTAAAACCAAAACAACAATAATTCTTACCGCATAAATTCTGAAGTAGCTGATCATGATACCCACCCTCGCCTATTACAAAAGTTTTATCTTTTCCACGAGCTTTTATTACAAAATTAGTTTTGCTAAAACCCTGAGGACCTACATAAAGCGGGTTTAACTGATACGGAATGGCAAGTTCATCTAGCGCTTCTAAAATAGAAGTAAAGTGCTTGTGGGAAATTTGGTCAAGAAAATCTAAAATTGTCGGCGCTTCAGAGGCTATGGCCTGACAATCTAGATTACCGCATCGAAATACATTCATTGGCCTTACAGACAAATGTTCATTGCAGGAATCGCACAGTTCATATTTTTTACCGGTAAAGAAATCCTGCAAACTGCCTTGATAAGCAACCTGACAGTCGGATTGGCCAATACTATTTATTTCCAAAATCACTTCCTTTAAACCTAGGCTTTGTAAAAAATGCCAAACACCCGAAATTAATTGCGCCTCAGCCAAATGATTAAAGTTACCAAAAACTTCAAAACCAAATTCTACATCTTGCATAGGCGCCTGCAAAACCGAATCTTTATATGCTGTGCTACCCCAATACGCCCACTTACTGCTCAAATTAGTTTCGTAAACTTTATGCTGATAATAACTGCGTAAAACTCCAGGCAAAAAAGCTGCTTTAAGAGCGACCAACTGGCCATTTAAATCTAAACTCAAAACCTTACTTAATTCTAATGGCGTATCTTTATAAAAATTTTCATAAAGACGCAAGTCTTCTAATTGTGGTGTTTCTGCTTTTTCAAAACCATAAATTCTGCAAGTTTTTTGCAAGCGGCTAATAATTGCGCGCCAATACGGGTTCGCTTGTGCTATAACATCTTCCGCGCCCGGTAAAGCCTGAACTTTTTTTGGCACATAAGAAGATGCAGTTTTATTTTTTTTTGGTCTGCCCATAAAGAAATGTATAAAAATTTATAAATTTAGACGAACTAAAAAATTAACCTGCCAAATTTTGACGTATGCTAATTTAAAAAAGTTTAATAAGAAGCTTGCGGAATAAGACCAAAACTACCGAACGGAAATACTCTAAGCCAAACCTTGCCGACTATATCATCTTGAGGCAAAATTCCCCAAACACGCGAATCCGAACTGGCTGTTCGGTTGTCTCCCAAAACAAAATATTCACCTTCACCTAAAGAAACTGTCTCAGGCTTGCCTAATGTTATACCAACCGAAGGTAGATAACTTTCTTTTAAAGTAAGACCTTGAGGGTTTTGATTGTTGTAAACAATTACATTTCCCTGAGAAACAGCAACTTTTTCTCCAGGTAAACCAATTACGCGCTTAATAAAAAATTGAGAAGTATCTTTGGGAAATTTAAGCACTATCACGTCCCCTCTTTTTGGCTCACCGCTTCTGTAAGACAGGCGGTCAATAATTAAATAGTCCCGGTTATGGAAATTTGGCACCATGGAAGAACCGCTAACCACGAAAGGTTCGGCTACAAACATCCTAAATGGCACAATAATTACCAAAGCGATGATAATAATTTTAATTAAATCCCAAAAAAACGTACCAATAACTTGAAGTTGAGAAGGATTTTCAGAATTTTGATTTTTGTTTAATTCAGGTTCCATAAAAATTGGAAAATTTATAAATAGCGTACCCTAATTCTAATGAAATTTTAGAATCGGTCAAGGGGTAAAAAAATAAATGCTTATTTGTTCAATAAAATCTCATTTTTAGATTGAATTTAAAATTATAAATATAAAAAATTCCATTTAAAATATAGAGCATTTTTAGTAAAAACAGAGCTTTCCTTAAAAGGACTTTTTATACTATAATGACTAGAAGGTAGTATAAAAAATAATTTGCAGGAATAATTCCATAATTTTAAACGGGTTGGCTTTAAACAAATTTTGATGTTTAACCTAACTCAAGCGGGGAAATTTTTTAATCCAAAACCCAAAAATTCTGGAATTCAAGCCCAAAAAATTTTTAAAATAGTTTCCGGGCACTCTTTTATTATTCTTCAGAAATTGCATGAGCAACCTTGATTCAATTCAAAAAAATCCTGTCCCAAAAACTCCAAAAGTTGCTTCGTACTCGCCCCTTCCCCCAAAACAATTAAGCCTGCTTTCAAAAACTCCAAACCGAGCCGACAAAAGCAAAAAAATCTTAAAATTCTTTAGTTTAACTATTGTACTTACAATAATTATTTTAGGTGCTATAGTCGGCGCTAAAGCAATTAATTTAACAGGCAAAATTTTTGTGGGGAAAAAAACCTCTTTCTTCAACAAAGTAATGCAAGTACTTAGAGGCGGAGACAACAACCTGCTTACCGATGGAGTTAAATCAGTTAATATTTTACTTTTAGGGATTGGCGGCGAAGGTCATGACGGTCCCTATTTAACCGACACCATGATGCTGGCACAAATTCGTCCGGACTTAGGAGAAATTGCCCTAACTTCTATCCCCAGAGATTATTTAATTCAACTACCAAACAACCTGGGCCAAAGAAAACTAAACTCAGCTTTTGCAGAAGGCTTTAACAGAAACAAAGACTGGAACGAAGCCGGTACATGGGCAAGACAATCTATAGAAAAAATTTCGGGCCTTAGCATTCCGTATTTTGCGGTTGTTGATTTTCACGGTTTTGCCAAAGCTATAGACAAAATTGGTGGCATAGATATTTTTGTAGAAAGGTCATTTACCGACTACCAGTTCCCCGATGACTTTACTAAAGACACAAAGGGCTATTTGCCTCCGGTAAATTTTGAAGCCGGAAAACAACAACTAAGCGGCGAGAGAGCTTTGCAATTTGCCCGCTCCCGTCATGCCAGTGGTCCTGAAGGTTCGGACTTTGCCAGAAGCCAAAGACAGCAAAAAGTTATAGAAGCATTTAAAAGCAAACTCCTCGGCCTGAATTTAATTTCAGATAGCAAAACTTTAAACAGTCTGGCTAACATATTTGCCGACCATTTTCATACAAATTTAGAACCTGACGAAATACTTTCTCTATATAACTTTGTCAAAGAAAAAAACATTCATAATTTCCTGGCAACAAGTTTAGACGAACAAACCGGGATAATCTGTCCAAAAATTTTAGAAGATTCCGGAGCCTACGTGTTGGTGCCCTGCGAAGGCAAGAGTAAAACCGATGTTGAAAACTTTTTCAAAAATACTTTTACATTAGGCCGGCTATACGCGGAAAAAAGCATTGTTTGGATGGGTAATTCCAGCAAAGATAATCAATTATACAGAACCGCCAATCAAAACCTAGCAAGTGCCGGTTTAGTTATATGGGAAGTAAATTATACTAAAGATGAATTTCCCCAAACTATTATTTATCAAGTAAACCCAAAACCGGCTACAACCGAATATTTGCTAAATACTTTAAAAGCAAAGCAAGTTAACCTGCCCCCTCCTGGAATGAAAATAGATAAAAACAAAGTAGACATAATAGTCATATTGGGGCAAAATAAGTAAAGAACTACTTATCAAATTGATAGATCATTAAATAAGATTGGTTATAATTTTAGCCATTCTTGGACTACCTCTTAAAATCATGTCACTTAAAAACTCTTATCCTGTTGTTGCAATTGTCGGTCCGCCTAATGCCGGTAAATCTAGTTTACTCAATAAAATCGCAGGCAAGCCAATAGCTGTAACTTCAGATATAGCGGGTACTACGCGCGACAGACAATATTTAGATTTAGATTGGAATCAAAAAAGCTTTACGCTGGTAGATACCGCCGGTCTGGCATTTGGGCCTGTAAATGAACTTGAAACCAATGTCCAAAAACAAATTGAGGTTGCGCTGCAGGAAGCAGACGCGATAATTTTAGTTGTAGACGGAAAACAACCTTCCTTTGCCTTAGAGCAAGCTGTCTTAAAAAAATTCCGAAAAATAAAAAAGCCAACCATTTTAGCTGTTAGCAAACTAGATTCACCAAATAAACTAGAAGAAAAAACCGCTGATTTTTTACGCTTAGGTATTAAACCGGTTTTCCCTGTGTCCGCGGTAACCGGTCGTGGCATTGGCGATATGCTTGACTGTGTCGCGGAATTGCTACCAAAACAAGAAAGAAAAGAAGAAAACGTAACAGATGATTCTGAAATTAATATTTCTGCAAAACCTTTTTCCGACATTTTTGTTTCAATTGTAGGCAAACCCAACGTTGGCAAATCTAGTATTTTTAACAAACTGCTTAATACGGAGAGGGCGGTAGTTTCATCGGTCCCAGGCACCACCCGAACTGCAGTTGATGAAAAAATTACTATTAATGGAACGCCCTATACTTTTATAGACACAGCGGGTTTAAAGAAAAAAGACCATAACCAAGAACAACCGGATATTTTTTCCGGTTTTCAGACTTACAAATCTATCCGCCGAAGCGATGTTTGTTTATTTGTTATAGACGCAAACGCCGAAATTACTAAACAAGACCAAAGAGTTGCGCAAGAAATTTTTGCCATGGAAAAAGGCTGTGTAATTTTAGCTAACAAAATTGACGCTTATTCCGAAGAGTTAAAAGCAGAATTAAAAACTCGCAAAGGTGAAAAGAAAGGAAAAAGCGACGACAGCTATCAAAATCTACAAGATTACATAAGCCACCACTTCCCTTTTTTATGGATGAGTCCGGTATTTTTTGTGTCCGCTAAAACCGGCGAAGGTTTAAATGAAGCACTTTTGTCGGTAAAATCTATTTTTGATGCCCGTAATAAAACTGTAAGTTCAGAGTTACTTAAAACCTTTTTAGACAAAAAATTAAAAACCAATCCTCCAAAATTATTACGAGACCAAAAAAAACCCAAAGTTTTTTCTTTACATCAAACCGAAGTTAACCCCCCAACCTTCGAATTATACGTTAACCACCCGGCAGCAATTTCTTTACAATTTAGAAAATTCTTAGAAAATGCAATTGTCAAAGAGTTGGATTTCTGGGGCACGCCAATTCTATTAAAATTAAGAGGAAAAGATAAAGCCTAAATTTTGTTTTTAGAAAACAAAATAGTATAATACTTTTATGAAATTAATAGTCGGCTTGGGAAATCCCGGCGAAAAATATAAAAATACAAGACACAACGCCGGGTTTTTAGCTTTAGAGTTTCTGCTAAATGACAACGACGGATTTATGACAGCTAAAGAAAGTCATGAGTTTAAATCAGATTTGTACACTTGGCTAGGACCTGACGGAGAAAAAGTTTTGTTTTTAAAACCTCAGACTTACATGAATGACTCAGGACAGGCTTTAAAAGTTATTTGCAACTTTTACAAAATGGATTTTAAAAACGACCTATTAGTCGTGCATGACGAAATAGACTTACCTTTTGGCTCCACACGGCTAAATTATTCGGCTTCAGCAGCGGGTCACAACGGAGTTAAAAGCATTATTGAAAATTTAGGCACTCAGGATTTTAACCGCATTCGCATTGGCGTTGAAAGCCGAAGCTCGCGTGACCAAATTCCAACCGAGGCTTTTGTCTTACAAAATTTCTCAGAAGAAGAAATGACAAAACTTAACAGCCAAGTACTGCCAGCCGTTAAGTTAGAAATAGAAAAATTTTTAAAAATTACGCATTAAAAAACAAAATTAAATCCCGCCTTAAGCGGGATTTATAATTTATATTCAGTACCCTATCTGCAAGTGAAAAACTGCTGACAAACGCCAACGAATCTTTACTTATTGCTAGCAGCAAGTGTTAGGAGGGATGTCACCTGCCTTCGCAACTTGCAAATAGGCTGCTAAATATAAATCAATGTACTAATATAGTATTATACACCCTTTAAGCCTTTTTGTCAAGGGTAATTGCCAATACTTCCTTTATTTATGCGACCTATTAAATTTGCATATTTATGAATGATTTAAATGCTCTATATATACACGCATTTAACCTCCTGCCGCAATTCGGGCCTGCC